>NZ_JAVRBU020000012.1:0-293665 GCF_034531135.2 Nostoc sp. CmiVER01
CGGATGGCAAAACTTTAGCTTCCGCCAGTCGTGACAACACTATCAAATTATGGAATCTTCACACGGGCAAAGAAATTTCCACTCTTACAGGGCATAGCGATTATGTCAACAGCGTCGTCTTCAGCCCGGATGGCAAAACTTTAGCTTCCGCCAGTACTGACAACACCATCAAATTGTGGAATCTGAATCTTGATGATTTATTAGCGCAGGGTTGCAGTTGGCTTAAGGATTATTTGGCTAGCCATCCTGATGCGGCTAAGGTGTGTCCAAGGCAGTAGAGATAAGGGGGATGTGGTTCGACTTCGCTCACCAACCGGGGAAATGAGGGAGTTATGGCGAGTTAATATTCAAAAAGAGCGATCGCTTGGTAAATTAGAAATGCGATCGCAGTTGAGAACCTAATTTTTGCAGTAATTCTAAGCTTAAATATAGAGCTAAAGGCGATCACTTGGTAAATTAATTAAAGATGCGATCGCAATTTATAAGCTTAAATGGTTAGAACTAAAGGCGATCGCTCGCTAAAAAATAAATGCGATCGCAGTTTTGAACAGCTTAAATGTAGAGTTAAAGGCGGTCGCTTGGTAAATTGCTGAATCATGGGGAGGCTGGGTGAGTCAGTTATCACAACAAGAAGTTTATCAAGCAATTGGCAGAATAATAGTAAACTTTCCTTTACTTGAATGTGATAAATGTGCCAAGGCAGTCATGCAATGGTTAGCAAAAAATAGCATTGAGGGTAAGATTATTCAGCTTAGAACCAAAAGACGAAATGAAGTTTTTATAACTAGCGATCGCTGGAATCCCAATGAATCAATTACCGAAAATGGAACTCACTATGGAGTAGAAGTATTAGGACTAGTTTTTGATAATCTATCTGCTGAGGGGATGACAAGGGAAGATTGGTTACGTGATTTCCATTGTCCAAGTGAACAATTTATTGTTGAAGAGTTAGAATCTCTATAAATAATCAAAGTAGATGATGAAATAAATATGAGTGGACTATTAGAAGTTGTAGACAAAATTAGAGCCAGACCTGGAATGTATCTAGGACGACCTTCTGTAAGTGACTTATTTATGTTTTTAGTCGGTTATGAATTTTCTCGCAGCGAATTAGGAATTGACATGACCGAAGAAGAAGAAAAATTTTACGATGAATTTCAACCTTGGCTGCAAAAAAAGTTTGGGGTAACGACTGTTAGCTCTTGGGCAAAGCTAATTATGCTCTCCTGCCATGATGAAAAAGCAGGATTTGAATATTTCTTTAAACTTTTTGATGAATTTTTCCAGAGAGATACAAGTTTAGACACGAATAAAACTGAGGAGATGGCGCAGCACGGTTTTAAGTAATTGTACTTCAAGCACCTTGCTGAGTTTAAATATAGGGGCAGGGCGACGCCGATAGCGAGTATTCGAGCGTCATAACCCGTCGTAGACATCGCTTGATAATGAAAAGACGCAATTCAAGTTCTGAATCTGGCGTTTCGAGTTCCGAACACGAACGGCCGAGTAAAAAGGTCGAAGTTTCGAGTTCCGAACACAAACGGCCGAGCAAAAAGGTCGAAGTTCCGAGTTCCGAACACGAACGGCCGAGCAAAAAGGTTGAACTTCCGAGTTCCGAACACCAACGGCCGAGCAAAAAGGTGGAAGTTCCGAGTTCCGAACACGAATGGCCGAGCAAAAAGGTGGAAGTTCCGAGTTCTGAACACGAACGGCCGAGTAAAAAGGTCGAAGTTCCGAGTTAAACCTCCGGTTCCACTCCCAGCGCTTTTAACTGAACAGCTAATCTCTCTGCACGCTGGCGTTCTTTTGCTGCTAACTCCAAACCCCACAGTAATAATTCGCCATTGTCATCCCACCAACGTAACCAATAACCTGTGCGGTTTTCTCGGCTTCCTTGCCATACGCCTAAAAACAAGTTCATTTCGGCAATCCAGTGACGATTATTTGCATCTGGTGTTTGTAATTCATAATGTCCTAAATCATCTCGCCGATAAACTTCTAAAACTCCGCTATCTGGTTCAAAAATGGCATAGTTTGGCACTTGTAAAATCTGCTCATAATAAAACCATTTACCTGGGGGATAGGTCGGTTTACTCGAATACTCTCCACCTTCGGTATCTGAGAGAAATTCCATCACAATTACCGGAATATCACCTTGGAGTCGTGGCGTATAACTGCGCTTCACTTCTTCTCGTGAGACTCGAATTGATGGTACATAACCCCAATCTGGTACTTTGACCACAAATCGATTATTCAAGTTGGCGCAGATACCGTAGTGAGTGAGGGTTAAAGCATCGGTGGTTAATCTGCCAGCAAGTTCTAAGCTTTCTGTTAAAGCAGCAGCCAAGAGTGGCTGATTAATGTTATCGACTGGCTCGTTGTCTAAAACAAAATCATCAGGTAACTTTTCCCAGGCGACATCATGGGTGGCTGCATTGGCTAGCATGATTCAGAATATCTCAAATACAACTTCAATTTCTAATGACCCGATTAAAAAATTGCATACCGCATTACTCCTGAGCAAGGGTTCGCACTTCTTCCACTGACAATCCCAAAGCTTGGGCAATCTGTTCAATGCTCAAATTCATTTGCAATAATCGGGGTATGGCATCTCTTCTGGCTTGTTCTGCAAGTTCAGCTCGTTGTCGTTCTTGTTCTGCTCGTTGCCTTTCTTGCTCGGCGTTGCGAGAAATTTCTGTATAATTTAAAAACCGTTCTCCATCAGGGCGATATAGCTGCAAACCCTCTGGTGATGGAGCAAACCGAATTTTCAACCAAGGACTCACCCAATCTTCCATTTGGGGGATGACATCTAACCCATCTTCGCTACGCAACCATCCATGCAAATTATTTCGCTCAGGATCGTAAATGTAGTACTCTTCCACCCCATAGCGGTCATAGAAAAGTAATTTCTTGTCCATTTCAGTTTGTGTGTTGCTGGGAGAAAGAATTTCAAACACCACTTGCGGTGCAACTCCCTCCTCTTTCCATTGTTGGTAGCACAGGCGATCGCCTTTTGGTCTACCCAATACCACCATCACATCTGGGGCGTTAACAATTTTGTTACGTCCCTCTACGGGATACCAAAATAAATCTCCGGCGACAAATACATTTGGATCGTCGGCAAATAGCCAATCTAAATTCTGCTTGATTTCTACAATCCAGCCAAACTGTATGGTATTATTGGCCACTGGTTGTCCGTCACTATCTGGGTAGATGACCTCTGGCTGGGTCGGCGGTTGGATTTGCGATACCATAGCTTCGCCCTCAGAAGGATTTAAATCGGGATGCTTCCAAATTAGCAGACTCTTAAGGATATCTGCGCCATGAATCTGGAACGAGAACTAACTAAAACAGTACGATTGTTCTACTATAAACTAATTAAAGATAGTATTATTAAGGACTGTTTCATAAGAAACTCCCTCTTCGCCGCCCAATATGTCAGACCAACAGCTAGCAGCATCCTTGAATGGACATCTTCCGTACCCCAGCCACAACAGCCAGAATACCATTCGGATTCGGGGTGCTAGGCAGCATAATCTGAAAAATATTGACTTGGAATTGCCACGCGATCGCCTAATCGTATTCACTGGCGTTTCTGGTTCTGGTAAGTCTTCCCTAGCCTTTGATACCATTTTTGCTGAAGGGCAGCGTCGCTATGTGGAATCCCTCAGCGCCTACGCACGACAATTTTTAGGACAACTGGATAAGCCGGATGTAGAAGCCATTGAAGGCTTAAGTCCAGCAATTTCTATTGACCAAAAGTCAACGTCTCATAACCCCCGTTCCACTGTGGGTACGGTGACGGAGATTTACGACTATTTGCGGCTGTTGTTTGGTCGGGCTGGCGAACCCCATTGTCCGATATGCGATCGCTGTATTGCACCCCAGACAATCGATGAAATGTGCGATCGCATCATGGAATTACCAGATCGTACTCGCTTCCAAATTCTTGCACCCGTTGTCAGGGGGAAAAAGGGCACACATCGTAAGCTTTTGTCAAGTCTGGCTTCTCAAGGTTTTGTCCGCGTGCGGATCAATGGCGAGATCCGCGAACTGTCAGATTCCATTGAATTGGATAAAAACTTTACCCACACCATCGAAGTGGTAATTGACCGATTGGTGAAAAAGGCTGATATCCAGGAGCGTTTGGTTGATTCTTTGTCTACGTGTCTCAAGCAATCGGGTGGGATTGCCAGTATTGTCATTAGTCATGAGTCATCTAAGGAAACCCCCCCTAGCCCCCCCTTAGTAAGGGGGGGTGCCGAAGGCGGGGGGTCTAGCTCCGAAGAAGAATTAGTATTTTCAGAAAATTTTGCTTGTCCAGAACATGGGGCGGTAATGGAGGAATTATCGCCGCGATTGTTTTCGTTTAACTCGCCTTATGGTGCTTGTCCGCACTGTCACGGAATCGGGACTTTAAGAAGATTTGCACCAGACTTGATAGTACCCGACTGGGAAGCGCCAGTTTATGCTGCGATCGCGCCTTGGTCAGAAAAAGATAATTCTTATTACTTGGAATTACTTTATAGTGTGGGACAGATTTATGGATTTGAGTTACAAACAAATTGGAGCAAGCTGACAGAAGAACAACAACAAATTATTTTGTTTGGAGAGAAAGATGAACGAGCCGCAGAAGCAAAAAGAAAGCAGAGTTTTAAAGGTGCTATTCCAATTTTGCAACGGCAATATGAAGGTGGTTCGGAATTAATTAAACAAAAATTAGAGCAGTATTTAATCGATCAACCGTGTGAGGTTTGTAAGGGAAAACGGTTAAAACCGGAAGCCTTGGCTGTGAAGTTGGGACAATATGGAATTTTAGAATTAACTACCGTATCAATTCGGGATTGTCGGGAGAGAATTGAGCAATTTAAGTTGAGCGATCGCCAGTTACAAATTGCTGATTTAGTTCTCCGAGAAATCAAAGCTAGATTGCAATTTTTGTTGGATGTAGGTTTAGATTATCTCACCCTTGACCGTCCCGCCATGACCCTTTCTGGTGGCGAAGCCCAACGAATTCGTCTAGCAACGCAAATTGGTTCTGGTTTAACAGGAGTTCTCTACGTTTTAGATGAACCAAGTATTGGTTTGCATCAACGAGATAATGGTAGGTTGCTCAAAACCTTAACGAAATTGCGCGATTTGGGTAATACATTAATTGTTGTTGAACACGATGAAGAAACAATTCGCGCAGCTAACCACATTGTTGATATTGGCCCCGGTGCAGGAATTCACGGCGGAAATATTATCGCCCAAGGTGATTTTCAGGCGTTATTAGCAGCAGAAGATTCTTTGACGGGTGCATATTTATCAGGGAGGCGAGTAATTACCACACCAGCAGAACGCCGAGAAGGAAATGGGCGCAGTTTGGGAATTAAAAATGCTCATCGCAACAATTTACAGAATATAGATGTAGACATTCCGCTAGGTAAACTCGTCTCCATCACTGGTGTGTCTGGTTCTGGAAAATCTACACTGATTAACGAATTACTATATCCATCTCTGCAACATCATTTAACTAAGAAAGTTCCCTTACCCAGACATTTGGATAAAATCCAGGGATTGAATGCGATTGATAAAGCGATCGTTATCGATCAATCTCCCATTGGACGCACACCACGTTCCAACCCTGCAACTTACACAGGAATTTTCGATGCGATTCGGGATGTATTTTCCCAAACAGTAGAAGCAAAAGCTAGAGGTTACAAACCTGGACAATTTTCCTTCAACGTTAAAGGTGGACGTTGCGAAGCTTGTAGCGGACAGGGTGTGAATGTGATTGAAATGAACTTTCTCCCTGATGTTTACGTACAATGCGAAATTTGTAAGGGTGCAAGATACAACCGCGAAACATTGCAGGTGAAGTATAAAGATAAGTCTATATCTGATGTTCTAAGAATGACAGTTGAGGAAAGTTTAGACTTTTTCCAGAATATACCCAAAGCGATCGCGCGTTTGCAAACTTTATTTGATGTTGGCTTGGGTTATGTCCAACTAGGACAACCTGCGACTACCTTATCAGGTGGTGAAGCGCAACGGGTGAAATTGGCAACAGAATTATCTCGACGCGCCACAGGTAAAACACTTTATTTAATAGATGAACCGACAACAGGGTTATCTTTTTATGATGTCCACAAATTATTAGATGTGTTGCAAAGATTGGTAGATAAAGGTAATTCAATATTAGTAATTGAACACAACTTAGATGTAATTCGTTGTTCTGATTGGGTAATAGATTTGGGGCCAGAAGGTGGCGACAAAGGAGGAGAATTGATTGCTGTGGGTACACCAGAGGAAGTTGCAAAAAATCCCAGGTCTTATACTGGGCAATATTTAAAGCAGGTTTTAAAACAGTATCCGGCGATGAAATCTTAGTCTTTTCTAATTAAGGTGTATTACATATAGGTCATATCTTTGTCATATTCGGCATGAGTTAAGACATATTTTATATAGATGACCTGCTTTTCATAGTTAATACTAGCAATTAAGCGGTAAAGAGGCAGGTTTAACCTCTAATAGTTAGGACTCAGCACTAACTCGTTTGATGAGTTTGTAGCCAGTTGAGCAAATCAGCGATGTCTACGACGGGCTATGCCAACGCACTAAAATCTAACAAAGCCTCACCCAGTGCTTCCAATTGTTTTACAGAAAGACCTTGAATCTGTTCTCGAACCTGTTGTGGTAACTCTCCTAACCGTTTTTGTAGCTGTCGTAGCACAAGTGTTTGTGCTTGTTCCTGTTGTCCTTCCTGCTTACCTCGCTCGTAGCCAATGCGTTCGCCTGTGGTAATGTAACTCATGGTACGCTCCTGCTCGAATTGTTTAAACTCCTGCCAAAATTCTGCTTCTAATCCTTTTGGTAAAATCATAACCCAATCGATAAAACGATAGAGATTACGAATATCCCTTTCTTGCAGCCCTTGTTCATACAATCGCCGAATTAAACTAAATTTCCACGTTTTCCTTTCTCCCAACTGTTTAGTAGTTTGTTGGGTTTTCAAATGTGCCATTACTACCGTCGCAAAGGGATTATCGCTATTTTCTAACTCTGTCCATCGATTTTGATAATCGAGCAGCTTGACGGTTCCAAATCTAAAATGCAGACCACAATCGGGATAATTATAACTGTATTGATTTGGTCTCCAAGTCGAGTCAGCATCGCACAAGATTGCTAGGCTAATGGCTGGTTTAGCAAATTTGTCAAAAATTCGTAGGTTGTAAGAAAACATCCTTTGAGCAAAATTATCTTCTGATTTTGCCTGAATTTCGACATGAATCAACAGCCAAATTTCCTCTCCTTGAATTTGCCAGACTTTGACCAATTTATCTGCATATCTTCTACCAAGTTCTGCTTCCCGAACTATTTGTTGAAATTCCTTATCAAGAAACTCGTGGGGACGTTCCCAATTAATTAGTGCTGCTGTTTGCGGAAAGAAAAATTGCATTGCTTGTGGGAAGTAAGCTTCTAGGATTTCTTTCCAGGGGGAATCATTATCGGCTCTTTCTCGTTCCTCGCTCATGAGTTGATTGGTAGATTCATGTTTTTGATAATTAAGATGTGAGCAGCCAATATTTTCAGCAGGTTAGAAGTTCGTTGGTCAAGAAGATTATATTCAGTATTATTTAATGTGGCGGATGACTTCGGCAACTGACCAAGCTTGAGCGATCGCACCTCTGGGCTTATGAGGTGCATCGCCATCAAAAATCTCAGAAATAGAACCAAGACAAGCGTCAAATAAGAAGTGATCTAGCAGAGGTTGCCAATCAAAAGGCAGCGATTGCTCTGGATAAAAACGTTGCCAAGCCCGAATATACGGCCCAATTAGCCAAGCCCAAACAGTGCCTTGGTGATAAGCGCGATCGCGTTGTTCTTGATTACCCTCATATCTCCCTTTGTATTCGGGATCTCCTGGATCGAGACTGCGAAGACCATAGGGGGTAAGTAAGCTGACAGTTGCCAAATCTAATACTTGACACCCTTGCTGTTCGGAAAAGGCGCAATGGTGCAGCGACAGCGCCAAAACGGCATTAGGACGAATTTGAAAATTCCGGCGATCGTCCGGCTCAATAGTATCGTACAAATAACCCAGTTGAGGATTCCAGAATTTTTGCAGTGAGGTTTTTACATGTTCTGCTTGTTGAGCATAACGCTGTGCTTGCTTCGTGAGGCGCACTGACGAACCATACTCAAGCTGGCTCAATCGTTCTGCCCACTGACTCAGCCAACATAAAGCAGAATACCATAGTGCATTGATTTCAACTGGCTTACCGTAACGGGGAGTGACGGGGTATGCGCCAATTACTACATCCATCCAGGTAAGGGCTAAACCAGGGGCATCCCAACTAACTAACCCATCGGTGGCATCGATCTGGATATTGAAATGTGTACCACCAACAAATGCTTTGTAGATTTGCTGTACTAGAGGGAATTGGTCTGCTAAAAATTCCCAGTCTTGGGTAGCTTCTAAATAAAGTCCTAAAGTTTCAATCCACCACAACGCCGCATCAATACTGTTATAAATTGGTTCTCCACTGACATCAAGAAATGCATTAGGAATCAAACCGTGGCGGCAATAATGCCCAAAAGTCCGCAATACTCCTTTTGCCAAGTCAAAGCGCCGGGGAACTAGTGCCAACCCAGGTAAAGCAATTAATGTGTTGCGTCCCCAGTCATTAAACCAGTGATAACCAGCAATGACCGTAGGGCCTGGAATTGAAGCTCTATAGACGATAAACTGATCGCTTGCTTTAAGTAGGTGTTGCCAAATTGTAAATTGGGCATTAGGCATTGGGCATTGGGCATTGAAAAGAGGCAGAGGGACGGGGTGTAGGGAGCAGAGGGTAAAATTCTCTCTTTCTCCCTGCTTCCTGCTCCCTGCTCCTCTGCCTCCTTGACTCCATCCAAAAATCTGGGAGAGCCGTTTTTGCTCTCTTTCTAATGCTTCTGCAAAGCTTTCATCGGTGAGAACACCTGCCGTCGAATCAGGAAAACCTACTCGCGCTTCTAGAGTGACTGTATCTCCTGGTTGCAGTGTAACTATCAAGTAACCAGGACTGTATAGGTCTTCTTTGTCACCTAATCCCCGTTTTGTCTCCTCAGGCAATCCATAATTCCAATACCAAACTGCATCTGTTTGATACCTTCCTTGTGTCCAGCGCAAGTGCCAAGGTATACCGAAATTTCTAGAATTTTTTGCTTGCAGACAGATTTGCTGTTCTCCAAGCAATTGTGAGAACTGTAATCCTGGATTAGCAGTTTGCTGGTGATGAAAGTTACGTTCTGCTATCAGCAGTCGCAGTCGTAAAATCGCTGTATCGCTTCCCTCGTAGCGATATTGGATTAAAGTTCGATGGCAAAATCGAAAGTGGTCAGAGACGCGATTAATCGCGTCTGTACTATGATTCTCTTCCCTACTCCCTACTCCCCATTCCCCACTCCCTCCCCAACCATAGGGCATCACTAATTGTCTAGTTAACTGCCAGTTATCTTGACCCCAAATCCATTTTGGAACTGGGTTAATATCAAAACAGCGTAGCAATTCGTAGCCTGTCGGCTCAATCTGACCGTTACCCCAAAAATTTGTTCCCAATGCTACAACGTTCCCTAATATTTCCAAGCTAGCTTCTAGGTGCGAAAACAGCAGAGTGCGCTCAGAAGGAGGCTTTGTAGCGGCAAACAGCCAACCGTGATAAGTACGTGTGCGGACATCCGAAACTGTACCACTGGCAAAACTTCCTAAGCCATTGGTAAGCAACCATTCTCTTGTATCTAAATCAAGCATTTGCTACTCAAAATCGTTATGAGTATGATATAGTCGTAACAGATCGTAATTAAACTGTGAGAGCGTGGATGGGTGAGTTTTACTTAACCCAAATTACAACGCTACTAAACCGATAAAGGAGAATTAGGTTAATGTCCCTTACTTACGGAACCGAAGGAAGCCTCCGCGTTGGTCAACAAGCTCCCGATTTCACAGCAACGGCTGTGGTAGACCAGGAATTTAAGACAATCAAACTTTCCGATTATCGCGGTAAGTATGTCATCCTGTTTTTCTACCCACTAGACTTTACCTTTGTTTGTCCCACTGAAATTACAGCATTTAGCGATCGCTACGAAGAATTCAAGAAAATCAATACTGAAGTCCTTGGAGCTTCTGTTGATAGTGAATTCTCCCACCTCGCTTGGATTCAAACAGATCGTAAGTCTGGTGGTGTCGGCGACCTGAATTATCCTCTAGTCTCTGACATTAAAAAAGAGATTAGCGCCGCTTACAACGTTCTTGACCCAGCAGCAGGCATTGCCTTGCGTGGTCTGTTCATCATCGATAAAGATGGTATTATACAGCACGCCACCATCAACAACCTAGCTTTTGGTCGCAGCGTTGATGAAACCCTGCGGACACTGCAAGCAATTCAGTATGTTCAGTCTCACCCTGACGAAGTTTGCCCAGCTGGTTGGCAACCTGGTGACAAGACAATGAATCCTGACCCAGTGAAGTCTAAAGTCTACTTCTCTGCTGTCTAAATTTCGTAATCCATTCTGTTGGAGTTGAAATCAACGAAAACCACAGATAACAGAGATACACATTAAACAGTGTCAACCTCGGTATCTATCTGTGGTTTTTTAATAAAATAGTATTTAAATAATCATTATTGAAAATATACCAATCTTAACAATGGTTATAACAGATAAAATGCCAAAAATTAATTATCAATAACTCTTTGACAATCCAAAATCCAAAATCCAAAATAGTATTATGCTTACTTCAACTGATTTTAGTGGCTTATTAAATGAGCGCTTCTTCCGTAATTTTTTACCAGTTCCAGCGACAAATAAACTCAGGTTGGGGGTAGGAACGCCAGATTTTCAACTGCCAGATATTACTAACGGAACTTTAGTAAAATTGTCTGATTATAAAGGCAAGCAACCAGTCTTACTTGCCTTTACTCGCATCTTTACCGAAAAACAATATTGCCCCTTTTGTTTTCCTCACATCAAAGCTTTAAAAGAAAACTACGAGCAGTTTAAAAATCGTGGTATAGAAGTTTTAATGATTACTAGTACCGATGAACGGCAAAGTCAAATTGTTGTGAGGGATTTAGGTTTAAAAATGCCGTTATTGAGCGATCCTAGTTGTCGAGTTTTTCGTAACTATCAAGTAGGACAAGCACTGGGAGCGCCTTTGCCAGCACAGTTCGTATTAGATAAAGAAGGAAAACTCCAATACTGGCATTTATTTTCTTTTTTGGATCACAATGCTAGTGTTGAGACTTTATTAAAACAATTCAATTGAGTGTAATGTGTAAATGGTAATGCCCACCCTACTCATGAAATTGTGAGGTTTTATGGTGCTAACCCTTTATCATTCGTCGATTTCTCCTAACTCCCGCCGTGTCTGGATTACTCTGCTGGAAAAAGAACTTGAGTTTGAATTAGTAGAGATAAAACTGGATGGGGAGCAGTTTAAACCAGAGTTTTTGGCAATTAGTCCTTTCCATCATATTCCAGCTTTGGTGGATGATGGCTTTAAGGTAGTGGAATCTTTGGCAATTTTGGACTATTTAGAGGCAAAATATCCCACACCTGCGATGTTGCCTAAAGATGCCAAAGATTTAGCGATCGCACGCATGGTACAACTAGTAACTGTAAATGAGCTTTTGCCAGCAACCACCACGTTTTTACCTCAGGTATTGGGCTTACCTGGGGAAGATCCAGAAAAAATCGAGCAGGCAAAGCAAAAAATTTCAACAGTGCTGAAGCTTTTTGAGAATTTACTTGATGATCGCCCTTACTTTGGTAGTCAAAACCTAACTTTAGGTGAGGTTGTAGCTGGAACTGTAGTAATATGGCTGCCAGAAGTAGGCATTTCCTTAAGTAATTATCCAAAGGTAAATGCTTGGCACGATCGGTTAGCTGCACGGACAAGTTGGCAAGCTACCGAGGCTACACCAGAAGCAATGGAAGCGTTGAAGTCCATCGTAGTAGCGAGAAACACGCAGCAAATTCATCGCTAGTCAATGTAGAGACGGTAAATTTCCCATCTCTACAAAGCTAAATTTTTACAGCTTGACTTGCTGCAAATGACTGCGGGGATTATAAGTACGTATAGCCCGGATTTTTTCATAATATTCCCGCTCTTCCTGGCTGAGGTCTTTTGGTGGTGCGATCGCCACTTTCACCAGCTGATCGCCGCGTCCACCCTTGGCGAGGGGCCAACCTTTGCCACGTAAACGCAGCGATTGACCAGAACGCACTCCTGCTGGTAACTTGACATTAACTAAACCATCGGGAGTGGGTACATCAATAGACGCTCCTAAAGTAGCTTCATCTGGCGTGATTGGCACTTCGCACACCAAGTTATCGCCTTCCATTTGGAAGAACGAGTGGGGCTGAAATTCAACTTTTAAATATAAATCCCCTCGTTGTTGAGTCATCGGGTTAATTTGACCTTTACCTCGCACGCGCAGACGAGTACCAGGTTTAGCCCCAGATGGGATACGAACATCAATTGTTTCGTTACCTAAACTGAAGCGCTTTTGCACACCGTTAAATGCTTCAGAAAAAGTTAGAGCAATTACAGCTTCACTATCTTGGGAAGTACCCGTACTTGCATCACCAAACCCATAATCGTTAAAGTTGCCGCTAAAACCACTCGTCGTCCCACCTGTGGTATTGGTGTAAGAGTAACTTTGTGAGTAATTTGAGTAATTATTATTCTGTTGTGCGTAACTTTGTCGCCCACCACGAGGCGTAGCACCACCAAAGCGTCCTAGCAGCTCATTAATGAACTCATCGAAATTGCCGTATTGACTGAAGTCAAAGCCACCCATATCAACACCAGCGCCGCCAGATGAGAAACCTTGACCAGCCTGTTTCCAATATTGACCGAATTGATCGTATTTTTTGCGTTTATCTGGGTCTGACACAACTTCGTAGGCTTCGCTAACTTCTTTAAAGCGTGCTTCTGCCTGTTTGTTATTTGGGTTGACGTCAGGGTGATATTTGCGGGCTAGTTTACGAAAGGCTTGCTTAATCTCCTCTTGAGTAGCATTCTTACTAACTCCCAAAATTGCGTAATAGTCTTTGTAGTTGGTTGCAGCCATCTATCTACCAGCCTCCTATAGAAATTCCTGTTATGTTTTTTTTAAGATAAAAGATGTTAGTTTGCCTGGTATGGTGCCAAGCAAAGAGAATCTGACTTTAAATTAACAAAGAATATAGAAATTCAAGTGTGGTTCTCGCTCAACAAGCGATCGCAATTTCCGTACTTCGATTTTTCTGATAAGCGGATCAGGTTGTCTAGTCCTTCTTCCAGACTTGGGGGGGCATCTCGGAGTTGACGGTGCATCCGCAAGATAATTTCTTCAGGAACTTGGCGCGATCGCCTTTTATTCCGTGCTAAACACAGCCACACTGGCGTATCCACCCAAATTCCCGTAATGTGGGTAAAACCCAAGTCACGGGCTAAAGCAATAACTTCACGGCGATGACGGCGCTGGGCATTGGTGGCATCGAAAATAGCTGTATTTTTTGTAGAAATAGCTTGCTGAAATTGCCTTCTTACTTCTTTCCAAATCACCTGCCACGGCCCTTGAATGGCTTGGGAACCGAACAGTTGCCCCCGAATACCATCTGTAGAAATCAGTGGCATCTGGGGGCATTCTGCTAGCAATTGTTTAGCGAAAGTTGACTTACCGCTACCTGGAAGACCAATTAACAAAATTAGTTTAGTCATTAGTCCTTTGTCCTTTGTCCTTGTAACTATTAACCAATGACTAATGACTAATGACTATTGTACAGACGCGATTAATCGCGTCTCTACTGACTAAATGATGGTTCCATCGGGAATGACAGCATTTTTCAGCACAACCACGATGCCACTGCGGATGTAGAAACCTTGATTTTCGCGGTCAGCTTCTTGCACGTTATCTTTATTGATAATTTTGACATCATGACCGATGCTGGCGTTTTTATCAATGATGGCACCGCGAATAATCGAGTCAGCACCAATACCTACAGGAATGTCACCTTGTTCTACGTTGGATTGGCGTTCTACAGAAGCTTGGTAAAAATCTGCACCCATGAGCAAAGATTCTTCAATGAGGCAGCCAGATTCAATCCGCGATCGCACTCCCAATACTGAGTGTTGAATGCGGCAATTTTTCAAAATACAACCTTCGCCGATAATTGATTCTGTGATCTGGCAATCTAATAGTTTACTCGGAGGCAAGTAACGAGCGCGGGTATAAATTGGTGCTTTTTCATCGTAGAAACTAAAAGGTGGCTGGGGCTGCTGAGTCAGGGCTAGATTGGCATGATAAAATGCCTCAATTGTTCCAATATCTTCCCAGTAATCATCAAATAGATAAGCTTGAACGTTGTAATCTTTAGAGGCATCAGGAATAATTTCTTTACCGAAATCAGTCCTTTCTATGCCTTCTCTCAACAACTTAAACAAAACATCTTTTTTAAAGACATAAATCCCCATTGAGGCGATGTAAGGCTGTTGCTTGGCTTGTTCTTTTGATAATCCCAGTACACTTGTATCAACTTGCATTTGGAGTAACGCTTCACCTTTGGGTTTTTCGCTAAAATCGATTACCCTACCAGAATCGTCAATTTTCATCAAGCCAAAATCTGAGGCGCGGCGCTCATCAATGGGGATGACTGAGAGAGTAATATCAGCGCCTGTTTCCCTATGGCGCTGGATAAAGTGGCGATAATCCATACGGTAGAGGTGATCGCCTGAGAGGATGAGATATTCTTCTACATCCCATTCTTCCATTAACCACAAATACTGACGTACAGCATCGGCTGTACCTTGGAACCAGTTAGGGTTTTCTGGTGTTTGTTGTGCCGCTAGTACTTCCACAAAGCCTTCATTGAAGCCAGTAAAGTTATAGGTACGGGCGATGTGACGATTCAGGGAAGCTGAGTTGAATTGTGTCAGGACGTAGATTTTGAATATTTCGGAATTGATACAGTTACTGACAGGGATATCGATTAGGCGATACTTCCCGGCTACTGGTACTGCTGGTTTAGCGCGGAGTTTGGTTAGCGGGTAAAGCCGAGTACCCGCGCCACCACCAAGGATGATTGATAATACGTTTTTCACAAAATGTCTCCCGACTGCCTTTCAACTCTCACTCTCAGTTTAGGACTGTCTGCCACCACACGTAAGGGGGATCGTCTGATTCTTAGGGATGAATTTTACATAGAAATTACGCAACTAGGAAAGTGCGATGCCTGCGGCGGGGTACGCCTACGCTATTTCATAGTACAAAGGTATTATCAAAAGGGAATTTCAATGATTGGCTCTTGCTTGAATTAGTAATAGTAAACAATTGTATAAATTTGTCTGTAAAATTTTATGAGAAATTAATAGATGGCGGATAAAAAAAGTTGTGTAACGATGAGATTTACTAAACTTAATTCTTGTCAATACTTACTTAGTAGTCAAATTAATTATAATGCTCTCACAAATTTAACAAAGCATTTAGGATTGCGATAAGAAGTAGTGTATGGATATTTTAGTAGATAACTTGTTTATTGAGCCAACCAATGCTCCAGCACCCCAAGGAATTCCAGGATACCTGATCCGCAGTACAGCACGAGCCAACGTAGAAGATTTACAAGATATCAAAGAAGATAATACGCGCCCAACCATTCAAACGATAATCGATCTCCTTTATACAAAAAGTAAAAAACTCCCCAAAAATTCTGAGGAACTAGGGATAGTAATTGCTATTCATGGATATAACACAGGAGGTGCAGATAGTGATTTAACTACATCACCCGTAAGCAATGAGGCGATCGCAGATGGAATTTGGAAAAATTATCAAAAACTTTGTAAGTATATTAACAGTGATGCCTTAATTTCTCAAAAGTCAGATAGTTTAGTGTTTCTTGGTTATCGCTGGCCTTCGGAAACTATTAAAGTCCAAAATATTACTACTTCCCTAAGCACTTTACCCTTTCTACTGAAGGTTCTGCTATGGGGAAGCTTAATTGTGGCGATCGCATCTGTTTTACTGTTCTTCTGGTTATCTTCCCCAATTTTCGTTGCTCCCATTATTTTAGGAACATTCGGATTTGGTATTGTTTTCAGCCTGATTATTTTGCGCGTAATTGTATATTTTCGTGACTCTTATCGAGCAATCAACTACGGAGTTCACGATTTGGTTGAACTGATTCGCCAACTAGATAAAGGTTTGATGGAATGCTGCCTTCAGGAAGATCAATCAGAGGATAAGGCTCAAACCTATTGGAAAGAACACCCGATAAAACTCTCCTTCATTGGGCATAGTTTGGGTAGTCAAGTAACTACACAAGCAGTCCGAATTCTCTCTGATGTCTTTGACTCTAATTCTGTAGGAAACATCAATGACAAAAAAGCCGGGAAAAGACCCTCTTCAAGAATCGGGCAAGTTTTTAGTTTAGGTCGTTTAATTCTGATAGCACCAGATATTCCCGCACTAGCAATTACTTCTGGAAGATCCAATTTCTTACGGTCATCGTTACGAAGATTTGAAGAGGCGTATCTATTCAGTAACGAAGGAGATTTAGCTCTACGTCTTGCTTCTACGGCTGCTAATTATTTTTCCTTTCCAGCAAAGACCCGAACACAAGGGTATCGGCTAGGTAATGTGACTGTTCGTTCCAATAGCTATCACAGCAGTAAGTTAAATAAGGTGAGAGGGCAATCTGAGAGTAAGTATGGAATTGTCAACTGGAAGGATCGGAACTTATGCAAGCCGTTAGATGAGATTAATTCATTACTTGATTATTTAGAAATTAATGTCTTGAATAAAGTGCAAAACCAGGGATTAGATCCAGCTAATCAAGAATATCAGTCCACAGTTACCACAGCAATTAAAGATCGGGAGTCGTTAGCTAGCTTATTTACTTACTTTGATTGTACAGAATACAAAGAGCGCACAAATTATGCTAATGCACCTAATCGCGATCGCTACATGATGATTCTGGACAAACAAACCTCGCCCTTAACGTTTTTAGAGTATGTGCAACTCGGTTGGGCATATTTTCGTAACAATACACCAGATGTCCACGGTGGCTATTTCTGGGGAAAATTTAGTCAGCAGCTAATTTGTCAACTGGCGTTTGTTGGCTTCCAGGAGTTTATCGAGTTTCTGCTGGTTACCTCACCGCAAGATGTGGGAATCGAAGAACTGCGACCACCGCAACTTGAAGATAAAATAGCTTGGGCGAATAACCTTCAAGTAGAGGCAGTTTCTGAGAAACAACGTATTGAAAAAAGGCAGATTGCGCTCAATTATCTCTCATGGATCGTTGAGAAAAAACAAATCCAAGCAGTATTATCACCGGAACGTTACTATATTGATGTCATGGGGGAAAAACGCGAAGAAGTTCGCTCTAAAATAATGATGTCAAAAAAATAATAGCAGCAGATGTGAAAATATTCTTAACTGAACCGTATTGCACCTAGTGTAGGGTTAGGCAATACCCATTAAACACCCAACTTACCTTTAGGTATTCTCTTATTAACCAAACCTAATTGCTGCGATCGCTTCAAAT
Source organism: Nostoc sp. CmiVER01 (assembly GCF_034531135.2). Taxonomy (NCBI): domain Bacteria; kingdom Bacillati; phylum Cyanobacteriota; class Cyanophyceae; order Nostocales; family Nostocaceae; genus Nostoc; species Nostoc sp. CmiVER01. The sequence continues at coordinate 17,557 of NZ_JAVRBU020000012.1, forward strand.
ACTTCACCCAAGGTTGCTCTGACAACTGGGAAATGGCCTTTGCTGACAGTGTTGCCGTGAAAATATCTTTGCCATTGCTAACACCACTAACGCCTAAACTTTCTAAAACAGCAGTTGCAGCCGAGTTTAAAATTGGTTCAGTATGAATAAAAACCGTCAAACTCGGTTTTTCTGAATTTTGAACATCATTCACTGCTGTAGCAAGAGCCGCATCTAGTTTTTGATAATTCATCAGCAACTCCTTAGTAAAAAGGGTAGACAATTTTTGCCTACCCTAACTTATCAAATTCATAGGTTTTTGTTGCCTATCCTTATATAGAAATAATATTTACCTTTCTCAGTCCAATTACATAGGACTTACGCACACTCTACGAATTCTCGGCGCTCTTCTCTAACGAGACGCTACGCGATGGCGTCTTGGCGGTTCGATAAATTAAGCTTTTTAGCAATTTTTGCGTAAGTCCTATTACAGATTCAAAGCGTTAATCACTCCATAACCCCATTTCTCATCAAATGTGCCTGGGGGTTTTCCAGGAATTGCACTATTTTTACGTAGCAAGTCTTTCACAGCAGCCGGATCAAGTGTAGGATCTCGCTGTAACAGCAGTGCCACTAATCCACTTACAAACGGTGTTGCCATACTCGTACCAGCCCGTACTACAAACTTGGAATTAATCATCGATGAGCGGTCAAAATTTGCATCGGCGGAAAGGGTGGAAATAATCATTGCTCCTGGTGCTGCTACATCCGGTTTCTGTCCATTATTCCGTAGCGGCCCTTCACTGCTGAATTCCGAAATGGTATGCAATTCTAACCCCATTTCTTGCTCTTTGTTATCAATATCTGTGTACTTGGTTCTAGTAGTATAGGCGGCAACTGTAATTGCACTGCTAGCGGCTCCTGGCGAACCAATTTTTACCGCATCCTTCACACTTTTACCTGTAAAAAACACTGATGAATTGTCATCTAGAGTCCACACATTCAAACATGTGTCAGTTGAAGAAGTGTTGCGGACTCGCAACTGCCAAATACCTCCCATAACTGGCGAGGGGTCAATACCGCGTATTTGCACAAAGAAATTATGGTCGCCGTTGGCTTGGTCTGGTGCTGGTGTCGCTAATTGTACCCGTGCATCTGGTAACTGATAATCTTGTGCGGCATTACCCTGAGTAATTATTTTTTGGAAGGGAGTGACAAAACCGTTAGGACTCCGCACAGATACTTCCAATTCGCTGTCTTTGGAATACCAACCGTTTAACCAAGCTATGTCTATTTGATTCAAAGGAACATTAAAGCGCATACTACAAGTGCGTCCACAGGGTATTGTCGCTTGACCATGAATGTTATGGTTTCCTTCGTTACCCGCAGCACAGCAAATAATTCTTCCAGGGCCAGTTTCGGCATCAATAACTTTGGATAAAGAATCACTACCATCATGAGCGTCAGCATGTCCACCCAAGCTGAGATTTACCACTGCTGGGCGTCCCAACTCTCTAGCAACTCGGAAAATGTAACGCACACTATCAGCAATGTGGGCATCCTGTAAATCTGACCTGACAACAACTAATTCCGCTTCTGGTGCTATACCGCCATAGCTAGCATCGGCACCGGCGGCAATTCCTGCAACGTGAGTACCATGACCACCAGTATCCTGAGAAATTGTCAGTTGCGCTCCGGTTAATTCAGCCCCATAGCCGCCCTCTGTGACTCCTGGCCCTGGCAGTGTTTGATCCCAAATGTGTAAAATTCGTCCAGCAAAGGCAGGGTGTTTCGGATCAATGCCACTGTCTATAATGCCGATAATTACTCCTTTACCAGTCAGTCCGGTTTTGTTCTGGAACTCCGGTATTTTGACTGTTCCCATTGCAGTATCCATCCTCAAATGAAGTTTGCGTGATGGCTTAATCCGCCGAATCACATCTTCTTCAGATAAGACATCTAAACTCTCTATCGGTAAGAAAGCTGTCCGCACACTTCCAGAGTTTTGATTGACTTCAATATTATATTGTGATAAGAAACTTAAGTCTGCATCATGGTCGCAGTAGATAAAAACAACGCTCTTAGTGGGCTTGACTGGGCTTTTGTGGGCAATGATGCCAAGCGATCGCTTGTGTGTAACTAAGGCTTGATCTCCTTCATTTTGATAATCTTGAAATGCCAGAAGCAATCCGGGAGAAAGTTTTTCGTGCCTCATTTTTACCTCAAATTAAATTTATTTACTGTCAACAAAGTAGTGCTTTAAGTAGGGATTATCAGTCGCTCTATAACGTAGTTTTTTAGCCTTAATTATTTGATGCGACTATAGTTATCTATTTTTATTTCATAGATAACATCAAATAAGCTTAGGAGGCAGTAAGCTATTCCTAAGACAATTGCTAATTCATAACTCATCTTTTGAAATTCTGTCTCGCTCATAGTTATTTTCTGTGGCTCATGAGATATCTCTGAGCAGCCGCATCTCCGATTTCGGTTAAAAACTCAAATAAACTCTAGTTTCTAGTCAAAATAGTTAAGACTGATAACATTTGCGTATAAAGTAGCCAGATACAGACTAAATCGCTGATGACTACTAACAAATGACAGATTCTCTATCATAAGTAAGAGCCATAAAGAAGCTAATATTTGCAACGATCGCTTCTGAAGCTACAAAAATTGATTCATGCAAATTCAAACACCAGACTGGGTAAAGCACGCAGTTTTCTACCAAATCTTTCCAGATCGCTTTGCCAGAAGCAAACAGCCGCACAAACGTTTGCTGCGTGAAGCCCGTTGGGAAGATTGGGACTCTATGCCAACACTCCAGGGTTATAAAGGTGGCGACTTATGGGGCATCATGGAGGGTTTAGACTACATCCAGGATTTAGGAATTAACGCGATTTACTTTACACCCATTTTTCAATCCGCTAGCAATCATCGCTATCATACCCACGATTATTATCAAGTTGACCCGATGTTAGGGGGCAACGAGGCTTTTAAGGAATTGCTTGATGCAGCCCATCAACGGAATATCAAAGTTGTTCTGGATGGCGTATTTAACCATTCCAGCCGTGGTTTTTTCTTCTTCCATGATGTTTTAGAGAATGGCCCCCATTCGCCTTGGGTAAATTGGTTCAAAATTGAAGGCTGGCCCCTTTCAGCATACAATGGGGAATTCCCTGCTAATTATGTAGGTTGGGCAGGAAATCGTGCTTTACCAGAATTTAACCACGACAACCCAGAAGTGCGGGAATATATTATGGAAATTGCCGAATATTGGATTAAATTCGGCATTGATGGTTGGCGATTAGATGTACCATTTGAAATAAAAACTCCTGGATTTTGGCAGGAATTCCGCGATCGCGTCAAGGCAATCAATCCCGAAGCTTACATTGTGGGCGAAGTCTGGGGAGATTCCCGCGAGTGGTTGGATGGAACACAATTTGACGGCGTGATGAATTATCTATTTACTGGGCCAACAATTGCCTTTACAGCAGGCGATCGCGTAGTCTTAGAACAAATCCAAAGCCGCGACTATCAACCCTACCCACCCTTATTTGCCACCGAATACGCTACCAAAATCCAAGAAGTACTGCAACTTTACCCTTGGGAAATTCAGCTAACTCAACTCAATTTGTTAGCAAGTCACGATACAGCCCGATTGATGACAATTGCAGGCGGTGATATAGGTAGTATAGAATTGTCAACCTTACTACTACTTACCTTTCCTGGTGCGCCCAGCATTTACTATGGTGATGAAGTTGGTTTACCTGGTGCAATAGATCCAGACTCACGTCGTGGCTTTCCTTTAGAGAGTAACTGGAATCAAGAAATTTTCAATACTCATCGTCAATTAATTGCCCTACGCCACACATACCCAGCCTTGCGTACAGGTGATTACCAAGTCCTCCATGCTCAAGGACAAATTTATATCTTTGCACGAACTTTAGGAACAGAGGAATTGATAATTGCCGTCAACGCTGGCACAAGTTCAGCAACAGCCAATGCAGATGTTGTCAGTTTACGTACTCAACCCAACAAGCTGTTATATGGTACTGCTGAAGTTGAGTGGAATGGTGAAGGAGAAACTCAGCAATTGGCGTTGACTATTCCCGCACGTAGTGGGTGTATTCTGGGAGTAGGGAGTGGGGAGTAGGGAGTGGGGGGATGAGGGAGACAAGGGGACAAGGGGACAAGGAGAATAACCCATGCCCAATGCCCAATGCCCTTATTTCCCGGCGACCATTGCAGGCATCAACACTGCATCAATAATGTGGATCACGCCATTGTCTGTCAAAATGTCTGTTTTGATGACATTGGCGTTATTTACCTTAAATTTACCGTCGGCAGATTCAATGGCGACAATTGACCCTTCAAGCGTCTGTGCCTCATTAATTTGTACCAAATCATCAGACCGAACATCCCCACTCGCAACATGATATGCCACAATTTTCTGAAGCTTAGGGATATCTTGTAGTAGCGATTCTAAGGTTCCCTCTGGCAGATTGGCAAAGGCTTCGTCAGTTGGTGCAAATAATGTAAAAGAACCAGGATTTTTTAGAGTTTCTATCAAATTTGCAGCTTCAGCAGCTTTCACCAGGGTATTGAAGTTTCCCGCGTTGATAGCAGTTTCCACAAGGTCAGCCATAAGGATGTGTGACTTTAGTCAGATAATATTATAAGTAACTTATATTGACTGAAACACTCTCAGCCTCTATCAAGAGAGAGGTTGCTAGCGATAAAATACACAGCAGCAGATTTATCGGTACTGCTACACTGGAGAATGACCCCAAGAACCACTGATTATGCTAAAGCGTTCTAAGTTCGAGACCACTCAGTCTCAGATTATGCACCGTTCTGAGGAGCTGATTAGTGCAGCCTCAAATCGTTACCGCATTACGGTTCAGGTGGCCAATCGTGCTAAACGTCGGCGTTATGAAGACTTTGAAAATAACGAAGATGCGATGATGAAGCCTGTGCTAAGGGCAATTATCGAAATGTCCGATGAATTGACTCAGCCAGAAATTATTGGCGAACTATAAAAAAAGGCTTGATAAGAAGGTAGGATGAGCAAAAATTTATCGTTCATTCAACCCCTACTTAAACCTTGGCAGACACTCACTGCTTTAATGGTGGTGGGTGTAATTGTTTTGGGTTCAGGGGCGGACAAATCAATATATAGAAATTTATTTAGTATCCAACCTGCATACTCTCAGAGAATCACACCTAGCGATGTTTGGCAGCTAGTATATCAACAATTGCCAGATTTACCGCGAGAAAACAAGTATATCAGCAAAGAAAATGGGAAAGTTGCCGAAAACAACACCTTAGTAAGTCGCCTGATTACATATCACATTTATACCAAAGGGCGGGCGCCAATTTATCGCTTAGATTGGAAGCTGACTTTAGCTGATTACCTGGGTGCGAACGAAATTATGTATGATACTACCTATCCAGGCCATGAAACACTACGGGAAAATCCAATAGAAGGCGATCGCAAAGCCATCACTCGTCTCACCCGCAGCCAACGAAATGCCCTAGTGCAAGTCTTAGTCAATATATTTAATCCAAGTTCCCAAAATACCCCACCCCCCAGCCCCAACACCACACCCAGTCCAAATACATCAAGTACCCCACAGCCACCGCAACGAGGAGGGGCTGAACTACTAAAATGACCAAACCCACAGTCCAAAATCTTCCTTTGCGTTCCTCTGCGTTAAACCTCAGCGTTCCTCTGCGTTTAAAAAACTAAGCTATGGAACGCCTTATAAAAACCGGATATGGTTGGCGTATAGGCCAGAACCCCGATGCACTTGAATTTAAAGGTTTAGTCGGTACAGATGATTGGGCAATTGAGTTAACTGAAGCCGAGTTGAATGATTTTTGCCGTCTATTAGCACAACTAGCAGACACCATGAAACAACTCGCAACTGAATTAATGGAAGAGGAAAAAATCGCTTGTGAAGCCGAAAGCAATTTATTATGGATGGAGGTAGAAGGCTATCCTCATGCCTACAGCCTGCGCTTCATCTTAAATACAGGGCGATGTGTAGAAGGTAAATGGGATGCTTCTGCTGTTCCCGATTTGCTGCAAGCGGCTGGGATGCTGAAGGTTTTTTAAATATGCTTGTTGCTTATCCTAAAGTTTTGCTGTACCATAGTAATTCTGACCGGGGCGTAGCGCAGCTTGGTAGCGCGCCACTTTGGGGTAGTGGAGGTCGTGGGTTCGAATCCCGCCGCTCCGATTGATGATAAGCCATGCCTGCTAGTCTTTTCAAAAGATTGGCAGGTTTTTCAATCAGGTCTACGATACGAAATTCCTAGCACAAAATCATTCCAAAACTTCACTACAAATAATAATTTGAATTAGCTTGGTAGGCTGCGAGGTCGAACAGTTGTCCGACTCATCCCGTTTATCATTATGATGGGTAAATATACTTCCTACTAAGGATTTTAGCCCTTGATTTAAGCGTTAAATAGCTCACTATAGACTCAGCAAACTTGACACACTACTAAAAAATTCCTAATTTCTGTGGAAATCATAGTTAAGCAAGTTTACCTTGTGGAAAACTTGTGGAAAAACTCAAATACTTTTCCACAAGGTAATTATACTTAATAAAATTTTACTCGTAAAATCTCAAGTTTTCCACAGATTTATCCACAAAAAGTAAGATTTTTCCACAACTTAAGTCAAATTTAATCAATTTTTATACGTTACTTAATATTTTTGACTATTTATTCAGCCGTCAATACTAATTATAAAAGTGATGGTTGTGGAAAACTTTAAATACATCTTCAGGATGATTTTTCAGAACGGCTAGTCATATTGATGCGATCGCTCAGTTGGCGGATTGTTTGTGCTAAAGTGCGATCGCTCTGGTGGAGTTGGGTAATTTTATCGCAACTATAGATTACCGTTGTATGGTCTTTACCACCAAACTCCTCGCCAATTCTCGGCAAACTCAGAGACGTGTGTTGGCGCATGAGATACATTCCTATTTGACGCGCCCAGCTAATCTCTCTTCGTCGTGAGTTACTTTTGAGATCGTCTATTGAAACATCAAAATTATCCGCCACCACCTTTAAAATTGCTTCTGGGGTAGCTGCCATTTTTTCATTAGGCGGTTCTAAAACTGGTGTAATATTTTCTACCGTCATCGGTAAGCTCCAAATAGAAATATAAGCCACCGCCCGAATTAAAGCTCCTTCTAATTCTCGAATATTAGAAGTATAGTTAGAAGCAATATACGAAATCACATCGCGGGGAAGGCGAATATTTTCATCCTCAGCTTTTTTCTGTAAAATTGCCATTCTAGTTTCTAAATCCGGCTTTTGGATATCTGCGATTAACCCCATAGAAAATCGAGAACAAAGCCGTTCTTGCAAGCTAGGAATCTGATTAGGAGGACGATCAGAAGCAATAACAACTTGTTTACCAGCTTCATGTAAAGTATTAAAAGTATAAAAGAATTCTTCTTGGGTGTATTCCTTGCCTTCAAGAAACTGAATATCATCAACTAATAAAACATCAGCCGCTCGATAATGCTCTCGAAAACTTTGCATACTATCTTTACGAATCGCTGTAATTAAATCATTAGTAAACTGCTCAGTCGAAACATAAAATATTTTACAATTAGGCGAAATTTCCCAGCGATAATGGCCAATTGCCTGCATGAGATGAGTTTTACCCAAACCTACGCCACCACACAAAAATAAAGGATTAAACTCTTTACCTGGAGATTCTGCAACTGCTAAAGAAGCAGCATGAGCCATCCGATTGTTAGCACCAACTACAAACCGCGAAAAGACATATTTAGAGTTTAATTCAGTAGTTTTATGATTGTGATTATGAATAGCTTCGGGAATATTGCTGGTATCTGATGATTCCCAAGAAACATCTCGTTCGCTCAAATGAGATTCATCTCCTTCAGCAACAGTAATGTAAATTCCTACGGGATGGCCCAGAATATCTTGTACTACATGAGCAATGGTATTTATGTAATACTTTTGTAACCAATTACGAGCAAATGGGTTAGGAGTACGGATTACCAGGCAATTATTTTCTAATCGCTCCGCACTAGCAGTTTTAATCCAAGTTTCAAAGGTGGGCCGGGATAGTTCAAGCTGTAGGCGCTCTAGTACCTGACTCCACAGACTTTCTATGGGAATTTCCATCATCTACCACCTTTGCTGCTAACGGTCACAATAGAAGAGAAAGCACTAATTTAGCATCCAAACACGCTAGACCTAGAATAAGCTTTTAAGTTGTAATCATTTTGGGACATACCCCGTAGGCAAGATCCTAACACCAGCGATTGATATGAAGAAGCAACGACACATGAAGACAACAAACCATCATTTAGCACCCAAAAAGATTGATACCAGGGGTTTACCTCACAGGTTATGGATGCTCTCATACGGGGTAGCAGTGGTGTTCCTGGGGAGCTGCTCTGTTCTACCTACTAAAACCTTTGAGACTCGACAAAGCCAGACTCAAGCCCAAAAGCCAATAGAACCCAATCCGATAAATCCGGTAATTGTCCCGCCGCCACTTATCTCTTCATCTGGAGATCCTAATTTTGTGGTAAAAGTAGTGCAACAGGTGGGGCCTGCCGTAGTTCGCATTGATTCTTCCCGAACAATCACTTCTCGTGTACCAGACGAATTTAACGATCCATTTTTCCGACGTTTTTTTGGAGAGGGTGCGCCACAGCCTAGACAACAGATAGAACGGGGTAGCGGCTCTGGATTTATCATTAATTCTTCAGGTCAAATTGTGACCAATTCTCATGTGGTAGATGGTGCTGATAGAGTGACTGTCACACTCAAAGATGGCCGGACTTTTGACGGAAAAGTGTTAGGTGAAGATCCGGTTACGGATGTGGCTACAATCAAAATTGATGCTAATAATCTGCCAACTCTATCTGTGGGTAACTCCGATGCCTTGCAACCAGGACAAGCAGTAATCGCCATTGGTAACCCTTTAGGCTTGAATAATACCGTTACTTCTGGGATTATTAGTGCTACAGGTCGTTCTAGTAGCGATATTGGTGCTAGCGACAAGCGGGTTGATTACATCCAAACGGATGCTGCAATTAACCCTGGTAATTCTGGTGGGCCATTGCTAAATGCTCGTGGCCAGGTAATTGCGATGAACACAGCTATTATCCGAGGCGCTCAAGGTTTGGGATTTGCTATCCCAATTAATACTGTGCAAAAAATTGCCCAAGAATTAATTGCTAACGGGAAAGTAGATCACCCTTATTTGGGTGTTCAGATGGTGACACTGACGCCAGAAATTAAAGAAAGAATAAAAAATACAACAGGCGATCGCTTAAATTTTACAGCTGATGAAGGCGTTTTGCTGGTTGATATCGTCCCGCGATCGCCTGCATCTACGGCTGGACTCCGAGCCGGTGATGTGATTAAAAGCATTAATAACCAGCCTGTTACTAAAATTGAAGAAGTACAAAAGCTAGTAGAAAATAGCAAAATCGGTACTAATTTACCAATAGAAGTGGAACGCAACGGGCAAACTGTCCAAGTAGGAGTCCAACCTGCTCCTTTACCCGTGACACGCGAAGGGTAATGTTAGTCATTTGTCATTTGTCATTCGTTTTCTTCCCCTGCTCCCTCATCTCCCTCATCCCCCACTCCCCACTCCCCATTCCCCATTCCCTATTACTTAAAGGAGTTTAATCATGACTGAGTTAGCGCCAATAATTCAATTAGGAAATCCAACATTACGCCAAAAAGCTGCTTGGGTTGAGAATATTCAAGATGAGTATATCCAAAAGTTAATTGAAGACTTAATCGCCACTGTTGCCAAAGCTAACGGCGTGGGGATTGCTGCGCCTCAAGTAGCACAATCCTATCGTTTGTTTATTGTGGCTTCCCGCCCTAATGCTAGGTATCCCAACGCACCGGAAATGGAACCTACTGCCATGATTAATCCCAAAATTATTTCTCATTCAACTGAAGTTGTCAAAGATTGGGAAGGTTGTTTAAGTGTTCCAGGAATTAGAGGGTTAGTTCCTCGGTATAAATCTATTGAAGTCGAATATACTGACTCTCAAGGCAACTTACAAAAGCAAGAATTAACCGATTTTATCGCTCGGATTTTTCAACACGAGTATGATCATCTCGACGGGATCGTATTTGTAGATCGCATAGAAAACACTCTCGATATGATTACTGAGCAGGAATATCAACAACGAGTAGTTAACAAATAAATGAAAGTGGGGAGTAGTGTATTAATTACAAATGACAAATGACGAATGACGAATGACAAATTTAAGCATGTGCTTCACAAACTTGCTCGCCCCGCCACAATTGATACAATCGTGTTGCAGGCATTGTCATATATAAAACATCACCAGCGCTAAGGTTAGTTTCTAACAAATCCCAGCCGTGAAGCGTTTGGTGATTTGTTTCTACGTATAAAGGTACACAGTCAGCAGACATGGCTACATCTTTCACCCACTGACCACAAAAGACGTGTGAAGGTGTAATCACAGTTGCAAAAGCCACCCAAAGACTATCGGCTGTAATGCCATTGCCGAGGATACGTCCCCCTAGTGCAGCAGCAGCAAAAGCTGGGGCTGCTAGTTCAGCCGGACTCAGTACGGCCTCAAAGCCAAATAGCTGTTGCGCTATGCCAGCAAAATCAGGATCGGCATAATGAACAATCACTGGAATGCTGGGTGTCAGTCCCTTGGCTTTGAGGGCAATTTCTAGATTGGTAGCATCATTGCTAGTAACAGCAAGCACTGCGGCGGCAGAGTCTATATTACTGGCTTTAAGTATTGTGCGGAAGCTGGCATCACCTTGAATAACGGGGATACCGAGTTCGCGGGCGGTGTTGATATATTTGCTGTTAGAGTCTGGTTCAACTACTACAACTTCATGTCCACTGGCGTGGAGTTGCTGGACAATTCTCACCCCAATACCACTCAAGCCACAAACAATGTAGTGCGATCGCTGGGGAATTCGGGCTGCATCCCAAAATTGCTTAAAGCGGCTTCCTAAGACAAAATCGGTGAGCATGGCATACCAAATACCAATCACCACTGCTCCAACTAGCATCATCACAACAGTAAATAACTTAATACTGTTAGGAGCATTTTCTACTACTTTGTCATTACCACCGGCTCCGGTAATCATGCCGACAGAAAAATATAGAGCATCGACAGGAGACAAACTCAACTCAGCCGACATGTAGGTGAATGTAGCGATCGCAATAACCGCTAATAGTACAACACCACCCATTAGTACCGATCGCCCGTGTTCCTGAAACTGCTTAAAATTGGTGAGGGCTTTCAGCAGTTTTTTAAGCAATGATCTCTGGGGGGTACGGATGCGGGGTTTTGTACCAATAATTATGCGATCGCCTACTTTAATCTCTTGTCCAGATATTACACCTGATACCAAATCCATCTCACCTTCTACTGGCAAGTAATAAATCAGCATCCGCGATCGGTCTTCCCACAATTCACTCAGCTTTAGACCTTTCCAGAAATGGTTTTCATCAATGTATTCTTCGTGAATTGGCCAAGTTTGCTGAAATAATTTGATTTGTCCAATCGCTCGGTTTCCCATTGCTGCAAAGGTAAATACGGGTGCTGCTAAACCCACAACACTCATACTCAAATGGTCTGGCAAACTTTGATCTAGGCGTTCTCCTAAATTTGTATTATAAAAACGGTTGATAATCCGAATCTGGGGATTCAGTACCCGCGCTTGCATCATAATAGACAAATTCAGAGCATCTTTGGAACCAGCAATTACTAAAGTGTGTGCCTGTTGAATTCCTGCTGCTGTTAGGGTAGAAGCTGCTTGTAAATCGCCAACAATCACATCTCCTGCTGTTTCGCCGGGGATAGATTGGTGATGAATGCCAACAACGAAGGCTCCCTGATGTCTCAGCAAACGAAAGGTTTTATATCCGGTACGTCCTAAGCCACAAACAATAATTCGAGGTTTCATGAAAAGGCAGCATCTTTTACAGGTAGGGCTGCATTTCTAGTTATTTATCAATATTGTTGCCCGCTTTCCTCGAATATAACTGTAGCTGACAACACGATTGTTTCAAATAAGATGGCACTTTTACAAATTTATGAAAGTCTATGTTGTTATAGCGACTTCTGAGTTGAGTACAATACAGACCTAACCCGCAACCCTTGTCGGGGAATAAGATTCAAAGCCTCTCTCTTTTTAGGAGAGATGAATAGAAGCCAGGTCAAAGTGTATTGCTTTCATTCGAGAAGGGCTATATTTAGATACCTGAAATTTGAAAAGATTCAAGTTATGAAAAATTTAGTAAAATTAACAAGTTTTGGCACTATTTTATGCCCCTTATTTGTGGTAGGAACCCTAGCTGCTACAGCGCAAGTACAGCCGCAGCAAGAGCCAGGGCCGATTTCTGCACCTAATGTAACACTGAATATACAAGGTAGCAGTGGTACATGCCCTAAAACAATTGGACTATGGTGGTTTGTTCTACCTTATGAAGGCGGTGCTGAACATACGGTAGTGGCAAATACTAAAGAATTTGCAGATGAAACTAAGTTAGTTGCATCTAAAAATAAGCAATTTGTAGAATTTGTTTCACCTTTACGCAGTAATTATGCTTCTTGCGTAGGTCAAGCTCGTGGGCAGGAATATACTTTTTACAATGTAGAATTTAAGAATAAAAAAGCTTATTTTCGTGTGGATTTACGGAAAATTAATGCACCTGGTCGCCCTAGCGTAATTACTTACAAAAGTATAGTGACTTCCCGACCTTATGTCAGGTGGGCGATCGCTGACTAACTCCTCAATGGTAAGTTTCACACCTGACATAGTAAAGTTTTTCTAACCAAAAATCTCTCTTGAATCTCTTTACTCTGTGTTCTCTGCGGTTTAAAAGTAATTAATTAAACCGCAGAGGCACAGAGATATCAGAGAAAAAACTTTAAAACGGCTAGTCCTAACGGTAAAAGAAATAAAAGAAAAACATGGCAACTTTTGTAGGTTGTGATACGCTATCTGCTTGAGAAGTGTAGAGGAACCGAAAATGGCAAAGCTGCGCGTGGGGTTACTGTTTGGCGGTCGTTCGGGAGAACATGAAGTTTCGATCAACTCAGCACGGGCGATCACTAAAGCCTTAAGTGCAGAGCAAAATGCTAATAAGTACGAAATCCTACCTTTTTACATCCAAAAAGATGGACGCTGGCTAGCCGGAGAAGCACCCGAAAAGGTTTTAGCAAGCGGTAGTCCGCTATTAGAATCTGAACAATCAACATCTGCTGGAAATCTCACATCCAACCCTCAAGCCCAAACCCTCAGTAAGTGGGAATCTCCCTCTCAAGTTGCCCAAGTGGATGTTTGGTTTCCCATTCTCCATGGCCCCAACGGTGAAGACGGCACAATTCAAGGGTTACTAACCTTGATGCAAGTCCCATTTGTGGGTTCTGGGGTGTTAGGTTCGGCAATGGGGATGGATAAAATTGCCATGAAAATGGCTTTTGAGCAAGCGGGACTACCACAGGTAAAATACAAGGCCATAACTAGAACGCAAGTTTGGTCTAATCCTTGCGTGTTTCCGAAACTGTGTGATGACATTGAGGCAGCATTAGGTTATCCTGCTTTTGTCAAGCCTGCTAATTTGGGTTCATCGGTAGGTATTGCCAAAGTGCGATCGCGCCAAGAATTAGAAGCCGCTTTAGATAATGCTGCTAGTTATGACCGCCGATTAGTTGTAGAGGCTGGTGTCGTAGCCAGAGAAGTTGAGTGTGCCGTTTTAGGTAATGATCAACCCCAAGCCTCTGTCATTGGAGAGATTACTTATGACAGCGATTTTTATGACTACGAAACTAAATATACTGAAGGACTAGCAGATTTACTGATACCCGCGAAGCTTCCAGATGCGATCGCTCGTCAGATTCAAGACATGGCTTTGCAAGCTTTTGCAGCTGTTGATGCTGCGGGGTTAGCAAGGGTAGATTTCTTCTACGTGGAAGCGACACAAGAAGTTTTGATTAACGAAATAAATACGTTGCCAGGCTTTACTGCGACTAGTATGTATCCCCAACTTTGGGCCCATAGTGGAGTCTCCTTTCCAGAATTAGTTGATCGGTTAATTCAACTTGCGATCGAAAGGCATTCTCCTAGCTGACAGAGAAAGTAACCAAACTGATTTCAGATTATTACGGCGAAAAGTCACAATAAATACAGAACTTTGACAAAAGTTAGCCAGATTTAGTAGCATGTATTTTACAAAAAAAGCTACTTAAATCTGGAATTTTGTTACGGATACCTGATGCTTAACTCCTCCAGTACAATTTATGGACTAGAGGGGTACAAATCTGAAAGTAATCATGGAAAAAAGTCAGAGTGTACAGCGCGAGCCAACCCAACTTAGAAGGGCTACTCCAGAGCTGACAAACAGAAAATCGAGATTGAAACGAAGCTCGAACGTTCTGATATATCTGGTTGCACATCATCCTTGGCTATTGTTAACTGGGTGTTTAGCCATGTTTATAGGAGGTGGTGCCTTTGCCCTGTATAGCTTAGGTAATGCTGGACAGGTAACACAAGAAGAACCAGAAAAAATCCCGGTTATAGTTGAAGAACCAATCAATGCGCCCTCTGAGAATAGTAATCCTACACCTTTATGGATGGTGGCTGCGATCGCCCTCAGCTGTGGTAGTGGTTGCTTGCTCATTTTCCGAATGCTCAACCGGACAAAGCAACCGCAAAAAGTCCAAAAACTGGTTAACCGTCATCAGGTACGCTTGGCACAGAACCATTCCCAAAGATTGGAACCTCGCCTTCCCAAGAATCAGCCAGTCTTTTTGCCACAGTCACAACTGATGCCTGTTATGCAGGTGCGACCTAAAGCAAAACATCTGGTAACAGTTCTGCCAGCAGAACACAAGCATCACTTGGATACGCGCACAGAATCTTTAGCAGATTTGATGGATCTTCGTAAAGATAGTTCATTGTCTGCAATTTTACGCCAGTATTAAAGTTCCTGTAAAGCAAAAACCTGTCAAAATAATATTTTTTGCTACTTAAGGCACGGTTATACCGTGCCTTTACTAATATCTAGAAGATAATAGCGGTTCTTTGGTACAACTTTACCTTGGAGAAGTACTCCAAAGTCGTTTTGAAGTACTCCAAAGTCGTTTTGAGGTACTCCAAAGTCGTTTTGAGGTACTCCAAAGTCGTTTTGAAGTACTCCGAAGTCGTTTTGAAGTACTCCGAAGTTGTTTTGAAGTACTCCGAAGTCGTTTTGAAGTACTCCAAAGTTGTTTTGAAGTACTCCAAAGTTGTTTTGAAGTACTCCAAAGTCGTTTTGAGGTACTTGAAACTTTGTTGTACCGCGATCAAGCACACAGGTGTGTAGCGTAGCCCGCACTTAGGCAAGCTCAGTGACCACTGTAGGCATCGCTTTCATAAATCTCCACAAACAAATTAAACTTAATAAGGATAAAAGTAGCAGATCAGGCAGTGAATAACATAGTGCGGTTAGTTTTGACAGCAATATTGCTGGTGTTAGTGACAGCTTGTGGCAGTATTGGACTGTTACCGACTAGCGAGTTAGTACAAAAAGCGATCGCACTTGGGCTAGAACAAACTCAACAAAAACTTAGCCAGCAGTTGGATCTAGATTTTCAAGGATTTGAAATCAAGCGGCTATCAATTACCCAGGAACAACCCCTAACCATTGAAAATTTACCAGCTTTCCACGTTCGGGGAACCTACGACTTAATTCTAAAGCTACCAAAACGGCGATTGACGCAACCAAAAAAACCTTTTGATGTTTACCTGCAAATTCAGCAAGAAGGAAAAACCTGGCGATTGCTACTTCCAGAAAAAGGTAGTAAAGATACTCAATCAATTTGGCGTAGCTATCTCATCCAATAGAGGCGGGGAACAGTAAAGATGCAACAAAGTTAATTTCCTGCATCAATTAATTCAAAAAATTGCGAAATTTGTTTAGTCGAGCGAATGTGATAAACATTTTTGATACTTTTAAAGTTAAAAAGTAAAAAGCTCGCTATTCACCCAACAATTGAAATATCAACAGACGGACGTAATTTTGCACAAACTGATAGAACTTGATGAATTTCATGTGTCAAAAACTGATCAAATAGTTCCTGATCTATCCTCAGATTGGAGTCCAACGTAGTAAAAGTTTGTTGATATAAAATGTAATCAAATCTTGATGCCCATTTTCTTGCTCCTAATCGCGCTGTTATAGAGCAATTATCAACCATAAAAGCGATGCCTTTGTGGTGCATATAGGGATTAAGAGAATCCACGCTTTCAATAATGGATTCGTTAGCGATTTCTGAGTAGGAGTGCCCTTTTTCTCGAAGTAAGTCTACTTGAGCCATCATCGTCGCAATATAAATGCCTGCGGTGATGGGATTAACGGCAATATTTTCTGGTTGTCTTTTCGCACGGACACTAGCGCCAACTTGCCACATTTGGGTTCCATCAATATTTTTCATAGGATAGCGTTGATGCCGATGTTCTGCTTCAATAACACTCTTGATTTCGCTTCCAGAAGCAACATCGTCATATATCTCCATCAAAATTTCAAAAGCAGGATGATAAGCAGCAGAGTAGGCTTTCTTAAAAGCTTCCTGATCTGTTTCATTCAAAAACTCGTAAACAGACAAAATTCCCTTTTGGGAAATCAGCTTAGTAATTGGGCCAGTGAGAGATTCCACACTCTTAGTAAACGCACTTTCTTTAGAGAATCCTTGACCAATAAACCAACGGTAAAGACTTTCTACAATCCCGTGAACTGCTCCAAGTAACACGCCTCTTTCTCCAAAGATATCAGACTTATATTCTTCTTCAAGTGTAGTTTTAAATGTAACAGGTGAACCTATAGCAATTGACCATCCAAGTGCATAATCTGTTGCTTTGCCGTTAATATCTTGATGAATGGCAAAGCTCGAATTAATGCCAGCCCCATTCACTTCTTTGCCTTGCTCATAAAGTCTCCTAACTGAAAGACCCATACCTTTGGGACATACGGCAATCACGTTAATATTTTCCGGAAAATCTTTACCAATACTTTTGAGGTATCCTAGCAAAAATCCATGAGATAAGCCGAGTGTAGAACCTGGGCGAAGAGACTCAAAAATTCGCTCTATATTGTTAGCTTGTGCAGCATCAGAAATTAGAAGAATGGACAATTGTGAAGAAGAAAGCACTTCATACATCTCTCCTAATGTGCCATCATCTGTGGTAAAGCCAGCTTTTTGAGCTAATGGAATAGAAGTCGAATTTTCTCGCAGACCTATTTTGACTTTAATATTAGTTTCCCTAAGAGAATCTCTTAAATTCTGTGCTTGGGCAGAACCTTGAGAAGACCAACCAATAACTCCGATTTGCCTAATACCTGCAAATGCTTTGGGTAAAAGTGGAAAAAGATGATGCCCTCCCCGGATGATATATTCTTCTGTATTTGCTAAAAAAATTTTTTCTTTGCTAAATGTCTTGGTGTTGAAGTGCAAACTACTCATAGACTTATTACTACAGTGCTATATTTCGCATCGACTAGCTATTACATTAGGTGCTAGCTGTCACTCTGTCCAACACATTTTTTATAGCTAATTAACACTTAAAAAGTTCAAACAATGGAGCTAAGGCATTTACGCTACTTTGTCGCAGTTGCAGAAGAATTACATTTTGGTCGAGCAGCCCAAAGACTCCACATGGCGCAGCAACCTCTAAGTCAACAAATACGCCAATTAGAGGCAGAATTGGGTGTTTCTCTATTCCACCGCACCAAGCGTCAGGTTCAGCTTACAGAAGCAGGAAAAGCTTTTTTGCAGGAGGCGCGTCAAGTTTTGGATAAAGCATTTCACGCAATAAAAGTGGCAAGACTTGTTGCACAGGGAGAAATTGGACGACTTGCTGTAGGTTTTTCTGGTTTTGCAACTTATAGCATTTTGCCGAAAGTTCTTCAGGTATTTCGAGAGCGTTTCCCTAGCGTGGAATTGGATTTAGAAGAAATGACAACCAGCGCTCAAGTACAGGCTTTACAAAACCGTCAAATTCATCTTGGGCTGATGATTCCCCCTATAAATGATGCGTCTCTAAGCTTGTCTATGATTCTGCAAGAACCATTTGTAGTGGTTTTGCCAGAGTCTCATCCTCTAGCTAAAAAGCCGGAATTAACTTTGTCTGCCTTAGGCAATGAATCTTTTATTTTGGTGTCGCGTCATTTAGAACCTGGCTACTATGATTTATGTATCAGTTTATTCCAACAAGCTGGTTTCAGTCCTAAAGTTGTCCAAAAAGCAAGCCATAAGCAAACAATACTCGGTCTTGTTTCTGCTGGTATAGGTGTTTCCCTTGCTCCTGCATCAATTCGTAATATCCACAGGACAGGGGTTGTTTATACTAATCTCAACATGTCAATAGCAAAGGTGGAGCTTGCAGCCGTCTGGCGACAAGATGAGTCATCACCTATATTGCAAACATTTATTGAGGTCATTAGAGAAATTGTTCCTCAGAATTGATTTATGGTTGACCAGAAATAAAAAGGTACAAGCCCCTAAATTTATTTATGGGCTTAGTAAATTTTTGACTTTTGACTTTTGACTTTTGACTTCCCCGAAGGGACTGACCTATTGAACACCAAAATTTTTGAATTGGGAATTACGTACAATAAGATATGTGCTACTAGAAAAACTATCACAAGTATTCTGAACATAAAAGTTTTTGAAGTTGGAATTTCGCACAGTAAGATATGTGCTACTAGAAAAACCATCACAAACATTTACGTATAAATGCTAGGTACACTCATGATCGAAGTAATAGTTTCACCAAAGACAGGATAAGATGTATATCAACTTTTTCATCAGTTCCATTATTGGAATTGTAGTTTCGGTGCTGGTGGCTTTTGGTTTACTGCAATGGTTGCACATCCCTGCTGGTAACTTTCTTGACTGGGTGATTGGTGGTGCAAGCTTTTGGTGGCTATTGGTAATTGTTACTGTACCCTGGAATGTACATTTTCAAGCGAAAGAAGTCTTAGCAGAAGCAGCACAATCTAAAGAGAAAGGAATTCCAGTCGATGAGAAACAAGTAAACTATGTCACAGTGTTGGCAAAGCGATCGCTCTGGGTTGCCATTGCTTTACACTTATTCTCAGCCGTTGGTCTTTATGCTCTTGCTGCCACTGGTATTAGTACGGTGGGATATATAAGTTCTGGTGCAGCTTTATTATTAACAATTCTCCGTCCAGCGATTCGAGCTTATGAGTATTTATATGCGCGGTTAACGATGATTCGCCAAGAATGGAAGTATCCCCGCGAAGATATTGTTGAACTGCGCGATCGCTTCTCGATATTGGAACAAAAAATCCAGTCATTCGAGGAACAACTTAACCCAGAACAAGCTTATTCATTACCCGCAACTCAAGAACGCTTTGCTGAAGAAACTCGCAGAGACTTAGCTCGAATTGCTGCCAATTTAGAAGAATTACGGGCGATAAATCAAACTGAACATGAACGTTTGGCCAGAGAAGCAAGAAATGCGATCGCGCAACTTTCCACCGACGGGCAATTTCTCGATCATGTCCGCGAAATTATTCGATTTTTTAAAACCGCCTAATTTTTATTTATCAAGAAGGGAAAAGGTAAAAACATCGCAAGTGGCCCGAAATAATCCGTATCATCGCAAGGCAAGTCGAAACCCCACCCCTAGTGTCGGGCTTGGTTTAATTGCGAATTGCGAATTGCGTTAGCGTAGCGGGGCGTTCGCTTTTAGCGTCTCGCAGAGAAGCCTATTGCGAATTGGTTTCATGTTCGCCGATTAACTAGAGTAGCGCTAGCTTGGTCAACAGGCATCAGCACAACTTCATTAATATTCACATGGGGCGATCGCGTCACACAGAAAAATATCACATCAGCCACATCATCTGCTGTCAGGGGCTTAACTCCCTGGTAGACTTTGTTGGCGCGTTCAGCATCTCCATGAAAGCGCACATTGCTAAATTCCGTTTCTACCATACCAGGGTCAACAGAAGTTACACGTACTCGCGTTCCCAAGAGGTCTTGTTTTAAACCTTCCGAAATTGCCCTCACAGCAGCCTTGGTAGCACAGTAGACATTACCACCGGGATAAGTTTGATGTCCAGCAATGGAACCTAAATTTACCACATGAC
The DNA here is from genome assembly GCF_034531135.2 of Nostoc sp. CmiVER01. Taxonomy (NCBI): domain Bacteria; kingdom Bacillati; phylum Cyanobacteriota; class Cyanophyceae; order Nostocales; family Nostocaceae; genus Nostoc; species Nostoc sp. CmiVER01. The sequence goes on from NZ_JAVRBU020000012.1 coordinate 37,709, forward strand.
CGCGATCGCGGCTTACCATTCCCGGAACGACATAGCGGGACACGTAGAGTAAACCCTTAACGTTAGTATCAATCATGTCTTCCCAGTCTTGAAAGCTACCTTCGTGTAACTTGTCTAAACCACGACTTAGACCAGCATTGTTGATGAGAATGTCGATGTCAGACCAGGCAGAGGGTAGAGTCGAAATGGCTTCTTCTACAGCCTTGCGATCGCGCACATCTAGCTGTAACAAATGAATTTCAATACCAAATTCTTTAACGAGAGTGTCTGCTAGCTGCTGCAAACGTTCCAGCCGTCGTGCCGCTAAGATTAGTTTTGCACCCGCACCAGCAAAGATTCTCGCGCAAGCAGTACCAATACCACTACTTGCACCAGTGATTAAAATGATTTGATTTTCTAGCAAAGTCATTAGGATAGTTAAGAGTGAGGAGTTAATAGTTATGAATTATGAATTAACAAAAGTTTCACAGTTCATAATTTATCATCACAGACGCGATTAATCGCGTCTCTACTCCTAACTCTTGTACAGACGCGATTAATCGCGTTTCTATTTCTTCACCACTTGCAAACGCTGAGTTACCATCGTCATCCCATTACCTCGTAGGATGACAGCAGAAATCCACTGGCTACCAGGGATAGATGGTGCTTGTGCGGTTTTAAACAGTCCGCCAGATGTTAGTAATTCCAAATCTACAGATGTAGGGTTGAGAAATTTATTTGCTTGTATGGGTTCCTCTAGCGCGGTTCCTAGTAGAAAATCATCACCAAGTGGCTCTTGAACAATCGCATCAAAATTATACTTTTGACCAACCCGCACCTGCTCTGGTAATTTAATATTAATTTGCGGCGGCTTGCTGCCAGAGGTAAGTTGAGTGCGTTCTGACAAAATGTCTTGGCGGACTATTTTTCCGCCTGCAATGCGCTGACGCGATTTAATCGTGGCATTGAGAGTCGAATTATTACTGTTAGCGGAAGGTAAGCCAGTTATCTTCGTTTCAGTTTCCGCAATAATTGCATTGCCTTCAGGTTTTGAAGATAGCAGTTTTGTACTGTATTGCAATTTGGGATATCGTTGCCAAAGTGAAGTCAAAGACTTTTGCAGGGTTTGCAGGTTTAATCCATCCCCATGAGTGAAGTTAGGGCTGTAGAATTGCAACACCCCTTTGACATCACCTCGACTAGCGGCTGCATCAACTTGTGTCAACAGGTTTTTTACATCGGCTGGTGCATTTTGAACTGTACCAGCTTGGACTAATTGTTGTGGTGTCGCCGCTTGAGTGCGTTGCCAACCACTTGTTAAACCAAGGGTTAGCAGGAATGAAACTAGCCAGATACTAGCTGGAAATCTGAGTTGCCATCTTAATAAGGCGGTAATAATGTTTGTCATTGGTTAAGAGTTTACTGATTTGATGAGAGAAAGTAAGGAAATTGTTTTATCTTAGTTAAGCTAGACGCTAAACGGTAGAGGTTTGATGGCAAACGCACCGATACGATTATTAATAGCTGCCAGTGGCACTGGTGGACATTTGTTTCCAGCGATCGCACTGGCAGAAAAATTGCCAGATTATCAAATCGAATGGCTGGGAGTGCCCAATCGGCTAGAAACTGAACTTGTCCCTAAAGAGTATCCCTTGAATACTATTGCAGTTGAAGGGTTTCAGCAAGGGTTTGGACTCTCCTCGATTCGCATTTTGGGTAAACTCGCCCTTTCGATTATAGGAGTGAGGCGAATTTTAAAGCAGGGAAATTTTCAAGGGGTGTTTACCACAGGGGGTTACATTGCCGGGCCAGCCGTCATTGCAGCGCGTTCCCTTGGTTTACCCGTGGTTTTCCATGAATCTAACGCACTACCTGGTAAAGTAACTCGCTTTTTTGGCCCTTGGTGTAGCGCAGTAGCCTTGGGATTTGAAGTAGCTGCTAAGTATTTGCCTCGTGCTAAAAATGTCTGTGTTGGTACTCCTGTAAGGGCGCAATTCTTGGATAAGGCAATTCATACACCCCTAGATTTAGCTATTCCTGAAGGTGTTCCTTTAATTGTTGTATTTGGTGGTAGCCAGGGCGCAGTTGCGGTTAATAAGTTAGTGCGCGAATCTGCAAAGGCTTGGTTTGATGCTGGTGCTTATGTAGTACATTTAACTGGCGATCGCGACGAGGAAGCAGATAGTCTCAAACATCCCCAGTACATAGCCTTACCTTTTTACAACAATATGGCAGCATTGTTACAACGAGCAACTCTAGCCATTAGTCGTTCTGGCGCTGGTAGCTTGACAGAATTAGCAGTGTGTGGAACTCCAGCAATTTTGATTCCGTACCCCTTTGCTGCCGAAGATCATCAATCTTACAATGCAGACGTATTTACTTCATCTGGTGCGGCGTTAACACTGAAGCAGTCAGAGTTGACGGCACAAATATTGCAAAGTAATGTGTTGAATTTGTTGCGATCGCCAGATGAATTAGCAAAAATGGGAGAAAAAGCTCATGCGATCGCAGTTCCCGATAGTGCTGATAAGTTGGCGCAGTTAGTGCGTGAAGTGATAGAAACATAACCTTGATTATTTAGCATTAAAAATTTATTTTTCCATTTTATGAATATCTTATCCAGCCAAAAATTTCGCTTCACAATAGGTTGTGCTGCCTTATTGATTGTCGGTTTAGCCAGTAGTTATCTATATCCTCAGTCAAAAACTAAACAGCTAGCTCAACAAGATCAGTTTTTTACTCAGCAAGAAAAGTTTAACCTACTTGAATCACAGATTTCCTTCACCTCAAATCAAGTTTCTGATCAACTTAATTTGAGATTTAAAAATCCTTTTACTACTAAACAAACATCTGATGAGATTATAGGCAAGCAAAATGATTTCTCATCTCAACAGGATTTGTTAGCCGCATCTGCACCTTATCCAGTTGTCGATGAATTCAAAAAATATAAATTTAGTATCAATGGCAGTCAAGTTGTTACTCCAGTCAAACTACCAAGTACTAAGGTCAACTTCAATCAAAAAGATTTGTTAACCGTTCTTGTTAATACTAGAAAATATTTTCAAGATTATAGTTCAGAAGACCCAGATATTTTGCGTACAGGGATGCTTGCTACTCAAGGAGTTACTATTCCAGATGTCCTCAATACCTTGAATTTCATGATTGTTGTCTTAAAGGAGGATATTGCTAATAATCGAGCTACTCGTTTGCAAGACCCCAAGTTTATCAATTCCAATTTTCGAGTTATTAAATGGAATGCTTATAATCCGAAGAATAAACAACAAAAGCAATTACGAATTACTAAATATGCTGTGTTTACGCACCCCGGTTCTCGCAAGAAAACATCTACTTTTAATACACCAATTTATAGTTTAAAAGACAACTCTAATAACGATAAATTCTACACCAGATATACAAAGCAGGATGTTTTGTCAGGTATTTATGAACCAGGTGGTAAAGAATTTGGAAAAGTTACAAGTCTCGCTTATCTAACCAGAAATGGCTTAGAAGAAGCAATTATGGAAGGAACAATACTAATTAATTTTACAGATGGTTATAAAGCATTTTTTAATGTAGATAGAAATAATGCAATGCCTTATATTCGCGGATTAAAAGCAACAGCACAAAAGCGTTATTGGTATTTTAGAGAAGTTGATGCTATTAAAGGTTATGGCTACAAGATAGATGCAAAAATATCTATTAAACCCGGAGTTACTTTTGCTGGGGATGTTTTAAATATCGGTTTAGGTAAAGTGATTGTGATTGAGCATAGTAAAGGTGGCCGCAAACATCTGCAAATGGGAGTCCTCGCAGATACAGGCGGAGCATTTTTACCCAATCTTTATCAACTCGACTTTTTGGCAGGTATATTTAAGAATAAAAAAGAATTTGGGCAGAATATCAGCCAATTGCCGGACTATGCCACAGCATATTTTTTAGTAAAAAAGTAATACGTTGACTTGATATAAAATATCTATGCACGGGTCAACAATTCTAAGTTGTGACCATCAAAGTCATAGAAATAGAAGCCACGGCCTTCGTTCCAGTGGTTAATTTGTCCTTTATTTTGATGCATGGGGTCGCTACTGTATTCAATACCTGCCTCTTTGACGCGGGCAAAAATTGCATCAAATTCTTCATCACTGACATGGAACGCATAATGATGTTGCTCGAACGCTTCAGCGTCGGCGAAGTCGAGCGTCAGTGAATCATTTATATGTACAGCAGCGAAGTGACCAACGGGAACCTCGACCTTTAAACCAAAAATCTTTGCAAAAAACCTCGCCGATGCTTCTTTATCATGTGCCGGCACTATGGTGTGATTTAGAGTAATTGTCATCTCACACCTCCCCTCCTAATTTTGGTAGTAATTGATCTCAACTCTCTATTTAGAGTGGATAACAACAATCTTCCTTTCTATTTTATCTTTTAGGTGCTGACACCAGCATAAACCTATCATATAAGTAAAGCTAATAACGTATATCAGGTTTACTGAAGTAATAAAACTTGATTAAAAAATGTAAAGCATTGTAAAGTAGTTTCACAGGCGAAAACAAAACCGCCTGATTCATAAACAACTAATCGCACTTATAAAACCATGACAGCAACCTTACAACAGCGCTCAAGCGCCAACGTATGGGATAGATTCTGTGAGTGGATCACCAGCACCAACAACCGGATTTACATCGGTTGGTTCGGCGTATTAATGATCCCCACCCTGCTAGCCGCCACCGCTTGCTTCGTAATCGCCTTCATCGCAGCACCACCAGTAGACATCGATGGCATCCGTGAACCAGTAGCAGGTTCATTAATTTACGGAAACAACATCATCTCCGGTGCAGTAGTACCTTCCTCCAACGCAATTGGTTTGCACTTCTACCCAATTTGGGAAGCAGCTTCTTTAGATGAGTGGTTGTACAACGGTGGTCCTTACCAACTGGTAATATTCCACTTCTTGATCGGCGTATTCTGCTACCTGGGTCGTGAATGGGAACTATCCTACCGCTTAGGTATGCGTCCTTGGATTGCTATTGCATATTCTGCTCCAGTAGCAGCAGCAACCGCAGTATTCTTGGTATACCCCATCGGACAAGGCTCATTCTCTGACGGTATGCCCTTGGGTATCTCCGGAACCTTCAACTTCATGATCGTGTTCCAAGCAGAACACAACATCTTGATGCACCCCTTCCACCAACTAGGTGTAGCAGGTGTATTCGGTGGAAGCTTGTTCAGTGCAATGCACGGTTCACTAGTAACAAGTTCCTTGGTTCGTGAAACCACCGAAACCGAGTCACAAAACTACGGTTACAAATTCGGTCAAGAAGAAGAAACCTACAACATCGTTGCGGCTCACGGCTACTTCGGTCGTCTAATCTTCCAATACGCTTCATTCAACAACAGCCGTTCACTGCACTTTTTCTTAGCAGCATGGCCTGTAATTGGAATCTGGTTCACCGCCTTGGGTGTAAGCACAATGGCGTTCAACTTGAACGGTTTCAACTTCAACCAATCAATCATTGATTCAAGCGGTCGCGTCATCAGCACTTGGGCTGATGTAATCAACCGGGCTAACCTGGGTATGGAAGTAATGCACGAGCGTAACGCTCACAACTTCCCCTTAGATTTGGCTGCTGGTGATGTTGCTCCTGTGGCAATGAGCGCTCCTGCTATCAACGGTTAATTCTAAGCTCTAGCTAAATTAAAAAGCGCTCTCCCAAAAGGAGGGCGCTTTTAATTTAAGTTAGTAACAGATACTGTTGTAAAGTTAGATAAAAACTCAGAAACATTGTTGATAATTACTAAAAAATAGCGAAAAATTATACAAAAAACAAAGACAAACTTTGTAAAAACTCTAGGTAGAATACATAAGCCTCACCTTTTTTCTCAAAATCATGGGCAATATTTTTGGTCATCTATTTCGCATCAGTACTTTTGGCGAGTCTCACGGCGGCGGTGTAGGGGTTGTGATTGATGGTTGTCCTCCTCAACTAGAAATTTCGGCAGAAGAAATTCAAGTAGAATTAGATAGAAGGCGTCCTGGGCAAAGTAAAATTACAACGCCTCGCAAAGAAGCGGATACCTGCGAGATTTTATCAGGGGTATTTGAAGGCAAAACTCTGGGAACGCCTATAACAATTTTGGTGCGGAACAAAGACACTCGCCCCCAAGACTACGACGAGATGTCTGAGAAATATCGGCCTTCTCACGCCGATGCAACTTATGATGCAAAATATGGCATTCGTAATTGGCAAGGTGGTGGTAGATCATCAGCGCGTGAGACAATCGGAAGAGTAGCAGCAGGTGCGATCGCTAAAAAAATTCTTCGTCAAGTGGCCAATGTCGAAGTTATCGCTTATGTTAAGCGCATCAAAGATTTAGAAGGTGTAGTTGATCCAAATACTGTCACCTTAGAACAAGTGGAAAGCAATATCGTTCGCTGTCCCGATGCTGAATGCAGCGATCGCATGATTGAATTAATTGAGCAAATAGGTAGACAAGGTGATTCTATAGGCGGTGTAGTAGAATGTGTAGCGCGAAATGTGCCGAAAGGTTTGGGCGAACCAGTATTTGATAAATTAGAAGCTGATATCGCCAAAGGTGTCATGTCTCTCCCTGCTAGCAAAGGCTTTGAAATTGGTTCCGGTTTTGGGGGAACACTGCTAACGGGAATTGAGCATAACGACGAATTTTATATTGATCCAAATGGTGAAATCCGCACACTAACAAATCGTTCTGGTGGTATTCAAGGGGGAATTTCCAATGGAGAAAATATTATTTTGCGAGTTGCATTTAAGCCGACAGCAACAATTAGAAAAGAGCAGAAAACTGTAACTCGTGAAGGCGAAGAAACGCTCTTAGCAGCCAAAGGACGCCACGATCCTTGTGTATTACCGCGTGCAGTTCCAATGGTTGAGGCAATGGTGGCATTGGTGCTGTGTGACCATTTGTTAAGGTATCACGGGCAGTGTAAGGTTTTGTAGGCATCCTGACTAATAGGTGAGTTAGGAGTTAGGAGGGAATAATTAATGCCCAATGCCCAATGCCCAATGTCCAATTCCTAATTCCAATCCTGTTCCTCTTTCTTACCGCGACTTTTGTAAATACCCCCCAGGTTGTGAATTTGGCGAGTTTTCTCATAAAGTTCGGCTTCGGTCAAACCCCACTGCTGCAAAGCTTTATCTAGGTCTTTTTGGATATCTCTTGCCCCTGGAAACCCTTGATAACGCATTCGCAGCCTAGCTAATTCTGCTAAGTTATAGTCTGTCGCCTCTTGAGAGAGTAAAATATCAATAAGGGGGCGATCGCGGTTATAAAGAGGATGTTGTTGGTCTTTACCTGCGGGTGCATTGGTCATCGTGAGTCCTGAGTGTCTTAGCGGTAGGGGAGTCTTGAGCCAGTGTTAAATTCTGAGTTTTTAGTTTAGCAGAACAGCTGAGGAACAAAAAAGGCAAAAGAAAATCATCTTCTGCACTGACAAGCTAATTGTCAAATTGAAAACTCCTAACTTCTAACTCCTAAATCTTCTTAGACGGCTAGTACACCTGATGTCTTACGGCTCTCACCACTGCCACTCAAGTTTAAATAAAGTTACATTGTTCTTAAGAAAATACAAAAAACTTTAGATGAGGGTGAATTTTATCTCACCCAAAGTCCAAGCAGCGAGGGAGCAAGAACCCATTATGTTTGAACACTTCACTTCCGAAGCCATTAGAGTAATTATGTTAGCTCAGGAGGAAGCCCGTCGCCTGGGACACAACTTTGTAGGAACAGAACAAATTCTCCTGGGTTTGATGGGAGAAGGAACTGGGGTTGCTGCTAAAGTGCTGGCCGAATTAGGCGTTACCCTCAAAGATGCACGTCGCGAGGTAGAAAAAATTATTGGTAGGGGTTCTGGCTTTGTACCACCAGAAATTCCTTTTACTCCTAAAGTAAAAAGCCTCTTCGAGCAATCGTTTAAAGAAGCTCATAGTCTGGGACAGAATTACATTAATACTGAACACTTACTCTTAGGATTAACCGAGGCTGGTGAAGGTGTTGCCGCCAAAGTACTGCAAAATCTAGGAGTTGACTTCAAGACTGTCCGTAGTGCCATAATTCGCCGTTTGGGTGAAAATGCACCGGCTTTAGCAGGTGGTAGTAGTAGTCAAAAACGCACCCAACCACTAACTATGGAAGAGTTTGGTCGTAATTTGACCAAATTAGCGCAAGAAGGCAGACTCGACCCCGTAGTTGGTCGCCAGAAGGAAATTGAGCGAGCGATCCAGATCCTTGGTCGCCGCACTAAGAATAACCCAGTGTTGATTGGAGAACCAGGAGTTGGTAAAACTGCGATCGCAGAAGGTCTAGCTCAACGGATTATCAACCAGGATGTTCCCGAAAGTTTGCAAGACAAGCAAGTTATCAGCCTTGATATGGGGTCTTTGGTAGCTGGAACTCGCTTCCGTGGCGACTTTGAAGAACGGATCAAAAAAGTCGTGGAAGAAGTCCGCACTGTGGGCAATATCATCTTGGTGATTGACGAAATTCACACCTTGGTTGGCGCTGGTGGTACAGAAGGTGGTTTGGATGCAGCAAACATCCTCAAACCTGCCTTAGCACGGGGTGAACTCCAGTGTATTGGCGCAACTACCCTCGATGAGTATCGTAAGCATATCGAGCGCGATGCCGCCCTAGAGCGTCGTTTCCAACCAATCATGGTTGGCGAACCCTCAGTAGAGGAAACCGTACAAATTCTTTACGGCTTGCGCGGTGCTTACGAACAGCACCACAAAGTCACAATTTTAGATTCGGCACTTGTAGCAGCAGCAGAATTATCAGACCGCTACATTAGCGATCGCTTCTTGCCAGATAAGGCAATAGACTTAATTGATGAAGCTGGTTCTCGCGTTCGTCTGCGGAACTCTCAAATTTCTCCCAATAAAGAACTCAAGCGTGAACTCGCTGGCGTTACCAAAGAGAAAGAAGCAGCAGTCAGAGTCCAAGATTTTGACAAAGCTACCCAACTGCGCGATCAAGAGTTAAAACTCGCAGAACAACTGCAAGCAACATTTGCACAAAACGATCAACCTGTCAACTCAACTGTGGTTGACGAAGAAGATATCGCTCAAATCGTTGCCTCTTGGACTGGCGTACCAGTCAACAAGCTTACTGAGTCGGAGTCAGAATTGCTTCTGCACCTAGAAGACACTCTGCATCAACGGCTTATTGGTCAAGAGCAAGCAGTCTCGGCTGTATCTCGCGGTATCCGTCGCGCCCGTGTCGGCTTGAAGAATCCCAATCGTCCCATTGCTAGCTTTATCTTCTCTGGGCCTACCGGAGTCGGTAAAACAGAATTGGCGAAGGCATTAGCTGCCTACTTCTTCGGTGCGGAAGACTCCATGATTCGCCTAGATATGTCCGAATACATGGAAAGCCACACCGTCGCCAAGCTAATTGGTTCGCCTCCTGGTTATGTCGGATACGACGAAGGCGGACAGCTTACAGAAGCCGTGCGGCGGAAACCTTACTCAGTACTGCTATTCGACGAAATCGAAAAAGCACACCCTGATGTATTCAATATGCTGCTGCAACTCTTGGATGACGGTCAACTTACTGATTCAAAAGGTCGGAAAGTGGACTTCAAGAACACGCTGATCATTTTGACTTCTAACATCGGTTCTAAGGTGATTGAAAAAGGCGGTAGTGGTTTAGGCTTTGACTTCGACACTCAAGCCGACGCTAGTTATAATCGCATCCGCACCTTGGTAAATGAGGAATTGAAAGCTTACTTCCGTCCTGAGTTCCTGAACCGTCTCGATGAAATCATCGTCTTCACTCAGCTTTCCAAGGATGAAGTGAAGCAAATCGCTGAGATTATGCTTCGTGATGTTTCTAAGCGCTTGACAGAAAAGGGAATTATCTTAGAAGTTAGCGATCGCTTCAAAGACCGTGTAGTACAAGAAGGCTACAACCCTAGTTATGGTGCTAGACCATTACGCCGGGCAATTATGCGCCTCCTAGAAGATTCTCTCGCCGAAGCAATGCTGTCTGGTGAAATTACAGATGGCGATACAGCGATTGTTGATGTTGATGATGACTCTCAAGTAAGAGTACGAAAATCAGAAAAACGAGAATTGCTCTTGGCAAATGTTGGCTAATTTTATACCTGGTCGCTTTTTGCTGTAATATTTGAGGAATACGCTAGCCTCTCATCTAAGTAGAGGCGATCGCAGGGGCATCTCCGACAAACATCAAGTGAAATGGTATTATATCTTTCACCCCTAGTAGAAATACTGGGGGCTTTTTTTATGCAATTTTATTTTGAATGCAGTAGGCACAGAGCTAGCTGTGCGCTTTATATTCTCCACAAATCAACAACTCATGGCGATATTGATTCTTCTGTTAACAATTCTGATGCTGCTTCACTTTTAACTACATTATTGGAATCAGCAGATTTAGAAAAAGTATCTGCTATATCTTTGATAAAACCAGCTACAGGTACCGCGATTAGCAAACCCAAGACTCCACCAACATTGGTTCCTACAAGCAAAGCAATTAATACCCATATTGGTCTAATACCAGTAAACTTGCCTAAAAGTCGTGGTGCGATCGCCTGATCAATTAACTGGTCAATGACAACAGCTACTGCAAAAATCTTCACTGCTAGCCAAAAGTCATGTGTAGCTATTATTAAAGTTATTACAACAAGACTCACGACATCGCCAAAGGGAATTAAACTCAAAAGCCCAACCCCCAAACCAAAAAGTAAAGCAAACTGCACTTGAAAAGCTAAAAATAATAATGTTAATGAAACTCCCATCAGCAAAGCCAAACTTCCCTGACCAACCAAGTAATTTTGAAAGTTTTGTTGAATAGATTGACTTACCTTCTGAGCAAAACTTCCGGGTAGTTTTTTAAATATCATCTCCCAAATCCTTGGGCCATCTAACAACAGATAGAAAGTCAATACTATTGTGATTAATGCCTCAGAAATACTATCAATCGTATCTATGAGAATACTTAAAAGTTTATCTGAAAGAAACTCTAATTCATTGGGTAATTGCTCAGTTAATCGGCTCAATAACTGACTTAAATTCACATTTACTTTGTGCCTAAAAAACCAATCATTTAAAATATGAAGTTTTTCTTTACTAGAATCAATCCATTGGGGAAAAACTTTCACCATCTCATTAAATTGCTCTAAAACAATGGGAATTAAAGTTATACCCAGAGCAACGATAATTATCAATGCTGAGATAAAAACTAATGCTACTGCATAGCCACGTTTCACTCCTCGTTTTTGGAGAATGGTAACAGGATAGTTCAAAATGAATGCAAGCAAAGTAGCCAAAACAAGAATTGTTACAACAGGTTGAAAATTTTTAACCAGCAAAAATGCTAGCCAACCATTGAGAAACACTAGAGGAAATAACAGCGTAAAAATTAACCATCTAAGCAGTTGATTCAGTGGAAAATTCATAATTAATTTAAAAATCCCAATTATTTCAGTTATTAGATTGAACCGAGTAATTAAATATGTTCAAGACTCAGAACTTGCACCAGTCCCAACAACCGCCTCAGCATGAATTATGAGGCTGATTGTTAAAGTCTTCTAAAAAAGACTGTGTAGGGTTTATAGTCCAATACAGTTGAGTTAAGCATTTCTTTCTTCTCTCTGCGTCCTTGGCGTCCTTGGCGGTAGCCTGCGGCAAGCCGTTCGCGTAGCGTCTCGTAGAGAAGCGTCTACGTTAAAAAAATTGAGTTTGACAAAGAGTTTTAGCCTTAACCCAAGCGTATTGATTTATAGTCCACTAAGCGTGGACTTGTGCTATTAGTCAGATAATTTCTTCTCTGGTGAGAAAGTAGGCAGGTGCAAAATACAACCAAGGGTAAGTACATAAGAAAAATCTCCCCCTACTCCCCACTCCCCATTCTTCCAATCACGAACTTTCAGCAAAAGCTAAAAATTGCTCCTCATTGATTCGGCCTGCTTGATACAGAGTATTAGTAATTTCCGAAATAGTTAAAACCGCATGACTGCGATAACCATTTTGCTGTAATCTATCTTTCACTCCTTGTTCATGGTCGATAAATACCACAATATCATTAACATTTAATCCTGCTGATTCTAACTTTCCTGCCCCTTCCATAACACTTTTACCACTGATGAGAATATCGTCAACAACTACAACTGTTTCACCAGGATGAAAGTTACCCTCAATTACTCTCCGAGTTCCATGTGCCTTCACCTCTTTTCGAGGGAAAATCATTGGGCAATTAAGGCGCAAAGCTAAACCAGTCGCAGTAGGTAAGGAACCATAGGGAATACCTGCTAATCTATCAAAAATGAGATCCTTCAAAATATCCTGATATGCAGTGAGAACTTGATTAAAAACTTGGGGATTGGAAATAATTTTGCGTAAGTCGATGTAATAAGGAAATATAGCTCCTGATGCTTGGACAAAACTACCAAACATAATGCAGTCAATATCATAAAGTTGTAAAATCAAATCTTGGTAGGGATGCTGATTTAGGAAACAAACATCAGGAAACCACACAGAACATGTGGAATTTTCATAGATAATCTCAGTTTTGATTTGATTAATTTCTGCGCGTAGAGACTGGATTTCCTCAGATAGTTGGGTGTTTCCCAGCATATCTTGAGGAACAGGAATCAATAAACCATCACCGTTAGTATTCAAACCCGCTTCTAAAATCTGCTTCAAGTTTGCGCCTTCTGCCCAGATGCTACGCGCCATAATAATTCGTTCAGGCGCGATCGCTCGAATAAGTGCTAAAATCTCAGGATTTGTAGTTCCCACTTCCAAACCCAATTGTTCTGGAGTTCCCCAGGTTTTTGATTCTTTTACCACCTGTAAATAAAGGGGCGATTCGTTTGTCGGATATTGCTGTAAAGCTTCTGCACCTGAATTAGAGGTACAGCATAAAATAAACACGGCTTTATCAGGGTAGACCAAAAAAGGTGCTACATGATCTTGTCCTGTATAAGGACTGAGAGTGATTGCATCCACCTGCCATTCTGTAAACACAGTTTGGGCAAAAATGGTACTAGTATTTAAGTCACTATGTTTTGCATCTAAAATGACTGGAATATGGGGTGGAATAGCTGCTAAAGTTTTATACAGCAATTCTAAACCGGGGATACCTAATGCTTCGTAAAAGCCAAGTGTTGGTTTATAAGCACAAACATAATCAGAAGTTTCTGCAATAATGAATTGCAACCACTTCTCCAAACCAGTGATGAGTTCTTCAGATTCATAACGCACAGGCATCATCTCTAGATTTGGATCAAGTCCTACAAATAGTAAGCTTTGATTTTGTAAGATATTACGATTCAATTTATCAAAAAAGTTCATTTTTTTAGTAAAAAAGTTCGTTTACGAAAACATTGATTCTGTTAATTCAGTACCACCAGCTTTCCGTCCTAATAGATAGTGAATTATTACAAAGAAGATAACCATCGGCACTGAAGCAAAGTGAATAATCCGCAATGCTTGCCAACTGCCAAAGAAATCCACAATCCAGTAAAATTGAGCAGGTTTATACATTCCTATTCCTGTAAATAATGCCAACAACAAAATAGGAATAATTGCTGTATACGCAATCCGATGCCAAGCATAAATTAGACGTTTATAATTTTGACTTTTTTGTAATGCTCTGAGGTCATTAGCACCTACAAATCGGTGTCGCCAGCGCCGAGTAATTAAAATGTAAATTCCATACCACAGGAGATTCAGTGAAAATAGCCACATTGCTGCAAAATGCCAGTGTCTACCTCCTGCTAGCCAACCTCCTAATGTAAATATTGGCGGAATGTGCAAACCTGCGCGTCCACCAAAAACCGGGTTAGCGTTGTAAATTTGTAGTCCACTGGTGAGCATGATAAATAGACTAATGATGTTACACCAGTGGAAAATTTTAGCTCCTATTGCTTGAGTGGGTGGCTTTCGAGTTTGAGAGGGGGTTGAAGTCATAGATTTTGACTGATAAAATTTGTTGTTTATCTGTCTTGAGTAATATAGTCCAGTAAACTTGGGGGTGGACATTACTCACCTTTATTTTCCCATCCTCTGACTCAGTATTCTGACATTAATGGTTTACCATCTGCTGTTTTAAATGTCAGTTTAAGTGTGGCTAAGGTTGTTCTAAGTTAAATTTTCAAAATTGGGCGATATCTACGATGGGCTATTGGGTAGCGTTGCTAAGATGCTGTACCCTGTTTTAGTGCCTATGATCAAAGATATTCTATCCAGTGTAGCTCTAGCGGCGATCGCTATCTCAACCCCGAACACAACCATCATCATCATACTCACAACGATCGCCACCATTCTGGAAATTCTCAAGTTACGTTACAGTCTCTTTTAACTCTGGGAATCGCTGGTGGTCTAGTTCCTTGCCCGTCAGCACTGGTATTATTGTTGAGCGCAATCGCACTTCATCAAACTGCATACGGTTTAATCTTGGTATGTGCATTCAGCGTGGGATTAGCAGTCGTACTAGTAACCATTGGTTTAGTCATCATCTATGCTCACCAATGGCTGAAGGGTTTTTCATGGGTTCAACCATTGCAGCAGTATATGCCGATAATTAGTGCGATGCCTACGGCAGGCTACGCCTACGCAGTAATTATTGTAGGAAGTGTACTCATGGCTTGTGCTGTAATTTAGGTGTAAAAAAGACAATACAGATCAGTTAAGCTTGCAAAAAATAACACCTCGTGCCTAAGGCAATACGGTTCAGTTAAGGCTAAAACTCTTTGTCAAACTCAATTTTTTTAACGAACCGCCAAGGACGCCAAAGACGCAGAGAGAAGAAAGAAATGCTTAACTGAACTGTATTGGTGCCTAAGGTTAATTATTTAAAAACTGGCATGTTTTCTAATAGCCGTGTACTGTCTTGCTGTTGTATTCATCTCAATCACCAACTCTGTGCCTTGACCTAATTGAGAATTACACTTAAGTTTACCTTGATGTTTTTCAACTATAATTTCTCGACTAATTGATAGTCCTAGCCCTTGACTACCTACTGGTTTAGTTGTAAAAAATGGTTCAAATATATGTCGTTTGATATGAGGAAGTATGCCTTGACCATTGTCAGAAATGCGAATTATAATTTTGTGTTTTTTTCCTAGTAGTTTATCATTTCCCCAAACTTCATTACTCTTAATTAATGATAAATGGCTACTAGCAATTTCTGTATGAATAAAAATTTTCGGAGTAAAGAAATAATCATGTTTTATCCTTTCTTCTAAAGCATCAATGGCATTAGTCAAGATGTTCATAAATACCTGATTTAGTTCACCAGGGTAACACTCGATTAAAGGCAATTCCCCAAAGTTTTTAATTACTTCAATCCCGGCTCTATCAGGTTTTTCTTTCAAACGATGCTGCAAAATCCTCAGAACACTATCAAGTCCTTTATGCAGGTCAACCTTTTTTGTTTGACCTTCGTCAGAGCTTGAAAAATTCTGCAAGGCGAAAACAATTTCTTTAACGCGCTCAGATCCGGCTCGCATTGACCACAGCAATTTCAAAAAATCTTTCTTCACGAAACCAAGGTCGAGGCGTTGCAGCTGTAAGGCTATAACTGGTATCGGTGTGGGATAGTGATGTTGGTAAAGTTCAATAATTCTGATTAAGTCTTCAGCATATTGACTCGCAGGATGGAGATTACCGTAGATGAAGCTAACGGGGTTGTTAATTTCGTTAGTCATATCCGCCACCAGTTGACCGAGATTAGCCATTTTCTGGTTTTGCAATAACTGCTTTTGGGTATATTTGAGTTCTTCGAGGGTAGTTTCTAACTGCTGTGATTTTTCCCTAACTTGGTCTTCGGTAGATTGGAGTTGTTCAAATAGTTGGTATTGTTGAGTAGCGTAGGCGCAGCCCGTCGTAGACATCGCTTTATCTTGAGTAATATCCTTGTGCGTCCCCGCCATTCGTATTGGCTTTCCGGATTCATCCCACTGGAATACTTTGCCACAAGTCAAAATCCACTTCCACTCCCTGGATTTGGTCAACATTCGCAATTCGACTTCAAACACAGGTGTGTATCCTTCCAGATAATCATGCAAAACCTGGCGAATTCTTGGTAAATCCTGTGGATGTACAAGTTGCTCAAAGGATTTATGCTCATTGTCGATTTCGTCTACTCTATAACCCAGGATGCCTTTCCAGTGAGGATCATAATAAGTTTTGTTCGTTATTAAATTCCAATCCCACAACCCCAAGCCACTGGCTATTAATGCCATTTGTAAGGCCGCTTGTGAGCATTGACAAGTATCTAAATTCTCTTGAGATAAGTCTTTTGATTCTGGGAAACTCTGGGAATCTTGTACTGATAGAGCTTCCGGTTCATGGGTAGCGGGTTTTTCGATATGCATAGCTGCTGGTACGATGAGGAAGATATCCTGTAGCTCTCTCTACGCTGTCTTAACACCCTGACGATTCAGTTATGGATAAAATCGTCTATTTAATTGATTAGGCTGTTACTGCCCATATCAATTTGGATGGAATTTAGAAAAGGTAATGCGATCGCAGTTGCGATTTTTTAGAAAAAAATAGCTCTATTGTGTGCATCTACATTCTAAGATATGTCTAAAAGAAGTAGTTAAAATCACATATAATTACCTAAAAACTTGAAGAAATTTGTAAAAAAAATTCTCTGCTGGAGTCATGTCAAATGTTTTAGGATACAAAAAATTGTCAAGTCTTGTTTGTAGCTTTTTGGAACACGACTGGCTGCTATCCAGACAAAGCAGACTACATTGAGTTGCAAAGAAGAATGGTGTGAGAAAATTTCATGCTTTAGAGCCAATCAGTAATGACTATAGATGAAGTAGTTTTGCTACTAAAAGCCAGTCAAGCAACCGATTTAACGACACTCCAAGAGATTATATTGCGTTCTTCGTGGGAAGGAAAAACCTACACGAATATAGCCTGTGAAGCTGACTACGATGAAGAACATGTCAGGAAAATTGCTGCTCATTTATGGCAATTACTGAGTGCTTTTTGTAAAGAACCTATAAACAAATCAAACTTTCGCCAGACTATAGAAAATCATCGTCTTAGCAAAGCACATCAGCAATTAGTTAAGGAATTCAACAAAGCAGCCACGGCTATATCCTTAGAATTTCCTAGTGGCCCAGTATCTCTTAATTCCAGATTTTACATCCCTCGACCGCCGATTGAGGAACTCGCCTATGCAGAAATGACTAAACCTGGAAGTCTCATCTGCATCAAAGCACCCAAGAAGATGGGGAAAAGCTCTCTGATTTTGCGGTTACTTACACGCGCGAACAATCAAGGCTTTCGTACCGTGATGCTAGATTTTCAGCAAGCAGAGAAAGCAGTATTTGCCAGTTTGGATACATTTTTGCGCTGGTTCTTTACAAACGTCAGTCGGGAGTTACAGCTAGAACCAAAACTCAATGATTATTGGAATGAAAATATAGATAGCATCAGTTGCTTTATCTATTTCCAAGAGTGTTTACTGTCTGCGCTGGAAAGTCCTCTTGTTTTAATATTGGATGAGGTAGACTGGGTGTTTGAGCATTCAGAAATTGTTGAAGAATTGTTATTATTGCTGCGATCGTGGTATGAACAAGCCAAAGGTGTAGAAGTTTGGCAAAAACTGCGTTTAGTTCTGGTTTATTCAAGGGAAATTCTTGTCCCGATAAAACTGACTCAATCATTATTTAATATTGGTTTCCCGATTAACTTATCTCCCTTTACAAAAGAGCAGGTGTTGGATTTAGCATTACGTCACGGCTTGGATTGGACAGATGGTAAAAATGTCGAGAGTTTGATGACAATGGTGGGAGGATATCCTTATTTGCTGCGATTAGCTTTTTATCACCTTGTGGGTAAAGGAGGACTAGAAGGAGATTTAGAACAGCTATTGCAACAAGCACCTACAGAAGCAGGAATTTATCACGAGTATTTAAGGCAGTTTGTGTTAGTACTACAAGATGAGCCAGAATTGCAAAATGCTTTTTATGAAGTAATTAACGCTATAAATTCTGTGCAATTAGAGCCAGCATTGGCATATAAATTGCAGAGTATGGGGCTAATTAATTTAGAAGGCGATGTCTACGACGAGCTACGCCTACGCAGTACTGTTGCATGTGAATTATATCGTTTATATTTTCAACAATATCTGAATAAAAGTGAGATTTTAAATAAAAATAATTGTGTTGAACGATTATTTTAACGTAAGATTAAACTGGTAGCACAACGCAAGATTTCATGACCATAAAGTTTATTCTGAGCGACTATGTTGACCGAGCGATCGCCCAGGCAATTTATGACAAGTTAGAAGATGGTACATTTGTAGGTCGAATTCCTGTTTGCAAAGGATTGATAGCCTTTGCATCGACTTTGCGCGAGTGTGAGGATGAATTACGTTCAACACTGGAAGACTGGATTTTGCTTGGGTTAAAGCTGGGACATTCTTTACCAATAATTGATAATATTGACCTCAACAAGGAGCCGACTCTTGAGCCGATGGATACCTTGTAGGCATCGGGATTTTGTGAAGAAGTTACGACGTATTGGGTTTGAGGGGCCTTATTCTGGAACAAGACATCAGTTTATGGTTTATGGGCAACATCGTCTAACTATTCCCTCTAATGATGAGTATTCTGTACCACAATTGCGGCTGATGATTCGGGAAATTGAGGTTATTCTAGAGCGGGAAATCACGCTAGAAGAATGGAATAGCCTTTAAGATTTGCTCAGAAGCGATGTCTGACGACAACAGCGATCGCTTGTCGTTTTATACTCTAAACTAAAGCGATGTCTCTGATGGGCTACGCCTACGCCAGATTTCGGCTCAATCATATACCAAAATGAATGCGTAAATTACTCTAATAAGTAAGCAAACTGGGGTTTAAGAAAGTAAAAGCAGCTTTTGCTTGCGGAAAACACCAAAATGAGAAAGCAAAAGCTGCTTTTGGGTGTGGAAAACACTCAAATGTGATATTAAAACCTGCTTTTGAAGAAGCAAAAGCTGCTTTTATTTGTGGAAAACACTAAAATGCGACATTAAAAGCTGCTTTTGAAGAAGTAAAAGCTGCTTTTGCTTGTGGAAAACACTAAAATGTGACATTAAAAGCTGCTTTTGAGAAAGGAAAAGCTGCTTTTAAAGAAGTAATCAGGCATTTTTACTTATTGAATATGAATTTTAGTCTAGGCGATCGCTCCTTCAAGTTTTAGCATGGTAGGCTTTGCATAAAACCTGTAAATTTGTATCCTCATGTAGTCTATTCTGGATTTGAGGGGAGGCGATCGAGATTAAAGTCAAAACATCAACTAATGCATGATACCCAACTGCTACCTCGAATTAATGCCACAGCCAAAAGAGAAAATGGTAAACAATATTATGTAGATGCCAAGGGAAACCGCTTTCCCAGCGTGACTACAATACTTAATGCCACCAAATCACAAGCAGACAGAGACAGATTATTAAACTGGAAAACGCGTGTTGGTACAGAAGAAGCTAGCCGCATTACTACCACTGCTAGCCGTCGGGGAACCCAAACACACAAACAAATTGAGCGCTACCTTCTTGGACAAAACCCTGTTTGTCCCGAAGCGAGTCGCCCTTATTGGGAGAGTATCAAGCCAGTTTTAGAACAAATCGACACAGTTAGACTGGTGGAAGGCTCTGTTTTTCATCATGATTTGGGTTATTCTGGCAAAGTTGATTGTATTGCCAGTTATCAAGGTATACCCTGTATTTGCGAGTGGAAAACAGCAGACAAACCCAAAGGTTCAATTGAGCATTTATATGAACATCCACTGCAACTTACCGCGTACATAGGAGCAGCTAACGAGTATTATCGAGATTATGGTATTCAGCTAAACCACGCTCTCTTGGTAGTAGCGATCCCAGAAATGCCAGCAGAGGTATTTTGGTTTGAATCAGCAGTCATTAAAGATTACTGGGAGCAGTGGAAAAAAAGAGTTGCTGAATATTGGGAACGCAGAAGCGTTTGGGGTTAATCAGTAGGATTACATAATTACCGGGCGTTAACCTTGTAATGGCAAGACAGTAATTAACCCAGAAAATCTTGCAAAATCACCTGTGTTGTGAGTGAGTAACTGAGGAATGCCATAAACTAGCATTGTGGCAACAATATTTGCATCATGAACTTGCTTACCACCAATAGCAATTTGCTCCATTAGAGATAAAAGTCTTTCTGTCACTTGGGCGGTTTCGTCAGCTACTCGAAATTGAGCTTGAAAAAATCGGGTACGCTCAATTATGATCGCAACAGATCGGGGATTCATCAATGCTTGTGGACGGCTAAGAGTCATTAAGAATTCCCGCAACACCTGGCGACTAATCCATAATTCAATTCCTGCGTCATAAAGATTTTCAATAGCTTGTAGTGCTGCTTGGTGAAAGGAAGATTCGGACACATTTGCATATACTAAGATGTTCGTGTCCAGAAATACAGAGTTAGCGACCCCAATCACCATACATATCCTCACGTCTTAGAGAAAGATTTTCAGGCCAAGGGCCATAATTATCTATAGGGAAGTTTAGAGGAGGACGTTTTTCCTTGCTCTCTGCTTTCTCTGCCAAAGGCTTTTCATCAATTACTATTACCACCTGATGTTCACCCTCTGGAATATCCAATGGTAACTGCGCTGTAATCTTACCATCTTTTGTAACTATGGCAATTGTTTCTATACTTTTCATCTCATTTATCCTTAATCAATCCATTACAGCTAAAACAGCTTTTGGCAATAACTTATCTTTAAACCAAACAATTCTGGCGGGGACATCGTTTAATTTTACTCCTGCTTTTTCTAAATTAAGTCGCTCGGAAATTGCTAAAATTAAGTCATCACGTCCAGCGCGTCGCACTTGAGAAAACTTCTTTTGTAAATATTCCGGTCGCCAATAACCAACAATTTCTAATAAGAATGTGCGTCCATCAGCATGAACTAAGCGAAAATCGGGAATCATCACACTACCGGGAATTGGTATTAAATCAACTTCTCGCTCTAACGCCCAACCACTTTTTAATGCATCCCATTTATCAGCAAAGGATGCCTCTAGCATACTATCGTAGGGCTTACCTGGGGGATAGTGGGATACCAAACCACATTCGGAATTGAGAGTAAAACGTCCAGTTTTCCAAGTGTTTGTATAAGCATCGCGGGTTTGGAGAATCGACGAGAGACTCCATTTAGTAACGTGAAGTAAAGCCGGAATAAGTTTAGCGATCGCTAACCCATATCGTGTACTAGGATTAAACAAACTCGTCGGCCCATCAATAGTAATTGTAAACCCGTGGTCAGCATCGCCCTCAATATAAGCCATCAATTGAAACAACTTTAAATAGCGAAATAACAGCTTATATTCACCAGGAACATTCCGATGAGCATTTAACACCAATTGACTAGCTTTATAAAATACACCCTGCACCTGAGATAAATTATATCGATTTAATACATCTGGCGCTGTTGGTGCATCAAACACTGTCAAAATTTTATTTTCAGATAAATCAGCATAGAGTCCATTCCGAACCTGTTCTAATAAAACCTCGCGCTCAAGTTCTTGAGTTAACTCATCAGCAACTTTACTCAAAGTAACTTGTGTAGATTCCCGACTAGAAACCGATTTTGCAGCCAACGAAAACACCCGTTCTCTTAACATTTGTGGTTCCAAAGGACTAACCACCTCAAAAGTACAAAAACTACTTTTGAGAATATAAGCTAACCCTCGCTTCACGCGATAATCTGTAGAATCTCCTTCAAAATCAGTCAATTGTCGCTCAAGCACACCTTGAGTCTTCCCCACTGCTGATTGAAAATAATTAATTAACTCAATCGCCAACTCCGAAGTTTTCTGATCAATCTTCAGTCTCTTCGGAATGATCTCCTCTCCGTTTTGGCGATGCATCAGTAAATCTGTCGGTAACATCTGCTGAATTTTGGATTTTAGATTTTGGATTTTGGACTGAATAATTAATTTCTAACTGTTCCGCAGCCTTCAAACTCCGTTCCTTCCCACTTCCATACACAACCTGCAAATTTTCTTTCTTCTCCCCTTGTCCCCTTATCCTCTCCCCTCTCCGCCTAGCCGAAGTTCCCTCCTCACTCGTATCCTCCGCCACCACTTCATACAAAATCGCCTGCTTATTCTCAATATTCCCCTTCCGCAAAACCCTACCCAATCGCTGAGTATACTCCCTAGCCGAACCCGTTCCCGATAAAATAATCGCAACAGTTGCCGCAGGTACATCAACCCCTTCATTCAACACATGAGAAGCAACCAAAGTATTATATTTACCCTCTCGAAACTTTGTTAATATCTCATGGCGTTCTTTTACAGGAGTTTGATGAGTAATTGCCGGAATTAGCAACTCTTGAGAAATGCGATAAACCGTTGTATTATCAGCAGTAAAAATCAAAATTCTTGCCGGATAATGTTCTGCCAATAAATCAATCAAAATTCGCAACTTTCCATCAGTACCCAAGGCGATATCTTTCGCTTCTCGATGCGCTAACATTGCCCTACGTCCAGATTGCGATCTAGCACTCATTTGCACGAACATTTGCCAACCTTGCAGACTCCCCAAAGAAATCTTCGATTGCTTTAAAAAGTCATTGCGGGTTTGAATTAACTGGTTGTATCTTTCCCGCTCAAGTTGCGATAACTTTACCTTAATTTGAACAATTTCATGTTCTGCTAACGCCTTCCCCGCCAAATCTTCGGCGCGTTTGCGATATACTTCTTCTCCAATGAGAATATTTAAATCAGCGTGTTTCCCATCGGTGCGTTCTGGTGTCGCGGAGAGTCCAAGACGATAAGGTGCGATCGCATATTCAGCAATCACTCGATTAAAATCTGTGGGTAAATGATGACATTCATCAAAAACAATCAAACCATATTGATTTCCCAACGTCTCAGCGTGAATTGCTGCACTATCATAAGTTGCAACGAGAATTGCCGTTCTATCCCGCGAACCACCACCCAGCAATCCCACATCAGCATCAGGGAAAGCCGCTACTAAGTGTGCATACCACTGATGCATTAAATCCAAAGTTGGTACGACAATTAGCGTCGTGCGCGGCGTTGACTGCATCGCCATTTGCGCCAAATAAGTCTTTCCCGCCGCCGTGGGCAGCACAACAACCCCTTGTCTACCCGCCAGTTTCCAAGCTGCTAGCGCCTCAGTTTGGTGGGGATAAGGTTCCATTTCCAGACTAGGAACTAAATCTACAGGATAAAATTGCTTCGCCTCATCGATAAAATTCACATCTTCCGCTTGTAGTGCTTCCACTAGCGATCGATATCTAATTGCCAGAATGCGGAATTTTTCAACTCTATCATCCCATGTAGCATAATCCATCCAACCTTTACCGCGTGGTGGTGGATGCAAAATTAATGTACCACGATCAAAACTTAATGTAGGAGTACGAGCCATTTCGGGGATTGGAGATTGGGCATTGGGGATTGGGCATTCATTTCGCTATGCCCTATTTCCTAGTCTATTGATTACTAATAACGCAAAAAGTGCATGATTCATCCAACTAACTCTAAGAAAACCCAACTAGATGCGCTCATTAATCACGGAATGTCACATCGAAAAACCAACAATAACTTTGCCGTTATTAGCTTTTAAAGGATAAATACTTATTAGAAAAATGAAGTTTAATTCCAATACAGTTGAGTTAAGCATTTCTTTGCCTCCTTCTCTAACGAGACACTACACGTTGGCATTCGCATTAGCGTCTCTGAAAGAGAAGCTTCTTGCAGAGAAGGCAGTAGCCTGCGTCAAGCCAGTTTGCATCTACAGTCATAAAAATTTAACCCAAGCGTATTGAGTTTAATTCAGGTTAAAGGCAAAGGAGAAATGATGATTTATATCCTAAGAGGAATTAATCTAAAGATTTAATATATCTATGCTTTTTGATAGAGAATTAAAAATAAATATATATCATTAGAACGACCATTATTAGGTTATTGTATATTTGCTAAAACTAAGTTTTACTACCTTAGATAGATTCATACCAATTAACTGTTTCGATGTGTATTTTTTCAATGCATAATAAATGTTGAGCGATGTCTACAATGGTCACTGAGTGCCTGGTGAGGAAATATCTGAACTATGCCGAAGTGCAGGTTACGCTAACGCATTATCAAGCTGATTTTGGGAATAATCCTTTAGCTAGCTGCATAAAAGGAGAAGCCACATTGAAAGGAACACGTTCCCTTCTAGCGCCCTATGCTGTGACATTATTAGCTGTTGGTAGCGCATTGCAACTAACACTATTGCTACAGCCACTACTGAAACCAACTATTTTTCTGCTATTTTTTCCTGCCGTGGCGGTTAGTGCCTGGTATGGCGGTATGAAAGCAGGGTTACTAGGTACTGCTTTGTCTACTTTAGTCGTTACCTTCTTTTTCTTAGAGCCAGTGTTTTCGCTCTTTGTTAAGAATCTAGAGAGCATAGTGCGGTTAGGCTTGTTTATGCTGGTAACAATACTCATAAGCTTGCTCACCTCAGAGTTACGCACTGCTAAACAACATCTTCAAATAAGTTTGCAGAAACTACAGGTGAGCGAGGCAAAATTTAGAAGGTTGGTAGATTCCAACATCATTGGGGTAATTGTAGCCAATATGGACGGGGCGATCGCAGAAGCTAACGATGCCTTTTTAGCAATGGTAGGTTATTCGCAAGAGGATTTGCTAGCAGGGCTTCGATGGCGCGACATGATACCACCAGAATATATTGAAGCTAGCAACAGTGCGATTGCAGAACTCAAAACCAAAGGCGTGTGTCAGCCTTTTGAGAACGAATACATCCGCAAAGATGCCAGCCGCGTTCCCATCCTGTTAGGTTGCGCTTTGTTAGAAAATAATCCAGAGGAAGTTATCTGTTTTGTAGTTAATTTAAGCGAACGCAAGCAAGTAGAAGCAGCACTGCGTCAACAAGAAGATCAACTTCGCCTGATTACAAATGCTGTACCTGTCCAAATTTCCTATGTTGATAACGAACAGTGTTATCGCTTTAATAATAAAGGATATGAAGACTGGTATGAAATTCCTGCTTCAGAAATTTATGGTAAACACATTAGAGAAATTGTCGGAGAATCTGTTTATCAGTCAATTCTTCCTTATATAGAAACGGTACTTTCAGGAGAACAAGTAACTTACGAAACCCAAGTACCCGATAAAAATGGCACAAACCATTATCTGAATGTCAGTTACGTTCCCCAGTTCAGTCAGCAAGGAAAAGTTGAAGGATTTGTTGCCCTAATTACAGATATTACACTTCATAAGTTAGCAGAAGCAGCTCTCAAACAGAGCGATAAACGCTTAAGGATATTGACAGAAAAAGTTCGTGTGATTCCTTGGGAGGTAAATGCTACTACCGGAAATTTTACTTATGTAGGGCCACAAACCGTTGATATTCTTGGTTATCCTTTGTCAGACTGGTATACCGATAATTTCTGGGAAAAATACATGCATTCAGAAGATCGAAAGTGGGCTATCCAGTATTGCCAAGAATCTTCTTTATCATTGAATAATTACGAATTTGAATACAGAATGTTGGCAGCTGATGGCAGAGTCGTCTGGTTGTATGACATTGTTAATGTGGTGCGGGATGAGAATGGGCCGCAACTATTACATGGATTCATGATTGATATTACCGATCGCAAGCAAGCAGAGCAAGAACGCGAACAATTGCTGAAGCGTGAACAGACAGCACGCGCCGATGCCGAAGCTGCAAATCGGATGAAAGATGAATTTCTCGCCACACTCTCCCACGAACTCCGCACACCCTTAAACGCCGTATTGGGCTGGGCACAGCTACTTAGGAATCGCAAGTTTGATGAAACTACTACTGCGCGAGCACTAGAGACAATCGAGCGTAACACTAAATCCCTAGCTCAACTAATCGAAGATGTTTTAGATGTCTCACGGATTATTAGAGGCACACTCCATCTAAATATTCATCGGGTAAAACTTGTACCACTTGTAGAAGCAGCAATCGATACTGTGTACCCAGCAGCCCAAGCCAAAGAGATTAGCATCAACTGTAAATTCGACCCGGAAGTAGGGGTAGTTGTGGGTGATGGCAACCGCTTGCAACAAGTTGTGTGGAATTTGCTCTCTAACGCCGTTAAGTTTACACCCAAAGGGGGAAGAATTGATGTGCAATTGGAGCGGATTGAATCTAGCGTGCAAATTCGGGTGAGCGATACAGGAGTAGGAATTGCTGCCGAATTCCTGTGCCATGTATTTGAACGCTTCTATCAACAAGACAGTTCGATCACGCGATCGCATGGTGGATTAGGATTAGGGTTAGCGATCGTCCGCCACTTGGTAGAATTACACGGCGGCACAGTCTCTGCCGAAAGTCCAGGAATTGGACAGGGTGCAACATTCATTGTCAATTTACCAATGAAAGCCGTTTATGTAGACGCTAATACCGCAGAGCAGCTTTCACCTGTTGGAGATACCCAAGACACTAACAATTACCTGCCAAAGCTAGATGATTTGCGGGTGCTGATTGTTGATGATGAGGCCGACGCGCGTCATTTGCTCACCACAATTCTAGGACAGTATGGGGCCCAAGTCATGGCTGCTCCATCTGCAAGTGATGCACTGCTGGCCCTACAAGAATTTCGCCCCCATATACTGGTAAGCGATATTGGTATGCCACAAGAAGACGGCTACACACTAATTCGTCAAATCAGGGCGCTACCAGCAGACCAAGGTGGGCGAATTCCAGCAGTAGCGCTGACAGCCTATGCTAGGGCAGAAGATCGGACACAAGCTTTGTTAGCAGGCTTTCAACTCCATGTCCCCAAACCAGTCAATCCGGGCGAGTTAGCAGCCGTAATTGCCAACCTTACCGGACGTACTTGAATAGTTTAATAAAAATTAGAACTAGCCTTGTCAAATGTAGGAACAATAACTGTTTTTTATCTTATAAAATTGCTAGTAGCAGCTTATACTTACTTAGGTTGTTTCAATTTTTTGTAACTCAACAAGTGGTTTTGATACAACAGGTAGTTTTGGCACAATAAGTGGTTTTGGCACAATATTTACGTGATTTGTAGCAGATTTAACAGTAGCATTTTTGACTTTTGAAACGCTACTAACAGGGGGATCTGCACCTTCTGTTGAAGTACCTCCTTGATAGCTTTCTTCTTCTTTTTCGGTAAGCTTCCTCAAAATACCTAATTCTAAAATTTTAATAACCATTCGTAAAACCTCTAAAATTAAAACTTACATAAGAAATGTATAGCAAATACATTGATATATCAATATGTATGTTTAACTTTTTTTAAACGCATTATGATCTGTATTAACGCCTTGCGATTTTGGAATTTTATAGTCAACTTCTAATAAATACGTTGTTTTCACACAAGAACATAAGTAAGTCGGTGCAATAAAACCAAACTATGTAAACAAAAGCAAATAAGGCTCAAACTCTTTCTCCCCTGATCCCAGCAAGAACTGCCTTATTGCAACAATAATTATTTACGCCGACCTACTTACCGCAGTCAGTAGGTTTCCTTTTTTGCTTTTTCAAGAGTTTTGCCCAAGTGCTTAACTTTTGGTATGCTTGAAGCTGAAAAGAAAGCCGTTTTATAAGTGCGTAGCTCTAAACCTATTTTTCTGGTAAAATCGCATAATTTAACTAAATAATGCCACGGCAAGCCCAAATAAAAAGCTTCAGAAAACGTTGGTTTCCTCAGATTCTCAAAAGAACTCTGATTGTACTGTTAATAATGGGGCTATTGTTAGTGGGATTCGCCACTTACACTGTGCGCCAATCCTTTGCTCAAGAGAGTGGCACAATTCAACTACCCAAACTCAAAGCAGAAGTAACTATCCAGCGCGATAAATGGGGAATTCCCCATATTTACGCTGCCAACTCCCACGATTTATTCATGGCGCAAGGTTATATCCACGCCCAAGACCGCTTTTGGCAAATGGATTTTTGGCGACACATCGGTTCTGGGCGACTGTCAGAAATGTTTGGTTCCTCTCAGGTTGACACTGACAGATATCTGCGAACTATGGGTTGGGCAAGGGTGGTGCAGCAAGAAATTCAAGAAATGAATGCAGAGATGAAAGCATACTTGGAAGCTTATGCAGATGGTGTAAATGCTTATCTGGCAGAGCATCAAGGCAGCACCCTGAGTCTAGAGTACGCTGTGCTAAAATTCCTCAATCCTGGGTATAAGCCAGAACCTTGGCAAGTAGTGCATTCCCTGACTTGGGGGAAGGTAATGGCTTACGATTTGGGCAGAAATTTCGATAGCGAAATTGAACGTGCCATCCTGCTCAAAACTCTTACCCCTGCTCAAGTAGAGGAACTTTTTCCACCATACCCTAAAGAATTGCCAGTGATTTTGCCTGAGTTTCAGGAAGGTGAGGGAGCAGGGGGAGCAGGGGAGGCAAGGGGAGAGAATAATGTTGAAGTACTTTTTAATTCTCCAGATGTTTTCCCGGCTTTAGAGTCAATTACTAAGCCGATGATGGCTTTGGAAAAACTTATAGGGCCTACGGGTATAGGTATTGGCTCGAATAACTGGGTGATATCTGGTAAGCGGACGGCTACGGGTAAGCCAATTTTGGCGAATGACCCCCATTTAGGTGTGCAAATACCTTCTATCTGGTATGAGGTTGGTTTGCACTGTACATCCAAGAGTGCAGAATGTCCTTACAACGTTACCGGGTTTTCTTTTGCGGGAATGATTGGAGTAATTATTGGTCATAGCGATCGCATTGCCTGGGGTGTTACCAATGTACAATCTGATGTGATGGATTTATACATCGAGAAAATCAACCCGAAAAACTCCA
The DNA here is from genome assembly GCF_034531135.2 of Nostoc sp. CmiVER01. NCBI lineage: Bacteria > Bacillati > Cyanobacteriota > Cyanophyceae > Nostocales > Nostocaceae > Nostoc > Nostoc sp. CmiVER01. The sequence continues at coordinate 66,530 of NZ_JAVRBU020000012.1, forward strand.
ACCAGTATGAAGTAAATGGCAAATGGGTTGATATGCAACTTGTGAAAGAAACGATTCAAGTCGCGGGAAGTCAGCCGATTGTCCAAACGGTACGTTATACCCGACATGGGCCAATTCTCTCTGATGTTTCGCCTAATTTGAAGGAATTCAAACCCAGTCAGCCTATAGAATTACCGCAAAACTACGCCGTAGCCCTGCGTTGGACAGCTTTAGCACCTTCCAAACTAGCCTATGCTATTCCCCAAATCAATCGCGCCCAAAATTGGCAGGAATTCCGTATTGCTGCCAGTAACTATGATGTCCCTGCTCAAAACTTAGTCTACGCTGATATTGATGGCAATATTGGCTACCAAATGCCTGGTAAATTCCCTATCCGCGCCAAGGGAGATGGGCGTTATCCTGTTCCTGGTTGGACGGATGAATATGAATGGCAAAGCTATATTGACTTTGAGCAATTACCCAAAAGTTTTAATCCTTCCCTTGGTTATATTGCTACTGCCAATAATTTAGTTAAGCGTGAATATCCTTACCTGATTACCACAGACTGGGTTTATGGCTATCGGGCACAGCGCATCGTTGAGATGATTTCACAAAAAACCGAAGCGATTTCCTTAAAAGATGTGCAACAGATGCAGGGTGACGATCGCAATCTCAATGCACAAACACTAGTACCACTACTAAAATCTATCACAGTTGATACTCATCGCTTGCAAGCAGCCCAAAAACTGCTCTTAGATTGGAATTTGCAGTTGAGAATGACATCGCCTGCGGCTGCCTTATTTGAAGTATTTTGGAAACACCTGCTAGTAGATACATTTCACGATCAGTTGCCTGAAAAGTACTTTCCTGATGGAGGCGATCGCTGGTATGCTGTGGTAGCAAACTTAGTCAAACAGCCTAATAGTTCTTGGTGGGATAATCGCAACACCCCAAAGATTGAAAACCGCGACCAAATTCTACGGCAGTCCTTTACAAAAGCTGTGGATGAACTAGAACGTATTCAAAGCAAAGACCCGCAAAACTGGAATTGGGGCAAGCTGCATACTGTTACTTTTAAAAACGCTACTTTGGGTAAATCTGGAGTTGCACCGATTGAAGCTTTATTTAATCGTGGTGCATTTGCCACGGCTGGTAATGGCGAAACAGTCAATGCTAACCGATGGAGAGCAAATGAATCCTTTGAAGTGACTGATATTCCTTCACTGCGGATGATTGTAGATTTGGGAGATTTGGATAACTCAATAGCGATTCATACCCCTGGACAATCAGGACATGCTTTCCATACCCATTACAACGATATGGTTGACCCCTGGCGCAAAATTGAATATCACCCCATGCTGTGGGAACGAAAGAATGTTACAGCTAGTACTACTGGGACATTGAAGTTAGTTCCAAAATAATCAACGTAAAAGTCATGTCCTGCAAGGAACTGAAGTTCCTTGTTAATAGCAAAACTCATCTGAAGATGACTAAATATACCCAAAATCTTTAGTCTACTTCAGTAGAATTTAGCTGTTAGCCTTGAACTTTAGTTCCAGGCGGGTGAGTCAAGCCTTCATATCATGTCCGCATAATTAGTTACGATTTCCACAGTCATTTGACCCCACCCCCAACCCCTCCCCGCAAGCGGGGAGGGGAGACAAAGCATAGCTTTGGCGGGGTGGGGTTCTTGGGGTTTAATAAGTAATTAAGCGGACATGATATCAGTTAAGCTATCTCTAATTTTTAGTTTTTATAAAAATCAGTTCTTAATCCATTCTTATAATCAATAGCTTGCAAGGTGAGATGATGAAATTACTGAACCATTAGCTGGATAACAGAGGCTATATTCAATTTTCAAAGATATAAGTAGTATCTACTATTGATTATGAATCAGCCTACAATAAAATCTTGGCAAGAAGTTCTCGCTACGTTTAAAAAAATCTGGGGTTATGAAGATTTTCGTCCGCCACAAGGAGAAATTGTCAGCAGTTTATTGTCACAAAAAGATGCGCTGATTATTATGCCCACAGGTGGCGGAAAGTCGATTTGCTTTCAACTTCCCGCGCTACTACAAACAGGATTAACTCTAGTAGTTTCGCCGTTAGTAGCGTTGATGGAAAATCAAGTTCAGGAACTATTACAAAGCAATCAAAAAGCTGCACTTTTGCATAGTGAATTACCTTCATCTCAACGCCGTGCAACTCTGCAAGCTTTAGAACGTCAACAGCTAAGATTGCTTTATTTATCGCCAGAAACTTTGCTAAGTGCGCCAGTGTGGGAGAGATTATGTCAGCCGCACTTGCAAATTAATGGCTTAATTTTGGATGAAGCTCATTGTTTAGTGCAGTGGGGTGATACTTTTCGCCCAGCTTATCGCAGATTGGGGGCTGTACGTCCGGCATTACTAAAATCAAAACCACCAGGAACAAAAATCAGCATCGCCGCTTTTACCGCGACTGCTGATCCGTTAGCGCAAAAAATTATTCAAACAGTTTTACAATTACAGCAACCAGAGATTTTCCGGTTGAATCCCTACCGTCCGAATTTGCATCCCAGCGTTCGCATTGCTTGGACACCACGAGGTAGAAAACAACAATTATTAAAGTTTATTCAAAATAGACCGCAACAATCTGGGTTAGTTTATGTTCGCACTAGGAAAGATAGCGAAGATTTAGCCCAATGGTTAGCAGAGATGGGTTATGCCACAGCTAGTTATCATGCAGGATTGGGTGCAAGCGAACGCCGGGAAGTAGAAGCAAGCTGGTTAGGTGGCAAAATTCCGTTTGTTGTTTGTACCTGTGCGTTTGGTATGGGGATTAATAAAAGCAATGTCAGGTGGGTTGCCCATTTTCACGCGCCACATTTGTTATCTGAATATGTGCAAGAAATTGGCCGCGCTGGAAGGGATGGGAAACCGGCTGAAGCACTGACATTAGTAAGTGAACCTACGGGATGGTTAGATCCAGAGGATAAGCAAAGACAGGAATTTTTTCAAGAAAAAATGCGATCGCAACAACAAATAGCGCAGCAACTTGTGAAAAAATTACCAAAACAGGGAGAAGTGAATGCAGTAACTCGACAATTTCCCGAAGGTGCTACGGCGCTAGCTTTACTCCATAGCAGTGGTCAGCTAAACTGGCTTGATCCTTTTCATTACACCATTGCTCAAAAAGCCGGAAATCAGCCAGCGACGCAATTATACGCTGCTAAACAGATGCATCAATATCTAACAACTAAGCAGTGTCGTTGGCAATTTTTGTTAAATGCCTTTGGTTTTGACAAAGAAGCTGCTAACTTACGTTGCGGACATTGCGATAATTGCCGTCAATGAGTATCAAAGACTCATTCACGAATATCAAAGACTCGTCAGCGAGTATAAAAGACTCATTCACGAGTATCAAAGACTCGTCAGCGAGTATCAAAGACTCATTCACGAGTATCAAAGACTCGTCAGCGAGTATCAAAGACTCATTCACGAATATAAAAGACTCATCACTAAGAATAATTGATGAGTAAATTCTCTATAAAGACGGGGATTTATCGCGTCTCTCTAATGCAATACCGTTGAGTTAAGCTTTTTTCTCCCCCCCTGCCTCCTCTGCATCCCCTGCTCCCCCTGCCTGCCTTAACAGATAAATTTCCTTAACCCAAGCGTATTGCTCTCTAATGTGCCTGTGTTTTAGACGCGATAAATTGTGTCTTTACATGGGGCGCTCTTTTACCTTCAGGCATTCCCCTACTTATTCTAGGTTCATCCAATAGGATGAATTGTCATTTTGATAACCAAGTAACAATAAGGTAGTTAAGTAGAGGATGAAAATATGGCATCTGCTCAAGCACTCTCCCTACCACCACTGATTCCGCGCGAAATTCTGTTTGGGAATCCCGAAAAGACTAGCCCACAACTCTCGCCTGATGGCAAGTACTTGGCATATATTGCCCCTGATGAGAAAAATGTCTTGCAGGTTTGGTTGCGAACTGTAGGACAAGAAGACGACCAAATACTAACTGCCGATAAAAAGCGCGGTATCCGCATTTTCTTCTGGACTTATAACGCCGACCAGTTGATTTATATGCAGGACTCGGATGGCGACGAGAACTTTCACCTCCACTTGGTTAATATTCACTCCAAGATTGTGCGTGACTTAACGCCATTCCAGGGTGTAAAAGCCGAACTTGTGGAACTTGAACCCAAATTTCCAGATCAAATGCTGGTAGCTTTGAACTTGAACAATCCCCAAAAGTTTGACGTTTACCGCATCAATCTAAAAAATGGTGCTGTGGAGTTCGACACTGACAACCCCGGTAACATTATCAGTTGGACATCTGACGCTGATTTCCAAATACGTGCAGCAACAGCTAGCACAGCCGGTGGTGGTTACGACCTCTTATTGCAGAAACCCGATAAACAGTGGGAAATTCTTCGCCACTGGGGGCCAGAAGAAGAAGGGAATTCTGTAAGTTTCTCGGCTGATGGTAAAACCCTTTATATTCAAGGGAATCACGATGCTAACGCCAAACGTCTGCTAGCTGTTGACTTAGACACTCGTCAAGAAACTGTCATTGCTGAAGATGAGCAGTATGATGTTGTCGGGATAATCATTCAACCACTGACGCGAGTTATCCAAGCAGTTTCTTTCTACAAAGATAAACAAGAATGGCAAGTAATTGACCAGAGTATCGCCGCAGATTTTGAGGAAATTGCCAAGGTACGTCCTGGTGAATTCTCTATAATTAGCCGCGATTTGGAAGATAAAACTTGGGCTTTAGCTTATAGAACTGACGATGGCCCAGTTTATTACTATGCCTACAACCGAGAGTCCAAAACTAGCACTTTCCTCTTTAGCAACCAACCCAAACTCGAAACGTTGCAGTTAGCTTCAATGCAACCGATTTCTTACGAAGCACGGGATGGTTTAACTATCCACAGTTACCTGACAACCCCTGTAGGAATATTTAGCCAGAATCTACCAACAGTACTCCTGGTTCATGGTGGCCCTTGGGCACGGGATACTTGGGGTTTTTCTGCCACAACGCAATGGTTAGCTAACCGGGGTTATGCTGTTCTGCAAGTGAACTTTCGCGGTTCTACTGGTTACGGTAAAGCATTTTTGAATGCTGGGAATCGAGAATGGGCTGGCAAAATGCACGATGACTTGATTGACAGCGTGAACTGGTTAGTAGAAAAAGGTATTTCCGACCCGCAAAAGATTGCGATTATGGGCGGTTCTTATGGTGGTTACGCCACCTTAGTGGGGTTAACTTTTACACCAGAAATCTTTGCGGCTGGTGTGGATATTGTGGGGCCAAGTAACCTAATTACTTTGATAGAAACTATACCGCCTTATTGGGAACCATTGAAGGCAATGCTTTATCATCGTGTCGGTAACTTAGAGACAGAAGAGGAATTTTTGAAATCGCGATCGCCTTTATTTTTTGCTGATCGAATTCAAAAACCTTTACTTATCGGTCAAGGTGCAAATGATCCGCGAGTCAAACAATCAGAAAGCGATCAAATTGTCAATGCAATGCAGCAGGCTGGTTTGCCAGTACAATATGCACTTTACACTGATGAAGGACACGGTTTTGCCAGACCAGAAAATCGGTTGCACTTTTTTGCGATCGCAGAAGAGTTTCTCGCCAAATACTTAGGTGGCAGATTTGAACCTTTGGCAGATATCCCTGGTCATTCAGGAATTGTTCAATAAACTATCACGCATGGTGGTTAGTGTCATTCACTGACCACCTTTTGGCGGCAAATATTTAAGAAACTTAGATTTCGCACGTTCCCACATCTGCTCAGACAATACGTGCCCCTGATTCTCCTCGATGAAGTAGGTAAAACTATCTTCAGCCTCACACATATAATAAGCCTTCTCAATCTTCTCCATAGCCTTCCTGACCTCAATAACCCGACTGTGTTTATCCTCGCTGCCAAAATTGAGGTGTAGAGGACGAGGAGCAATCAGCGCCGCAATGTCCGGTGTATCACCGTATTGGTTCAAACCAGGAATAAAGATACCAAATCCAGCAAGACGACGAGTGTTATGAATGGCAGAGTAGGTTGGCAGAGCGCAGTTTCCCACAAGACACTTGAGCCTTGTTTCCCAAGGCCCGATAAGCCATGTAAAAATTGAGCCAAGGGAATGACCATAGCAACCGATCGCATCAGCATTTACATCGGGTCGTGAGCACAAATAATCGATAGCTCTATGCATATCGAGTATGTATTTCCACGCAAGGCACTTCCCGTTCATCAGATAACGCAAGAAGACAAAACGCTCAAAATCTCCTCCTCGAAGAATCGAGTCCTGTCGTTCCTCAAAGCACAGGGCATCTGGACAAAGCACAACATATCCTTCGCGTGCCAGAGCAACACCTGTGAATTGTGTCGGATCGCCTATAAGACCAGTCGGTTCGCTTTTTCCAAGCGCCCAATTATTATTATGCTGATGCCAGAGTGCGATCGCTGGCGCAGGTGATTTGGCAGTCACACCATCCGGTACAAGAATATATGCAGGTACACGCTCTCCAAGTTCGACCTGGTATGTTACTTTGTCAATACGATACCCCTCACGAGTTATTGAGTCCTCCAGCCGTGGATCAAGGGAACAAGGTTCGGGCCACTCGCCTCCCAAGCATCTAAGAAGATTCTGGCGAAAGTCTTCTGATTCTTTCATTTGGGGTAAAATCATTTGGCAAAACTGGTGTTGTCTTTAGTTTATTAATAGTTCTGCTCAACAGCAGGCTGCTTTAGCAATGCAATGCAAAAACCAAACAATGCCCAGCCCGATATAAGCGAAAATGAAATTCTAAGTGTCGCAAAAGCCTTGCCTAATGGATGGACGAGAGTTCTACTCAAGCTTGATTCGGCTTCACATTCTGCATCATGCAGTTCAGGAGCCAATTTTTGGGCTAGGCATTATTGAAGAACTGGCACGTCACGGCTATAAACTCAGTGCCGGAACACTCTACCCAATGCTGCATGAGATGGAGCGCAAGGGATATCTATATTCCATTGAGCAAAGATCGGGGCGGCAAAACCGACGACTCTACCGAGCTACCGATTTAGGAAAAATCACTCTAGAGGATGCTAAAGAAAAGGTACGGGAATTATTTGGGGAATTGTTCGAGGAGTAATGATGAGTTCTGAGTATGGATATGAGGGAGCAGTGGAAAACTTTTAACTCCTAACTCAGCACTATTCAAGAGAGACTTTCTAAATACTGCTTCAGATGAGGTTGATCTGGATTGATATCAAGTTCTTTTGCTCTTGCTAAAACCTGTTCACGGTTCAGCTTTTGTTGAGTTGCAAAGGCAATGAGCGCTAAGGCACTGGCTCGTCCACCTGCACCACAATGAAAATATACAGGAGTCGGCAATTCCTGTAGTTCTGATAGAACTGTTGCAGTCAAGTTGTCGTTGGCTGAATTTGGCTTAAGTGGAACATTGACATATTCAAGACCTACGGCTTGGGCATGTTGCTGTTCGTCTTCTAACGCTCCAGTTTCATCAAGCCAACGCAGATTCACTACAGACTTATATCCTTGAGCGGCAAGCTGTTTTAGTGTCTCTGGCGTTGGCTGTCCATCTGCCGAAAACTCATCGCTCACCTTCTTGACATCACTCATATATACCCCGTAATCTCGATTGTATTACCGGACTTACTAGTTGAACGCATAGTATCATAAATTAATTTCTAAGTATATAGATTTCCGCTATCGAATTTCGATATCTTAATTCTGCCATGATCATTAATCAGGAAAACTATAGTGACACAAGAAGCTGAGGATATCCAGAAAAAGCAAGAAGTAGTTTCCTATAAAGCTTTGACTCCCAGACAACAGAAACAGCGATTAACAGAACTGGCAACAGTGTTTTTACGACTGGGAGCGATCGCTTTTGGTGGCCCTGCTGCCCATATCGCCATGATGGACAATGAAGTGGTGAATCACCGTCAGTGGATGAGCCGGCAGAAACTGCTAGATTTGTTAGGGATTACAAATTTGATTCCAGGCCCCAACTCGACAGAATTAGCCATTCACATTGGCTACGAACGAGCCGGATGGCGTGGGTTACTGGTTGCAGGTAGCTGTTTTATTCTACCTGCGATGCTGATAGTTTGGGCATTAGCCGCCATTTATGCTCGCTATCAAACAGTCCCGCAAGTGGAATGGCTGCTCTATGGAATTAAACCTGTAATAATTGCGATCGTGATTCAGGCTGTGTGGAATCTAGGGAAAAAGGCAGCTAAAGATGTGCCGACGATCATTGCAGGGATAGTAGGAATCGCAGCGTATTTAGCTGGATTAAACGAAATTTTGGTGCTGATTTTACTAGGTATCGCTGTCATGCTAGTGAAGAATTGGCAAGCTAGAGGACACACAAGTGGAGCATTCCTGTTACCTATTTCAGGTATTCTGGCGCAGGTTAGTAGTACAACAGCAGCAGTTACATCAGTCAGTTGGATTAGCGTCTTTGTCTTTTTTCTCAAAATTGGATGTGTTCTCTATGGCAGTGGTTATGTATTGCTGGCATTTCTGCAACGGGATTTGGTCGAGCGTAACCAGTGGCTGACATCACAACAGCTTTTAGATGCCGTAGCGATCGGGCAGTTTACACCGGGGCCTGTTTTTACCACCGCAACCTTTATTGGGTATTTGCTAGCAGGAAATACTGGGGCGATCGCTGCTACAATTGGCATTTTCTTGCCAGCTTTTGCGCTGGTTTGGGTGGTTAATCCTTGGGTTTATAAGTTGCGTCAATCTCCTTGGGCAAGTGGATTTCTGGATGGTGTGAATGCGGCTTCTCTCGGATTAATGGCAGGAGTAACTTACACATTAGGACGAACCGCGCTAGTGGATTGGTTGACAATTATCGTAGCAATTGTGAGTGCGATCGCTGTGTTTAAATTTAAAATAAATTCTGCCTGGTTAGTACTGGCAGGAGGAGCGCTCGGATTTGCTTCACACATATTATTAGGTTAAAGATAGCGATAAAATTGACTACATTTTACTGTGGGACGCTGATTATCTGCGTATTTGAGATATTGCTTTCTCCAGGGTTGAGTACTTGCTCTGCGTTTAGCTGTAATTCTGGGAAAATAGTAGAAGCGACGCAAAAAACTTTCTCGCCAAATCCTTAGATAGGAGATTGCAACCTACTTTGATGCTCAGACTCTTCTTTTTGCAACAGAAAATCGAGATAATCTTGTAATTGTAATAGCCTCGCTCCAGATAGCTGACGTAACTTAGCTAAAATCATTTCTTCTTGCTGCCACTGGGCAATGGGAATAATTTGAGATGCTGCGACTTCGACTGTCACATGGGGCAAATCAAACCCTTCTAGACTATACCCGTCCTCTTCCCCTTCAGGCATAGGGTAATGTTCCACAATTGTTGCAACATTCCCTCGCTTCAGGTTGTATTTTGGTAAGTCTTGCGCTAAGGCAACTTGAGAGAATAAGGGGTACTGTAGCTTCATTAATTCGCTCCTTGATCTGGCACTAAGGTGACAAATTTGGTTGTATCGTTTGCAACCATCCAAATGGTTAAGATATTTAGTTCAACGCCATTAAGCCCTTGCAGACACGCACGAATGGCATACTTCTGCCCATAACGAGTTGTTTCGATCGCCTCGGCAGGTTGCGTTAAAACTTGAGCGCGTAGATCCTGTTCCAGTTATTGCCAGTTGTCTAATGTGTACCCAGCCATAGCCAGAAATTTAGATTTATCGTCTTTTGGCAACGGCACAAGCAGATACTTGGTTAGCTTTTCTTCTGCAATTATTGCATCCTGCGGTAAAAAGACCATCGGCTCATGGCATGAATTTTAGGTAGGATTTATTGACTACATTTTACTGTGGGACGCTGATTGTCTGCGTATTTGAGATATTGCTTTCTCCAGGGTTGAGTAATTGATCTGCGGTTAGCTGTAATTCTGGGAAAATAGTAGAAGCGATCGCACTGTTTCCTATAAATTTGGTTTCTTCATAAAACCCGTCAACTAATATCAGTACGGTAACTGCATTTCTTTGTGGATCAACAATCCAATATTCAGCAATTCCCCTTGCGGCATACTCGGAACGTTTGTAGCGATAGTCCCGATCTTCGTTAACTTTGCCAGGAGAAACAACTTCCACAACTAATGCTGGAGGTGGCATATCCAGGGTAATTGTGGATCGCGTTGCACCTTCTAAGGCTGTTGCAAGTTCATCCGTCAGCACAACTAAGTCAGGAATGCGAGTTGTTGCACGAGAACCAGCAACAACAATTTCAACTTTGTTACTTAACCGATTAACTGGAACGAACTTGAGGAAATTTACTAGCAAAAATAGAGATATCTGGACATTTTTTGGGCTTTCAGGTGGCATGGAAACTAACTCACCTGCTACCAGTTCATACTGGCTATCCGTGCGATCGTCATACTTCAAATATTCCTCAAGCGTTAGATGTTTGCCAGCGATCGCAGTCATATCAGGTCAAGAGAAGTTACGTACTAATAGTTTACCAAATTCATCAATCCTGATCTATTATTTAAAACCACAGATAATTCATGGGTATTTATCTGTGGTTATCTTTTCATCAAATTGACTTTTGCAAATTTAGTAAACGCTTGATTATTTAAAGCGATCGCTTCCCTAAAATTGCCGCAAAAATCGCAAATCACTAGCATATAACCGACGAATATCATCGATTTGGTGTAACACCATTGCAAAGCGTTCTACACCAAAACCCGCAGCAAACCCTGTATAAATTTCTGGGTCATAACCCACAGACTTAAGTACATTTGGATCGACCATACCGCAGCCCATCACCTCCAGCCAGCGACCATTCCACTGCAAATCTACTTCAGCCGAAGGTTCAGTAAACGGGAAATAACTGGCGCGGAAGCGAATAGGTAAATCACCAAATATTGTTTGTAAAAATACTTTAATTGTGCCTTTGAGGTCTGTAAAAGTTAGTCCCTCGTCAATGGCTAAAAGTTCTATTTGATGGAAAACTGCTGAGTGAGTCGCGTCTACATTATCTCGCCGATAAACTCGCCCTGGAGCTACAACCCGAATCGGTGGGTCTTCTCTTTCCATGTAACGAATTTGTACTGACGAGGTATGAGTGCGTAAAAGATTACCATCTGGCAGGTAGAAGGTATCCTGCATATCACGGGCGGGGTGGTCAGGCGGGGTATTAAGAGCCTCGAAATTATAGTAATCTGTTTCCATCTCTGGCCCTTGAGCCACGGTGTAGCCCATACCAACAAAAATATCTAGCGCCCGGTCGATAATACCATTGAGGGGATGAATACGACCTTGAGGGCTGTAAATTCCCGGCATAGTAACATCGAGAGTTTCAGCCTCTAGCTGTAGCTGAATTTGCGCGGCTTCCAGGGAGAGGCGTTGCTGGTCTAGACTAGTTTGCAAGGATTCTTTGACTGTATTGGCGATCGCTCCAATTTTTGGCCGTTCCTCTGCACTCATCTGCCCCATACTTCGCAACAGTGCCCCTAGTTCCCCTTTTTTACCCAGATAGTTAACTCTGAGTTCCTCCAGACGTTCTAGGCTGTCGGCGGCTGCGATCGCTTTTTCTCCTTCTTGCCGCAGTGCTAAAAGTTGAGCTTCTAAATTGCTAGTCATTAGTTATTAGTCATTGATCATTAGTCATTAGTCTATATTCAAAAGCTGTAAGCTGCTCGATAAATCAACTTACAGCTATGCCATTAACATCGAGAGTCAGCCCCAACCCTTGGGGACGCTGCGCGAACAGGGAAGTCAAAAGTCAAAACCAAACCTTTGTTTATCAATTAGAGACGACTGGGCTACCACAGCTTGGCATAAATCCAGCTATAGGGCGCTTATTTGATTGAGTGAAAAAACTCGCCTTCAACTCGAAAAGGCTAATTCCGCATTACCTACTCAAAAAAGTTCAGAAATCAAATCGGATTCCCATAACATCTTACTTACAAGATTTAAGGATTAAGCAACTAGTCTTAAAGGTAGGCAAACTTTAGACACAGTTTATGAATGAGTATAAATGTTTTTTGCTACTTGTGACCTTAGACATTGACAAATAACGAATAACAAATAACAAATAACTAATGACTAATGACTAATGACTAATGACCAATGACTATGAAATTACTAATTAGCAACGATGACGGCATTTCTGCCTTGGGGATTCGTACCCTAGCTAACTACTTGGCAGAGGCAGGTCATGATGTAAGTGTAGTTTGCCCAGATCGAGAGCGATCGGCAACTGGACACGGGTTAACTTTACATCAACCTATTCGCGCCGAAATTGTTGAAGGGATTTTTCATCCTGCTGTCAAAGCTTGGGCTTGCGATGGTACGCCTTCAGATTGCGTCAAATTGGCGCTTTGGGCTTTGCTAGATACTCCTCCCGATTTGGTTCTCTCTGGCATTAATCAAGGTGCGAATTTGGGAACTGAAATATTGTATTCCGGTACTGTTTCGGCGGCAATGGAAGGTTTAATTGAAGGCATTCCCAGTGTAGCACTGAGTCTTATTAGTCACACCTCTAAAGACTTTCAACCTGCTGCTAAGTTTGCCAAAATTCTCGTAGACCAGTTAGCCCAAAAACCTTTGCCAGATTTAATGTTGCTCAATGTCAATATTCCTGCGGTCAAATGGGAAGAAATTGCCGGAGTTACTCTTACCCGTCAAGGTCTGCGGCATTACATTGATGTGTTTGATAAACGAGTTGATCCTCGTGGAAAAACGTACTACTGGTTAACCGGAGAGGTAATTGAGGATGTAGAACCCCCAAGCGGATTAAATGTACTGCAAAATGTACCGTTAGATGTGCATGTTGTACGTAAAAACTACATCAGTATAACGCCGTTACAATACAATCTTACTCACGCAGATGGGCTAAATAAATTATCTGAGTGGGAATTCAATTTTCCATGAATCATGTGATTTATCAGGATAAAACTAGAATTATTTAAAGGCATCAGAGAAAAATGTAGGCTATAACGTAGGGACACTCTTGAAATAACCGATACACATCCACCCAAAAAACTGGAAAATTTTACCTGAGAGTATTTCATTCACATTTACACAATCAGCCAGAAACAGGGTATGCTGTTTTACCAAGAAATCCTTCCTCTGGCAAAATCGGTAAGACAGCATAAATTTAGACAAAATCAGTAACAATTTTTCCACTTATCGCCCGCTCAGTCCAGCAAGCAATACCCATGTCTAGGATAGAGAACCAATTTACCGTACAATTTTGGGGCGTTCGCGGCAGCATCCCCAGCCCAGGGCCAAACACCGTTCGTTACGGCGGTAATACCCCTTGCATATCAATGCAAGCGGGCGATAAACGCTTAGTTTTCGATGCTGGCACGGGACTACATGTTTTGGGGCAATCTTTGTTGCGCCAAATGCCGTTAGAAGCTCACATATTTTTTACCCATTCTCACTGGGATCACATGCAGGGTTTTCCCTTCTTTACCCCAGGATTTGTGAAGGGGAATGACTTTCATATCTACGGCGCGATCGCACCTGATGGTTCTACCATAGAACAGCGCCTCAATGACCAGATGTTGCACCCGAACTTTCCTGTACCCTTGCAAATTATGCAAGCCAATTTAAATTTCTACGACATTCGACCGGGGCAACCAATCCACATCGATGACGTTACTGTAGAAACAGCACCTTTAAACCATCCAGGTGAAGCTATAGGATACCGCGTTAACTGGCGTGGTGGTGCTGCTACTTATATCACTGATACCGAACATTTTCCTGACCGACTCGATGATAATGTGCTGTGGCTAGCTCGGAATGCTGACATTCTGGTTTACGATTCCACTTACACAGACGAGGAATACTATTCGCCCAAATCCCCGAAAATTGGCTGGGGACATTCTACCTGGCAAGAAGCAGTGAAAGTGGCACAAGCTGCTAACGTCAAAACTTTGGTAATTTACCACCACGACCCCGCACACGATGACGACTTTTTGGATAATGTAGGCAAACAAGCAGCTGCAAAATTTCCTGGGGCAATCATGGCACGAGAAGGATTGGTACTTCAGATTCCCACCTCAGTTGTCTTATCAGAATCTTTTCCTGTTAGTAAGTTTTCTACCTAAAGATTGCGATCGGAGGAATTGGAGATTTTAGATTAGATTGGTGATCAGAAGCTTTCAGCGTGAGAGCGAACCTGTTGGCTGTACGGTGAGACAGCACTGCCCAAAGTTGTCACGCCAACCACAGGATAAGGGCGACAACAGGAGGACATACCTTATAGCACCAACACAGTCCAGATCCTCACAGACACCCTAAGATTGGGGCTAATTTGGAGGGTAAAACCTTTGTTGCAGTCTCAACAACGAACTAGAGCCTTTTTAGCTCTGGTATTTGGGTAATCTGGACTTAGTAATTAGCTGTCAATCAATTTTGGATTTTGGATTTGTTCAGCCATAGCATGGCGGGGCATGAACCAAAAAATCTAAAGTCTAAAATCTAAAATTCGTAGTCAAGCTAATAGCACAAGATACCATCTTGGGCAACTTCCCTTAGGTTAAGCTTTTGGCTGCTATGTAAAAGGGGTAGCATCAAAACCCTAGCTGATCGCACAAGACCTCATGGGCAGTTAGTGAATGTCCTCCTCAAGGCGGTTTACCATAAGGTAGCTTCCTGCTGATAGCTAAAATAAACCTAAAATCTCAGAATCCACGTGCTAAATTTGTCTAAAAATGGGTGTTCTGTGTGGGTTGCTTCTTCAAACGAAGGGCTGCTAACGCCGACTGCTGTTGCCCTTGGCAAGTTTGATGGTGTTCATCTTGGTCATCAAAGGGTAATTCAGCCAGTCTTGCAGGCTGGTGCTAACTTATCAATAGCCAGTAGTCCGCAGTCAAAGGAAAATCAACAACTAGCAAATCAAGAATATATTTACTCAACAGTTGTCACCTTTGACCCCCATCCACAGGAATTTTTTACGGGACAGCCCCGGACTTTGTTAACGCCACTGGATGAAAAAGTCCAACAATTGCGATCGCTTGGGGTAGAACAACTGGTATTACTACCCTTTGACAAAGAATTATCTGCTTTGACCCCTGAAGAATTCGTCCAAAAAATTCTTGTGCAACAACTGCGATGCCAGCAAATTAGCATCGGGCAGGATTTTTGTTTTGGCGAAAAGCGCAGTGGCACTGCTAAAGATTTGCAATTAATCGCCGCCAAGCATAATATCCCTGTTACCATCGTTCCCTTACAAACTTATACAGGTAACTCGCCCACCGAAAGCAGTTGCGTCACTAATAATCCGACTCAAGATGCCCGCATTAGCACTTCATTGATCCGCCAAACCCTTGAGCAAGGCGACATTGAAAATGCAAATTTACTACTAGGACGCCCCTACACTCTTCTTGGTGTTGTCGTTCAAGGTCAACAATTGGGCAGAACAATTGGCTTTCCCACTGCCAATCTCCAACTACCAAAAGAAAAGTTTTTGCCCCGCCAAGGAGTCTATGCTGTCCGTGTTTTCATTCTCAGTGAAACATCAGATGTCGCTCCTAGTGAAAGCTTGGGCGTAATGAATATTGGTAACCGCCCAACTGTAAATGGTACTTATTCATCTGCGGAGGTACATCTGTTCGATTGGTCTGGTGATTTATATGGCAAAAAACTGGCTGTAGAACTAGTGAAATTTTTGCGCCCTGAACAAAAATTTGCTTCTCTAGAAGCCCTGAAAACACAAATTCAACTTGACTGTGTTGTTGCTAAAGAAATTTTGAGTGCTGAGTGGGAACAATAGATAGGGCATGGGGCATAGTTTATTAATTCATCTTCCCAATGCCCAATTCCCCACTCCCTACTCCCCGCACCGCATGAGAGAAAAAATTGACGCTTTAACACAAAATCTGGCTTTTACCATCGTTGGTAAAGCTGAGGCAATACGTTTAGTGCTAGTAGCCTTGCTAGGTGGTGGTCATGCTCTGCTAGAAGATGTCCCTGGTGTTGGTAAAACCCTACTCGCTAAATCTCTAGCTCGTTCACTGGATGGTAAGTTTCAACGGCTACAATGTACCCCCGATTTACTGCCAACTGATATTACTGGCACTAACATCTGGAACCCAAAAAACGGCGAATTTACTTATCTTCCTGGGCCTATTTTTACCAATATCCTCCTAGCTGACGAAATTAACCGCGCTACACCCCGCACTCAGTCAGCTTTACTAGAAGTCATGGAAGAACATCAGGTAACAGTCGATGGTGTCTCTCGTGCAGTTCCTCAGCCTTTTTTTGTCATTGCCACTCAAAACCCGATTGAGTATCAAGGTACTTTTCCACTACCGGAAGCGCAGATGGATCGGTTCATGTTGTCGCTGAGTTTGGGCTATCCTTCTGAGACAGAAGAACTCCTCATGCTGCAAAATCTCCAAAATGGTGTGAAGGTTGCTGATTTGCAGCCTTGTATTACCTTGGCAGAAGTACAGGAATTGCGTTACCTCTGCTCTCAAGTAAAAGTGGCACCCTCCTTGCAACAGTACATTCTGGAATTGGTGCGAGTAACACGGCAAGATGAGGAAATAGCCCTTGGTGTTAGTCCGCGTGGCACATTAGCATTACAACGGGCTACCCAAGCGCTAGCTTTTGTATTAGGGCGTGATTATGCTATTCCTGATGATGTAAAATTTCTCGTCCCTCATGTTCTTTGCCATCGCCTCATTCCTAGAGGCGGACGGAATGCAAGAACTGTTGTTGAGCGATTATTGCGATCGGTTTCTATTCCTTAAAGATAACTGTTGCCAAAAAGCTTTACCTAATTGCTTTCTCTTGAAAATGTTACTAACAGAACCTGAAATCTAACAAGTTCTAGACCAAGCTAAAGCTGCTTTTCCCAACTTGATTAACTGGGAATACAATAATGAAAAAAATGGGCGAAAAAGCGAATTGTGAATTAGTATAAGAGATTTTTCCTTGCAATGTTGAGAGATGCACAGACACAGAAGGGCTTGCCAATAGTCATTGCTATATTACTACTGGCAACGCTGGGGAAGTCCTATGATTAGCACAAGCGCCACTTCTGAATATCTGGGAATGTGAGGAATGTCAATTTTTGTTAAGCGCAAAATCCGCGAGCGCCTTGTACTACAGCAAAGCGCCGAACGCCAATTCAAACGTCAATTTTTCGGTTTACTTCTGGTAATTGTAACCTGGAGCCTAGCTATGGGTTGGCTTTTAGCCTTGGCAACCAATGCCCAAAGTGCTACTCCCAGCGCCGAAATTGGCACTGTTGACGTAGTGCCTGCACAGTATCAATTAGGGCAAGAACTGTATTTGGAAAACTGCTCCACATGCCACATAGGCTTACCACCAGCAGTTTTCCCCACCCAAACTTGGAAAAATCTCCTGCAAGACTCGCAGCACTACGGCGCACAACTAAAGCCTTTAGTCGATCCTCCACGCATCTTGGTATGGAAATATCTTTCGACTTTTTCTCGTGTTAAGCGAGACGACGAAGAAATACCATATCGCCTTAATGACTCACGTTATTTCAAAGCTTTGCATCCAGGAGTTAAATTACCACGTCCCGTCCAGCTTGGCAGCTGTGTTAGCTGTCATCAAGACGCTAGCGATTATAATTTCCGCAGCCTGACAGCAGAATGGAACAACTCGAATTAAGGTGGGGGCATGAGGGGAATAAAGAAGTATTTTCTTCCTCATCTCCCCCTACTCTCCCTTCTCTGGCCCCATCTGGGGGCAAAATGATACTATGAAGAAAGACTAAATAATCAGATAAGAGTTAAAACCAATCATTTAGTAAACTGATTGTCTCGTTTTTCTCCTGTTTTTGAGTTAATTCTCATTTGATACCCATCCACAACCAAGAAGGTTGGGTTGGGTTAAATGTTTATAATCAATGCCAAACCTTTAATTCCCATCCCCCTTGATTCAGTTCTATAATCTGCCATGCTAAAACTTTTGTTGGGCGACCCCAACGCTCGTAAGCTTAAAAAATACCAGCCTTCTGTTACTGAAATTAACCTTCTAGAGGAAGAAATTAAGGCTCTTTCTGATGAGGAGTTAAAAGGTAAAACCGTCGAATTTAAACAACGGTTTGCCAAAGGCGAAACTCTAGATGACCTATTGCCCGAAGCTTACGCCGTTGTTCGGGAAGCAGGACGGCGAGTCTTGGGCTTGCGGCACTTTGATGTTCAACTCCTTGGCGGTATCATTTTGCATGTAGGGCAAATTGCCGAAATGAAAACTGGTGAGGGTAAAACGCTTGTAGCAACCTTACCGAGTTATTTAAATGGCCTTACTGGTAAAGGTGTACACGTCGTCACTGTGAACGATTACCTAGCTCGTCGGGATGCTGAATGGATGGGACAGGTGCATCGGTTCTTGGGGCTGAGTGTGGGGTTAATCCAGTCAACCATGACTCCCAGTGAACGCCAGAAAAACTATGATTGCGATATTACTTATGTTACCAACAGCGAGGTAGGATTTGACTACCTGCGGGATAACATGGCGACGTCAATGGCAGATGTGGTGCAACGCCCGTTTAATTATTGCGTGATTGACGAGGTAGACTCGATTTTAATTGATGAGGCGCGGACACCGCTAATTATTTCTGGACAGGTGGAAAGACCTACAGAAAAGTATCTGCAAGCAGCTGAAATCGCATTCACACTCAAAAAAGACGAGCATTATGATGTGGATGAAAAAGCTCGTAACGTGCTTTTGACAGATGAAGGATTTGCAGAATCTGAAAATCTTTTGGGAGTCACAGATTTATTTGACCCAGAAGATCCTTGGGCACACTTCATTTTCAATGCAATTAAAGCCAAAGAACTTTTTCTTAAGGATGTAAATTACATCGTCCGTAATGGCGAAGTGGTAATTGTGGATGAATTTACCGGTCGAGTGCTACCCGGTCGGCGTTGGAGTGATGGATTACACCAGGCTATTGAAGCCAAAGAACACGTAGAAATTCAGCCAGAAACTCAAACTCTAGCGACAATTACTTATCAAAATCTGTTCTTGCTGTATCCAAAACTGGGTGGAATGACCGGAACGGCAAAAACGGAAGAACCGGAATTTGAGAAAATTTACAAATTGGAAGTTGCGGTAATTCCTACTAACCGCGATCGCAGACGCGAAGATTTGTCTGATATGGTCTTTAAGACAGAACCAGGCAAGTGGGGTGCGATCGCTAGAGAATGTGCCGAAATGCACGAACTCGGTAGACCTGTATTAGTCGGAACCACTAGTGTAGAAAAATCCGAACTTCTAAGTCGGCTGCTGAAGGAATTGTCGATTCCCCACGAATTACTCAATGCCCGTCCCGAAAACGTTGAGCGTGAGGCGGAAATTGTCGCCCAAGCTGGACGAAAAGGTGCTGTTACCATTGCTACTAACATGGCTGGTAGAGGTACAGACATCATTTTGGGTGGTAACTCCGAATACATGGCACGTCTGAAGCTGCGGGAATACTTCATGCCACGAATCGTCATGCCAGAAGATGAAGATAGCTTTGGCGTTCAAAGGGCAGCCGGATTGCCTACGGGACACGGTGGTGGTCAAGGCTTTGTCCCTGGTAAAAAAGTCAAAACTTGGCGGGCTTCACCAGAAATTTTCCCCACCCAGTTGACAAAAGAAACAGAAAAACTCCTCAAAGATGCAGTAGAAATTGCAGTGCGTGAATATGGCGATCGCAGTTTACCGGAATTAGAAGCTGAAGACAAGGTAGCTGTGGCAGCAGAAAAAGCTCCCATCGACGACCCTGTAATTCAGAAATTGCGGGAAGCATACAACCGGGTTAAGCAGGAATATGAACAATTTACTACCCGCGAACACAATGAGGTGGTAGAAATTGGTGGTTTGCACGTAATTGGTACAGAACGTCACGAATCGCGGCGGATTGATAACCAGTTGCGCGGACGTGCAGGAAGACAAGGCGACCCTGGAACCACGAGATTCTTCCTCAGTTTAGAGGATAACCTACTGCGGATTTTTGGAGGCGATCGCGTCGCTGGGTTAATGAATGCCTTCCAAGTGGAAGAAGATATGCCCATCGAATCTGGGATGCTCACCCGCAGTTTGGAAGGCGCACAGAAAAAAGTAGAAACCTACTACTACGATATCCGTAAGCAGGTATTTGAGTATGACGAGGTGATGAATAATCAACGTCGTGCTATTTACGCTGAACGTCGCCGGGTGTTAGAAGGTCAAGACTTAAAAGAACAAGTAATCAAGTACGCCGAAAAAACGATGGATGACATCGTTGATTACTACATCAACGTAGACTTACCCTCGGAAGAGTGGGAGTTAGAAAAGCTGGTTGAAAAAGTTAAAGAATTCGTCTATCTACTAGCGGATTTGCAGTCAAATCAATTAGAAGATATGACAGTCAGCGAGATTAAAGCATTCCTCCATGAACAGGTGCGAATTGCTTACGACCTCAAAGAAGCGCAGATTGACCAAGTTCAACCCGGACTGATGCGCCAAGCTGAACGCTTCTTTATCTTGCAACGCATTGATACTCTGTGGCGGGAACACCTGCAACAAATGGATGCCTTACGCGAATCGGTAGGATTACGTGGTTATGGGCAAAAAGATCCACTAATTGAGTATAAGAGCGAGGGCTACGAACTCTTCTTGGATATGATGGTCAACATCCGCCGAGATGTGGTGTACTCGTTGTTTATGTTCCAGCCGCAGCCACAACAGATGGTGCAGGCTTCGTCTGAGATGGTGTAAGTAGGCAATATCTCATGCAGAGACGCAGAGGCACAGAGAGTGCTTTTGCGTCTTTGTATTTTAAGGCATCTCTCAAAAATATTTTCTTTTCAGGAGTTTGCTGAAATGGGTAAGCTGGTACTACCAAATCTTCAGGGTAAGCAAATGGGGCAAGTAATAGTTACCCTCACAGTCACGAATCGAATTGATCGAGTTTTGGCACAGCGAGGCTTTATTTCTCCAGAGGGAGTTCGCTCTTGTATTTTGGATAATGTTTTAGTTGATACGGGTGCAACTTTACTATATTTACCTGCTAGCATTATTATCCAACTAGGTTTAGTTCAAGGTGGAGAAGCCCAGGTAGAGACTGCGGCTGGAGTGCAGCAAGGGCGGATTTTCCGAGATGTGGAACTTAGTATTGAAGAACGTCAAGGAACCTTTGATTGTTTGGAACTCACAGAAGTACCTTATGCCCTTTTGGGTGTAACGCTAATGGAAGTTTTAGGGTTAGAGCCAGACCTTAAAAATCGGAAGTTGCGGATTTTGCCGATGAATTCTGAGCAAACTTATCTGAGTGTATTGTAAGCGATCGCTTATGTTTGGCGTAGTTTTTGGGTTGTCTGTGGTACCATCGCTCGTATTTTGCGATCGTTGAATAATTTGAAGACTTGGATTATGGGTAATTTGGCGAATATTATATCAAGTAGTTTCTGAGGATGCTTCTGAGCAAGATTTTGTGGAAGTGCCTAAGTCATCTAAAGTATTCATTAATGAGTCATTCTGTAGCATGGGGTATCTGGTTGGGAAGTTTAAAATATCATCAAAAGCTTTAAGCTCCTCAAGAGCCTCTGATGCAGACTGATATCGCTGTTTGAAGTCATCCAGCACCATTTTACTGAGGATCTTAGCGAAGGAGTGACTTACCTGAGTGCGTAGTTTATCGTCGTAGGCATTGCTCCATTTTATCTCTCCATCAGCATCTCTAGGTAGCTCACGAGGTGCCATACCAGTCAAAGCTTTAATCCCAACCATGCCGACTGCATAGATATCACTACTGTAATGGGGACGCCCAAAACATTGCTCGCTTGGTGCATAACCCTGAGTACCAATGCCAATGGTAAAGGGGCTTTGCTCTTGATGATCGAGCTGTTTTGTACTAACTTCTTTGACAGCCCCAAAATCAATCAAGATCAGTTTACCGTCTGAATGTCGGCGGATGATATTACTGGGCTTAATATCCCGGTGAATCACATTGTTTTTATGGACAAATGTTAATGTTTGCAATAAGTCCCTGACAATTCTGATCACTGCAATTTCTTCAATTGCTCTACCTGGTGGCAATTCCTGATTTAAAGGATGACCAATGATCTGTTCTTGTACTAAATAAAATTCTTCATCTTCTTCAAAATACGCCAAAAGCTGCGGAATTTGGGGGTGTGTTCCTAATTTTTCGAGTGTTTGCGCCTCTGAATTAAATAGGCGTCTGGCAAGTTGCAAAGCTTCTGGTTTGGTGTTAGCTGGTTTTAGTTGTTTGACAACACATCGCGGATTTCCAGGACGTTGGGTATCTTCGGCAATGTAGGTTTCACTAAATCCACCGGAACCGAGAACTTTGACAATTCTGTAGCGTCTAGCCAGGACTTTTCCTGATAAGGCTAAATCTCGTTGCTGGATTAGGTCTTGTAAATCATCTTGTTGGCTGATAATTTCTTGGACAACGGCGGAAGTTTTATATTTTTGAAAAATATCTACTAATTGGCGTTTTTTGATGCTTTCTCTGACTAATGAGGTTCCTAAGTAGGAAAATCCAATCATAGCGATCGCAATCATTGGTACAGTAGTGGGAAAAATTAACTGACTATGAACAAATAACCCATAACTAATTCCTGCCCAAGTACCAGACAGGGCGAAGCTATAGAGAAGTCTATTGATAGTACGCTTGCGTCTGCTAATCATTAAGGCTGTACTGCCAACTATAATTAGCACAAACAAACCTCGTAACGGTGGACTATTAATTGCTGAGGCGATCGCTTTACCTTGCATTAAAGTTGCGATCGCATTGGCGTGAATTTCTACGCCCGACATGGGTTTGGCGCTGTTGCTAGCAGCGACTGGATAATAATCATTGTGTAACTTATCTGTTGCACCAATCAGCACTATCTTGTCTTTGAAGACCTTTCCTTGCTGCAAATAGGTGTTCCAGTTTTCTGGGTCGAGTACATGCCAAAAGGGTATTTGCTCAAATGTACCCGCAGGCCCCCAAAAATGAATGCGATCGCCCTTTGGTCGGGGATAATTTACTTGTGCTGCTCTAATTGCTGCTTCATCAAAAGAAGGTAGCTTTTCTACCAAATTATCTTCAGCTAACAATTTAGAAAACTCACTTGCCAATCGATGAACTTTACCATCCGCCTCCAAGGGAAAATTAACTGAGCCAATGGACACTGACCCTGTATGAAACATCTCTTGTGGGTCAATCAGTTGCATAAAAGACCCTTGGTGCGTCTGGGAATTTTCGTAGACGGCTGCTAAAGTAACTTTGCTGCCATACTTTTGCAATACTGCCTGGAGTTGGCGATCGTCAGTAGCTCCATAACTACTTGGCGTGTCAAAAACGACATCTACCGCTACAGAACGGACACCTGCTTTGATTAACTTTGTGATTATCTGAGCATAAGCAGCTCGTTTATAAGGATAAGATTTCAGTGTTTCTAAGTAGGCATACTGTTTCGGATTTGTTTTATAGTACTGTGCGGGAACTGATATTGACTGATCGTCTATTGCTAAAATTACGATGTCTTCTGGAGGCAAAATCGGGCCGCGCACTTGAAAAAAGGCAGAAAGCGCCTTATTTTCCATCAATTGAACTAATTCTCCACCAGAAGCACTCAGCACTGCTGCACCCATTGCCAAACCACCAGCAAGGAGATGACCTAAGAGAACCATCCACCTAGACTGACGAGCTGATGCTGTTGATGTTACCTTTGTCGGTTTACTTGACAGTCTATTGGCAGCAGAGACATAGTTTTTAGTTAAGGTAGATGTAGGTTCTTCTGCCATATCATGTTACTGATTGATTTAAGTCCAACACTTTTATTTATTCAGACCACGTTTTAGTACAAGCACATTGAAATAATACTTAAATGACAATCTTATACATTTGTAAAGTATCTTCTATTTATCAACAAACTTTTATTGGCAAAGGTAGCCCCCAAAAGATTCCTACTCAGGTACTACCTGACTTATTATTTTTCTGTTGAATGAGTTACAACTAGTGATTGTCTCACAGATCATAGCCGGATATACTTCGTTTCTGTAGTTGGTTAGGGCGAGATTTTACCCTAACCTAACCAACAAGTATCCTCTTAACTAGAGTTTTACCAGAAGCTGTCCCAAGCTTGTCTTCTGTCTTTGGCGCAATATTGGTACTCCCCACAAAGCGTATCCTTATACTGAAAGCTAAACCTATAGATAGGGATCAACTTATATTCTACCCTAAGCCTATGCCATACCTCTTTAGGAGTAAAATTTAGTGTTATACCGTTATGAATGCTGTTACTACTTCAATTTTATTGGTAGATTTTGATCACAGGGTGGCTCTTGCAGTGCCGGAGGTGAATAAGGTTTAGCACCCAGGATCTCAACTCCAATGTTGCAGGCGTTTTTATGCCTTGAAAGAGGTAGGATAAAAGCTACAGATGAAGAGTTAGTTTATAGATATTAGCAAACAAGGCATTTGAAAATTGCTATAATCTATTGTTCCATCTAAATTCATATATATTATTAGGTGTAAATTTGTATGGGTTCTCCAATGAATCGTCTATCTATTTTTGTAGATGGAAACAATATGTTCTATGCTCAACAAAAAAATGGTTGGTTTTTTGACCCTCGACGAGTTTTAGAATACTTTAAACATGAGCAATCAGAAACAACATTAATTAATGCATTCTGGTACACTGGCTTAAAAGACCCTCAAGATCAACGAGGTTTTAGAGATGCTCTAATTAGTTTAGGATATACAGTTAGAACTAAAATTCTTAAAGAATATTATGATGATACCTCTGGTCGTTACTCGCAAAAAGCGAATTTAGATATTGAAATTGTTGTAGATATGTTTAATACAGTAGACCAATATGACCGAGTAGTATTATTCAGTGGCGATGGAGATTTTGAAAGAGCAATCGAACTATTACGTTCAAAAAATACACATATTACAGTAGTATCGACAGAGGGAATGATTGCTAGAGAACTACGAAATGCTACTGACAGATATATAGATTTAAATGATATCAGAGATCAAATAGAAAAAACAGAAGGTTAGTAGTCTTAGCAATTATTTACAAAAATAAGAGTAAAAGAAAAACTAAGGTTGAAGATATTTTGATACACAAGTAAAAATTAAACAACAAAACGTAAATGACAAACAAAACAGACCGAATCATCATTTTTGATACTACACTGCGAGATGGAGAGCAGTGTCCAGGAGCAACTCTGAATATAGACGAGAAGCTAGTTATTGCCAAGCAACTGGCACGTCTAGGTGTGGATATAATTGAGGCAGGCTTCGCCTTTGCTAGCCCTGGAGATTTTGAAGCAGTTAGCAAGATTGCCAAAATTGTTGGGACAGAAAATGGCCCGGTAATTTGTAGTTTGGCAAGAGCGATTAAAGCAGATATTGAAGCAGCCGCAGAAGCATTAAAACCAGCAGTTAACGCCAGAATTCACACGTTTATTTCCACTTCTGATATACATTTGGAATATCAGTTGCGGAAGTCACGGGCAGAAGTGCTAGCGATCGCCGAAGAAATGGTAGCTTATGCCAAGTCTTTTGTAACAGATGTAGAATTTTCGCCGATGGATGCGGCTCGTTCCGATCCAGAATTTCTTTACCAAGTGTTAGAGCGAACGATCGCAGCTGGTGCAACAACAGTTAACATTCCCGATACTGTTGGTTACACAACCCCTAGTGAGTTTGGCGCAATCATTAAAGGGATTATTGAAAATGTCCCCAACATCGACCAAGCAATTATTTCCGTTCACGGTCATAATGATTTAGGTTTAGCAGTTGCTAACTTCTTAGAAGCCGTGAAAAATGGCGCACGCCAACTAGAATGTACCATCAATGGTATTGGCGAACGTGCCGGAAATGCATCGCTAGAAGAATTAGTGATGGCGTTGCATGTACGGCGACAATATTTTAATCCCTTTTTGGGAAGACCAGAAGAATCTCAAGAATCTCTGACAAATATCGACACTCGGCAAATTTACAAAACCTCACGCTTAGTTTCCAATTTGACGGGAATGTTGGTACAACCAAATAAAGCGATCGTGGGGGCGAATGCCTTTGCTCATGAGTCTGGGATTCACCAAGATGGAGTGCTAAAAAATAAGCTCACCTACGAAATTATGGATGCCCAATTGATTGGCTTAACAGACAATCAAATAGTTTTGGGTAAACATTCAGGTAGAAATGCTTTCCGCACCCGATTGAAAGAATTGGGCTTTGAACTGTCAGATACTGAGTTAAATAAAGCATTCGTCAGATTCAAAGAAGTAGCAGATAAAAAGAAAGATATTTCTGATTGGGATTTGGAAGCGATCGTTAACGATGAAATCCAACAAGCACCCGATTTGTTCCGAGTAGAGTTAGTGCAAGTTTCCTGTGGTAGCAACGCCCGCCCCACTGCTACAGTCACCCTCCGCACCCCAGAAGGTGAAGAATTAACCGATGCTGCGATCGGTACTGGGCCAGTGGATGCAGTTTACAAAGCCATCAACCGTGTGGTGAATGTACCCAACGAGTTGATTGAGTTTTCTGTGCAGTCAGTAACAGCCGGGATTGATGCCATTGGAGAAGTAACGATTCGTTTACGTTATGAATCTAAAGTGTTTTCTGGTCATGCAGCGAACACAGATATCATCGTGGCATCCGCGCAAGCTTATGTAAATGCGCTCAATCGCCTGTATTCTGCATTGCACACTCAAGAAAAGCCAGAAGAAGTATCTGCACAGAAAGTCTGAGATCAGAATCCAAGCACTGCACCTTGTTTTTAGGATCAGCTAAAAAACTCCTCCTCGACTTTGGCGAGGAGTAAAGAACCCCACCTCGCCTGCTCTTAAGGACGGGGTGGGGTTCTTCGAGTTTAATAAGCAATTAAGCTGACATGATTTCACTCAGTTCTGCATCTAATTTTAATTTAACGACAAAAATTCTTCTCCTGTCGTGGGATGAATGCCTATCGTTTCATCCAAATCTTCCTTGGTAATGCCCTTGCGAATTCCTACACCCAGACTTTGAATGATATCTGCTGCATGTTCACCCACCATGTGAGCGCCCAAAACTTGCCCAGAATCACCATTTAACACTAACTTGATAGTGGTTGGCTCATCCTGTTCGATTAGCTGATACAACAGTGGTTGGAACTGGGTGCGGTAGCATTGTACAGATTCACCAAATTTTTCCCGTGCTTTCGCCTCTGTCATTCCCACACTAGCCGCTTCTGGACGGCAAAAAACAGCAGTGGGTACATAATCATAATTTAGTTTTTGCGCCTTGTTGCCAAAAACTGTATCTGCAAAGGCAATACCTTCTGCCTTAGCCACTGGAGTCAATTGGACGCGGCTGGTGCAGTCACCCACAGCAAAAATGTTTTCTTGGTTGGTGCGGCTGTATTCATCTACTTTGATTGCACCATCTTTGCCAAGTTCAACATGGGCATTTTCTAAACCAAGATTCTTGGTATTTGGAGCGTAACCTGTGGCAACTAAGATGGTATCTGCTGTAATTATTTCTTGCTTTTCACCAGTAATAGTTAACAACAAACACTCATCTGAGTATTTGATTTTAGCAACCGTCTTATTGGTGAATATCTTAATTCCGCGTTTAGTCAAACCCTGTTGTACAGCAGAGCAAATGTCATCATCAAACCCCGATAAAATCGTCCCGTCTCTTTCAATCATCGTCACTTCGCAGCCGAAAGCGTGCATCATGCTAGAAAATTCTACGCCAATGTAGCCGCCGCCAATAATTGCTAGACGTTTCGGCAGATAGGGTAGCTGAAACATCTCACGGGATGTGATAGCGTATTCGATACCTGGGATTTTGGGTTTGAGGGGTTGCCCTCCCACAGCAATTAAAATTTTGTCGGCTGTAACTTTGCGTCCATCAATATCGATCGTGTGGGTATCGATGAAAGTGACATGTTGAGAAATTAATTCAATTCCAGCTTTTTGCAATTGCTGAAAATAAGACTGATTAACCCTGTCAATATGCTGATGTACTGACTTAATAAATAATGTCCAGTCAAAGTATGTTTGACAGTCACTCCACCCATAACTGTGTGCTATCTGATTTTGCAGGGCGAAGTCAGCTGCGTAGACAATCAGTTTTTTCGGAACACAGCCGCGATTTACACAAGTCCCACCGACGGATTCTTGTTCAGCAACAGCGACACGTACACCGTAACTAGCTGCTTTTTTAGCTGCTGCCAATCCCCCAGGCCCAGCACCAATGACAAACAAATCGTAATCAAATGTCATAAAAATCTGTTCCTTTTTGACTTTTTGGAAAGCAGAGCTATTTCATACCTTATAATGATTCACACAAAACTTAATCTACTGTCTTTGGGTGGACAATTTGGGATGAAACCAGGCTGATATCTAGCAGATTGCCACATTAATAGCAATTACATCCAAAAGGAACAGCGTAGGCGTAGCCCGCCGTAGGCATCGCTCAATTCTTACTAATTTATATTACATTATGTTGTCAAAGAAGCATTTTGTCTATTCTACAAGGGATAGATGTTTGCGTAGGCGTAGCCCGTCGTAGACATTGCACTTGAAGCAACAGCCATCCGTAGAAAAATTGGAGATCCGTTGTTTGCAGATGATGGGGAATTAAAAAAACTTGCATTTTCTCTATATCCCGCCTTATTCCCAAGTGCTTAAAACTATTAATAGCTTGAGTTGACAATTGGCAGGCTTCCTGTGGACTAATTGCTCAAAGCAAAAAGAGCCACATCGCCTATAATACAGGCTAACGGCTCCAATACCGAGTTCATTGAGGTTTGAGTCACAAAATTTCGGTCTTCCCAAGCTTAGAAAAAGGATTTTTGGGATAAGTGAATCGAAGTTCTAGTTTCCACAGGATACCTCAATAGATAAATTCCCTTTATTGCCTTAGCCTGGACATAGCCCTTCTTGGCACTCAGGGCCGCGAACAATATGCGTATCATAAAAAACTTTTACGGCTGTAGAGTTGTAACGGTCAAGCTCCTGCAAGTAATTCCAAGCGGTAAGTGCAATTGCTGTGTCGAGGTTCTGCCGTGGTGTTAAGACAATACGTCCGTTAAAGTAGCTCAAAGATCGCGCCTGTTGCCGTAGCTCGGTCAACTCTTGATCTTTAATTTGCTTAGGGTTGTAGCTAATAATTACTCCACCATGTTCCAAATTATGTACTAAAAATCCATCGGCAGGCGGATCTTTGTATATACCCCACGCTGCTGGGTAGGGGTAGTGTGGCCCGGAGGTTGGTGGATTGGAGTTATAAGTGATTGAAGTACCTACTTCCACATGTTCTTGTCCCAAATCTGGGAAACGTATTCCTGGTAGTATTGTGCCAGGGTATATCCCTGGTAAGGGTGATTCAGGTGTTATTACTGAAAAGGGTTCAATTAAGCCCTTCCATTCTCGTATGGAATTCATCGTTGAAGTAGGAGTTGATGCGCTACTCGGTTGTGGGCGAGATTCATGAGTGTTCCCAGGCATATTTCCGAATAGTAAAGTTATGGCGATCGCGCAGACCACGCAGAGTACCAAGAAACCTGATTTAGCAAGTTTAATATTCATATAATTAAATTGGAAATGTACTACTAGAACACCATTCCGGTTGTGTTGTAAGAAATTTGAGAAGCAACATGGATGCTTGAACTATGCGTACAACATAGCTGGCATTTAAGAAAATTTTTGCAACACAACCAGGAAGGTGAACTACTTAGATAAAATACCCCTCTTCTGTCACTTTCCGGGAGGGCGATCGCTAGAAGCCTCATGAGGCAATCAATACAAGCTATACTATTAGAAAAAAATTGGTCTTGTATTTGTTATTAGAAAATAATCGCGCGATCACTTCATATACAAAAGCTCTAGAATTCAGAAATGGCAAAAGTTTTCGGAGAGTGACAGAAGAGGGATACAGCAGATTGCAACTTAGTGAGGTACAGATTATTGTAAAGGCACAACAATGTTGTGCCCCTACCTGTGTACCTCATTTACTTGAAAACGCTGTTACTCGGCGCGCAAGGGACATATAGTACCTGACCAGGTTTTATCAGGTTAGGATTTGATCCAATCTTGTCTCTATTGGCTTTGTAAATTTGGGGCCACTTTCTACTATCTCCACAATAATTGCTAGCTATTTTCGATAATGAGTCACCACGTTTTACTTTAACGTTCTGTCCTCCTCCTACGATCAAAGCTTGGGCTTCATCAGAGATTTCGCTTATATAGTTTTCAAAATCAGAAAATGATTTTGAATCAATAGGACGCAGATCAGCACTTTTGATAGTAGCCATTTTGTTTTCCTCTTAAGTTTATTTTAAATGGAATTAGCTGTATGTTTTCTAATTCCACTTCAATATTCTGGTATTGAATCTGTTTTTTCAAGAGGTTGCAACGCCTTTTTATAACATAAGTCAATGACTTATGTTTTTAGTTGTTAAAATAATATAAAATCCAACCTTTTTTATTT
Organism: Nostoc sp. CmiVER01; assembly: GCF_034531135.2. Classification (NCBI taxonomy): domain Bacteria; kingdom Bacillati; phylum Cyanobacteriota; class Cyanophyceae; order Nostocales; family Nostocaceae; genus Nostoc; species Nostoc sp. CmiVER01. Next base: position 96,966 of record NZ_JAVRBU020000012.1, read on the forward strand.
TTTCAACTCAAGGTAAGTAAGTCGGCAGAAAGCATTTATTTCGGAGGGTGTAATAGCCATGTGCGTTTAACCTGATTACCTCTGTTCGCTCTTTGATTTTTTGCGGTAGATCCCCAGTTTTCAGCTTTGATAGGCTGTTTGCTCAAGCTATGTAAAGCTTTGTAAAAACATAAAGAATTCAATGACTTTTGTTTCCAATAAGTAAGCATAGGTTAGCTGTAAAGGAGCAAAACAAACTTGTTTCCGTTACTAGTTATAATAGGCTAAATAGCTGTAGGGAAGCCAGCTCAGTACTTCCTTTGATTTAAGGCCAAAAAGTGAACTAATAGTAGTCGAATAATTGATGAGCGATCGCTATTTTATTTTGTGTTGTGCTTCTAATAAATTGCGCTCGCCTAGTTCGGGTGGGTGTGCGATCGCACATTGAAGACACCCTACTCTTACCCATCGTTGAAATAGAATAACGACCATTCAAAAATTAAATCGCTTTCTTCTTTACGTAAGGTAAAAATCAAACAAAGGCGGGTGCGGGGATTGAACCCGCTAATCCCCACAATGGTGGAGACGTAACCGATAACCTTAAATTCTTCGGCCCCGAAAGGCAAGTTGCGAACAAGGATAACCCGCCATGAAGTATGAAGGATAAAGTTTGTCATCCTTTACCCTTCAGCAATATCTACAACTCATCCGTAGCTAGCATCTGGATGATCCGAGGCGTACCCGGGTCGAATCCTGCCAAATCCCAAGACAGCGAATCTTCAGGATCTACTAAAGTAATTTGGTAAGGTGTCAAGGTGACATACACCGCCTTGACGTTAGGATTGACCTTTTTGCGGTACTTCTTCAGTGCTTGACTTGGATGTTTATATCCAGCCCAGCTTTCCGAGTCAGTCCAAAAGCAGACTAAATCTGCTTTAAAGTTATTTTTAATCATCCAGTCATAAGCTACAGATGCATCCGTTCCACCGAAGTTTTGGTTGCTAGCTTTGCGAACCGCAGAACTAAAACTATCTTTAGCAGTGATACCTAATTCCTTGAATTCGGTAGCAAAGCCGCGAATCATGTAGTTTTTCTCTGCTTTAGCTGTCACCAGTGCCATTGTGGTAGCAATTTCACAACAAGTTAGTCCCATATCTGCAACCAAGCTACCCATAGAACCAGAAACATCTACGGCGTGCATGAATACTTTACCTGTGGGTTGCACAACATCAAAAGACAGTTCAACCGCCTTTTCTAAAATGTCTACAATCCGAGGAACTGGATTCCAAGTTTTCTTACTGCGTCCTAATGTTCCACCAGATTTATAAGTTTTGAGTGCTTTCAAAACATCAATCGGATGGATGCGACCTTTACGCAGATGTTCTCTGCGATTAAGAACTGCTTCCACTTGCAGCAAATTAGCGTTTTCATCCGTTCGTAACACACCCAGTTCAGTTAAAGAACCCAAGTTACGTAACATTGCACCTATCGGCATTTCCTGAAATAGCAGCTGCCAAGCTTGCCGATCCATTTTGCCCACTGGTGCAGCCATTTCGTGGGTTAAGCGTCCTTGGGAAATAGCTTCATGAGTTTGGGTGGGATTCCGCTTGAGCCACTCATACCACCAAATCTGCGCCAATGCCTCTGAGGGGATGTCTGCTGGCAATTCTTCCCACCCTCTAACTACCCACTCAAATAGTTGACGGTGATTTTCTGTAGGCGGTTTGACATGGAACAACCGCAACGCATCTCGGTGGGAAAAGCCTTGACGCTGTTGATATTTCAACAGTTGATAAGCTAAACCCTTGACATCTTCCCTTGAGAGCCAAGTTTTACCAGCTTTCCGCACTACTTTGCCAAATCCCCGCAGAGATTTGGTGTAGTTCAACCATTCGTAGAAGTGGCTACCAGTGCGGACAATTTGCGGAAAGATTTCACCAAATGTCTGTTTTGCTTCTGGTGCTTCACCCATCGACAGCAGCACCAAAGCTAATATAGGCGCACTGTTATTGATGGCGCGTCCATCGCTAGCATACAAAATTTCTTCTGCTACACGGCTGGGATTTTCGGCAACAGCAAGTCTTACAACTTTCACAAAATCCTCAGTTAATTCTTGTTTACCAGCGTAGTAAGTGCTTTTTGCTGTGCCAACCAAAAGACAACGCCGCAACATCTTCCAAATGCCAGCATCAAACATCCAGCCGCCGGAACGTCCCTGACTCATCTCTGCTTCCCGTCCGGGGATAGGTTGATTTTGTGGTGTTGTAGTTTTCTTTTTAGTGAAAAAATTGTAATTCATCGTTTCATCTCCCGGCCCTTGCGGGCAAAAATGAAAGGTGGCGAAGCGGGAATCGAACCCGCGACCTCTCGAACCCAATTCGATAACCCTAATTCGTCGGCCTTTTCAGGCAAGGGGTGAATAAGGATGTTTAGCGCTCTACCTCTGAGCTACCCGCCACATGAAAATTTTGGATTTTAGATTTTGGATTTTGGATTGAATTTAGAATCTAAAATTAATTGGTGTAGTGGAGCGGGAGTTGAACCCGCGACCTCCCGCTTGGCAGGCGATAACCCTCAATTCGTCGGCCTTTTCAGGCAAGGGTTGAATAAGGATGTTTAGGCGCTCTAACCACTGAGCTACCCACCACATATCAAGTAAAGTTGACTTGTATTATTAATGTAATATACGTATTACAGATTGTCAAGGGGTTGGCAAGTTATTTTACAGAGTTCTTGGTTGAGTGAAAAACTCTCTTGTTTTTGCTAGTAAAAACTTTTGTGCGTAGTTTACCGCCGTAGGCATCGCAGACCAATCTTAGAGAAGTTGCAGATCCAAAAGGTTATAACAGTCACGATGGAAAAGTTTTGCCGACAAATTTGCTGCAACTTTGCCAAAAGATACAAAAAAGTGTCTCAATTTTTGCCAATATAGATAGTATTATTTCCCAAAATTCACTTGGCAAAAATCGGCATGAGTGAGAAACCCATAGAAGATAACGGCAAGGCTTTTCTCGTTCTACTTTTGCCCATCTCGTTCTTGATTATTTTCCTAGTTACCACTTGGAGATTTTTACTGGCGCTAATTGTGCTGGTAATTGGCTTCAAGCTTTGGCAGGAATATCAATGGCAACAGTGGACTCATCGAGTTAACCCAATTTTTCATCAGTTAGTTCGGGAAAATCAAGGCAGACTTACGCCAATGGACTTGGCAATGAGGGGCAATTTTCCTGGAACGACGGCAAAACGCTACTTGGATAGTAAAGCCTCGGAATTTGGCGCTAGTATAGTGAACTCCGAAGATGCGGGGCAGTCTTATTACTTTATAACTGCCAGCATTCTCGGTAATATTCTTGATAGTAGTGAGCCTGTTAAAGAACTTCCTACTCAACCAGTTACTAAAACTGCGCGATCGCTCCTAGTACCACCAACCCCACTAACCCCACAGGAGGAGGAACCAGAAACCGAATCACCACCACAGCCAACCCATGAGTCAGCTAAACAATCGCTGGAAAAACAGTTAATGTTTGGCTCTCTGATTCAATCTGAACTTGCCAAACGGCTCAATGTCTATTCCAGCACGGTTTATAAACGGCGAAACGATCCAGAGTTTCCTGAATGGAGCCGCAGCAGAGACCCTGATGGTATTGCCTGGTCATTCTCGGAAAAAACTAAAGAGTTTTTCCCAGTGGAAGAAGGGTAAAACAATTCGCAATTCGTAATTCGTAATTAGAATTTTGGAATTTTTGTTTGTAAACCCACAGCTTCGTTGATGGAATTTAATCCGCTTTGTTCTAGCTTGGAAAGTAAACCAGCTAGAATTCGGCGTACCATCATTGGCCCTTCGTAAATCCAGCCTGTATAAACCTGAATCAAGCTAGCACCAGCAGTAATTTTTTCCCAAGCATCTTCTGGGGAAAAAATACCACCAACGCCAATAATTGGCATTTCTCCTTGAGTTTGCTGCCAAATAAAACGAATTACCTCAGTGGAGCGATCGCGCAATGGTTCACCGCTAATTCCGCCAGCTTCTTCCTGAGGTGATTTGCCTGTTTGGTCAATCACCTGGGTCTTGAGTCCATCACGGCTGATGGTGGTATTAGTGGCGATAATTCCCGCCAGTTGGTAGGTTTTAGCAAGAGTTATGATGTCAGCGATCGCTTCCCATGATAAATCTGGCGCTATCTTGACAAAAATTGGTTTTTGTGTAGTATTTTCTTGTTGCAATAAATTCAAGATGGCACTGAGCATAGAAGCATCTTGAAGCGATCGCAACCCCGGTGTATTGGGAGAAGAGACATTAACGACAAAATAGTTTCCCAAATCTTTTAGTAAGCGAAAACTATCGAGATAATCTTGTGCAGCTGCTTCTAGAGGAGTTACCTTAGATTTACCCAAATTTATCCCTATGGGTATTGACTGGGTTAACTTTTGTTTTTCCTGTGCTAAACGTGTCGCCATTGCTGCTGCACCGCGATTATTAAAGCCCATCCGATTCAGAGCAGCTTTATCCAACGGCAAGCGAAACAAACGGGGACGCGGATTTCCTGGCTGTGCGTGAAAAGTTACAGTTCCTAATTCCGCAAAGCCAAAACCCAGGTTAGACCAAATGTTAGCAGCTACTCCATCCTTATCAAAACCAGCTGCTAACCCTACCGGATTTGGGAAGTTTAGCCCAAATAAATTTTGTTCTAAGCGTGAATCGTACAGACATAAAGATTTTTGTAAGCGTAGGTTTATCCAACTAGCTGGGGTTTGCGATAGCCAGCCAAAACTGCGAATAGTCTGTTGGTGTAACGACTCTGAATCGGCTTTTACCACATTGAACAAAAGCGGACGAATGGCAAATTTATAAATATCCATTAGCTTTTCAAAAAATTACCCACTTAGGCATAGTTGCATAAAAAATACCCTCACTTACGGGTAAGGGTGAGATATCCTTGTTTTGTCACTTTGGGAGAATGTAATAGCCTAAAGGTTTACGGAGGTTTAGTTTCGAGTTCCTGTCTAGAATTTTTAGTTGATGTTAGAAAATAAAGCCTCAAACCTTTATTTTCTTAGGGCTTCCACTCTTTACCGAGAGTGACAAAACAGGGATAAAACAGTTCTTTAGTTGTGTAACAACGACAAATTTATTCTGCTTGCGAGGCTTTTTGCTTGCGCTTGATCATCCATCCCATGACACCAGCAACTGCTATGGCACTAAAAGTACTGGGTTCAGGAACAGAGGTAATCGCTACTTTCGTTCTGAAAATGGCATAATTGCGATCGCTGCTAGAGTCGTCGCTCAACGTGTCATGCCATATAAACTCTGCTTGCGAAGATATATCTGGAATGGTAAACCAAGGAGAAGTTCCTTGGGGAGCCGACACTTGTGGAATACTCCAAGCTGCGTTACCTATTTCGCTAGCGACAGTTGTTAATAAAGGAACATCACCAAAAACACCTGGATTTGCACCACTACCAATTGTGTATACCCAATCGCTGGTATTTGATAAGAGTGAACCGCCACCAGGCAATGTAAACTCACCTATCCAGCTTTGTGGGAAGCCATCATCCCAAGCTATAACGTACAAGTAGTCTCCGTTATTAGTGTTGAAATTGAAGGTTTCAGGCAAAGACCAGTTATATTGGCCAGGATCGCCAGCTTCACCCTTCTCGTTTCTACCAACAAATGTCAACCCGCTACCATCCTCTTGACCGTAGTAAAGGCCATAATGATTATCTGCTGTCAGGGTTGCTGTAATATTGACAGCGTGCGCCGAAGTTGCCCCAATTAACAATAAAGCAACTGATCCTAACATCCCTGTTAGCCCAAGTTTGAGAGAGTTAGGATTTGAAATGAAAGTAAAACTCATTTGCTCTCCAAAAAAGCTCAAATTTAGCCTGTCCTAACGTACATCGTCGGACAGCACAGATATATTACTGCTAAAAATACTTAGTATCAATCGTTAATTGAGCTTTTTATCAAATCAACATAATATCAACATCATGTATAATTTGTTTTTTTATGACATTAAATACATTTAAGCTTCATAGGAGGTTTATAGCTTTTTTTACAGTATCTTTACTTAAAATAAAGTTTTTCTAAAGTTACAAATATTTACTATTTACTGATTTAAGAGTGTTGTCAAGGGAAAATGCGTGATCGCTTATTAATCAGGGTACTTTTCTGGGCATCTTATATATTACAAGTTATGTAAACCAATAAATCAGATGGGGCAGCCGCAAAAACCTATAGCCGCCGAACAGCAGATCCTCTCATTGGGGCGCGTCCTCCAGAGTCTCAGAGAAGAAGATGATGTTGACGTTCTGATTGAAACTACTATTTCTTATCTTAAAGAACAGTTTGACTACAAACTGATTTGGATTGCTCTTTACGATCGCCTGAATCACATATTATTTGGTAAAGGTGGCATCACACCCGATCATGACACGAGCTTTTTACGCCAAAGGCTTGTTCTTAGTCCTGGAGATTTATTAGAGCAAGTGGTGATTGAACAGCATCCTTTGGGCATAGCTGATTTGCAAACTGAAATCCGCGCCCCCGAATGGCGAAAAATTGCCGAAAAATCCCACATCCAAGGAACAATTATTCTACCAATTCGTTATAAAGACCGTTGCTTAGGTGTGCTGTTATTGGGTTCAGAACGCTGGGGCTATCTACTGCCAGGGGAAGCAAAAGCACGTTTAATGATGGTTTTAGGCGAATTGGGGGCAGTGCTTTATCAAAATGAGATGCATTTGCAAAAAAAGCAAATCAAGCGAACCGACGAGCCATTATTAGAATTGCTAGAAAATTTACGCACCGTTGCTAACCTTAATCAAAGGTTAGAAGCAGCAGTGCAAGCAACTCATAAATTCGTCTCTCCCAACCGAACAAATGTTTACTGGTTTGAACGGGAAGGGCGCTATTTTTGGTGTCGGATGAGCAATCAGCTTGTGACAATTGATCGCAATCCTAGCACTCAGCAAGCTGCGGGAATGACAGTACAGGAGTTGAGCGACTTTTATTATGCTTTGACAGTAAATCAAATTGTCTCGATTGGTGATGCACGGAGTTCTTTAAAGAGTCATTTTACGGCAAAATTGCTGCAACGGCTGAAGGTGCGATCGCTCTTAGCAGCTCCGATTATCTGGCAAAAAAACTTACTTGGTTTTCTGGCGGTAGAAAGCAATGAACCTCGAATCTGGACGGAGACAGACAAAAGTTTTGTCCAAGGTGCTGCTGGCTTAATTTCTTTGGTTGCAACTACCGAAAGCATGGAAAGCACTATCAAACAGATTCAGGAGGATGCCCAACTGACTGGCCAAGTTGCTCAAGGTATCTATAGCGAACATGACCTTCAGGAAACTTTAGACAGCTGTGCTAAAAGAGTTTTAGCTCGATTAGCTGCTACGCGATTTTTGCTATTGCAGTATGATCCTGAACAAAATAATTATCAAATTATTTACCAAAGTCAGCCCCATAATCGCCGACCGTTAGCATTTGCCCTTAATACTCTCAAAGACTTAGATGGACAGCTTTTGCAACGTTCAAACCAAGCGGTGGAAATTGAAAATTTAGAAGAAGATTTACGCTTTTTTAATTGGCGTCCCTTGTTGTTAGAAAGTGGAGTGCGATCGCTACTTATTTGTAAATGCACTCACGATCATATACCAGCAGCGCTTCTAGTCATCACTCACGACAGCTATCGTTCTTGGACAACTCTTGAAAAAGAATTACTATGGGCCGTTAGTCAACAAATTGGTGTAATTGTTCGCCAGTGGCAATTACATAACCGCACAACCCAGCAGCAAAAAACTTCCCAGGCATTTGAGCAATGCCTACGCATCCTGACACAATCCCAAAATAGCAAAATCGAGGTAGGAAAAAAATATTTAGAACGTACAGCACTCGAACAAATAGCATCGATTCTGGGTTGTCCCTTAGCGGTACTGCTATCCTGGTCGCCTGGTGAAAGTTGGGCAGAAATTATCCCTGGAGTGGTAGGTAATAGCCTATTCGGCCTTTTTTCTGATGCATCTATTTCTATTGAAGCTGAAACCTTAATTCAATGGGCACTTGCTACAGAGAGTTACCTGACTTTGAAGGTAGATGATTTACCCCCCAAAACTAGAAAATGGTTGAATACTCCAAATAAAGGTCAAATTTTGGTGATGGCATTACGTACTAATGCTGATTATGAAATCACGGGTGTAGTGTTATTAGCAGACTATCAAGAGCGTCGCTGGTCAGAACAAAATCTCAGTGCAACTGCAACTCTGATTACTCAATTAGCCTGGTGGCGTCGTGAAAAGCAAATTACCCAACTTTTAGAATCCACAACAGAAGAATTACGACAACTTAACTGGTATAAACATCGCCGCTTAGAGGAAATTCAAAGAATAACGGCGCTATCTCTTAAACAAATACATGCTTTGGGTATTCCTGCTAATGAATTGACTCAGATGCGTTACGAACTATTGCTGCGACAATTAGATCATACAGCTGCCTCCATGAGTGGAATGCTAAAACTCGAGCAATGGCAGCTACATATAAGTTGGGAAACTATGCCCATAGCCAGTTTATTAAAGCGATCGCTTGAACGCATTGAAAATTTACTTAAACACCAAAAGCTGTGGATTGGTGTACATGGCTTGGGACAACAAATTGAAGAACAATCACCAAATAATTCTTCACTCGCTAGAGCTATTCCTACCTCCAGCGCTCAATCTGCAATGGCGATCGCTGGTGATATTGTCAAAATTGAGTTAGTTATCCATGAATTATTAGTTAATGCCTGCAACTGTTCTCAAAGCGGCGGCAGAATTGATATTTGGTGTCGTCGTTTAGATCCGTCAAAACCCTCAAATGCAAAATATTCTTCTGAAAGTGGAGGGACTGATCATCAGACATCTCTAGAACTCTCGATTACATATAACGGTGCGATCGAACCACAGTTACTTACAGAACTACATGATAATACACGCAAAGATGTGCTTGCTCCCTCCAAACTCGACCAACCACCAGGTTTACATTTGCTCATCTGCCAAAACCTTATGCAAAAACTAGGAGGAGAGTTGAATTTCTATCAATTACCAGATAATCGGGTAGTTAGCCGCTTGTTGTTGACCTTAGTCGGTCATGATTTTTAGTGTAGGCAACAAAGCACTGAAATTATTAATTTAAAAAAGAGAAAATCTTTTAAGGATTTTTCATATTTAGAACAAGACGCTGAACTGAATAAGCGTTTTTTAGAATATTTGCAAGCCAGTGAAAAAAATAAGCTCTATTATTTCATCTTAGCTTTTAATAATCCCCAAAAGGTTCTAATTGTTAAAAGTCCTGCGGATAATAAGGAACAAAAACAATTTCTTGGCTATGAATGGAGTGATAAAAATAGTACTCTTATTCTTCTCCTGACGGAGACGCTACGCGAATAGGAAGCCGACTTTTCCGTTGCTTGTGTGTGAGTTCTGTAGGAGAGGGATAAAAAACAACTCTAAAGATAGATTGACAAGATATTTGTTCACCGAAAGTATCCTCCCTTCGTAGCAAACTGGTTATAATTATTTTCCATCTCTCTTAGAAATCAAATACTCATATACACAGCATTTATATGGGACGTGTTCGTTCTAAATCTGACCTACCTACAAAAATCTGTCCGGTATGTCAACGTCCTTTCACATGGCGTAAAAAGTGGCAAGATTGTTGGGACGATGTGAAATACTGCTCAGAACGTTGTCGTCGTCGCCGTTCTGAAGCCCAAAATGAAAGTAACCGCAACACAGACGCAAATAGCGCAAGAGATTAATGGAGTTACAGGTGCAACCTAAATTAATTATTCATGGGGGGGCTGGTAGTTCTCTCCACGGTAAAGGCGGATTGGAAGCGGTGCGCCGATCGCTCCATACAGTAATAGAAGAAGTCTATTCTCTACTATTATGCGGAGCAACTGCCTCAGAGGCAGTGGTGCATGGTTGCCACATGCTCGAAGATAATCCCCGCTTTAATGCTGGTACTGGTTCAGTACTACAATCTGATGGGCAAATCCGCATGAGTGCTTCTTTGATGGATGGCGCATTAGGACGGTTTAGTGGTGTAATTAATATTTCGCGGGTGAAAAATCCCATTAAGTTGGCACAATTTTTACAAAACTCGCCAGACCGAGTGCTATCAGATTTCGGCTCGGCTGAGTTGGCGCGGGAAATGCAAATTCCCAGCTATAACGCTTTAACTGATTTACGGTTACAAGAGTGGATACAAGAGCGCCAGGATAATTTTAAAAGCGCAATGGCTGGTGTGGTAGCAGAACCCGAACTAGTAGAAACTAGCAATGCTGGACGCGGCACTATCGGTGTGGTAGCTCTAGATGCATCTGGTAGACTGGCTGCTGGCACTTCTACTGGTGGTAAGGGCTTTGAGCGGATTGGCAGGGTAAGTGATTCTGCGATGCCAGCAGGTAATTATGCTACTAGTGATGCAGGTGTTAGCTGTACTGGCATTGGTGAAGATATCATCGATGAGTGTTTAGCTCCGCGAATTGTAGTACGTGTCACTGATGGAATGTCCCTGAAAGAGGCCATGCAGCGATCCTTTGCAGAAGCGCACCAAAACCAACGGGATTTGGGAGCGATCGCCTTAGATGCCAGTGGAGCGATCGCTTGGGGAAAAACCAGTGAAATCTTACTCGCCGCCTACCACGACGGCGAAAAAATTGGTGACACTTTGGAATGGAATGATAGTGAATTGATTGGCTATTGTTGAATAAATTCTAGCGCCTGAGTTAAAATTTCTTCCTGGTCAACCATTGCGGCTAATTCTTGGGCTTCATAACGCCCTTCAAAAGCTTCTAGCGCCGCTCTTTTCAGTGCCACTTGATATCCTTGTTGCAGAATATCCATTAATTCTGTTTGATTCAAGTAATAACCACCAGATTTGCGGCGCTTGTTTATTTTGTTGATTTCACGGGCTGTATTTTCTATCGAAACATCCCAAGAGCGAGTAGAACGTTTTTCGGCCTTCTGTTTAATTAAATGGATGAGCAGAATTACTCCATAACTATCAATTTTATTGATTTTGTCACTGAGGCTCATTTCTTCTAACTCATCCACCAACAGCAACGCCTCATGGATTTTGCCTTGTTCTAGAAATTGCCTAAGTTCTAGCAGTTCTTCCATACTAAATTGTATTTGTCTTGCTCTGATGACTCAAATGGGACAAGCTAAACCATACAAACCATTAGTACCTTTATAGGACTTACGCAAAATATCTCTCATCTGATTTCTCCGTGTACTCTGCGCCTCTGGGGTTCCTTATTCCGTAACTCTTGCGTAAGTCCTACTTTAGTTAAATCAGCTAATCTGATGATTTAATTATCGCTTTATTGGCTTTTCTTGCGCCAAGCTGGTTTCACCACCTGACGACTACGGGCAATTACCAAAGAATCATTAGGCACATCTTCTGTTACAGTGGAACCAGCAGCTACGTAGACATTATCTCCTAAGGTGAGTGGAGCTACTAAAACGCTATTGGCTCCAGTTTTTGTCCGATCGCCTATTTTAGTACGATGTTTTTTCACGCCGTCATAATTGGCAGTAATTGTACCAGCACCAATATTCACCTGATTGCCGACAACGGTATCACCTATATAGGACAAATGTGCTGCATTTGTGCGATCGCCTAATTGAGCATTTTTCAATTCCACAAAATTCCCCACACGGCAACCTGCACCCACTTCTACCTGACCGCGCAAATGAGTATAAGGGCCAATTCGGCTTCCCGCCTGTACGGTGCTATCTATCACCACTGAATACTGCACCGTGACATTTTCACCCAATTGGCTATTTTCAATTAAACTTCCTGGCCCGATGTGACTTCCTATTTGAATCACTGTATTTCCCCGCAGATGAGTTTGGGGTTCAATAATTACATCCGGCTGTAATTCTACAGTTTCATCAATGGTAATGCTTGTAGGATCGATGAGGGTAACACCCGCTAGCATCCATTTTTCCTTGACTCGTTTTTGCAAAATCTCGTAGGCTGTTGCTAGTTGCAAGCGATCGTTAATGCCGAGAATTTCTTGGTAATCTTCTACATCCACTGCCATAACTTTTCCCACTTGAGTCACGGCATCAGTGAGATAGTATTCTTTTTGAGCATTGTTTGCTTGTAGGTTGGGAAGCACCTTTGCCAAATCTGGCCAACGGAAACAGTAAACTCCAGCGTTAATCCGGTGATTTTGTCTTTGAGCAGCCGTACAATCCTTGTGTTCGACCATTTGCTGCACAATATTTTCATCGTTATAAAAAACTCGCCCGTAGCCTGTAGGGTCGGGTAGATGGGAGGTCAGAATGGTGGCAGCATTTTGATTTTGGGCATGAGTTTGTAACATCTGCTTGAGGGTTTCGCTACGTATCAACGGTAAATCGCCGTTAAGTATCAACAAATCACCAGTGTAGTCTTCCAAGTGAGGAAGTAATTGCTGGATGGCGTGACCTGTTCCTAGTTGCACAGTCTGTTCAACAAACTCCAAGCTGGGAATTGAATGCATGGCGGCTTGCACTTCCTCAGATTGATACCCTACAATTACGATTCGCCGTGAGGGCGAAAGTGGTTCCACACTTTCGAGAACTCTCTCCACTAGCGATCGCCCACCCAAAGAATGTAAAACCTTGGGTAAGCGTGATTTCATCCGTGTGCCGCGTCCCGCCGCTAAAATTGCTACAACTACCATAATTAGCTATCAGCTATTAGTGAAATTATGATTAATGCTGTTGGTACTTTAAAATATCGGCTCAAATCATACCAGCCAATCATAGAAGACTAAAATATACAATGAGTCAGGATTATACCAATTTTTGCTCATCACGGCAGCTACAAAATGTTCTACTGCCTACTCGTTTTCATAATACGAGAGAATAAACTTGGTAAATTGCTGCATTAATTTGGGATTACGCCAACCGGAATCAGTTTCTTGTTGCATTACTAAAAGTGCTTCTGTTGAAGTAAAAGCTTTTTTGTAAGGTCTTTCGCTGGTTAGGGCATCGTAAATATCAATTAACTGAAATACTTGCGCCAGATAAGGAATATCATTCTCTTTAAGTCCATCAGGGTAGCCTGAGCCATCCCAGCGTTCGTGGTGATGACGAATAATCGGAATTACACCCCGCATACTGCGTAATGGTTGGCAAATTTTTTCTCCAATCAAAACATGCTGCTGCATGACCTGCCAATCTTCGGGGGTAAGTTTGCCTTTTTTCAGCAGCACAGCATCGGGAATACCTACCTTACCAATATCATGGAGATAACCACCCCACCTCAAATCTCGAATTTGATAGCGTGAAAAATTGAGGTATTCACCAAAAGCTTGTCCCAACTCTACCAAACGTTCACAATGATTCCCTGTATTGGGATCGCGGCTTTCAATCGACATGGCAATCGAAAATAGTACTTGTTCGGCATGTTCTAAATCTTCGTTCAGACGCTTTTGCCGCACTAAAGACTTTACACGCGCCGCCAGTTCCACACGATCAAAGGGTTTGGTGAGAAAATCGTCTGCCCCAACTTCAATTCCTCGAATACGCGATTGCCTGTCATTTAGGGCCGTAATAAAAATCACTGGGATTAGCCTAGTTTGCTCATCCTGTTTGAGTAAATGGCACACTTCAAATCCATCCATGCCTGGCATCATCACATCCAGCAAAATCAAATCTGGTTGTTTTTGAGTTACCAACCCTACAACAGTGGAACCGCTATCCGCCTCAATCACTTCGTATCCTTCCATACCCAAGAGGGCAACAGCAGTCATACGACTGGCGGCATGATCGTCAACTACTAAAACCTTTGCCGGATCTAAATCAAGCCCATTCACTTTAGAACCTTTAGTTTGTAGTGTTCTAGAAACCAATGAATCATCGCCACAATTAACATCAACTTTTATCCAAGAAGACACTGCTTGGTTATCTTCTTTAAGCATTAGGTCTTCTTGAGATAAGCCTAAAGAATAAGCCTCCACATTATTTTGTGATTCTACGGCATGATTTGAACCGATACTCTTCACTGTGCTAATGGGGTTTGGCCCACTAACAATTTCTTCTGTAAAGCGTGTATGGTTGGATTTCCATTGAATCACAAAGGCACTCCAGTTTTTTGCACAAGTTAACAGTGTTAAATTTCAAAAAAATTTAATATTCAACTATATCTGAGCCAGAGTTTTAATAGGGATTATGCATTATGTCAAGCTACGTATCTAAGTTTTTCGCAGCATGTATCTTTTATATTACAAACAAGGGGGATCTTGCTGTCAATTTTTTTGCTTCTAATTCCAGTATGATTAATTAACAGAAATTTTAAATCAGGTTTTTTACGGATATTTTTTCATTTAGCGGCGCTAAAAATCCTTGTAATTCCTTGTTTTTTATCGAGATAACCGGTTTTGAATGTTGAGTCTTTATAGTAATCATTAAATGTATAGCTTTTTACTTACTCAGTTATAGCAGTTTTTTATTAGTGTCCAATAGGGTGTAGTATAGAATGCTACCATATAATTAAGCCTATTGGCTTGTAAAAACGGCGATGCCTGAGTATCTGGAAAATAAATCAGGATTTTTGGCAAAAAAGAGAAGTGTCAAATTCTCATCTGAATCATTCCTCTTCCTCCCTGCTGATTCCTTGTCTCTATTTCAATTGCCGTAGCTACGCCCGTCTTAGACATCTCAACCAAACTACAAACTAAGTTCCGATAAAATCTCTGCCTTGTGTTCCCAATAGCCACCTTTTTCGCCAATGGGAGGTAGGTTCGAGTGAAGAGGCTTGTTGCTCTTGTTGCCGCCGCATCACTATGACTTCCGTTGAATCGCTTAATTCAGGATCGCGATAGGGAATAGCAGCACGGGTTAGCAAGTGTTCTTTTTCAGGTTGTGATATAGGGAATGCTAAGTAGTCTTTAAACTCAGCACTTTTAGAATGGGCTGCCACAGTACCAGGCGATCGCCTTCCCACTGGTGGGGTAGAACTAATTGCCAAACCAGCAGACAAAAGTGCTGTGCGTACAGCAGCAGCACAAGAATAGGTGGCTAATAAACCATCTTGATGTAAACACAATGACAGTTGTTTAATAAATTCAACAGTCCATAATTGAGGACATTGAGGTGGTGAAAAGGGATCGAGGAAAATTGCATCTGCCCAAAAACCCGACTGACGTAGTAGGGTTATCGTAGTTCTAGCATCCCCAATCAATAGCTTTGCTTTTAGACGAGGTGTTTGCACTTGATGATCATTTGCTAGCTGGGACAAAATTTCAATATAGTTATAGTTCCAATTGTCGAACAAGTGATGAGCGATCGCAGCTTGTGGCACTGCTGGATTCAGTTCTAAACCGATTACTTCCACAAAACAGCTAGGATTCACTGCCCAAATTGTCTGTAAAGCAGCAGCTGTGTTATATCCTAGACCATAACAAATATCTAATAGTCGCAAAACTGGTTTTTGGGCGGCTGTAGTCAGTTTAGTAGGTTCTACAAACTTGAAAAAACTCTCCTGCTTCGCACCATAGTGGCTGTGAAAGGATTCACCAAACTCTTGAGAGACAAAGGTGAAAGAGCCATCTGCTGTTAACTTAGGTGTAAAATTTTCTAAGTCTGACATTTTATAAAAAAACTAGATAATGACCAATGCCTTTCAGGAGTAATGAGTGCTGTTAGCGGTAGCTGGGCGTTGAGCCAGTGCTGAGTGTGAAATCTAACTTATTTACTCAGAACCGCCAAAAGAAGAACTATTTTACCCAATTCCCAATACCCTATGCCCAACCCTCAATTTGTTGTTTCTCCAGCTTGGCTGTTTGAACATCTAGAAGATCCGCAAGTTGTTATTGTGGATTGTCGCTTTTCTCTAGCCGATCCCCAACTAGGGCAACAACAGTACCAAACAATTCATATAAACGGATCGTATTACCTAGATTTGAATCAGGATCTTTCCAGTCCAGTGGGTAAACATGGTGGAAGACATCCTTTGCCTAACCCCAATGATATCGCTAACAAATTAGCCGCGATTGGGGTAAATTTCCAAAAAAGTTTAGTTATAGCTTATGATGATTCGCGCTTTGCCTTCGCAGCTCGTCTATGGTGGCTTTTGCGCTATCTAGGGCATGAACAAGTAGCAGTACTGGATGGAGGCTTTGCTGGATGGCAAAAAGCTGGCTATCCTGTTACAGATGTTATTCCTCAACCTCGAATGGGTACATTTATAGCTGAAGTACAAACAGAAAAGGTGGTAGATATTACAGAGGTAAAAAGCCGGAAAGATAGCCATGAGGTAGTATTAGTAGATTCAAGAGAAAGCGATCGCTACCGAGGCGAACGAGAGCCAATTGATAAAATTGCTGGACATATTCCCGGTGCAGTCAACTATCCTTGGCAAGAAGTTACAGACTCTTCCGGCTACCTACTGTCTCAATTAGAACAACGCCGTCGCTGGGAACAGCTAGAAACAGCTGAAGAAATCTTAGTTTATTGCGGTTCTGGCGTTACTGCTTGCGTAAATTTACTTTCTTTAGAATTAGCTGGTATTAGCAAGGGTAAACTTTATGCTGGCAGCTGGAGTGATTGGATTAGTTATTAGTCATTGGTTTTTGACAAAGGACAAATAACAAATGACAAATTTCAAAACTGACCTAATTGCAAACTGTAATTAATAGTGAAAAACCAGCCATCAAAATCAATGTTTTCGGCGGTTGAACTACCTAGACTCACTCCAGCCTGCACACTCATATTGCTGGTATCAGATATTCGGTAATTTAAGTGTCCGAATAGCCGATGAAATTGGTCTTCTCGATCGCGCTGTGTAAAGTCCGAAAAGTTCACCTGGTAATCAATACCAACCTGGAGGGGATTTTGCAAGTAGTAGTTCAAAGACACCCAAAACGAATTGATTATCCGATCGCGACTTTGGGGATCAGCAAAATTTACACTCAATTCGTAAAAGCTATTTAGTACTAATTTTGAAGTTAGGGGATCTCGCCGTCCTAGAGATACTTGAAAGGAATTCTCATTTAGAAAGCGATCGCCTGCTTTGAAGCTATCCAGGCGATCGCTGTTGTTGGCATAAAATAACTGTTGATTGCTCCAACTAACTTCTCCATACATTCGCTGCGATAGCTGCTGGTAAATACCGAGATTAAATCTCAACTGGTTGTAATCGTATTGTGACTGATTGATATAACGAATGAGATTTCCATCAATTGAGCCATTTAAAAAAGTTTTAGCTCCTAAAGGGAAATATGCAGAGGCTAACGTCAGTCCAGAAAAAATTAAGCCATCTTCTATGGGAATATCCTTTGAAGAAAAAATATTACTCGTTTGAAAGTAGGCTATATGCCCTTGTAGATAGCCTATAGGTTTAAACTTAATTACGGGTTGTTCTATTGGTGGAAAAGTAGGCTGTTCTAAGGGTCGTAACCGCACCCGCAACCCCAATTCGCGATCGCTATCAGATTCAGGTGGCTGTTTTGACAACTGTAGCAGCTGCATTAGCCTCTCTAGCCTTTGAGACTGATTTATCTCAGGTGCATTCAAAAGTTCCTCTTTTGAGTCTGGAGGAGATGTAGGCAAATTACCTGGCTGCGATTCTAACTGTGGCGGGTCATTTTGCTTTTGAGTATCTTCTGGTTCTTTGGTTGTGTCTGGGGGTTGAGTAGTTTCGGGTCTTTGCTGCGCTAGCTTTAACAAAGACGCAGGGGCAAGGGGGCAGGGGACAAGGGAACATGAGTCTGAATCCCCCACTTCTCTTAATTGGTTATCGTACCCTACGGGAAGCTGGCGCAACAGGTAGGGTCGAATCCCAATACTTACTATCTCTCCTGCTTTCTGCTCTCTGCTCCCTTGCCTCTTGTTCAACGGCATCTGCGAGTTTGAAGGATGTGGCTCACTGGACTGCTTGCACAAAGAGTTAATTACTTCTTGCTTCCAATTCTGACATGGCTGATAATTTACCTGTGTGCTTGCTAAATTTTTAGAATGCCAAATATCTGTATTTGCAGATTCTGCCGCATCTACTCTAATGCAACGCCAGCTTCCAGCACTGGAAACTAACAAAATACAAAAAAACAAATTATTCCAGTTTTTGAGTCGCATCTGTTAGATTGCGTTGATCGCATTAAGCAAATGTATGTAGACCCACAAGCTGTATCAGAAGTTCCAACTCATAATATACAATTGAGTACATCTATCTTAGCTTTGTAGGTATATACTGAAACTACAAATTGGAATTGCTGCTTTTCGGATTTTTCCCCAGATTCTTTTGCAAAACTGAGATGATCGGATACAGTTACAACTGATGCTCAAATTTAGTGAAATACAGACAGTGAGTCATTTACAACAAATCTTTAACAACTTTTTGTCCCTGTAGCTGATCTGTATGATTAAAATGGATTGTACTCCTATCTAATTGTTAATATCAAGCAAGTACTAACCTTTAAATTTGCCGCAGGCTTTCTTGTATCTAATGCTAGTTTCATGAAAAAAACTTAAATCAACTAAACACATATTTTATTTATTATCTATTTTTTATCTATTAAATTTAAACTAAAGTACAGATAGATTTATTAAATAAAAAATTATTATAAACATTATCAAAAGCTCGGACTTTAATTTTTTTGGTAATAGTTGAAAATTACAAGTTATCAAACTATGTTTTATAAATCGTTTCCATTGTTAGTGATTGGTTTATGGGGAGTTATGGTACTGCCTTTGCCAAATAAAGTAAATGCTATAACCCCTTTAACACGAGCAGAGATTCAAAACCTCCAGAATATCGTACAACTGATACCCAAAGATAAACTCAAGAAACGTCCTGCACGCAAATTAGATGCAATGATTCCTGGAGACGGGCTGTCAACTGGTCGAGCTTCCCTAGCAGATTTGCGTTTCAATGATGGCTCTTTGGCACGAGTTGGAGAACAGGCATTATTTCAATTTTTGCCGAAGACTCGTGACTTTAAACTTTCAAATGGAACTGTGTTGCTACTCATCCCGCCAGGAAGGGGACAAACACGTATACAAACGCCAAGTGCAGCAGCAGCAATTCGTGGTTCAGCATTATTTGTACGCTACGACCAACGAACAGACACCACAATTGTGGGTGCGCTTACAAATAGCGGCATTGAAGTTTCTAACAAGGAAGGTTCTAAAACTAAGGTGCTAGAAGCAGGACAGATGATAATTCTAATTAAAGGGGAATTTCAAAACTTATATGATTTTGATCTGAGAAATTTTTATGAAACGAGCCAGCTGGTTCGAGAACTTGATTTGAACAGGCAAAGTCCTGTGCCTATACATCATGATCCAGCAATCATTAGTGTTCAAGCTGAAACTACTGCGGCTTTGAAAGCACAGCCATCGGTAAAAGGCGAGGGAGTAATTGAAATGCAGCTAACTCGTCCTAATAGCCCAATTGAGAAATCACCCAACACTTCAACTCAGACAACATCTGTAACCTCAACTGAAAAATCACCCAACACTTCAACTCAGACAACTCAACTCAGACAACATCTGTAACCTCAACTGAAAAATCACCCAACACTTCAACTCAGACAACATCTGTAACCTCAACTGAAAAATCACCCAACACTTCAACTCAGACAACATCTGTAACCTCAACTGAAAAATCACCCAACACTTCAACTCAGACAACATCTGTAACCTCAACTCCTACAACACCCGTAACCCCAACTCTTACAACACCTCCAACACCCATAATCCCAACTGAGCCAACACCCATAACCCAGACTGAGCCAACACCTGTAACCCCAACTCCTCCAACACCCGTAACACCAACTCTTCCAACGCCCGTAACCCCAACTGAGCCAACACCTGTAACCCCAACTCTTCCAACACCTGTAACCCCAACTCTTCCAACACCCGTAACCCCAACTGAGCCAACACCCGTAACCCCAACTACTCCAACACCCATAACCCCAACTGAGCCAACACCTGTAACCCCAACTGAGCCAACACCCGTAACCCCAACTCCTCCAACACCCGTAACCCCAACTCCTCCAACACCCGTAACCCCAACTCCTCCAACACCCGTAACCCCAACTCCTCCAACACCTGTAACCCCAACTCAGCTTCCAAGCACATAAAAACTGCTAATGGGGGTACAAAATGTTCTGCAAATCCCGAAGGCGGTTGGTTTTGTGATAATTTTAATTTTGCGTAATTACTGTGGGACTTAGCTGCTCCAAGGCAGTAGCACAAACTTATGCCCAAAACCAGAGACAGAACCATGACAAACAATTTTAGTTACTGCCTTTACAGCAACCAAGGCAAAAAGTGATATTCCCTACGACGAGAGAACATCTGCTAACGCTAGATTAAATCAAGGAAAGGACTTACACAGGGTTCACCGGATATCCTTATATAGTTCAATGACGTTTTCTGTGTAAGTTACCAGGAACTGATTTATTGCTAAAGAGAACATAAATTTATGACTTTTGATTACGACCTGTTTGTAATTGGTGCGGGTTCTGGAGGTTTAGCGGCTTCCAAACGGGCAGCTAGCTATGGGGCAAAAGTGGCGATCGCTGAATATGATTTAGTTGGTGGCACTTGTGTGATTCGCGGTTGTGTTCCTAAAAAATTCATGGTCTATGGCTCTCACTTTCCCGCACTATTCAGTGAAGCTTCAGGCTATGGCTGGAAAGTAGGTAATGCCGAGTTAGACTGGGAACATTTCATTACATCTATAGATAAGGAAGTTCGGCGACTGTCGCAACTACATATTAGCTTTTTAGAAAAAGCGGGAGTAGAACTAATTTCTGGTCGCGCCACATTGCTAGACCTCCATACAGTAGAAGTTGATGGACGCAAAGTTACAGCAGATAAAATTTTAATTGCTGTTGGTGGGCGTCCCATTAAACCAGATTTACCAGGCATGGAATATGGCATTACCTCCAACGAAATCTTTCATCTAAAAGAACAACCAAAACACATCGTCATTCTTGGCGCTGGTTATATTGGCACAGAATTTGCCTGTATCATGCGTGGTTTAGGTTCTGAAGTTACACAAATTACCAGAGGTGAAAAAATTTTGAAGGGGTTTGATGAGGACATCCGTACAGAAATTGAAGAGGGGATGACAAACCACGGAATTCGGTTGATTAAGAATAATGTGGTAAAAACAGTTGAACGTGTGTCGGAAGGTTTTAAACTGACTTTATCAGACAAAGACCAAGAACCAGTTATTGCCGACGTGTTTTTAGTAGCAACTGGTCGAACTCCCAATGTAGATGGATTAGGTTTAGAAAACGCTGGAGTTGATGTTGTTGATAGTTCTATAGAAGGGCCTGGATACAGTACCACAAATGCGATCGCAGTCAATGAATATAGTCAAACTAATCAACCAAATATCTTTGCCGTTGGCGATGTTACAGACCGAATCAATTTAACTCCCGTCGCCATTGGCGAGGGACGAGCCTTTGCAGATAGTGAATTCGGAAATAACCGCCGCGAATTCAGTCACGAAACTGTTCCCACTGCCATATTTTCTACCCCAGAAGCCGCTACTGTCGGCTGGACAGAAGCCGCAGCACGGGAAAAACTCGGTGATGCCGTCAAAATTTTTCACACTCGCTTTCGCGCCATGTACTATAGTTTGACTGGTAAGCAAGAGAAAACAATGATGAAGTTGGTGGTTGACAGCAACACTGACAAAGTGTTAGGCGCACACATGGTGGGTGAACATGCTGCTGAGATCATTCAAGGTGTAGCAATTGCTGTGAAGATGGGCGCAACTAAAAAAGACTTTGACGCCACCATTGGTATTCATCCCTCAGTAGCGGAAGAATTTGTCACAATGCGGTAATAAGATTTAGAAGTTAGGAGTTAAGAGTTATGAGTTGAAGAAAGAAACTTAAAACTTAAAACTCTTAACTTCTCACTCCCAACTATCTACAACTTTGCAATATATATATCTTCACGGTTTCGCTTCCAGTCCTAATTCTGCCAAAGCGCAGGATATAGGCGATCGCTTTGCTCAAATTCATACAAAGCTAAAAATTCCCGATCTAAATGCTGGCGATTTTTCGCACTTGACAATCACTCGTCAAATTACTCAAGTTGGCGCAGAATTCACTAATAATTCCACGCCAGTAACGCTCATTGGCTCAAGTTTAGGCGGCTTGACCTCTGCCCACTTGGGACAGCAATATTTACAAGTACAACGTCTCGTGCTGCTAGCACCAGCTTTTGAGTTTTTATCCCATTGGTTACCCAAGCTAGGCAATGAAGAAGTACAGCGTTGGCAGCAAGAAAAATATATCATGGTCTACCACTATAGGGAGCAGCGAAAGCTTCCCTTAAGTTACGATTTTGTTACAGATGCTACCCAATACCAAGAGAAGTTTTTGCAACGTCCTATTCCCACCCTGATTTTGCATGGAAAAAACGATGAAGTCATCCCCATCGAAGCCAGTCGTAACTTTGGGCGTTCGCGTCCTTGGGTGGAGTTAGTCGAACTCGACAGCGATCACGCCTTGGGTAATGTTATGGAAGAAATTTGGCAGGCAATTCGCCTCTTTTGCCAATTACCTTGAAGCTGTAAAATATTAAACTCTTACATAAATAATGTCCTTAGTCATTTGTCCTTTCTTTAGTTACTAATGACAAATGACAAATGACCAATGACCAATGATTAATTACTAAAATTATGCTTCCCTTTATCCGGTCAGATTTAGCCAAATTTACCGCGTACAAACCTCACCCCAGCAGCGATACAGCCGAATCTGTCCCCATGCAATTTGATCGGCTAGATACAAATGAAAGCCCTTATGATTTACCACCTGAGTTAAAAGAGAAGCTGGCTTGGACATATCAGCAAGTAATTGAAACAAATCGTTATCCTGATGGCGGACATGAGACACTTAAGGATGCGATCGCCCAATATGTCAATGAATCAGCCGCCATCTCGCTATCTAATACTGCTGCCAATATTTCTGTTGGAAATGGTTCCGATGAACTAATCCGTTCTTTATTAATTGCCACCTGTTTAGGAGGAGAAGGTTCAGTTCTAGTTGCCAATCCCACTTTCTCCATGTACGGAATTTTGGCGCAAACTTTGGGTATTCCTGTAGTCGCAGTGGGTAGAAATGAAACAAATTTTGAAATTGACTTAAAAGCAGCACAGGCTGCGATCAAAAATACTCAAAATCCTCCGATTCGCGTAGTTTTTGTAGTGCATCCCAATTCACCGACAGCCAATAGCTTAACTGCGGCAGAGTTGGCATGGTTAAGAAGTTTGAGTGAGCATATTTTGGTAGTAATTGATGAAGCTTACTTTGAATTCAGTCAAACTACCCTAGTAGGTGAATTAACACAGCGTCCTAATTGGGTAATATTACGCACTTTTTCTAAAGCTTTCCGGTTGGCAGCTCTCCGTGTTGGCTATTGCGTCGCTCATCCCGAAGTGATCGCCATTTTAGAAAAAGTTCGCCTACCCTACAATCTTCCTAGCTTTTCTATAGCAGCAGCATTAGTTGCTTTACAAAATCGCATACTCTTATTAGAGTCAATTTCCCAAATCCTGAGTGAACGAGCTAAACTCATCGAAATTTTATCGCAGCAACCAGAACTACAAATTACTGCAAGCGCTGCTAACTTTATTTACCTACGTCTTAAACCAAATAGCTTTAAGTCACCAGATGCTGCGTTAAAAACCTTTCACCAGAAACTTAGAACACTTGGTACTGTTGTGCGACATATTAGCGGAGGATTGCGAATTACTGTAGGAACAATTGAGGAAAACGCCCGTACCATTAATCGAGTCCAAGCTGTTTTGGCAAATTTGGAATTTTAGCAATTCACTCAGTAATTAAATCGGCTATTTACCTCACTGCCCAAACGGCGTACTATTCCCACTGTTTGTGGCAGCACACCTACTAAAAGAGCAAAAGCAACATCCGGCAGAAGAGCCACAATATCTGGTGGAAAGTATTGTTCAAATTGATCGAGAATTTTCTGAACTCGTTGCCCAGGCACCGGGTTTTCTGTAATTTGTTTGATCAATCGAATCCATTGTCGTCTAATTAAGTAAGCCTTCTGGCGTTCTTCATTAGATTCGGGAGTTAATAAAGACAAATTCCCTATGGGCAATGCCCTTTGGCAATCACAATCGTAATCCCCACCTACAGCAGCCCCAGGCCCAGCAAACTCTGCGTGATAGCGTTTAAAGAGGATTAATCCATTTCGTCTACGACTATTGACGATGAAAACTTCCCCACTGTGTAAACGTGTAAGGATATCCGAGCCTTGCGATTGCTCAGTTCCATCTGGCATGACAAGAGAGTCAAGGAAACTAGCTTCAGGGTAATAAGTTGATACCATAGAGGTCTGATAGCGTCGATGCTGTTCGCTATCCATGTTTTTTAAACTTTCAATGAATTTGGTAGTAGTATGCACTTCAAAACAAAATTAGCTTTTATGTCAAATCAGCTTTTTGAATTCTTTATATTATCAAGAGTCTTTGTGCCAATTTTCCTAAGATACTAATAAATAGGCAGTGTTTAGTAATTGAGTGATCATATTTTATGAGATATAACTACATTTGTCTTCTAATTATGAGAGAGTTTTCTTAAAGTTTTTATAAAGATGAATATCTTAATTAAAAAGTTATTATGAGCTATTGCTAGTTTTCTCAGGGCAATTATACAGCTATTTTCATTATAATTAATTTATTTATCTATATAAAATATTCTAAAATAATTGTCGTTTAATAGCAAACAGAAAAGACAAACTTTAATAAGTTAATCATTTAAGATAATTTTTCCAAAGTTATATATTTCTTAATATTACGAATAAACAGCTTTATAAAAACGATAAACAGAATATACTTAAAAAATTATTTAAAGCTATATAGTAGTCCTAAATGATTCGTAAGCTTTTTTGCTTTTTTTTCTTCTTTCTTTACGACACGCTACGCATCGGTGGAAGCCTCTCATAGAGGTAGTGGTTCATAAGTTTTTCAAAAATATCAGTATATGTAGGGTGCATCAGAACGGAGTCTGTAACAACGTCTTTGGACAGTGCTGTACTCTCGTCTGACACACCTTGCATATATTTCAAAAATAAAATATCAATCCTATAGCTAATAGTAACTTAGTTTTAATTAAGTTAGTTTGTGTTTTAATTATTTATATTAGTGAAAATTTTCCCAAAAATAATTAGAACATCAAAACTAAATTATTATCTGCCAAAATAAAATTCAAATAGTGGAATCAGGACTCAAATGCTTGTGTAATAACATTTGGCTTGAGCGTCTTAGGAAAAATTTATTCCAATTCGATTCAACTTTATGCACCCGATACCCCAACTTGAAATAAAGTTGCCTTGCTTGATGGTTATTTTCCAAAACGTGGAGATATAAGTCTTGAAATCCCCAATCACGAGAAACTTTCTCACAACTAGTGAGTAACCCTGAAGCAACACCGTGTCTACGGTATTGTGGGTGAACTGCTAAATTAGATAAGTAAGGAAAACCCATGCCAATCTGGCTCCACGAATCACTATAACGTACACCCAGTTCTACACTTCCCACTAAGTTATTAACCTCACCTGTAGTAGCTTCAAAGGCGACTAAACAAACATGACGCGATGGAGGTGATGCCATGCGATGCCTTAAGTCTTCGTAAATACCGAGACGTAGCAATGGAAATGCCCATCCCCATATCCCCTGTTGGGAGTGAAAGCTTTCAGCAATAATTTGAGAAACACTGATCAAATCAGCAGGTGCTGCTGTACGAATTTGAAATTGGCAGCAAGCTGGATTGATTGGCTGTTCCTGGCATGGATGAAAAAACCGATAATTCAAGGCTAGTTTAGTATTGATTTTATTCAACGAAAATTTTCTCAAATCTCCTCAAATACCATTTCAACTGGAGAAAAACTTTATATTTGCCCAGGATATTGAACTAACCTAAGATTGCTAATTCGCTTTTGCTTGTGAAGCATACAAAGTTTTCCACTTTAGTTTGGGGTTTTATAGTCTGTATTTTTGGAAAAGTCAAAGTCTTAGAAGTTACAGCTTCATCAAGCTACAATTTTAAGTCCAGTAGGTTCAAGTGTATCCCTTGCTTTAGGTAGGGAGGATATCAGTTTGTTTACCACAAAAACATTTGTAAAGTGGAACAGGTTTAGGTGAATGGGTAGATAAATAGCATAACCTGTCCGTAAACATTACCTACAAAATTGTTAAGTAAGTACACTACCAACAAATTCTGCTTGCAAATCACCTTTAGTTACAGTACTGAACTCGCTTAGGCAATTGCCGCTACACTAACAGGACTTTACTCCTAGTATAGGTCGGCGTAAATAAACCTACCATTTCATTACAGCCAAAAAGCTCAAAATTATAGACTTTTCACTTGTAGAGCCAGTTGCTTCTCTTCTCTTCTCTTCGAGAGGCTACGCCAACGAGACGCTGCACGTAGCTTGCTTCCCCGGAGGGGTACAAGTAGGTAGAGCCACAAGGGCGCACTGGCTTCTTTTGAATTCTGCTTTGCAGTAATAGCTCATAGCGACGGTTTGCAGGTATAGGGGAAGAATCTCTAAGATCCAAGATCCCTAACTTCTTAACCCTACCTTGTCTTAATGATAGTTCTGATTGCTAAATTAGAAGGAGGTATTTGTCTAATAGTATACTTTGGCTTTAAATGTTCATGTTTTAATATTTTTGACTCTACCATGACTACCATAAATAAAATTTACCTGCAAGTGTTAGTACAACTGCTGCAAAGGGCAAACTTAATATGCAGCTTCATCTGGATTTGTCAGCTAGCTATGAGCGCTGTATGTAGTATCAGACATTACTCACAGGAGGTGAAGGGAGATTTGGCAAGCAAGCAGCGACTCTGTAACCCTAAAACTGATTATGAAAACAATTACACTGCACCAACGCAAACGGTAATAGGTATAAGCCATTGAGACGAATTACTGTGCGTAAACACTCCTACACCTACACTCAGCAGTCATGTAGCCAAAAAGCCTTATTGGTCGAAATGCTCTGCTCTTACCTGACTCAGAAAAATCCTTACCTGATCAGATTATTCTTTATCCGACTGCCGTTGCAGCAGGAAAGCGGTGCATGAAATCCCAAGCAAATAGTAAGCCTAAAATTTTGGTTGTCGATGATGAACCAGACAACCTTGACTTGCTTTACCGCACTTTCTATCGCGACTATAAGGTGCTAAGGGCAAACTCTGGCCCTGCGGCACTCGATCTGCTGGCTCAAGAAGGGGAGGTCGCGGTGATCATCTCCGATCAGCGGATGCCGATGATGAGCGGTACAGAATTTTTGAGCCTGACAGCAACTCAATATCCAGATATTATTCGGATTATTTTAACTGGCTACACCGATGTCGAAGACCTGGTGGAAGCAATTAACGCTGGTAAGGTATTTAAATACGTTACGAAACCGTGGGAAGCTGAGGAACTCAAAGCAGTGGTGCGCCAAGCTTTGGATACTCACAATGTTCTCAAAGCCCGTACGCGCGAGCTTACCCGTACACTCCGACAAGAATCACTGCTGAATACTGTCACAAATACGATTCGCAGTGCTTTAGACTATCGCCAAATTTTGCAGGCAATTGTAGATACAGTGGGTCACATGTTGGAGGTGGATGTTTGTCTGTTGCGTCCCTTCCAAGATGAGCAGTTAGCGGATAAAGGATTTATTTATCAGAAGCCTCTTTTTGAAGAAGCAGGGGTGCAGGCAAATAATTCTTCTGCTGTGCCGTCAACCTCTGCCCCTCTGGCTCTTTTGGCTCAAACGGTGTGGGAAACTCGTGAAGTCCAGGTGATTCACGATGTAACTGATGATGAGCGGATTCATGGTAATACTCCCGAACTGCGCCAACGTGAGGAAGCTTTTTCTGCCGCTAACATTTGCTCTAGTTTAGTTGTGCCATTAATCTGCCAACAAGAACTGATGGCTGTGCTGGCACTGCATCAGTGTTCTGTGCCTCGCTTGTGGGAGGAGGATGAGGTGCAGCTAGTGTTGATGGTGGCGGATCAGGCAGCTTTAGCTTTGTCTCAAGCTTATGCTTACGAACAAGTACGTGCCCTTGCCAAGCGAGAAGCCCTAATTAATACAATTACTAGCGCGATTCGTTCTAGTTTAGATCCTCAAGATATTTTTGCGGCGATTACCCAGCAATTGGGACAAGCTTTACAAGTTGATGGCTGCGTCCTGTCTTTGTGGACAGAGGAAGATGAGTTTGTCCAGTGTGTGGGCTTATATGACAGTTTTCAACATTCGGAAAATTTGCGTAGGGATAGCCCAACCCAGGCATCGCTAGCTACAGACAATAATAAAGGTAGTCAAAATCACCTAGTTGCTCCGAAATTACCTTATTCTCAAGCATCTATACAGGAGAATCCAATCCTCCAACAAATGCTACAGACACATGAACCTGTGGTAATTGGTAATGTGAGCCATTCTCTCTCAGATGTGCAGGGTTTTGATTTGCCGTTAAACATGCCAGCGCGATCGCTAATGTTTGTGCCATTATTGGCTGATGGTAAATGTATCGGTAGTATTACGTTACATGACGGTAAAAAAGTACGCCGATGGCTTTCATCTGATATTGATTTAGCTAAAGCAGTAGCAGCTCAAGCAGCGATCGCTGTACAGCAGTCATACTTATATCAAAAAACTCGCCAACAAGCTGAACGCTTACTGGAATTAGATAAACAAAAAACCGAATTTTTCCAAAATATTTCCCATGAGTTTCGTACACCCATCACCCTGATTCAAGGGCCTTTAGAGTCGGCGGTGGCGGCTGGTGAAGGATTATCTTACTCTCAAAGTGCGATCGCCCTGCGTAACTCTCGCCGTCTGCTGCGACTGGTAAATCAACTCCTAGATTTACAACGCCTGAACGCAGGGAGAATGCAACCTAGTTTCCATCCCTGCGATTTAGCAGAGTTTATCACCCAAATTGTGGAATCTTTTCGTCCCTACTGCGAGAAAAAGAGATTGCATCTCGTCACCCAGTTAGACGAATGTTTGCCGGTGTACTTGGACATGGAAAAATTTGACAAGGTGGTTTATAACCTCCTGTCAAATGCCATGAAGTTTACTCCCGAAGGTGGGACGATTAGTGTCAGACTAAAATCTGAGCGCGATCGCTGCATATTGCAAGTACAAGATACTGGAATTGGTATTGTTAAAGAACAAATTCCCCACCTCTTTGAGCGCTTCCGCCAAGCTGAAGGTTCAGCAAACCGCTCCTATGAAGGTAGTGGTTTAGGTTTAGCTTTAGTTAAAGAATTGGTCGAATTACACGGTGGTCAAGTTACTGTGGAATCAGTTTATGGTCAAGGCACTACCTTTAGTTTATGGCTTGTGACTGGAAATGCTCATTTACCCACACAACAAGTACTAGAAACGCCTACCGAACTGAATACAAGCCGCGCTAGTGTAGAATTGGCTGATTTAGAACTTGTATCAACAACAGACAATTTTGAAAATATTACAATAAACCTCTCACCTAGTATTGATACTCAAGACTCAGCACTTAAGACTCAGCACTCAATTTTAGTTGTAGATGATAACCCGGATTTACGAACCTATGTATCTGAGATTTTCCGCCGTAATGGCTATCATGTGCGGACAGCTCGTAACGGTTCTGAAGGGCACCGTCTAGCTCAGGAAATTATACCCAGCTTGATTGTGACTGACTTAATGATGCCCTTGGTGAGCGGACTTGAGATGATTCAAATGATCCGCAAAGAGGAGAAGTTGAAAGGAATACCAATCATTCTGCTGACAGCAAAAGCTGATGAGGAAACCCGCATCGAAGGTACAGAACATGGTGCAGATGCTTATTTAGCAAAACCATTCAATGATCGGGAACTTTTGGCGGAAGTTCGGAATCTTTTGGCATTGAAGGAAAATGAACGGCGAATTGTGGAGTTAAATACTTATCTAACAGAATCGGTGCTAAAGCGCTTTTTACCGGCTGTATTGGTACAAAAAGCTGCAACCGGAGATTTAACGTTAGATTTGCGCCCAGAACCACGCTTAATTACAGTTTTGTTTAGTGATATTGTGGGTTTTACACAGCTATCAAATACTCTCAGATCCCGACGAGTCGCAGAGTTACTAAATGAATATTTAGAAGCCATGACCAAAGTTGTATTTGGCAATGGCGGCACTGTAGATAAATTTATGGGAGATGCTATTTTAGCTTTATATGGAGCGCCGGAAGAGCTAACCCCCAATGAACAAGTGCGTCGTGCTATTAATACAGCAAGAGCAATGCACCGCTCACTGGCTGAGTTGAATCAGCGCTGGCGAAACCAAGGTGTATTCGATGGTGACAGACTTACTAGCGTCCAGTTTCGGTGCGGTATCCATCAAGGTACTGCCGTTGTGGGGATGTTTGGTAGTGCTGAACGGGCTGATTATACTGCCATTGGCCCAAGTGTAAATATTGCTGCAAGGTTGCAAGCTGCTGCTGTTCCCGGTACGATCCTAGTTTCTGCTGCCGTAGCAGATTATTTGCAGGAAGAAGAAATTACTAAAGGTAGTCCGCTAGAACTTAAAGGAGTAGATGAAACAGTTTTGACTTTTGCTGTTACACCAGAGGTAATGGTTAATCGCTAAAATTTAGACTGGTATTTTAAAGCATTAGCAATGAGTAAGAGTGCCTAATCATATCCAGTTTATATAATATGCCACCATCAGTTGCAGACAAATCTCCAATTTCAAGCAAAGTCTGGAGGCGACACAGCGATCCACCAGCTTTGTGGATTTCTGTCGTTATAGGTTCAGTCTCTCTGCACTTGCTAGCGTTCTGGCTGATGCGCTCATCTAATGCATTTAGTCTTTGGTTTCCCCAACAAAGTCAATCTGCTGTTCCTATTGAATTGATAGACATTGCTCCCAAATCAAAATCAACAGCCAAAATAGTTTCGGCAAAGCCAACATCCGCAACTAAAAAGTCTGTACCAACACGTTCACCACAAACAGTACGAACTACGCCCAGAGATCAAAATTTTGGCGCAATAAATCCTGTTGATAATCCCCAGCAGAAGAAGCAAACTTACGCCTCTCAACCTAATAGCCAACCCTTTAGACAACAAAGAGTTGCTACGGCGACACCGACGCCGAAATCTACATCGACACCGACGCCGAAATCTACATCGACACCGATACCGATACCGAAATCTATACCGAAACCAACACCTACAGTTCCAGTCGGTAATTTACCTTGGAACCGTCGTCAAGAAATCAAACTGGGAAAGGGAACACTACTACCAACAGGTGTTCCATCAAATTCATCAGGTTCGGAAGCTGAAAACAGAAAAACGCCACCTACCTCTACTCAGAAAACTCCAGTAACTCCGACTAAGGAAACTCCACGCGCCCCTACTCAGGAAACGCCAGTAACACCGACTGGAGAAACTCCACGCGCCCCTACTCAAGAAACGCCAGCAACTCCGACTGGAGAAACTCCACGCACCTCTACTCAGGAAACTCCAGCAACTCCGACTAGGGAAACTCCACGCACCTCTACTCAGGGAGCATCAGTAGCAATAGTAGCTCCTTTGCTTAGAGATGAAGTCAGTAGCTTGATACAATCAGGAAGATTACGACAAGATGCTTTACCTGACGTTATCGCTTTATATAAGGGAAGCAACACAAAAGAATTAGATTCAAGTTTTCTTATTCAGAATTCTGGACTTGAACCAGCACAACTCTTGGCTAGCTTAATAATTGATAACAATGGTAATTTTCAACAGGCTGTAGTTTTAGAAATAGAACCAGCAACACTGCAAAGTGAAAAAAGCACATACCAGCAAGTCCTGAGCGAAGTTTTCAAAACAGAAAACTTTATTGCTGCTCACAATAACGATGGCACAAAACCAGAATTAAGCAATCTGTATGTCAGGATCAAAATCCAACCTGCTAATTCCAACTAAATGCTTGAATTTTTCCAAGACCTGTGTTAGATTTATAGGGTTGGAATTTTGCGGGCGTAGTTTAGTGGTAAAACTATAGCCTTCCAAGCTATTAATGCGGGTTCGATTCCCGCCGCCCGCTTAGAAAAGTATGAAATGCACTAGTGCAGTATCGTAGAAATCTACCTTATGTTTTCAAAATAAGGGGCAAAATTCCATTACACTATGTGTTGGACTATTTTGGAGTGAGTATCTTACCCGCGCAGTAAATCTAAGTCTTAAATATTAAACAGCTTAATTATTGCTTTTTTTGACTAAGAAACAGCCATAATTGCTCAAGCAATGCCTACGGCGGGCTACGCCTACGCTAACCTTGGCAAACAAATAAAAAACTAGAGGAATATCGTGCAGCTTTAGTTTTCGAGTATCCCTCAATGTTTTAACATCAACAATGTGTAATATTTATCTATTTATCCAAATCTGCCGCTAACGTAATCTCTGGTATCTTGCTGCTGAGGATTGTTGAAAATTAGTTCTGTGGCGTCGTACTCTACCATGTAGCCGTTACGACCTCCGCTTTCTGTAGTTTTAACATTAAAAAAGGCTGTTTTATCAGAAACCCGTGCTGCTTGCTGCATATTATGGGTAACGATAACGATGGTATATTGCTCTTTAAGTTGGTGAATTAGTTCTTCAACCCGCAACGTAGAAATAGGGTCAAGGGCAGAGCAAGGTTCATCCATTAATATAATTTCAGGTTGGACTGCGATCGCACGAGCAATACATAATCTCTGTTGTTGTCCACCAGATAAAGACGAACCACTTTGCCTGAGTTTATCTTTGACTTCATCCCACAAAGCTGCTTGTCGCAAACTCCGTTCTACCAATTCATCCATATTACCTTTGTAGCCGTTGATTTTGGCTCCAAAAGCAATATTGTCATAAATCGATTTTGGAAACGGGTTTGGTCTTTGAAACACCATCCCAATCCGACGACGCACCTCTACAGGATCAATGTCGGATGCATACAAGTTTTTATCATAAAAAAGTATTTTACCATCTGCCCGAAATGATTCAATCAGATCATTGAGGCGGTTATAGCATCGCAACAAAGTACTTTTACCACAACCAGAAGGCCCGATAAAAGCTGTAACCTGATTTTTTGGAATATCTAACCAGATATCCTTCAAGGCTAAAAATTTGCCGTAGTAAACGTTGAGGTTTTCGGTGCGTAAAACGGTTTGAGTATCGTTGACTGTGCTAATGTTGTTAGCCATAAATTAAATGTAGTATTAGTTTTAGCGATACAAATCCGCTATGTAGTATTTGACTAAACTTTCTTGCGAGTTGCCCAGCGAGCAATAATACTTGTGATTAGAACCATCAATACCAAAATCAAAGATGCTGCCCAAGCTAGTGATTGCCAATTTTTAAATGGAGAAATTGCGTATTTATAAACCAAAACAGCAAGGGAAGCTGTGGGTTCAAATAAGCTACCAGGCCAAAAATTAGAAAATAGCGCGGTAAATAGTAAAGGTGCGGTTTCTCCAGATGCTCTGGCGATCGCTAACGTTGCCCCAGTTACAATTGCAGGTAAAGCTGCTGGTAAGACTACTTGACTTACTGTTTGAAAGTTAGTTGCTCCTAACCCTACAGATGCTTGTCGCAAATCTTGCGATACTAACTGCAAGGCTTCATCAGTGGTTCGGACAATAATTGGCAACATCAAAATTGCCAGTGCAAACCCTCCACCGAGAGCAGAGTATGATCCTAAGTTTAACTTTACGAGTGTCAAAACTACAATGCCATAGGCAAATACTCCAGCAATAATTGACGGGACTCCACTCAGGACGTTAGCCGCAAAACGTACCCATCTCGCTACTCGGGCCGAGCTAAATTCTGTGATATAAATCGCCGCCAAAACACCAAATGGGATACTAATTAGGGCAGCAATTCCTACCATTAATAGTGTACCCAAAATTGCATTACCAAAACCTCCTCCTTTTTGTAAAGCTTTCGGTGGCAGTTCAAAAAATATGTTGGGACTCAAACTGCTAAAGCCTTGAATAATGACGTAAGAAAGTACTGCTAGCAATGGCACAAGTGCCAATACCCCACAGATAAATGCGATTACAGTCATTACTGTATTAAACAATGTCCTTTGAGACATAGGAGCGCGAGTTAGACTGCGCTCTGGAAAGCTAGAAGTCATAATTTAACCCAAAACTAAGCTACAGTCGCTTGACTCTCAGAACGATAAACTCGGCCATGATATTGACTACCAAGGTCAAGAAGAATAGCACTAAAGCAGCATACATTAAAGCCGAAACTTGCAAACCACTAGCTTCTGAAAATTGATTTGCTAGTAGAGAAGAAATCGTATTGCCTGGTGCTAACAGTGAGATACTAATGTTGTTGGAATTACCAATCAACATTGTCACAGCCATTGTTTCTCCCATTGCTCGACCCAGTGCCAACATCACAGCACTAACTATCCCCGAAAAGGCTGCTGGAATTAGAACTTGTAAAATTGTTTCCCATCTGGTTGCTCCTAGTCCTATGGAGGCTTGGCGCAAACTGGAGGGTATAGAAATCAAAGCATCACGCGATAGAGCTGTGATGATGGGCAAAGTCATAATTGCTAATATGACTCCCGCCGGTAACATTCCTGGCCCTGTAGGGGAGGTGCTAAAAAATGGTATCCAGCCAAAGTAACTATTGAGCCATTTTCCCAAGTTAGTTAAAATAGGCACTAAAACAAAAATACCCCACACGCCGTAGACAACGCTGGGAATAGCTGCGAGTAGTTCTACCGCAAAAACCAGTACCAACTTCACTTTTGCGGGTAAAAAATCCTCGCTCAGTACAACAGCAGTACCAACTCCAATCGGTACAGCTATCAGTAAACCGATAAAAGAACTCAAGAGAGTTCCATAAATTTGAGGTAGCACTCCATAGCTATCATTAACTGGGTTCCAAGTGGTGTTAGCTAAAAAGCTAGCACCAAACTTTTGGATGGCTGGGCCAGAAGCAACTGCAACTTGGAAGCCGATCCATAATAAAGTGGCAGCAACCCCAAAGGCGAAAATTTTAGTAAGCCAAATAAAACCCCGATCTAGGGATTTTTCTACATCAGAGCGATTTTTTGTCGCTGATGAAAGGTTTTGAGAATTTGTAGTCATGACTACCGACTTTCACAATTAAATCAGAGGAAGATATGGGAGGCAACCATATCAACAAATTTGTTGCCTCATCGTCTTTTGAAACTGAGACATTGGTAAAACAGAGTTCCAAATTACGAATGCCTATAGTCTAGTAAGCAGCCTAAAAATTATTGTTTAGGAATGCTTCATGTCTTGACTGTAGCTATTTGCTAGCACTAGTACCACTACCAACAGCGATTTTATAATCTGGACTGATTTGATCGGCAGCAGCAGCCACTTTTGTAATAACGTTTTGGGGTAAAGGAACATACCCTAGTGCAACAGCCTGCTTTTGACCATCATTTAAAGCATATTCGATCGCAGCTTCAACTGCCTTAGCTTTCGCCGCATTGGGATATTTTTTGTAAGCCAAAATCCAGGTGTAAGTGACGATGGGATAAGAATCAGCGCCTTCTGGATCGGAAATGAAAACACGAAGATCGGGTGGTAAAGTTGCTGATGCCAAAGTTTTGGAGGCTGACTCCTCACTAGGTACAATAAACTTACCGCCTTTGTTTTCTAAAGCAGCAAACTTAAGACTATTTTGTTTGGCATAGCCGTACTCGACATAACCAATAGAGCCTTGTGTTTGTTGAATTTGGGCGGTAACACCTTCATTCCCTTTCGCACCAACTCCCGTAGGCCAGTTGACAGTTTTGCCTTCACCAACTTTAGTCTTCCATTCTGGGCTAATAGCGCTGAGGTGTTTTGTAAACACACCTGTTGTTCCGCTACCATCTGAACGATAAACGACTGTGATTTTTTCTTTAGGAAGTTTTGCACCTGGGTTAGCCTTGGCAATTTGGGGATCATCCCAAGACGTGATTTTGCCTAGTAGAATATCAGCGTAAACGGCTCGTGGTAGCTTTAGTTCTGCAACATCTGGCAAGTTGTAAGCTAGCACGATGCTACCAGCAGTTACAGGCAGTAAAATAACGCCCTTATCGGCTGGTACCTTCTTGATTTCTTCATCCTTCATGGCAACATCGCTAGCACCAAAGTCTACAGTCCCTTTGATAAATTGCTCAACTCCAGCACCGCTACCAACTGAGGCATAGTCAACTTGCAGATTTGGATATTTTTTATTTAAATCCGTAAACCATGTATCATATAGTGGTGCTGGGAAAGACGCACCGGCCCCGCTTAACTTGAGATTTCCACCCAAATCTAATTTGGTTGTGCTAGAAGCTGTGGTATCTGTAGCAGTACTAGAAGGAGCATCCTTGGTAGCTGTGTTATCTGAATTTTGCTGTCCGCCACATGCAGCTAGGCTGATTGTCAGTGCTAACACTGAAACTGAAGCTGTGAGGCGATGAATTTTTGTTACACTAAAATTTGAGGGCATCGCTATCAATGTTTGGGTAACTTTTCAGGTGAGCGCTTCTCAGGATACCCCTAAAGGATGAAGATTAAGGTAAAGGATAGGTTAACAAAGCAAAAAATGCTTGTTTTTTTTTGATGAAGAACAAACACTCGTTTCTACTTTTATTTGATAAAATTTATACTGCTATATTAGTCACACCTTACAAATATATACTACAGAAATTTAGTTAAAGAATATTTACAAACATTTTAGTACTAGTGTAAATTTATTGGTCAAGTGATAAAAATGTATAAAAACATGGCAGCCTATGATAAGATATAAACTTTATAAATTTGGGCGTTTAAAATGAAAATTGTTTTGTTTAGTTTACCAGTTTAAGCAGACTTCAAGCATAACTAAACAATTTAAGTTCAGTAAGTGAAACTATTGTTGAGAGAAAACAGAAGAAAAGCGATAAATTGCCTATTTTATGAGAGTAGGTAGTGCGATCGCTAAAAAAGAGTAAATTAATAAACTATCTTTAACGCTTTGTAGAAAAAGCTGGTATTGAATCTAAAATTTATAAATCCTATATTTTATTTACTACTATTATTAACATGTATTAGGTCAAATACTATAATTACACTCCGCTTCAGCCAATAAAATTACAGCTATAGACACCTAAGCTATAATTTGCAGAACTGAAAAGTTACATACCAAAAAGGCAAAAAAAACATGCTAATTCTTAGAGGTGTCAACACAAATCTCGTTTTAACAGTAATGAATATACTAGTGCGACAGGCGCAACAATAAACATACCATTTCAATTGCACAAAAGCCTGCAATATAATCCTTTTGACTTTTGACTTCCGCCTTGTTGTACTAGTTGCAGTTGGTTTTCCCTTTTGCCTTTCCCTGGTTGACTGAATAAATGTTTGCTGCTTCCAATCAATTACTATGGTCAATGATTGGCTTACTCCTAACAATGGGTGGCACTTTCCTAGAAGTTTATGGCATCACCTTACCTTGGAATTGGAGTAAGCACGGAATTCAGACAATTTCATTAGGTGTCACTTTTCAAGTTGGCGCAGTATTGTTGGTAGGTTGTTTAGGAGGCAAAAATGCTGGTGCGCTCTCACAAATTGCCTATTTAGTCATGGGGTTGACCTTATTACCTGTATTTGCGGATGGAGGCGGTATTGGTTATGTTAAGTTATCTCAATTTGGCTATTTATTAGGCTTTATTCCTGGAGCTTGGATTTGTGGGTTGTTCGCTTTTAAAGCTAGACCTAGAATAGAAACTCTGGCCTTTAGTTGCATTTGTGGCTTGTTAACTATCCACCTATGCGGTATTACTTATTTGATTATTAGCTATATTTTTCAATGGAAAGGCACAGAAAATCTCCCCTTGATGCAAGCAATCCTTAGATACTCCTGGTTTGCACTACCAGGGCAACTAAATGTGGTCTGTGCCGTTACTGTAATAGCATATATATTGCGTCACTTAATGTTTTATTAGTCATGAAGGGGCTAGAGACTAGGGGCTAGAAATTCAAATTCTTCTAATCCTTAGTCCTTAGTCCCTAGTCCCTAATCCTAGCCCCTAGTTTCATGCGTTTAAAAAATCGCCTTTTCTGGATAGCTGCCTTCATAGCTTTTTTCTTAGATCAAATAACAAAATACTGGGTAGTGCAAACCTTTAGCTTGGGGCAAACACTACCACTCTTACCTGGAATATTTCACTTCACCTATGTCACTAATACTGGTGCGGCTTTTAGTCTGTTAAGTGGGAAAGTAGAATGGTTACGCTGGTTATCTTTTGGGGTGAGTTTAGTATTGATAGCCTTGGCCTTGTTTGGCCCGACATTAAATTTATGGGATCAGTTGGGCTATGGCTTGATTTTAGGTGGAGCTATAGGCAACGGTATTGATCGCTTTGTTTTAGGGTATGTCGTTGATTTTCTTGATTTTCGGCTGATTAACTTTGCTGTATTTAATGTGGCAGATTCATTTATTAGTATCGGTATTGTTTGCCTATTAATTGCTTCCTTTCAAAAAACACCGACTTCAACTGACAGGTCGCATTAAACTATTAAGCCTGGGGTGATTAATCATCCCAGGCCATTAAGCTCACTTTTGTATGCGAAAACTTGCTCATTAGATTGAGCGATTTCGAGTTGTTATTTTACACCAGTTTGCATAACTGGTGTAAGAGGTCAAGATGCACTGGCGATCGCTGATGGCAAACTATTATTCAGATTATGCCTCAGCTTTTAATTTAATTACCGACTAGGAGTTGGCGAACTAGAGCCTGGAGTATTATTGGTGGGAGAACCAGTACTTGGTTCGGG
Organism: Nostoc sp. CmiVER01; assembly: GCF_034531135.2. Lineage (NCBI taxonomy): Bacteria > Bacillati > Cyanobacteriota > Cyanophyceae > Nostocales > Nostocaceae > Nostoc > Nostoc sp. CmiVER01. The sequence continues at coordinate 135,737 of NZ_JAVRBU020000012.1, forward strand.
ATTGCTATCAGTAGTACCAGACTCAGGTGTAGTTGGGTTTCCTGGTACGGTAATGCTGCCAGGAGCGCCAGACTCAGGTGTAGTTGGGCTACTTGGTTCGGTACTGCTGCCAGGAGTGCCAGGAGTGCCAGGTTGAACTGGGGTAACGCTTCCTGGTGGAGTTAAGTTGCCAGGAGTGCCAGAATCAGGCGGGGTAACGCTTCCTGGTGCTGATGGAGTTAACTTGGTAGGAGCGCTAGGATCAGATGGGGTAACGGCTCCTGGTGCTGGAGTACTTTCGGGAGTGGCAGATCCAGCTCCAGGTTCAGTTGTACTACCTGGTGCAGTTGTGCTATCTGGTGTGGTGGTGCCACTAGGTGTGGTGGTGCCACTAGGCGTGGTTTCTGCGGGTGCCGTAGTGCTACCAGGAGCGCTAGTAGGGGTGAGTGCTGTGCCGCCAGGACAACGGGAGTTGAGCGGAAAATACTCGCACAGAATTTTCATTCCTTCTGGCGACATCTTAATTTCTGCTGGTGCACTAGTTGAGCCACTACTGGACTGGGCTATAGAGGATTTACTAGATTCGGCTACAGCAATATTAGCTGTGAATGCTAAAGATAAAGCTGCACCAATCAGAGTCAGAGATTTTCCCATCATTACTTGTAATTAACCTCAACGGAACACTCGGCCCATTAAAACAGACAATAGGATTTAGAAAATCTTCCTAAATGAATATATTTAAGTTTGTATCAGAATATGTGGATATGTAAAATTGGTAAAAATTAAATCTGTTGTCTATTGATGGTTTGTGTATAAAAATACATAGCTTAAAACCATGTTCGTAGTTATATAACAAACCACATTGATAAAGTAAGCCTTTAAGAATGAATATTTTTTTGTACTTACATACAGAGGCAACAAAAACTACAAACAAAATTTAGTAGAAATATAATATAGAGTATAAATTAAGTCAAAAAATACCGTATAGATAATTTATGCTTTGGCTTATGAGTAAAATGATGAAAGACTAACATCTAAAATTGATTGTAATTCGCCCGATTCTTCACTAAAAAGTGTAATGTAAATAGCCGATGAGTTCTCCCCAACCCCCTCAAAAGCCACAAACTTTACTTGGTCAACTGACTCAAGCGGTACATACTATCCAAGCTAGGGTCGATTTTTCTAAATTGGCGCTCAAGCCTAATGCCAAAGTACCGGAACTCTGGGTGCAGGATGCGGGGGCGGATAAAGCAGAGGTATATCCACTGTTGGGCGATCGTTATATTCTAGGTCGTAGCTCCAAATCCAGCGATATCGTCATCCGTAACCCTGTTGTCAGCCAAATTCATTTGTCGCTATCGCGGAATTCTAGCCAACGCACGCCAGTTTTCGTCATCAAAGACGAAAACTCCACTAATGGCATTTATCGTGGCAAACGTCGTGTCAATTCTCTAGAACTGCGTCACGGCGATATTCTTACTTTAGGGCCTCCAGAACTTGCCGCTTCTGTGCGGTTGCAGTACGTCGATCCTCCGGCCTGGTATGTGAAAGCTGCAAGTTGGACAGCTTGTGGTGTCGGCGGTGCTAGTGCCCTGTTAGCGTTAGTGATTGGCGTCGAATGGCTAAAATTTCAAGTTAAACCCCTACCCACAGCTACACGCGCCCCAGTAGTTGTTTACGCTCGTGATGGAGCCACTCCCCTGAGAGAGCCTCGGACTACCTCCCACGTAGACATGAAGCGATTAGACGAATTTGGCCCTTATTTACCTGCTGCGGTGGTGGCTTCAGAGGATAGTCGTTATTACTGGCACTTTGGGGTTGATCCTGTAGGAATTTTACGAGCCGTATTGATTAATAGCCGTAGTGGAGATGTGCAACAAGGAGCCAGCACTGTTACCCAGCAAGTTGCCCGCAGTTTGTTCCGCGAGTATGTAGGCAGACAAGATACCCTTGGACGCAAATTGCGAGAAGCAGTTGTTGCCTTGAAGCTCGAAACCTTTTACAGCAAAGATGATATTTTGCTGATGTATTTAAATCGGGTTTTTTTGGGGGGAGATACCTCTGGCTTTGAGGATGCAGCCCGGTATTATTTTGAGAAGCCCGCTAAAGAATTAACTTTGGCAGAAGCAGCAACATTGGTAGGAATTTTACCTGCTCCCAACGCTTTCGATTTTTGTGGGGATAGTCCAAATAAGCTAGAAGCAGCTGAATACCGAAATCGCGTGATTAAGCGGTTGCTGGAGATGGGCAAAATTAAACCTGAGGATGCGAACCGAGCTAGACGCTCCACTGTCCAAATTAGTCCTAAAGTCTGCGAACAGCAAGCTAAGACGATCGCTCCTTACTTTTACAATTACGTCTTCTCCGAACTTGAATCAATCTTGGGGGAGGGAGCTGCAAGAGAAGGTAATTATATCATTGAAACCAAGCTCGATCCAGCGATACAAAGCCAAGCAGAAGCGGCGTTAAATAATTCAGTGAACAACGGCGGTAGGAATTTTAATTTTTCCCAAGGGGCAATAGTCACTCTTGACTCTAGTACAGGCAGTATCTTGGCAATGGTGGGCGGAACTGATTACAGAAAAAGTCAGTTCAATCGTGCTGTTCAAGCCAAAAGACAACCAGGTTCCACCTTCAAAATCTTTGCTTACACAGCTGCTATTCAACAGGGATTTTCAGAATCAAAAAGTTATTCTTGCGCTCCTTTAACTTGGCAAGGCTTTACTTATAAGCCATGTCGTGCTGGTGCTGGTGCTACTTTAGATATTGCCACGGGGCTGGCTCTTTCAGAAAATCCTATCGCTCTACGAGTTGCCAGAGAAATCGGGCTAAATAAAGTCGTGGCAATGGCGCAGAATTTGGGAATCAAGTCAACCCTTGATCCAGTTCCTGGCTTGGTACTAGGTCAAAGTGTAGTCAATGTTTTGGAAATGACTGGTGCTTTTGGCGCTATTGGTAATGGTGGTGTACGCAATCCTCCCCATGCGATTAACCGAATTTTAGATAGTGGTGATTGCCGCGATCGCAATGATATCAAAACCTGCCGTGTAATCTACTCCTTCGACCAAGATCCAGATGCCAACAAAAGAGTTCTCTCAAAAGGTGTAGCTGATGAGATGACTAGTTTGATGCGTGGTGTAGTCGCCAGAGGGACTGGTCGTAGTGCTGCAATTGGATTAGGAGAAGCTGGGAAAACAGGCACGACGGATAAAAACGTTGACTTATGGTTCATCGGCTTTATCCCCAGTCGGCGGCTTGTAACTGGTGTCTGGTTGGGAAACGACAATAATTCCCCAACATCTGGTAGCAGCGCTCAAGCAGCTCAGTTGTGGGGGAATTATATGCGGCGGATTACGAGGTAAAGAATGGGGAGTAGGGAATTTTACCACTCCCCAATTTATTATTAATATCCTTGCCAAGGAGTAACTTCCAGTGTGCCGCTAGGCTTAAATATTACTTTGAAGTGGGCAAGAGGTTCTTTATTGTTAGGAGCTGCTACATTGGAGCCGTAGACCGCATTGAGCATCTTAGGAAGGGGTGTTTCGCGGGAATAGTCAAAGGCTACTTGGTTGAGTGGTTCATAGTCAGCAATTACACCATCTTTGTTAACTGCTACCCGATATTTTAAATCTCGCGTAAAGGTGGGGGTACCACTCCAGCTTTGGCGAACTGTAGTATAAAGCTTTTGGTTTAAACCTTTGACTATATTAGAGTCAGTAATTTTTGCGCCTACTACCCCTGGTGTCCTAGCATACCCCCGCCAAGGGCTAACTTCTAACACACCATTTGTATTAAATACTACTCGAAATTGGGCGATCGGTTCTTTAGAAATGGAAGGGCGGCTAGCCGGATTGTAAAGTACGTTAGGCAAAGGAGTTTGTCCTACTTCTATATTTGCCTCTTTATTCACCGCTTTATAACCAATGATCGCTCCATCCGCAGCTACACCCAGACGATAGATCAAATTCTGTTGCAATCCTGAGCGATTAGTCCAAGCTGGATGAATTTGGTTGTAAACTTGACGATTTAATGCACGCAACTGGGATGGATCGGTAATTTCTTGAACTGTATTTAAAAGTGCTTCTAAATCTTTAACTGGCGGCTTTGTATTAGCTGTGGGTGTTCGTGTAGGCGTTGCAGCAGCTGAGGCTGGAGCAGCGATATTGTTGGTTGGAGAGCTAGTTTGCTCATTTGGTTTAGGCTGCGGTGGACGCATTTGGGGAGGTGGAATCAAGTTAAAGGCGATCGCTGCTACTGCTAAACTTGACACACCCACAGCAGCAGGAACAGCCTGTCTGATTACAGCCTGACTAGCACCGCCATAGCGTCTGGTAACAGGTTGTAGTTGTAAGGAAAGTTCAGGTAAAGTTTGGGTATCAGCAAAAAACTGATCCACTGCTTCCACTAAATCAAACAACTGCACCGTATTCAAATCTATTTCGATAGGCGGGCGTTTGGAATTGTTAGAGTGATCGAACCCCTCTGGAGCGCCTTCTGAATATATAATTAACCTATGTCGGTTGCTGTCAATTTTCCGAAACTCTACTATCTCCGATTCTTGGTTGTGTGCCTGCGGATTAGGGACACTACTTAAAAATTCTTGGGCATAGCCACTAACAGCCCTCACCAAACTTTCAAAAAATTCCCGCCCTCCGGTTAGGGGTTGGTTGTAACCAGATAAATAACATTCTGCATTAACCAATATTGATAATTCTGGGCGCATTTCCTGAAAGTGTGCAGCCCTACTGACATCACTTAACCCTTCTAAAAGCAGTGTACAATTAGGCAAACTGTACTTACGTTGAATGTTCATTCCACTTCACCGTCAAAAAGACTAATCCAGAATCGCTGCATTCCAGTTGTACCAGTACAAAATAGTAATTGTCCTAACAAATTTATCGCTAGCTCATCTAATTTTGCATCAGAAGTTAATGCCAGGACACCAGAACGTCGAGCATTCATCCGGCTCTTAAAATGCGCTCTAAACCTCTCTAGGTAATTAGATAGGCGCAAATTCTGTTCTAATGGAATCTGCTTTTCTTCCATTTGTTGACAGATCATTAGTAACTGGCGAATCACAACAGTTAAACGCCGTGCTATATAGCAAGCAATCACCACCAGAGCTTTTGCTTCCATGATACTTAAGGGACGGCGCATGTGCGCTCTCCGTAGCGGATTAGAGCTACGCATCCGCCATAAATTCACCCTGTCTTTAACAATTCCTTTTAGATCCAACTCTTGAGCAAAAGTCAGGATTGCTTCCGAACCACCAAGCTCTAAAGCTTCAATTGCCAGTAAAATCAGGTCAATTTGCACCCGGGTTCTGCGAGGACACGTTTTAGAAGCGATCGCAGGATCTGGCAAAGTGTCCAGAACCATCGGCAGTGAATCTTGAGTTGGACTGTTGAACGGCGTTAAACTTGCTGACACATTCATCCTATAAATACCTTATGCGGCTCCAACAGACTAGATAAAACAAATTTAAGATCGGTAGCCAAGACTTGAACATTAGACTTGTAGAAGTAGCATGACCACCTGATATATACATTACTTAACTCTTTCTATTCAAAGTTTTCCCTATATTGAAATCAAAATTTTAAAACATAACTTAATTCACCTCATTTATTTAGTGCAATACCTCTTATAGCTTGATTTAGATTCTAATTATCGTCAATCAAGGGCGAAACTTCAGCCTCGATCCCCAGCGTATGACATTATAGTGTACGATTTTTCAGGTATCTGAAATTATGCATTGGGCATCGGAAAGAGGACTTGGGGACAAGGAGAATTGGGGACAAGGGGAAACACTTGTTGCAAGTTCTGATTTAAGTAGCCTTGTCTCCTCTGCTTCCCCTGCCTCCTCTGCTCCCCATTCCCCACTCCCTACTCCCCATTTTATGGATTTGAAGTCTCTTGTTCGTGACATCCCAGATTTCCCTAAACCCGGAATTTTATTTCGGGATATTACTACCCTGCTGCGCGATCCAAAGGGACTGCGCTACACTATTGACTTTCTAGCACAAAAATGCAATGAAGCTGGGATAACGGCGGATTACGTCATTGGTATAGAGTCGAGGGGATTTATTTTTGGTTCACCTCTGGCTTATAAATTAGGAACTGGTTTTATTCCCGTCCGCAAAAAAGGTAAGTTACCAGCAGCCGTTCATTCAATTGAATATGAACTAGAGTATGGTATGGACTGCCTAGAAGTGCATCAAGACGGTTTACACCAAGGTAGCCGAATCTTGATTGTGGACGATTTGATTGCCACAGGTGGAACTGCAAGTGCAACAGCAAAGTTAGTGCAGAAGATCGGCTGCGAACTAGTAGGATTTGGGTTTATTATCGAGCTACGGGATTTAGAAGGGCGCAAATATCTGCCAGACGTACCGATTATCTCTCTAATTGAATATTAGTTATTTGTCATTGGTCATTAGCAAAAGACAGATGACAAAGGACAAAGGACAAAGGACAAAGGACAAATGACATCTACGAGAATTTCATTGGAGACAGGTCGGGATTGGCTAATAACGCTAGTCACGAGTGAAACTTTTGTTTATGTGGGAAAGCGGGTATTGCAGGCACTACTTACTTTGTTGTTGGCGTCAGCGTTATCGTTTTTCATTATTCAACTTGCTCCAGGAGATTACGTAGATACGCTGCGGCAAAACCCGAAGATATCGCCTGAAAGAATTGAAGAAATCAAGCGGCAGTTTGGTTTGGATAAGTCTTGGCCAGAACAATTTGGGCTGTGGCTATGGCGAATCTTAACAAAAGGGGATTTTGGCACGAGTTTTATTTATCAACGTTCAGTAGCATCGCTGTTGTGGGAACGAGTACCAGCGACTTTGCTATTAGCGATCGCATCTTTAATTGTCACATGGGCGATCGCTATCCCTCTTGGTATCTTCGCTGCTGTTAACCAAAATAAGTTATCAGACCGGGTTTTACAGGTAATTAGCTACGCTGGACAAGGCTTTCCCAGTTTCATTACTGCCTTAGCGCTGCTAGTTTTCGCCCAAATCACCTCACCCTTCTTCCCAGTGGGTAGCATGACTAGCATTGATCACTCGGAACTAACGTGGTTTGGCAGAATCTTAGATATCGGCTGGCACATGATTTTACCCACGATCGCCCTCTCAATTACTAGTTTTGCTGGTTTACAACGCATCACTCGCGGCGAATTATTGGATGTGCTTCGTCAAGATTACATCCAAACGGCTCGTGCTAAAGGTCTGCCAGAAAATCGCGTCATTTACGTTCATGCACTCCGCAATGCGATAAATCCCTTGATTACCTTATTGGGTTTTGAATTAGCTGGTTTATTAAACGGTGCCTTCATTGCCGAGTTTTTCTTCAACTGGCCTGGTTTAGGGAGGTTGACCTTACAAGCTTTACAAGCTCAAGATTTATATTTGTTAATGGCAAGCTTGGTAATGGGCGCAGTCTTGCTGATTGCTGGTAATTTAATCGCCGACTTAATGTTAAAAGCCGCCGATCCACGCATTCGCCTAGAAAATCTCAATTAGTCATTTGTCATTGGTCATTTGTCATTTGTCATTGGTTTAACCCCACTCTCACCATCCCCATCTCCATGCTGTCCGAAGTCTATTACTTGGTGCGCTCAAAAACTGACGGTAATTATCTCATAGCTCGTCCTGACACCGAAACATCAGGTTATTTATTGCTGTTTCAGGAAAGCTTTGATGCCTTAAGCTATCTCAACACCCACGCAGCAGAAGTAGCCAATCGCTTTTCTGTGGAATCTATTCCGCGTACACAGTTGGGAAACTTGCTCAAACGTTGGGGTTTTAGCGGTGTGGGTATTGTTACTGACCCATTATTGCCCAAAGTCGAGTTTTTACAGCACAGTTAAGCTAATTATGTGGATTTGTGTTAAGTAAATAAGGATGCGATCGCACAACTGAAATCAGGCAATATGGGTGAGTTCAACTCATCACCATTGAACAACGTACCAACTAACTTTAAACTCGCTTGTTCGCGTCGATAAACTTCCACCTGTTGCTTACGCCAATCCACAATCCAATATTCTCTGACACCTCTTGCTGAGTAAAGCTTTAGTTTAAGTTCTCTATCTCGCTTTTCATTTTCAATACCAGCAGACAGAACCTCTACTACCAGTTCTGGCGCACCAGTCAAATGCCCCGCCTCGTCCAGAAGCAGGGGTAATCTCTCATTGCTAGCCCAGACGACATCAGGAATCACATTATCATTATCCCCAAAAATTATTCCTGGAGCAGTCACAGCTTCTCCCAAACCAGTAGTCTGTGACCAGTTATCCAAAGAAGTGCTAATTCTGACACAACTTTTTTGATGATTCCAGTGGGGCGCTCTGGTCACAAACAATTCTCCGTCAATAATTTCATAGCGGTTTCCGTTATCTGGAAACAACTCTAAATCGGCGGTAGTCCAGCGCACTCTCTCAGATATCGGCTGGTTCATAAACCATCTTTGTTAGGGGATTTACCTATTTTAGACGGATTGGGGAAGAGGCAGAGGAGCAGGGAACAGGGAGCAGAGGGGAAAGAGTTAATTTTTGATTCTCCCTCTCATCTCCCCACTCCCCACTCGCTATTCCCTACTTCCTACACCACTACTTTTTCTAAACTGAGCTTAGAACGCTTCACTTGCTCAGGAATCGCTACGGGATAATCTCCAGTAAAACAGGCAGAGCAGAAACTATTGGTGTCTTCTCGTGTTGCTTCTAGCATTCCTTCCCAACTGAGATAGGCGAGGCTGTCTACTTCCAGTTGTTTGGCAATTTCTGCTACTGACTTGGTAGCAGCAATTAACTGATCCTGAGAATCGGTATCGATGCCATAGAAGCAGGGATGAGTTACTGGTGGAGAAGAAATTCGCATGTGTACTTCTACTGCACCCGCTTCACGCAAAGTCTTAACCAATTTACGGCTAGTAGTACCCCGTACAATTGAGTCATCAACAATAATTACTCGTTTACCCGCCAGCACATCTTTGAGCGGATTGAGTTTCATCCGAATACCTGACTCACGCATGGTTTGTGTTGGCTGAATAAAGGTTCGTCCAACATAGCGATTTTTAATCAGTCCTTCAGCATAAGCTACACCAGAAGCTTGAGAAAACCCGATCGCAGCTGGGATACCTGAATCAGGAACACCAAAGACAATATCGGCATCTACAAAAGATTCTTTAGCTAGTTGATGTCCTAAGCGCATCCGATAGCTGTACAAACTCTCGTTGTGCATGACGCTATCAGGACGAGCAAAGTAAATCATTTCAAAGATACACAATTTCCTCTGGGGCTTTTGGCTCCAATGATAGGAAGCCAAACCTTCTTCAGTAATCCAAACTAATTCGCCTGGTTCTACATCTCGCAGGTATTCAGCTCCAATGATGTCTAAACCACAAGTCTCTGAAGCCAAAACGTAACGGACTGGATTACCAGGCAAAGTGCCAATTACTAGAGGACGAATGCCATTGGTGTCCCGGACACCCATAACGCCGTTAGGAGTGCCAATAACTAAACTAAAGGCTCCTTGGCAGCGATGAAATGCCTCAATTGAACCTTCTAGCCAATCTGCACCAGCGTTGATCGCTTCTGCGATCGCAAAAACGATCATTTCTGAGTCTGTTGTCGTGACTAAGTTACATTTTTTCTCAAGCAACTCTTGACGTAGTTGCACCGTATTGACTAAATTGCCATTATGTGCTAGAGCGATTGAACCTAAGCGAGTTTCTAGGACTGCGGGTTGAGCATTAACTTTGCGGCTAGAACCTGTGGTGGAATAACGAGTGTGACCAACAGCAAGGCTACCGGGCAATTGATCCAAGATGGATTCATTGAAAACTTGAGATACCAAGCCCATATCTTTGTGGAGATGTACTTGTGTCCCCTCAAAGGTGGCAATACCAGCTGATTCTTGACCCCGATGCTGGAGGGCATACAATCCAAAGTAGGTCAGTTTAGCAACGTTTTCTCCTGGTGCGTAGATGCCAAAAACACCACAAGCTTCTTCTGGCTTGTCAGGCTGATTTTCATGACTATTGATTGGGTTGTTGGTCTGGTCGGGGTATTCATCCGAAGTGACAGAATGAATAGAAATCATGCTAGCTTTGCTCCTGGTGGGGGGGGTCAAGTCACTGGGATTATGTATATAGATAGTTGCAGCTTTCTTAATAAATCTTTAACCATCTATTAAAACAGTACCGTAATTATGATCAGAGACGCTACTAAAAGAGTTAGGAGTTAGAAGTACAGACGCGATTAATCGCGTCTGTTATAGTTTTTATTCCTAACTCCTCATTTATTTAACTGGGGTTAGTGGTATGGATGGTAAGACGCCTAGCGATCGCGTGGAAATAGCGATCGTTCATATCTTCGATCCTAACTTTGATTAAGGCTTGGTTATCAGTGGTGAAAACCCCCAAACCCGTCTCGAAATTAACAACCTTACCCAGTTTTTGCCACTCTTGACCCAGATGTTCTTGTAAATATGATTCCCAAATTTCTTGTTGTTCTGATGCCACAGAAACAAAAATCCTGGCACCACCTTCGGCAAACAACACCTCGTCTAGACGATTTAACTGGGTTGGTGCTATTTCTAAATTGATTTCGGCACCAAGATTGCCAGAAATACAACATTCTGCTATTGCGATCGCTAATCCCCCCTCAGCAGAATCATGGGCTGAACGTACCCAACCATTACGAATTCCTCCACGGCAAACTTTCTGGACACGACGTTCTAAGTCAAAATCTACTTGTGGTGGTTTTCCGGCAACAGTACCGTGGATAGTGGCTAAATACTCCGATGCTCCCAAACTGATTTTGGATGCCAGAGGCAATCCGAGAAGATAAATCACATCGCCGACTGCTTGCCAACCTTGACCACAAATTTTGGTAATATCGGGAATCAAGCCCACCATCCCCACTACTGGGGTGGGATAAATGGGTTGTGGAATACCTTGAGCATCAAGAGTTTCATTGTACAAAGAGACATTTCCGCCTGTGACGGGTGTTGCTAATTCTCGACAACCTTCTGCTAAACCGCGACAAGCTTCTGCTAATTGCCAGTAACCAATCGGTTTTTCTGGAGAGCCAAAATTTAGGTTATCCGTTACCGCCAGAGGTTCTGCACCCACACAACTAAGATTGCGTGCAGCTTCTGCCACCACTGCCTTAGCTCCCTCGTAAGGGTCAAGATAAACATAACGAGGATTGCAATCTACTGTTGCCGCCACTCCTAATTTTAGATTTTGGATTTGGGATTTTAGATTGGGGATTTGTTCTAGGGGGCGCAAACGGATAACAGCCGCATCTGCACCACCTGGCAGTATTACTGTATTATTTTGTACTTGATGGTCATATTGACGATATACCCAGTTTTTAGATGCGATCGTGGGTGTATCGAGCAAAGTTAACAGAATATCATTCCAACTTTGCACGCCTCCTTGGAGTTCTATTCCAGCAATTGTGCAAGGAGGTAAGGAATCAGGTGTCCATTCCCAAGCTAGACACGCATATTCTGGCGGTTCTGTCAACAACTCCCGGTTATATAGTGGGGTATTCTCCGCCAAAGCCTCGGCGGGAATTTCTGCTGCTACTTTACCTTCAAAGAGAATCCGCACGATGGGTTCAGCGATGACAGTACCAGCTACAACGGCTTGAAGTCCCCAACGGTGGAAAATGTCGATTAATTCCTGCTCACGCTCCTTGTGGGCAACGAACAGCATTCGTTCTTGAGATTCCGAAAGCAGATATTCATAAGGAACCATTCCCCTTTCTCTTGCGGGAATTTTATCTAAATCGAGTTCAATTCCCACACCGCCTTTTGCTGCCATCTCTGAAGTAGAACAGGTGATACCGGCTGCTCCCATATCCTGGGCGGCGACAACTGCGCCTGTCTTAAACGCTTCCAGACAAGCTTCAATTAACGACTTTTCCAAAAATGGATCGCCCACTTGCACAGCAGGGCGATCGTCTATTGACTGATCGCTCAATTCTGCACTGGCAAAACTTGCGCCTCCCATCCCATCGCGCCCAGTAGTAGAACCAACATAAAGCACGGGATTGCCTAAGCCAGCTGCTCCAGATTTGACGATTTCTGATGTTTCCATTAATCCTAGTGCCATAACGTTCACTAGGGGATTACCAGAATAAGCCAGGTCAAAGTACACTTCACCACCAATGGTGGGTACTCCAACGCAATTACCATAATGTGAAATTCCCGCCACTACCCCTTGGAACAGCCTTTGAGTTTTGGCATCTTCTAAGGAACCGAAGCGCAGGGAATTTAATAGAGCAATAGGACGCGCACCCATTGTAAAAATATCTCTGAGAATACCGCCTACTCCCGTTGCTGCACCTTGAAATGGTTCTACAGCTGATGGGTGGTTGTGGGATTCAATCTTAAAAGCTAGTTGAAGTCCGTCGCCCAAATCTACAACACCAGCATTTTCACCAGGCCCCACGAGGATGCGGGGGCCTTCAGTGGGAAATTGTTTGAGTAGAGGTCGAGAATTTTTGTAACAGCAATGCTCTGACCACATCACGCCAAACATTCCTAGTTCAGCTTTGTTAGGATGACGCCCTAACCGACGGACAATTTCTGCGTATTCTTCTGGTTTAAGACCTTCAGCAGCGATTTCTTGAGGGGAGAAAGCAGGAGATGTGGCGGTCATGGAAATTAATGCACCAATTGTACAGAGCATTATTCTATCGATTTACTTGCCCTGTAGGTGCAGTTCTACGATGGTTCATGGCTAAATGCCAAAGATTAACTAAATAAATAGATTTACTCAATAAAATATTCGTAATACGTTTAAAGATAAATTGTATTACATCTTAAAATAGTAGTAATTATATTGAGTATGAAGTAATAAAATTTTATTTTTTTGTTATATGCATAGGTAATTTTCAGGCTATAGAAATGGCTAAGCTAATCGTCATTCATTTTTCCAGACTGACTCGCTCGTGGTAAGGGCTTCAACCCTGGATTTATGCAACTTAAATGCTCATTAGCTTATCAGCCTGTCAGATAAGACATTATTCTGAATGCAGAAACAATTCATAGGATGCGATGCCTGTAGCAAACTACGCCTACGCTCATAGATAAATATAAATATTTAAACCTAATTCAGAGGATTTTGATTATGCCTAGACTAACCTTTCCACCAAATTTTATTGGCACCACTGGTTCCGACACTTTAATCGGAGAACAGTTAAATGTATCCGTGGCAATTGGCATTGATATTTTAACTGGAGGTTTTATTTGTACGCGCTCAGGAAAAGACACGATTACTGGCATCGCTACAGGCACAAGTGACCTCGAAGGTAGCAGCAACGGCGGTACTGGGACAGGTATTGCCAATAGTGGCAGTCTAAATGCAGGCGGTGAAGAAGATGCGATCGCAGGTACAGCTACTGGCGGTAACGGCGGCAACGGCAACATCGACACTAGCACCAGTAACGGCAACGGCGGAACTGGGACTGGCATTAGCAATATTAGCAAGATTAATGCAGGGAACGGAGATGACACGATCAAAGGTACAGGAACTGGCGGCAACGGTGGCTTCGGAGACTTCTCCGGTGGCAACGGCGGAACTGGGACTGGTATCAGCAATATTAGCAATATTAATGCAGGAGATGGAAATGACACGATTATCGGCACTAGTACTGGCGGTAACGGCGCAGATGGAGTAAGTAAAGCTGGGAGGGGTGGCAACGGCGGAACGGGGACAGGTATCGCTAACAGTGGCAGTATTAATACAGGGAACGGAAAAGATACGATCAGAGGTACAGGAACTGGCGGCAATGCCGGCAATGGCCGCGAAGCCGGCATTAGCGGGGATGGGACTGGCATTAGCAACAGCGGCGAACTGCACACCGGGGACGGAGAAGACATGATCGTCGGTACAAGTACTGGCAGCAAGGGCAGCAGAGGCTTAGGCAGTACTAATGGCAGTAATGGAACCGGTATTGCTAACAGTGGCAGTCTAAATACAGGGAACGGAAACGACATGATCGTTGGTACAGGTGCTGGTGACATCGGCGGCACCGGCGGTCCCTCCTCTGGCGACGGCGGTATTGGAATCGGTATTGCTAACAGTGGTAGTCTAAATAGCGGAGACGGAGAAGACACGATCACTGGCACAGGTACTGGCGGCATCGGGGCGGAGGGCTTTCCTAATGCTGGCGACGGCGGTACTGCAACCGGCATCGTTAATACTGGTAGTTTGAATGGAGGGAACGGAAAAGACACTATTACTGGTATCGGTACTGGCGGTATGGGCGGCGAAAAGTTTTTTTTCGGTAAGGGCGGTACTGGAACAGGCATCGCTAATAGTGGTAGTCTGAGTGCAGGTAACGAAAACGACACTATCACTGGCACTGGTACTGGTGGTAATGGCGGAGCTAGCATCGATGGCTCTACTGATAACGTCGGTGGCAAAGGCGGTACTGGAATTGGGATTGCCAATACTGGCAAACTGGATACCGAAAACGGAGGAGACACAATTATCGGTACTGGCATTGGCGGCAAAGGCGGCATCGCTGTTGCTGGGATCGGCGATGTCGGTGCTGGAACCGGCATCCAGAACACAAAAGACGGCACCATCACTACAGGGTGGGGCAACGACACGATTACGGGTTATGGCAACAGTTCTGGAACAAACTCCACCGCCTATGGCATCTTCAACGATGGAATAATTGATACTGGCAATGGTTCTGACAAGCTTACCGGACAGGCGACAGCAACAATTGGTGGTACTGCATACGGTATTTACGGAGAAGGAATCATCAAGACTGGCAACGGCAATGACCAAATTATCGCCACCAGTACCCTAGATGGAGTTCAACAGAAAGTCACTATCGGTGGCGGAATCAACATTGCTCTAGGCGCTGGGAATGACTACTTAAAAGGATTTGGTGCTGCAACTGTTGATGGCGGAGATGGTTTTGACACCCTCGATCTCACGGCTTTCAATCGCTCTGAACTCTTTGTCTCTGGGGTTACTTCAGGCAATATTTTTAATGCCAATATCACTTTCAATAGCAATGGAAACTCCATTAGCTTGTCTACGACAGGCTTTGAGAAATTTATCTTTGCAGATAGCTCTTTCTACTACAGCAGTTTAGCAAACGGGGCATAGGTTTGTTAAGTCCTCTATTTCCTGTTTTAACTTTTAGAGAAAGTTGAAGTATAAAGCTAATCATTTTACTGAACTTCAAGGGCAATAATCAATCATGAAAATGCATTTTGGGGGATAGAGAATTATTTTATCGATTTACTTACTTTGTAGATGCAGTTCTAAAAATGCAGATAATTCTTCTTTGGATATTTGTTTTTGAACTACTTGAATTACCAAATTGTAAGCTTGCTCTTGAAATAGGTTGAAAGTGAAGCCATTTAAGTTCAAAAAAGTAAGCATAACAGCGAAAGCAGTGCGCTTGTTGCCATCAATAAACGGATGGTTCATTGTTAAATGGTACAGGTACGCTGCTGCTTGCTCGTGAATTGTTGGATGGAGAAGTTCACCGCCAAAAGTAACTTGAGGTTGTGCCAGTGCTGAATTTAGTAAACCTTCGTCTCTAACACCTGATGTTCCACCAAATCTTTGAATTTGCCGTTGGTGAATATCCAAGACTTGAGAAATTGTCAAAAATTTAGGAGTCTGCAAGGCGGCGGAAAACCTCTTCCCATTTTTTTTCAACTGCTAAGTAAGCTTGCCATACTTCTTCATCTGAGGCAATCTGATTTGAGGCAGTATTTTCTAACTTGTCTTTATTTTGTTCAATATCGTGGAAAAATTCGGCAAAATCAGGAATATTTAATAATGCTTTTTCAGTAACTTCGTTTTCTTCTGTTTTTTGCAAATAAGCCAGAAACGCAACTGCTAATCGCAACTTTTCAATAGAAAGTTGACGCAAACGGCTTTCGGCTTCTGATAAATAAGTGCTGTGCTTTTGTTCTGTTGCCATCGTTACCCCAAGCTAGGTTCGTTGCCAGTGGTGAATCGGTTTTGCTGCTAACTCTAGCTTATCGCGCTATTGTGATTTACTCAATGAAGGCAACTTCAAAAATACTTAATTTTTTAGCCAATTAAGCTGAAGATTGATAATTTGAGTAATTTTACTATTTTTACAAATAAAGGCTTGTTTGTAAAATTAAGATTAACTAAATGCAACATTATTGAAGTAGTAAAATAAATTTTCCTAGAATCTTTATTCAGGTTTGTCACAGTCCTAATCCATTGGAATGGACTATTATTATTGCTATAGTCGGCGCAATCTCAGTTGGTTCGGTATAGCTGCTACTGGGATTGTTTCTATTGCAAGTACAGTAATAACAATGCTTGTAGCAGGAGCTAGTATGGAGGCCATATCAGCAGCAGGAGGAGCATTGTTTAATACAATTGGTGCAACCACCGCATCATTAGAATTAGTAGCTGTGTTGGTAAATGGCGTTAAAAATATTTTGGGATGCTAATTAATTGATGTTGCAAAACGCGATGCCTACGGCGGCAATCTACGCATTTATACTTATGTGTAAATTTAAGCACGATATTTAAAGATAACTTAACTAAATAAGGTTTGTGCAATTTTTGACACTATAACTTGCGGATATCTACTGGTATTCAGAAATTATTCGGGTATATGCAGTTTAGTTGTAACAATCGTGTGACGAGAATCACACATATCTATGATTAGGATCGTCTCTTTGCGATCGCTAGCTAGGCATAATTAATGACAACTGAACTCTAGCCGAGTCATTAATAGGGAACACACTTAATATCCGACAGCCTTTATCAAGGACTGTCGGTTTTTTCTGTCCGTATGTCCTTCATCCTTTGAGAAATGCCCCATAGTTATACTTAAATAAATTTCCCCACAACTGGTTAGTAACTTGACAGAGATTTAGCCATAGCCACTACCAAATGTGGGGAAGGTATGATCAAATTGGGTATCTTATGCCTATCGAGCGCTTATTGCACTCACTCTAGTAGACCGGAAGTATACTCCTAGAACCAGCACACACTTTGTATTAAGACATCGCTTGAATGATGTAATCAAAGTAGGGCCCTGCTTCAGCAGCGTCTTCTGCACTCAGTAAGCCAAGGGAAGCTGTTTTGAGGGAATTGATCGCTTCTACCATTCCAGGCACGGGAACGCCCAATGAATTGTACATTTCCCGCACACCAATCAAACCAATTTTTTCAATTGGCTCTTTATCACCGGCAAGCACACCATAAGTAATTAGACGTAAGTACCAGCCAAAATCGCGGATACAAAGAGAGCGTTGGCGTTCACCGTAAGCATTACCTCCGGGGGAGATAAAGTCAGGACGCTTCTGCCAAAGTTGTTTGGTTGCTTCTTGAACTATCTTTTTTTCGTTTTCGGCTAAGGTAGCCGCAATCCGCGTCCGTTGTACGCCGGTTTCCAAAAAGTCTTTGATGTTTTTAAGTTCGCCACTGCTGGGATAACGCAGTTCGTCGTCGGCTTTGAGAATAACTTGGCTAATTACAGTCATGATTATTGAAATCACCTGAAATATTATCTGTTAGTTTAGCGAGTTGGAGGTACACAAGTGAAGGGATACGAGCTAGTTATGTATTGAATTCATCTATTTAGGGAGTGGGGAGTGGGGAATGGGGAGTGGGGAATGGGGAGTAGGGGAAGTAGGGGGAGCAGGGGGAGAAAGAAGAATTAATAATAAATGACTAATGACTAATGACTAAAATAATTTGGCAACAGGGTGAATTAATTGAAGTAAAGATCGCTAACCTGAGTGATACAGGTGATGGTGTGGGACGCGCTGATGAGCGTGTAGTGTTTGTCCCAGATACTGTACCAGGCGATCGCGCTATTGTCCGCTTGGTTCATGTTAAACCAAAATACGGCCACGGGAAGCTCCAAGAGCTATTAGAACCATCTCTCCACCGGATCAGACCTAGTTGTATTGTGGCGGATAAGTGCGGTGGTTGCCAGTGGCAGCACATTAATTATGATTACCAGCTAGTAGCCAAGCAAAACCAAGTTATCCAAGCTTTAGAACGTATTGGCGGTTTTATCCAGCCACCGGTAGATCCGGTACTCGCCGCCACTTCTGCTTTAGGCTACCGTAATAAATCTACATATCCTTTAGGTATATCGGCAACGGGACAGGTACAAGCTGGTTACTACCAAAAAGGTAGTCACCAATTAATTAATTTAAATCAATGTCCAGTCCAAGATTCACGATTAAATCCCTTACTTGCCGAAGTTAAGCAGGATATCCAACAACAAGGTTGGCGAATCTATGACGAACAACGTCATCAAGGACAAATTCGCCATCTTGGTTTACGCATTGGCCGACACACTGGAGAGATGTTGCTGACTTTGGTGGTAAAGGACTGGAATTTATCAGGAATTGAAACCCAAGCGCAGGAATGGTTAAAGCGTTATCCGCAGTTAGTAGGAGTGTCACTCAACCGCAATAGCGATCGCACAAATGCTATCTTTGGATCAGAAACCCGTTGCATCGCTGGAGTCCCACACCTGCGTGAAAATTTTGCTGGACTGGAATTTCAAGTGCGCCCAGATACATTTTTCCAAGTGTATACAGAAACAGCAGAGGCACTATTGCAGGTGATTGAATCAGAACTCAATCTTCAAGGTCATGAGTTGCTAGTTGATGCCTACTGTGGTATTGGGACTTTAACTTTACCTCTCGCCAAAAAAGTACGTCAGGCTACAGGATTAGAAGTGCAAACAGCAGCAGTGGAACAAGCTATTTTGAATGCCCACCGCAACGGAATTGATAATGTGACATTCCAAGTCGGGGCAGTAGAGAAATTGCTTCCCAAAATGGGCACAATACCAGAAGTCGTAGTACTCGATCCGCCACGTAAGGGGTGCGATCGGGCAGTCATCGATACTTTACGGCAATTGAAACCATCTCGGATCGTTTACGTCAGTTGTAAAGTAGCCACCCTCGCCCGCGACCTGAAATTGCTTTGTCAAGATGGGCAATATACTATCACACGGGTACAACCTGCTGATTTTTTTCCTCAAACTGCTCATGTTGAAGCTGCCGCCTTTCTTGTGCTATCACATTTGGACAAGGATAGTAATTCCTTTGCAAAAACTGAAATTTGAAATTTTTAGTTTAGTGCATACTAAAGATGCTAAAATTGAATTAAGGCAAAAATAAAAATCCATTTTGTTTAAATAAATTCAAGCTGCATAGGTTCTTAGAAATATGAATTGGATTGTATAAATGACGAATCGGCAATTAACTAGAGTATGCCAATACTCTGTCAAATTACTAGCATCTTTTTAAGTTGCTGAATTCATTATCAAAACTATTACTGCCGTTATCTATCTAAACAATCCAAACTCATACTATAAAGCCAATGCTCCCTAGCATTTTCAAAATTTAGTTTTAAAGACGCAAGTTTGAAGGCAGCATGACCACCTCAAGTTTTATCAGGGTGCCTGTAATAGCAAACTGATGTCTAGCTAACTGAAAGCTATGGGGTTTCTCTTGTGATTACAATTTCACTCCGTCCAGTTGCACGTTATTGGGGCACTATTAGCTTTGCCTCAACTCTCTACCTTTGTCCAATCTTAGATTTATTGTTGGCAGAAATTCCAGCTAAATTACAAGCTGAACTACGGCTAGGACTTCAAGAAGCCCTAGTAAACGCAGCTAAACATGGCAATAATCTCGATCCAAGTAAAACAGTCGTAGTCCGTTTTTCCTTAATAGATAATCAATATTGGTGGATAATATCAGACCAGGGTAGCGGCTTTACTCCTTCATCTACAAATGAAGAAGAACCAACAGACTACCTGCCACCAGATGAATCAGAAAATGGTCGTGGTTTGTGTCTTCTGCATCAAATCTTTGATCAGGTAGAGTGGAACCGCAAAGGCACAGAATTGAGGCTTTGTAAACAAATGGAAAATCGCCGGGGATTATCTCTGCGGCGATAAGGGGGAGTGGGAAATGGTGAGTGGAGAGTGGGAAAAGTTCTTATTTTTTTGATTTTTTTACTCCCTACTGCCTACTCCCTACTTCCCGTGAGTTGGACAGGGAGGAGCAGAAATGGAGCGATCTAACCAACCAATTGCCTGTTCTAATCTAGCTTGAGCTTCTTGTGGCTGATTCTTTAAAAGATACACAATAGCTGCTGCCACTTGTTCATTAGCGCGGGAATTGCGGTTAGACTTGAGGCGATGCCAATCGTTAGGAGAAATGCTCAGTCTTTCCATGAGGGCTTGAGCAAGTTCTAGAGTACTAAGTTCATTCAGTTGACTGGTTTTCGGCAGCTGGGTAGATTGGGACATAACTATTGGCACATTTGCATTTACTTCTACTTTACTACTTGTAAATGAAGCCGCCTAAACAATCACAACCGTCAGCAGAAAATCCCGAACCAGATTTTGAACAAGAACTAGAGGAAGTAGAGCGATCGCTCCTATCCTTAAAAGAACGTTACAATCAAGTGCAACGCGATCGCCAACAACAGGCACAATGGCAACAGCGTCGGGATCAACTAAAGCACAATAAATCTCAGACACCAGAAATCAAAGCAGAGTTAGGGCGCATTCAACAGCAGTTGGAAAGGCTAGAACTAAACTTAGAAAGCCAGTTATTTTCTTGGCGTAGCCTCAAAAAACCTTTCTGGCAAGTCGTCCGCTTTGGTGGAATGGGCGTTATCATAGGCTGGATATTAAAGTCTTATGCTGGATAAGTCCGATTTTAGATTTTGGATTGGGTTAAATAGTTAAGATTTTTTAATATTTTTCCTTAATAAGTTGACGAAATATAAGTTGTAAGATATGGCAAATCGACGGATTGCAGAAATATTGCGAAGTGGTCAACCTGATGAGTCTTTCCTAGTTCAAGGCTGGGTGCGGACGAAACGCGAGTCCAAAGGGTTTGCTTTTATTGAAGTCAATGACGGCTCATCACTAGCTAATTTGCAAGTCGTCATTAATCAGGATTTGCCAGATTATGAAGCTATATTGAAAAAACTGAATACGGGTGCTGCTGTCGAAACGACAGGGGTACTAGTGGCTTCTCTGGGTAAAGGACAGCGAATTGAGTTGAAAGCCGAGTCTGTGAAAGTTTACGGAGAAGCTGATCCTGATACATATCCCCTGCAAAAGAAACGCCATTCCTTTGAGTTTCTGCGAACCATTGGACATTTGCGATCGCGTACTAATTCCTTTGGTGCAGTTTTTCGCGTTAGAAATGCTTGTTCGACAGCAATTCACCAATTTTTCCAACAAAGAGGCTTTTTGTGGGTACACACACCCATCATCACCGCTAGCGATTGCGAAGGCGCGGGTGAACTGTTTAGCGTTACCAGTTTAGATTTAAAGAATATTCCCCGCACAGAAAATCAAGCAGTAGATTACAGCCAAGACTTTTTTGCTAAACCCACATACTTAACAGTTAGCGGCCAGTTGGAAGCGGAAGTGATGGCGATGGCGTTTAGCAACGTCTACACCTTTGGCCCTACCTTCCGTGCAGAAAATTCTAACACCTCCCGCCACCTAGCAGAATTTTGGATGGTTGAGCCAGAAATGGCTTTTTGTGACTTAGAAGGCGATATGGATTTAGCTGAGGCGTTTCTCAAACACATTTTTAAATATGTGTTAGAAACTTGCCCAGAAGATATGGAATTTTTCAATGAACGCATTGATAAATCTGTGTTAGCGACAGCCGAAAACATTATTAATAATCAGTTTGAACGGTTAACTTATACAGAAGCCATCAAACTTTTAGAAAAAGCTGATGTTAAATTTGAATATCCAGTGAGTTGGGGTTTAGATTTACAATCAGAACACGAACGATACTTGGCTGAACAATTATTTAAAAAGCCTGCGATCGTTACAGATTATCCAGCACAAATCAAAGCATTTTATATGCGCTTGAACGACGATGAAAAAACCGTTCGTGCAATGGATATTCTCGCACCCAAAATTGGTGAAATTGTTGGCGGTTCTCAGCGCGAAGAACGTTTAGAAGTATTAGAACGCCGGGTGTTAGCGCAAGGATTAAACCCAGAAGACTTATGGTGGTATCTTGATTTGCGGCGTTATGGTACTGTCCCCCACGCTGGTTTTGGACTAGGTTTTGAACGACTCGTGCAATTTATGACTGGTATGGGAAATATTCGTGATGTGATTCCCTTTCCGCGTACACCACAAAGTGCTGAGTTTTAGTTGGAGAATTTCAATCAGGCGATTAGAAATCACGTCTGCACGGACTTATAAAAACTTTGAAACCCGCATTAGCGGGTTTTGCTTGTATAGGCGCGTATTTTATAAAGCGATTAATTAAAATTAAGAATGTTGAATCTCCTCTTGTAAAACTTGAATCGGCTGATTGGGCTTTTAAACTCTTGCATTAACTTTTGTAGAGCTACATGCTTCTTGCATGAAAATTTACCACCTTAAAATCCGTCAAGTTTTGGGGAGAAAAATACGATAAGATTCGCTGTCTACCAGAATTCGGAAACCCAGCCACATCAGAACGAAGGGGAAAATCTTACTAGCATAACGGCTGAGTATCAAAGCTATACCAGGTAAACGAGTCAGATTATAGGACATAAACAGCCAGCAAAAAACAATGAAATAGCAAACTGGTACGATCACAGTGAGATTTTGGATTGAGCTAGTGGCAAACAGGGGGATATAGATGCCAAGATTGTTGCCACCGTTAGCAATTGTAACCGAGGAGACGCGATAGGTCTGGGGATCGCGGATTACGTCCCAGAGCGATCGCTTTCTGGAATCAAATCCGTGAAATTTAGAGTTTCTTTTCAGATTGGCTGACTTATCTTCGGCTGAGTCATCCTTATTCAGGTTGAGCAAATTGTTCAAGCCAATGAGTATCGGCAGAATCCCCAATAAACCAGTCCAAGTTGAGGGAATTGCTAGACCCACTAAGAACCCAAGCAAACTTACTGTCAGTAATGTCGTGAACCCTAGAATCTCACCAACTACAACATGTTGAGGTCGAAAAGTCCGATTAACCTCACTGAAGAAGGCAGTCAGATAAATATTGTCATCAAATGTTGTTGCCACAGCCGTAGCTAGCCCAATTTTAATTGTTGCAATTAACCAATCCATCACCATTCCTCACTCAACACCTATCTGATGACCAAAACTAGCGATCGCTCAACCTTTGTAGAGAATTACCATAATATCGATATGATAATGTGAGTATCGCATATTGAGTGTAACAAGGGAGCAAGTTTGGTAGTTTATACATGTCAAGCGGTGCTTTGACTTTATCCCCCATCTCCAATTCATCCGGCAATTTGCATCACCTAATTTATCAAAGGAGTCATTATGATTAGCCGTTTGATTGACCTTCTGCCTAGATGCACAGGTCAAAATATCTTACGGTCGCTCAGATCAGCCACTCGTAGATCGGCTACCTACAGGTTTGCAGTTCGATTTTGCATCGGACTTGTCTTGGTTTTGGTCTTGCCTCTAGTATTTGACGGTCATGCTGTTGCTACTTCTGAATCTGGTAATCAGTTCCAACTATCCAAAAGATCCACAATCCAGTTACTGGAAACTGTGGGACTGTTTATGGGGGGGATAATTTTCTGTGTAATTTTGGATCGCTGGTTTTCTCAGCGTTCTGCTCAATCTAGCAACACGCCTTTAGCAGAGCAAGCGCGACGGCTGAAGCAACTCAAAATTGGATATCCAGAGGGAATGACAAATCTGGAAGTTCTCCGGACTCAAGGCTTGCTGGAAACACGTTTGCGACCTTATGGGCTGATTGTCACCTGGACAAGCTTTTTATCAGCCTCTTCTCTGATAGAAGCACTTAGCAACGGGACAATTGACTTCTGCGGCGGTGGTGGCACAGCCAGCATCTTCTCTCAAGCGGCGGATCATGTATTTATGCGGGTGGCGAAAGAAAAATATACCGCTCCCAAAGGTCAAGCGATTTTAGTGCCAGAAGATTCGCCGATTCAGACACTAGCAGACTTGAAGAGCAAAAAGATCGCTTTTGACAAAGGCTCAAGCGCACATTATATACTTGTACGAGCGCTGGCAAAAGTCGGTCTAGATTTTAGTGACATCGAGCCAGTTTATCTGACACAACCGGAGGCGCTGCCCAAATTTTGCCGGGGTGAAATCGATGCTTGGGTGATTTGGGTTCCCTACACAGCGACTCAAGCCCGAAACGCTTACCCAGGGCGATCAATTACAGACCTAGAGAGTATATTTGGTGACAAAACCTCCGTGGAAGTTCCCACTTATTACTACGCGATTCCAGAACTGGTACGCGACTATCCCGACTTGCTTAAGGTGATTTTAGAAGAGGTAAACGAAGCTGGAACTTGGGCTAAGAAACAGGAATTAGAAGCCGTTCAACGATTGGCTAAACACCATGAAATTGATCCATCCATCGTAGAAATTTTACAGAAACATAGCGGCGAACGCGCCATCATTCCGATTGATGACCAATCGCTCGATGCTCTACAGCATCAGGCAAATATATTTAGAGATTTAAATCTGATTCCTGAGCGGGTGAATGTGAAAGATGGAACCTATAGTTTGCAGACCAAGCAAAACTGGACTTATTAGGGATTTCTAGAAAATAAATTAATTTTCTAAACAGCCAAGCAATGGGGAGCGGTTTGAACAGTATTCATAAGGTAATCGGGATAGGTCGTGTTCTCTCATCACGTTACTGTTATCTGTGGGCTTTTCAGAAATCATCTCGTAAACACTACAAGCTAAGTAGTCTCCAGATTTTTCCTAGAAAATACAAAAAACAATCAATCTACCACAATAAAATATTTTATTAATTTATAACCTAGTAGCTTTAGGTTATTCTCAGTCAGCACTTTTAAGACTTTAGTTTTGCCACACTCGTCAACTTCAAAAGTATTACCAACATCTTGTCCTAATTGTTTGAGTACCCGATACCGAGCTTGTAACAGAGTTATCACTTCAGTATTAAATCTCATACACAATAAATTAGGGTTACAACAATTGTTGTAACCCTACAGATTGGCTATATTCGATCTGCTGAAAAACCGTCATAAAACGACAATTAAACTCATAACTGCCAAATTATGAGCAATTATTCACATTCATTACATCTAGATTAATGGTTTGCCTTGGCAAATACTTTCTTTCTTGCCTGCGTGGGATAAGTGACCTAGTGTTAAAAGAATTGTGCAAAGTAAAATCTTTATCCCAGAAGTCGAGTAGGAAGCTAGAATGGCAATTCCAAATAAACAAGTAAAATCTAATACAGATATTTTAGATAATAGACGCACCCAAACTCGTATCCAAGTTCGCATTCCTAAAGACTTGCATGAGGAACCAGTCATTTCACGACTGGTTTCTCACTATGGCATCACAGTGATTATTGCTGATGCTCAGGTAAGCGCAAACTTGCCACAATATAGCTGCTTTGATCTGGAACTGCGAGGTACTGTTTCTCAGATTGAAAACGCCCTAACTTACCTGGATGAACTAGATTTAGAAGTTTTGCACCAATCCAGCCCTGAAGAAGATGGGTGGTAAATCTTAGTTAGGAGTTAGGAGTTAAAAGTTAAAAAATTCATAATTCGTAACTCCTAACTTTTAACTCTTAACTTTGTTTAAGCCATTTGATTTTCAATCGCCCACCGCGCTAGTTCAGTGCGGTTGTGGAGATTGGTTTTGCCCAACATATTGGACACATGACTTTCAACTGTGCGCTGACTAACATTTAGTTCTTCAGCAATTTCCCGGTTAGCTAAACCCCTAGCGACAAACTGGACTACTTTCAGTTCAGTTGGGGTTAATTGCACATCGAAGGGAACCTGGATGCGGGAACCGTTTTCGCCTCCTTTAGCTTGGTGTTCTTTCCAACGGATAGTTTGTTTCAGCGAGGATTCAACTTGCGCTACGAGTTCTTCTGGTTCAAAGGGTTTGACCATATAAACATCAGCACCTTTATTCAGACCCTTAACTCGGTCTGCACTTTGTCCCTTAGCTGAAAGGAAAAGAACCGGAATCCAACTGGTGCGTTCGTTTTGCCGGACTTGTTCTACAAAAGTATATCCGTCCATTTCCGGCATCATCACGTCGCAGATAATCATGTCTGGGACATCTTGCTCTAAAATTTCCAGAGCTTCACGTCCATTTTCGGCGGTGATGACTTCGTATCCCCGGAATTCTAAGTAATCCTTCACCAGCAAGATGAGGTTAGGGTCATCATCAATCAATAGAAGTCGTTTGTGATCTTTCATGCTGGGCTCTTTCATAGCAGTGGCACTTGTCGCGCTTCGGTCCATCAAAGTCTTGAATATTTATCCTCTATCGTGGGTTATTTCGAGATGTTGTCCTTTTTCCTACTTAAGTTGCCTTTGCTGTCTCGAAACCTCAAAAATGCCGAGCACTTTCAAGAGACTAGTAGCTCGATAGCAAAAGTCCAGCAAGGATACGTATAGCAGTAGTATCTATAATGCGCTATTATATATCGCATTGAAAGTGGCAGGCGAAAAAACACTGATTAAATAATAATCCTTCTGACTCACAAGTAAGTATTGGCTTAAAGATGACCCTACCTCAAAACCATCGCGCACTTTCTTAAAGCTTACTGCTGTACCATATCCTTTGATTGTTAAGCCTCTATGAGGTGTTTACAAGAAACTAGGGAAGTTTCTGGCAAAGGATGGGTTAAAAATGCATATTCTTCTACCACCTTATTGCCTATTTAAGTGTTCTTGGATAATCCGCTCAATAACTTCCAAGCTTGCTTGGCGATATCAGACACCATCAGTGTAAACCACCATTATGAGTCCAGAACAAAAAACGCGCAAGCAGTTGGGTTTTAGTTCTATAGACGCAAATAGTATGACTCTGTTGCGGCTCATCAAATTTTAACTCTTTAAAGTCGCTTTTTTAAGTATTCCCATGATTCCAGACTAGCTCGTTTTGAGCAGCAGCTAACAATTGTCTGGTCAGCGCTAATTCCTAACTCTCCGCTCCCTACTCTCTTCGTAACTTACAGAACAAAACCCGAAAGGTAGAAACAATTAGGCATTTATACTTAAGTACATCTCTGAGCCTTTAGTTCGGGAACCCGTACTCAAAGAATTCTTGCCATTGGACGCTACTTTTCGGTAGATTAGCACTCAGGAGTTGAGAGTGCTAATCTCTAAAGGAAAGAAATAATATGGCAGCTTTATCTCTAAGCGTTTCTACAGTTAAACCTTTAGGCGATCGCGTTTTCGTAAAAGTGAACGCCTCTGAGGAAAAGACCGCAGGTGGTTTGTATTTGCCCGATACCGCCAAGGAAAAGCCCCAAGTAGGGGAAGTAGTGGCTCTTGGCCCTGGCAAGCGTAATGACGACGGAAACCGTCAGGAATTGGAAATCAAGGTCGGCGATAAGGTGCTGTACTCGAAGTACGCCGGCACTGACATCAAACTCGGTACCGAAGAATATGTACTGCTTTCTGAAAAAGATATTTTAGCAGTCGTTATCTAATAGGGAGTAGGGAATGGGGAAGAGGAAAGAGTTTTCCTGATGCCCAATGCCCAATACCCAATGCCTAATTCAACAAAAAAATTGACTTACTCCTGGAATTTAGACACCTATGGCAAAGCGCATTATCTACAACGAAAACGCCCGTCGCGCCTTGGAACGAGGCATTGACATACTGGCTGAGGCTGTAGCTGTTACCCTTGGCCCCAAAGGTCGTAACGTAGTCCTAGAAAAGAAATTTGGCGCACCGCAAATTGTTAATGACGGTGTAACGATCGCCAAAGAAATCGAATTAGAAGACCATATTGAAAACACTGGTGTAGCTCTGATTCGTCAAGCTGCTTCTAAGACCAATGATGCTGCGGGTGATGGTACCACCACTGCTACCGTTTTAGCTCATGCGATCGTCAAAGAAGGATTGCGGAACGTTGCAGCTGGTGCTAATGCAATTTCACTGAAGCGCGGTATTGACAAAGCTGCCAGCTTCTTGGTAGAAAAAATTGCTCAACACGCCCGTCCAGTGGAAGATTCCAAAGCCATTGCCCAAGTTGGTGCCATCTCGGCTGGTAATGACGAAGAAGTTGGTCAAATGATTGCCCAAGCAATGGACAAGGTGGGCAAGGAAGGCGTAATTTCCCTAGAAGAAGGGAAATCTATGTTCACCGAGTTGGAAATCACTGAAGGGATGCGCTTTGATAAAGGCTACATCTCTCCCTATTTCGCTACCGATGCTGAACGGATGGAAGCGGTTTTTGATGAACCTTTCCTACTGTTGACTGATAAGAAAATCGCTTTGGTACAAGACCTTGTACCAGTATTAGAGCAAGTAGCTCGTGCTGGTCGTCCTTTGGTGATTATCGCCGAAGATATTGAAAAAGAAGCTTTGGCAACCTTGGTAGTAAACCGTTTGCGCGGTGTACTCAACGTGGCTGCTGTTAAGGCTCCTGGCTTTGGCGATCGCCGCAAAGCTATGCTAGAAGATATCGCCGTTTTAACCGGTGGTCAACTAATCACTGAAGATGCTGGTTTGAAGCTAGATAACACCAAGCTGGATAGCCTGGGTAAAGCTCGCCGGATCACCATTACTAAGGACAACACCACAATTGTTGCCGAAGGTAACGAAGCTGCTGTTAAAGCTCGTGTCGAACAGATTCGTCGTCAAATCGATGAAACCGAATCTTCTTACGACAAAGAAAAACTGCAAGAGCGTCTTGCTAAACTCTCCGGTGGTGTTGCTGTGGTGAAAGTGGGTGCAGCGACCGAAACCGAAATGAAAGACAAGAAGTTGCGCCTAGAAGACGCTATCAACGCCACCAAAGCTGCTGTAGAAGAAGGTATCGTTCCTGGTGGTGGTACAACTCTGGCTCACCTGGCTCCCGACTTGGAAGACTGGGCAAAGAGCAACCTTAAGGATGAAGAGTTGATTGGTGCTTTGATCGTGGTTCGCGCCTTACCCGCACCTCTGAAGCGGATTGCTGAAAACGCTGGTCAGAATGGTGCTGTGATTGCTGAACGCGTTAAAGAGAAGGATTTCAACATTGGCTACAATGCTGCAACCAATGAATTCGTCGATTTGTTAGCTGCTGGTATTGTTGACCCTGCTAAAGTGACTCGTTCTGCTCTGCAAAACGCTGCTTCCATCGCTGGTATGGTGTTGACAACCGAATGTATTATCGTTGACAAGCCTGAGCCTAAAGATGCCGCTCCTGCTGGCGCTGGTGCTGGCGGCGGCGACTTCGATTACTAATACGTAGTTAGATAATTTGTAAAACAGCTGCTTCCTTTATGGAGGCGGCTGTTTTTTTGTTTGAACTGTCTTTGATGAAGCTGTTGCCGGAGGCTAAGGGCGCAAAAATAGTAGTACAAATATTCTGCTAATGAATGAACAGTATAAAAATAGCAGTTATAATATGAATATTTAATGACATTAACCATGAATTATATAGAAACACAAGCAAGTTATGCCAGGAAAAATATTGAGCAAAGACTAGAAAATTTTATTGATGCAGTTGATAATGATAAAAGCTTAAGTCCAGATATAAAAGATCAGCTTGTTTTTTTAAGATATGCTGATGCTTGTGAATTAACATCTATTACAAGTAAGTTTAGACAGCAATTGTCAATAAGTCCTTATATACATTCCGAAGTGGAAAAAAGAATAGGATTGTTAGATATATCTATCCAACATTGGGCAAGATTATTGGATATTAATACCTTATTTTTGTGCAATCATTTTTTATACGTTTAAATAGCTTATCTATTAATATTTTTTATTTCGTAAAAGCAGCTACTTTTCTCAAAAACTAGCCACTTTTTGTAATTTTTCTAAACTCAAATAATTTTCTTGGCGTGCTTCGTGTCTGGTAGCAACATTCAACACTATTTTTAGTTAATCCAACGCTGTTATCTTTAGCAGACGCGAAGTGACTCTTCACAAATTTTACTGCCATAAGTGCCTGAACAAGCCGCTTCCAGATGGGGAGGAGCGACAAAATATCGCGGGTTGTGTAGAAATTCTGGCGGGTTTGCGGTTTGAAAAGGATTTAGTTCGGCAATTTTTGCGGGAGGATATTATGAAAGAGTCTGTAATTTATCAAGATATCGTTCAAAAAGAAGCGTTTAAATTGATTAGTCGTCAGCTTAAACGACGCTTTGGTGAGATTGATGGATTGTTAGTTGAGCAGGTTCGGAATCTATCTGCCGAACAGTTAGAGGAGTTGGGCGAAGAGTTGCTTGATTTTTCGGAAGTTGCTGATTTGGTAGCTTGGTTAGAATAGTAAAAACAAGCTTAATTAAAATGAATACAAACGCCCTTTATTATTAAGAGCAGTTAATAAAATCTTCAGGTTCAATACCAGCTTGCTTTAAAATCGCACGTAATGTTCCTTCTGGCATATCACCAGAATGATTGGGAATAGTAGTGTAAAGATTAGTTTCAGGATTAAACCAGATTTCATGACTCCCTGCGGCTTGACGATGAAAAACAAAGCCAAAGGTTTTTAAGATTTTGATAATCTGTCTGTAGCTAAAGCCAGCTAGCCGTCCCATGAATTGACTACTGACCTACAACTAAAGGATAGTTAAATTGTTCAGCTATTGGTTGCAAATAATCTAGTTCTTGATCCTGAGATTGTGCTTCTAATAACTTACGCGCTACATCACGAGCAATTTCTAAAGTTTCAGAAACAGTCCGTCCTTGAGCTACTAAACCTTGAAGCTCATCAGATGTTGCTAAATAAACGCCTTCAGGTAATTTCTCAACGTGGATGTTTAGCAATCTTTCCATTATTGTGTGTAGATGTTACTGTTTAGAGCGCTTTAATTTTTATGATATCGCTTTTCTGAACAACAGCGATCTCTACAATGGGCTACGCCTAAGCACTTCTACTTTTCCATAAAGACCTATGAGCCAAATTAATCCTGAAACAACGCCCTTACATACCTTAAACCCACTCAACCGATTTTCTGACAGAGCAGAGGATTATGTAAAATATCGACCAAGTTACCCCGCAAATGCAGTTGATATTATCTTGGAAGGATTAGGTGAAAATTCACAACTCGTAGCAGCAGATATTGGTGCAGGTACAGGAATTGCTTCAAGACTGTTAGCTGAACGGGGAGTTAATGTCATAGCTATAGAACCAAACGCGGCGATGCGAGAAGCTGCCCAGGCACATCCTTTGATAGAGTTTCGTGATGGAACAGCAGAACTTACCCAACTACCTGATAATTCAGTTGATTTAGTTACTTGTTTTCAAGCTTTCCACTGGTTCAATCCCGAACCAACTTTATTGGAATTCCACCGCATTTTAAAACCATCAGCACGCTTGGCTGTGGTGTGGAATAATCGCGATCAAGAAGATGCCTTAACTACAGAATATAGCCGAATAGTCCGCGAAGCATCTGATAATCATCCAGCAGAATCTCGAATGCAGTCGGTAGAGCCACTATTAGTAACTCCTCATTTTATCAACATCCGTGAATATAATTTTACTTATAGACAACAGTTAGATTTAACTGGATTTATTGGACGAGCAATGAGTGTTTCTTATTTACCGCGTGAAGGGTCGGTATACGAACAGCTTATTGATAATTTTCAAGAGTTATATCAGCGCTTTCGTGATAAAAATGGTTTTGTCTATATGGTCTATCGTACTAGCGTACACCTTGGTGAAGTAATTTAAAAATAAAAATTTATAAATGATCTGCAACTCAGAAATAGCAGAAGGTTGGCATGGCAAACTTAATTTAGTTTATGCCGATCGCCAGGGTAAAACCCAATTAATTTACAATCACCAACAAGCGCCCCTGAAGGTACAACGCCCATTTTATCCAGAAGGGGAAATTTGTCATAGCGTCATTTTACACACGGCTGGGGGAATGGTGGGAGGCGATCGCTTATCCTCTAATATCCACCTCCAACCCCAAACCCAAGCCTTAATTACTACAGCTGCTGCAAGTAAGATATATCGCAGTAATGGCTTGCAAGCTAGACAAACCATCCAAATGCAAGTTGACGCTGGCGCTTGTTTAGAGTGGTTGCCGCAAGAGACAATTTTATTTAACGGTGCGATTTATCGGCAAGATTTGCGGGTAGAATTAGCAACCGGGGGCAGTTGGTTAGGTTGGGAAATTACCCGATTTGGTCGCAGTGCTAGAGGAGAAAAATTCTTGCAAGGAGAATGGCGATCGCACACGGAAATTTGGCAAGAAGGTATTCCTTTATGGATTGATCGGCAATGGTTAGGGGGTAGCGAAGAAACTTTTCATAGTCCCCACGGTTTGGCTGGAAAACCAATTGTAGGTAGTCTAGTTTGGGTTGGTGGTGCAGTTTCATCAGAAATTGTCGAAAAAACGCGAAATTTATGGGATGGGGAAGGAGAAGCGGGTGTTAGTCGGTTACAACATGGATTATTGTGTCGATATCGCGGTGCTTCTACATCTGAGGTGAGAAACTGGTTTATTAATGTTTGGCAATTGCTACGAGTTTCTTTTTTGAATCGTGGTAATTGTATACCAAGAGTGTGGCAGCTTTAAACGAACCACGAAGGCGCGAAGGACGCGAAGGAAAAGGCAAGAATGCAACTTACGCCGCAGGAAAAAGATAAGCTATTAATTTTTACTGCTGCTTTATTAGCAGAAAGACGTAAAGCAAGGGGTTTAAAACTGAATTATCCCGAAGCGATCGCTTATATTTCTGCTGCTATTTTAGAAGGTGCAAGGGATGGGCAAACTGTGGCTGAATTAATGAGTTATGGTACAACTCTATTGACGCGAAATGATGTCATGGAAGGGATACCTGAAATGGTGCATGACGTACAGGTAGAAGCAACTTTTCCTGATGGCACAAAGTTAGTTACAGTACATAATCCAATTCGTTAATTTTTGAATTTATTATGATTCCTGGGGAAATTATCACACCAGCAGGTGAAATAGAACTAAATGTTGGTCGTCCTACTATAAAATTGCAAGTTTCAAATACAGGCGATCGCCCCATACAAGTCGGTTCCCATTATCACTTTTATGAAGTCAACACCGCCTTAAACTTTGACAGAGAACAAGCGCGAGGAATGCGCCTCGATATCCCCGCCGGAACAGCAGTCCGCTTTGAACCAGGCGACAAAAAAGAAATAACTCTAATCCCCCTCGTTGGTACTCGCCAAGTCTACGGCTTCAACGCCAAAATTAACGGAAACCTCTAAAAACCCTCTG
Source organism: Nostoc sp. CmiVER01 (assembly GCF_034531135.2). Lineage (NCBI taxonomy): Bacteria > Bacillati > Cyanobacteriota > Cyanophyceae > Nostocales > Nostocaceae > Nostoc > Nostoc sp. CmiVER01. Next base: position 168,928 of record NZ_JAVRBU020000012.1, read on the forward strand.
CGTACCTCTGCGCTTCCCTCCGCGTACCTTTGCGTTAAAAAAAAGGATTTTATATGCCTTACAGAATGGATCGCCGCGCCTACGCCGAAACCTACGGCCCAACAGTAGGCGATCGCATCCGACTTGCAGACACAGAATTATTTATTGAAGTTGAACAAGATTTCACCACCTACGGCGATGAAGTGAAATTTGGCGGCGGAAAAGTTATCAGAGACGGAATGGGACAATCCCCAATTTCTAACGCCGATGGTGCTGTAGATTTAGTAATTACTAATGCCTTAATTCTCGATTGGTGGGGTATTGTCAAAGCAGATATCGGCATTAAAGATGGCAAGATTTTCAAAATTGGTAAAGCCGGAAATCCTTATATTCAAGATAATGTAGATATTATTATCGGCCCTGGAACCGAAGCCTTAGCTGGTGAAGGAATGATTCTCACTGCTGGCGGTATTGATGCCCATATTCATTTTATTTGTCCCCAACAAATTGAAGTAGCGATCGCTTCCGGTATTACCACCATGATCGGCGGTGGTACTGGCCCAGCTACGGGTACAAATGCCACTACCTGCACCCCCGGCCCTTGGAATATTTACCGAATGCTGCAAGCTGCTGATGCTTTTCCCGTCAACTTAGGATTTTTGGGCAAAGGTAACGCCAGTCAACCCCAAGGACTTGTAGAACAAGTAGCCGCCGGTGTAATGGGGTTAAAACTTCATGAAGACTGGGGAACCACACCCGCAGCAATTGATACTTGTCTCAGCGTTGCTGATGCTTATGATGTGCAAGTAGCGATTCATACTGATACTCTGAACGAAGCCGGATTTGTCGAAGATACGATCGCCGCTTTCAAGAATCGTGTCATCCACACGTACCATACCGAAGGCGCAGGCGGCGGACACGCACCAGATATCATCAAAGTTTGTAGCCAAGCCAATGTCCTGCCATCTTCCACTAATCCCACACGTCCTTATACTATAAACACCTTAGACGAACACCTGGATATGTTGATGGTATGCCATCACCTTGACCCAGCGATCGCTGAAGATGTCGCTTTTGCCGAATCTCGCATCCGTCGGGAAACCATTGCTGCTGAAGATATTTTGCACGACTTAGGCGCATTTAGCATGATTTCTTCCGACTCCCAGGCGATGGGAAGAGTGGGCGAGGTGATAATTCGCACCTGGCAGACATCTCACAAAATGAAGGTACAACGGGGAACTCTTAACCTACAAGGAACTGAGCAAAAAGCAGACAACTTTAGAGCAAGAAGGTATGTTGCTAAGTATACAATTAACCCTGCGATCGCTCACGGAATTGCTGAATATGTGGGTTCAGTAGAAGAGGGAAAATTAGCAGATTTGTGTTTGTGGCGTCCGGCATTTTTTGGCGTGAAACCAGAGATAGTGATTAAAGGCGGAATGATTGCATGGGCGCAAATGGGCGATGCTAACGCCAGTATTCCCACACCGCAACCAGTGTATATGCGACCGATGTTTGGTAGTTTTGCAAGGGCGCGTCATGCCACATCATTAACTTTTGTTTCCCAAGCAGCTTTAGAGAAAGAAATTCCCAGCCAGCTAGGTTTACAAAAGTCAGCAGTTGCAGTTTCTGGGACACGCCAATTAAGCAAGCGGGATATGAAGCTGAATGATGCATTACCTCACATTGAAGTTGATCCAGAAACATACCAAGTTAGGGCAGATGGTGAGTTGCTGATTTGCGAACCGGCGACAGTTTTACCAATGGCACAGAGGTACTTTTTGTTCTAATTCATCACAAACTAATCTCCGGAATTGAGAAGTTACCAAGAATAGATTCTCGAAACTCCTAGAGACGTGATTTGCAGAAGTGCCAAACTCAATTATCGAGTTTGTTAAAATAAAAGTTTAAAATTTGAAATTAGAAAATATTTGTGTTATTTTATGTTTCTAATTTACTTATTGGTAATAGCAAGTTATGCTCAATTTGCTGTTTAACTTTCTCACTAATATTACAATCGCTGTTTAAGCAGTTTACCAGGAGCTTGTTACTATTATAATACTGCTGTAGTAGTTTCGCTTGTCTATAATTGAACTGCCAGTTATGACCAATATTGCGATGTTCAATCATCAAAGCTGTTAGTTGCTCAGTCCAGGCTTGACTATTTTCGTGCCACCATTCTCCAAATACTTCTAGTTCTTCAAATAGGTTTTCCCATTCTGGTATTGCCTCATTGAGTTTATCTCTTAGTAACTCCAACTCCGTTTTCAATTTTGATTGAAAAGAAGCAGCTAAACTAATAGCATTACCAAGATAATCGTCAATATCAGATATATTACACCAAGCATCATCCCGAGCAACTAACGCTTTTCCACGGGATGATTTATCAATAGTTTCATCAAGAATATCACTAGCATCAAGACCTTGAAAAAAAGCGTTATCTAAGTCATCACTAAGAACAAGAGTATTTGTGAGAGCCTCATTGAGTAACCAATCTATCTCTACATCATCTAAAGTATCTTCTGAATCCCATCCAAGAGCATTATCTAAATCATATATATTTTCTGAATCCAATCCAAGAGTATTATCTAATTTATTTTGTTCACCATCTAAAGTCATTTTAAAATACAATGCTCTGATAGCCGACGGCTTGTAAAAATATCCAAATGAACTAGATTTACAATCAAGCCATTCTAAGAAATGCTGTACTTCCTCATCTGAAGCAGCTAATCCATCAATGTTTTGCTTCATTGCTAATACTAAAGTATCTGCATTTTGCATAAGTCCAGCTGTTAGTAAAAAGACTTCCTGCCAGCGTTTTTCATTTATATGCTTTACTAAATTTTCATACGCTAAAATAGCGACAATTTTTCTAGCACAAAAATACTCTTGAAAAGTTAAATGTGAAAAAGAATAAATTCCTTTTGCTCTTTCCACCAGTAACCCATGCTGGGCTTCAATAGATTTCAAAATTGCTTCGCTATCAAGTCTCAAAACCTCTGGTTTTAAATTAGCAATTTTTAAATTACTGAGAAACTCGGCGATATATGACTCTACAGTTTTTTGTTTAAAGAAATAGTCTTTATGCTCAAAGGTAGTAAAAGCAATTTCGCTTAGTAAATCTTCTTTACAGTACAACGATAAATTTTTATAAACTTGATTGCGCTCAATGTTACGTTTAGCATCCCATTTCTTAAGCAATATATCTAACCCTTCTTTATAAAGTTCTGAACGGTTTGCTGGAAAATCTTCGTTTTCCTCAAATACCAGACACAGTAAGGTTAGCAATAGTGGATTAGTTGCCAGTTCAAAAATACGTTTGTTAGCTTGTAGTTTTTCAACAAATTTTTCAGCTTTGACTTGGCAGTTTAGACGAAACCAGTTGTGAGCAAAAATAGCAATCTGTTCTTTGTCAAAATCTGCCACTTCCACTTCCGTAAACTGTTCAAAGGTGCATTCTTTGGCAGCTATCCTACAGGTTATAACAAATTGATTGGTGTGGAATTGTTCGTAAATCTTCCGAGTTTGCCATAAAACACGCTTTGTATCCTCTTCCCTAACTTCATCCAGACCATCCAATAAAAGCAAAACTTTACTCTGTCTCAACAGTTGCTCAGTTTTCACGTTGCTATTGTGAATACCACAGATAAATAATTGTTGAGTAATGTACTGGAGAATATCTAACTGTTTAGGATCTTGTGCGAAGTCCTTGAGGATGATAAACACGGGAACTCGGTTTGTCAAAAACTGCCCTTCGATGCAGTGCATCGCTAAATACTTCAAAAATGTAGTCTTTCCCGCGCCCGGTTTACCTAAAACCATTAGTTTATTGTGATGCTGCACTGCTTGCAGCCCTGGCACTCGCTTCTCACTAGGTTCGTGAAGTCCAAAATGATCAAAGTCCTCCTGATCAAACTTTTGCAGCAGTTGCCCAATTTTCACTCGCCTGCGTTTTGTGGTTTTCTCCAGAATGTTGACGTTAGTATAGATGCCTCGCTCTCCGGTTAACTTAATAGGCTGATCCATATCCAGCACGCGCATCTTTCCACATTTCTCTTTAATGCTGGATTTGATCTTTTCCCGGATTTCTTGAACTACAACATCAATATCATCCTCTGCAATATCAGCATTTGAGTTATCAGAAGATTTCTGTTGTGAATATCGCTTTTGGAGATATTCCCGCAAGCGGCTTTCTTTCACAGGCCCACTGCCACTGATACTAAACTTTTTGTAAATCCCCGTCAGGCAACTGCTGAGATTGCTGTCAGAGATGTTAAGCGTTTGTGTCACTTCGACTCGGCTCTTGCTATTACCAAAGATTTCCACAAAAACTGCCTTTTCTCTATTTGACAATTCGCTGTATTGCTCTAGTTGTGTAAAGAAGTCTTTTGGTAACGACATATCACCTATTGTAAAATCGGCTTTCAGTTCAGTTTAGCGTGCGTTTCAAGGGAATTACGGCAAGTCATGAGATGTCAAGATAAGTCAGTCTAAGTCACTACAAGTCAAATAAATAACTACAAAACAAAATTGCGACATTGAACTCAGTCAAGCAACTGAGGCGATCGCAATGTTAGAAATATTAATTACTCTGATTCTCAAGAAATCTGTTGAAATAATCCTAGTACTACTGCTGAAAAAAATCTGGGCATGGCTACTGAGGGATGAAAGCTTCCAACGCCTCAACCACTTTCTGAAAATGCAGATTCTTGCATTCTATCTAGATTGGATTTTACTCAAAAAATCTCTAAAATTTCTGCCGGAGCCAGCAAAAGAGAACGATTCAGACACAAGTGGCTAGTTGTGAAGAAGGCAACGGTTTCCTCTATGCTTTAATTTTGAAAACAAATTGTGCAGAATGCTGGACAGATTTTATCCTACATACGGGAAAGCTCACTCTACCATAAGAAGTATGTTGCCCTAAGAAACTCAGAAGGCACTCTTAACTCTTGGGCGATCGCCCATGCAATTATATCTCTAGTTCCTTACCGAAACCGATACATCAAAGTCTCCATAAGTTATTCAATCATTTGCTGCATCCAAAGCTAAAATTTTACCAGCCATAATTTAATAGTAAAAAATACTTCTTAGGTAGGGAGGTTTACAAAAAACTTGGCAGACAAATTGTTACAAATACAGCTAGTCTTACAAAAATTTACTTTTACCTCATATCTTGCATCTATATGACTTCACAATCTTCTCGCTCTGACAAAATTCTAGTTGTTGATGACTCTCCTGATAACGTGTTTTTGATCAAAACTATTTTGGAAGAAGAAGGTTACACCATTAGCACCGCAGAAAATGGGATTTCAGCCTTGGCAGAATTGAAAGCTTCTCCTTGTGACTTGGTTCTGCTGGATCTGATGATGCCAGATATGGATGGGTACGAAGTCACCAAGCACATTCGTGGAGATATGAAATTGGCACAATACATCCCCATACTGCTAATTACTGCCCACGATGCGCCCAACGTCGCCCACGGATTAGACTTGGGCGCTGATGATTTTATCCGCAAACCTGTAACAGTAGATGAATTGCTGGCACGAGTGCGATCGCTCCTGCGCTTAAAGCATAGTATGGATGAACGTGATGAAATTGCCCGCCAGCGAGAAGATTTTGTCTCCCGCCTCACCCACGATTTACGCACTCCCTTGGTAGCCGCCGATCGCATGTTAATGCTATTTCAACAAGGCGCATTGGGAACATTATCACCGCAAATGCAGGAAGTAATCGCTATCATGGCCCGTAGCAATGTAAACCTGCTTTCTATGGTTAATACCTTATTAGAAGTTTATCGCTTTGAAGCAGGTCGCAAAACTTTGGCGTTTCAACCAGTTAATCTGGCCCAATTGTTAGAGGAGGTGATTGGAGAATTAGCACCTTTAGCTCAAGAAAAAACACTGTCTCTAAATTTAGACCTTACTGAGGAATTAAGCACAAAAACAGTAATGGGCGATCGCTTAGAACTGCATCGTCTATTTACCAATCTTATAGGCAATGCGATCAAATTTACCGACTCTGGGTCTGTTACTATTCGTTTAACTTCTCAACACCAGTTTGATAAAAATAGTCAATCTCAGTTATCAGAGAAATCCAATTCTGTTGAATATATTAGTATTAAGATAGCGGATACAGGGCCGGGTATTCCTGCTGAAGAACAAGCCACCATATTTGAACGATTTCGTCAAGGTAGCCACAAGAGTTCTGGTAGTGGACTAGGACTCTACCTTGCTCGCCGAATTGTCGAGGCACACCAAGGCATGATTTTGCTAAATTCTGAGTTGGGCAAAGGGAGTGTTTTTATTGTCCTTTTACCTACTCAAAAAGGAGAAAATTAGCAATTATAAATTATGAATTATTTCATATAATAATTCATAATTTATAAATTTATTTCATTGAACTAGAAGTTTTAGCTATAAATTCAAATTCTAAAAATAGACGAATAAATATATTAATATAGCAACGATTATTTTAAATAAATAGTTTTGTCTATCCTAGAAAAAATAATGATTACTACTGAATTATATAACGTTGGCAATATTATCCAGAATCAGCGTGAGTTTTTTAATAGTGGTAAAACTAAAAATGTCACTTTTCGCATTGAGCAGCTTAAAAATCTTAAGCAAGCAATTATTGAGGATGAACAGTTAATAGTCGAGGCATTAAAAGCAGATTTACATAAACCAGAATTGGAGACTTACGTTACAGAAATTGGCGTCATCAAAAAAGAAATCGATTATGCCATAAAACACCTCAAAAACTGGACTAAGCCCAAAAAAGCACCCGTTTCTTTTGATTTTTTTTCCTACTCGGCGAGAATTTATCCAGAACCGTTAGGGATTGTTTTAATTATTGGCCCTTGGAACTATCCATTTCAGTTAATTATCTCACCATTAGTAGGTGCGATCGCAGCCGGAAATTGTACAATTATCAAACCTTCAGAAATTGCTTCTCATACGTCTGATGTCATTGCTAAGATTATTGCTAAACATTTCGATCCTGCTTATATTGCAGTAATTGAAGGAGACGTGGAAGTAAGTCAAAAACTACTGGCAGAAAAGTTTGACCATATCTTTTTTACTGGTGGTACAGCCATCGGCAAAATCGTTATGGCAGCAGCAGCAAAATATCTCACACCAGTTACTTTAGAATTGGGTGGTAAAAGCCCTTGTATAGTAGATACTGATATTAATCTTGAACACACTGTTAGACGAATTACTTGGGGCAAATTTATGAATGCTGGACAAACTTGTGTCGCCCCTGACTATCTTTTAGTTAATAAAAAAATCAAAAAAGATTTAATAGATGGGCTGGAAAAATGTGTAAGGGAATTTTATGGTGATAATCCTGTAAACAGTCCTGATTATGCCAGGATTATTAGTCAAAAACACTTTGATAGATTGGTTAACTTTCTCAAAGATGGTGAAATTATCGTTGGTGGAGAAACTCAACCTTCAGAGTGTTATATAGCCCCCACAGTAATTGATAATGTCTCGTTAGAAGATTCTATAATGCAGGAAGAAATTTTTGGCCCCATTCTACCCATTATTGAATATACCGACATTGCAGAAGCGATCGCCTTGATTAACTCTAAATCTAAACCCTTGGCGTTATACTTATTTTCTCAAAACAAAAATCTACAAAATCGAGTTTTGCAGGAAACTTCCTCTGGTGGAGTTTGTATTAATGACACAGTGATGCAGGTTGGTGTCTCGTCTTTACCATTTGGTGGGGTGGGAGATAGCGGTATTGGCAATTATCACGGCAAAGCAAGTTTTGACACCTTTTCCCATAACAAAAGTGTATTGCAAAACTCTTTCTGGCTTGATTTAAAATGGCGATACGCGCCATATCAGGGCAAATTGCCTTTAATCAAGAAACTTTTGGGTTAAAAGTTATGACTTGTACAGACAGACGCGATTAATCGCGTCTCTCCTAACTATTAAAACCCAAAAGCGTTACTGTAACGCTCCTCAGCCCAGGGTTCACCACGGCGATGGTAGCCATTGCGCTCCCAAAAACCAAGTTCTTCAGCAGCTAAAAATTCCAAACCATTAATCCACTTAGCACTTTTCCAAGCATAGAGGTGGGGAACAACTAGCCGCATCGGCCCACCGTGTTCAGATGGAAGGGGTTCACCAAAGACTTTAAAAGCAAAGAAGTTTTCTTCGCGCATAAAATCTTCTATAGAAATATTGGTAGTGTAGCCGCCGTAACAGTGTTCCATAATATGGGCTACTTTAGGGTCTAGTTCAATCAGACCCATGAAATCTGTTACTTTTATGCCAGTCCATTTGACATCCAGTTTAGACCAGCGCGTTACACAGTGAAAGTCTGCCGTAAATTCCTGTTGAGGCAGCGCCATAAAGTCTGACCACTTAAAAGTAGCAGGTTTTGCCAAACCCCAAACTCGAAATTCCCATTCCTCAATGGTGACTTGGGGAGTTGCACCGTAAGTTAATACGGGGAAACCTTTAGCTAAGTGTTGACCAGGAGGGACGCGTTCACCCTCTTCCTTCCCTGGTTTCTGAAAAAATTTTCCTAGCATAGTTAGAGAAAAATAAGTTTTCTCAAAATGTGTACAAGCTTTTTTGCTTAGTTGCCAACGGCACCAAATGTTTGATTCTTTATATGATTACTTGATCGTTACTCGTAAATGATAGGTAATGGGTAATGGATATTCCCAATTACTCACTACCAATTTTTTCGATCTAATGAGCTTGTGTAGAGTACCTAAGATTCATAATGCAATCAGGAAAGCTAAAAAAAGCATTGATCCAGTATTAAAAAGTTTGATTGATGACTTTGGTAATCAAATCTATCCGTGCTGTCCACGCTTTTCCTGACTGGGAAATTATGACTCTTCTTCCTCTTCTTCAGCAGCTGGATATACAAATGTAGAACGTCCAGTCAAAATTGATTTGCCCAAAGACAGGGCTTTCTGAGCTTCGACGACGGCTTTATGCCTCCAGGTAGCTCGACGTTTATCTCGTTTTGATTTTGAAGTTTTCTTCTTAGGAACAGCCATGTCAGCAGATATTGCGATTCTTGACAACCTTACTATTCTAGGCCATCCACTGACGCGAAGGACAACAGTAAAGGCAATTAATGAATTGCCTCTACTGAAATTAGGGTTTCGGCTATTTTTTGGGTAAGTCCTGGCTATTTTCCAAGTAAAGTAGCGATCGCGCAGTTTTGAAGTAAGTTGCCCAATTTTGAGCATCGGGACGCGATCGCCATTCGGGACGACTGACATCTAATGCCAGAACTGGTGCGATCGAGCCATTATTTTGTACGGACACAATGATTGAAACATCTGTCACCAAGATATCTTGGTCGAAACTCCGTTGAGCAGCTGCTCTAGCGGCTGCTTCTGCCCTTCTGAGAATGGTTTCATAGTTTTCATCTGGCAGGCGGTCAATAGCTAGATCAACTCTAGCGGTGTAAGCTCGCACAACCTGAGGTGCGATCGCTTCCATCAAAAACCACGCAGGAACAGTAGATATAAGCAAAACTACTAAAGGAATTATCCGGATTCTTCTGGCAATTTGGCTAATAACTGAAAAGGGAGTGATCGATGATGGTAGGTGAGCAGGAATTTTGCTCATAACCTTCTATCTCCTTAGTAATGATCTTTTATTGAATTTAGGTAAAAGGTATTTTCCGGTCTATCTAAGTAATAAAAATTACATTTTAACTTAAGATTCAATCAGAATCACCTAGATTATAAAACATAGGTTAGCTTTGTTTTTTGGGCAAAGCCAACCGCAATTTTAAGACCAGCAAACAATAACTGACAAATAGCGGGATGGCAAATTACTGGGCGATCGCAATTGGCATCAATCAATATCAGTTATTTCAACCTTTAAGTTGTGCCCAAGCAGATGCTGAAGCATTAGAGGATTTTTTGGTGACAGAGGCAGGTTTTCTCCCCAAACACTGCTTGCTAATGACGGATACCTCGCCGCCGATTGGGGATAGATCAACTTATCCTACTAAAGAGAATATTTTGCTGCTGCTTGAGGATTTGGCAGCGACAAGTTGGCAACCAGAAGATTATTTGTGGTTATTTTTTAGCGGTTATGGAGTCAACTACAAAGGCAAAGATTACTTAATGCCAGCAGAGGGCAACCCCGAACTAGTGCAAGAGACTGGTATAGAATTGCGATCGCTAATGCAAAGTCTGCAACTTGCTGATCTAAATGTATTGCTACTACTCGATATCAACCGCGCTTTTGGCACTCAAGCGGATGCTCCCGTTGGTGAAGAAACAATAGAATTAGCCCAAGAACTACAATTCGCGACCATTCTTTCTTGTCAACCTGAGCAATTTTCCCATGAAAGTAGCGAATTAGGTCACGGATTCTTTACAGCAGTTTTGTTAGAAGCTTTACGTTCTGGTAATGGCAACAACTTGGCAGATTTAGAAAGCTACCTAAGCCTGATTGTGCCAAAAGTATGTCACCACCACTGGCGTCCTGTCCAAAACCCTGCCACTATTATCCCATCAAGGCAGCAGGTAATCTTGCCAAAATTGGCAATGGAAAGCGACTTGCAATCAGAACCGGTGATTTATCCTGAAGAATCCTTTGCTATTGCCCGTGCGGCTCCTCCTCTCGACGATTACCCTAAAACTTCAGCAGAACGGGGCAGATGGGGAGAAGCTACTGTGAACTCTTCCCAACAGCTGAAGGCTCTCAAGGTCGAAAAATCTAAAGGTAAACAAGGAAAGGAAAAGGAGTCAGCTACTGGCTTAGTTTCCCAGCCAATGGCAGAAACTTCTTTAGGAGTGCCGAGCGGAAGATTTATTCCCAATTCCTCTAAAGGTTACGTCTCTCGATTGCCATCGAATCAGCCAAACATTCCTTTTTGGAAACAGTTTATTTTATGGGGTGGAGGCAGCCTGCTAGTAGCAGGTTTAATCGCCGTAGTTTTTCTCCGTAATCAAGAAACTTTTAAAATTAAGCAAATATCAAGCACATCACCTAATGCTGCTACAAGCGATCGCCAGGTTATCGAGAATTTACCAAGCCGCACTCCACCAATTAGACTTAAAAATCAATCTAGCGCCCAAATAACTACTAGTTCCGAGCCAGAAAAGCGGAATCAAGCAGTATTAGATTTGGCCAAGATGTCGCTCAGACAAACTCAGGCTAGTGATTTGAGCATGGCGATCGCTACAGCCCGGAAAATTCGACCTGGTGAACCACTCTACGATCAAGCTCAGGAGAATATTAAGATTTGGAGCCAAATGATTTTAGATTTAGCAGAGGGACGTGCTAAACAAAGACAGTATGCTAGCGCGATTGCAGCCGCTCGATTAATCACCAAAGATGAAGCCCCCTATGCCAAAGCACAAGCAGTAATTAACCTGTGGCGGTTAGAGGGCAAGCAGTATGTAAGTAACAAAACTCTTTTAGATGCAGCTAATGCCTTAATTAAGTCTGGACAGGCATCTACCTACAATCGTGCGATCGAAGTTGCGAAGAAAGTACCATCGGGTCAACCAGGCTTCGATACTGCCCAAAAATCGATCAATAGCTGGAGTGAGAAAATTTTAGACTTGGCCAAGCGTCGCGCCACAGAAGGAGAACTTAATGCCGCAATTGCGACTGCTGCTTTAGTGCCAGAGGAAACAGGCGCTTACGAAGATGCTCAGGATGCTATTCAAAAATGGCAAAAAAAATAGTTTGGAGTGGGGAGTTTGGAGTTTGGAGTTTTAATTCCTCACTCTTTACTCATAATTTTTCCCTCACGACTTAGCAGTACTGTGATACATCTTCGCCGCATTCATCGGCTAGATAGCACAGCGCTCGGAAACGTAAACCAACCACTTCTTCATATAAGGGGTTAAGCTTGCACATGGGCGGTATGTGAAACAAGGTTTTCCCAAATAATTTGACATCTCGCTCAAAGGGACACTGAGATGGAATCAGTTTGCACAAACGGTGAGCTAGTTGGCGATCGCGGATTTGAATGTTTTCTACACGCTGCCGTAGAGGGTGGAGAATATCTCGGTAAGGCTTAGAAACAGAACGGTTTAGCTGGGTTAATTTATGGTCACTAGTTTCTGCTTGATTGATTGATACCCAGCTTGCCAGAAAAATCTTTTTAGTGGTATTGTCGAATACCTTCATGGTTAATCCTCTGTGTTATTGAGGCTATTCATCTTTTTGATGAATATATACAACGTGGCAACGAAATTTCCCGGAAAAATCGCGTTCTGACTGCGATATAATGTAATACCTGATTAGCCACTTAAGTCAGAACCTACTTGATTACTACGTCAAGTTAATCGCAATTTTCTGGGGATCGGTAGTGTAATATTACGATCTTGTTCATAACTTGATGTAGTTTAAATTTTAATAAAGGCATCCGTCATTGGATAGGTTTTATTGTAACATTTACAGAACTTAATATTAGATATTTTTGAGAGTATTTTTGCTAAGTATAAATATCGGTAATACCCTAGCAGGCGTCTTTCCTCCCCGTATTCCCACTTCCCCACGTAAGACCATTCTTGTTATTGGTGGCTGAATGGCGTAGAAGTCTGTTGAAAAAGAGGCAGGGGAGACAAGGGGGTTTGTCCTGACCCGAGTTACGCAAAAGTTGAATTTGCTCCAGCCATTTACCCATGCAATCAATTCTGCTGCGAGTTTTTTGGGTGTAACTGTTGTTTTATCTAACTTAATTTCTAATGTGCCTGCTGTACTTCTGCTGCATCCCCTGGTTCCTTCAGGTGACAGTAAGTATTGGCTATTGTTGGCAGCCGGATCAACTTTAGCTGGTAATTTAACTTTGTTTGGTTCAGTTGCCAACTTGATAGTTGTAGAAGCTGCTACTAATTTAGGTTACAAGCTAACTTTTTGGGAACACCTGCGCTTTGGAGCGCCTTTAACAGTGTGTACTTTAGTTCTAGTATACCTCTGGGTAATTGAGGGCGATCGCTCTAATTACTAAAGTGAGTCACGCAAATTAAATTATCTCAGTGTATGTTGCTAACTCTATAGGAATCGTATCTGATTTTTGAAATTATCTACGTGGGCGGGGAGTAGGGAGTAGGGAATAAGGAATTAGGCTTTTCGATCTGTACCGAGCTTTTTCAGAAATCAAACATTAGTCCTATAATTTACCTTGGCCCAGTCCCCTTTCCAAACGTTATGACTCCGGCTGAACTGTCTGCACTGAATAAAGGTAATAAGATTGCAGTATCATTTGAATAACAAACTGCCTTGTAATTAAAAGTCTTATTATTGCTTCGCTGAACCCAGGTTACTGAACCATCGGCTGCAAGCGTTATACCTATGGAAGCTGGTTCTTTTATGGAGAAAGGTTGAGAAGCGAAAGTAAAAGATCCCTCTCCTGGCAAACTAATAAATCGGTTACTCAACAGTTGTGTAAAATCACCTGTGAGATTGTTTCCATTTAGATTGAGCGTTCCAGTGGTGTAAGTAACTGGATTGTTTCCTGCGCTGTTAAAAACTACAGAGGCGGTTACAAAATTGAGAAAACTTCCCCTTTCCCAATCAAAGTATGGTTGTAGAAATGTTGAGCACGGCACTTCGCTCACCGGAACTAAAAATATGATTTTCGATTGATTTATCAATATATTTGGCTTTACTTGTGCATTTGCTATCGGAATATTGAGGGTGAGTCCGGTATAAAAAAGAAAGGCAGAAAACATAGAACCCCAAAAATTCATCCGGTTGTACATCTTTTCTCCTCTTATGAAATAGAATTAGTGTTGGTTAAGTTAATACCTGATATTATTCAGCTTTAAGACTGCGCTCCTACCGAAAACCTGCTAACTATTTACATAAGTTTATACGTCAGATGTATTTTTTCGTTCATCTGTAGACGCAGGTGTACAAATTGGTGGCCGCTTCTAAGAACTATAGGCAATTACTATTAACTGTGAGTTCTATACTCATAATAAAAGGCTATATTTCACGCAAAAGCGCAAAGACGTGAGAAAAACTCTCCGTCTCTGCGCTTCTGCATGAGATTTTTATCTTAAATTCTCTAATTCTCTATGATGCTACCTGAGCAGCAGTCCGAGTCCGCCGTCTTCTACCATCGGCAACTTTCACGGGTGGCTCATCAGGAATTTGCATCAACAAAGTTACAGATGGCTGACATTGCAATTCGCGGCGGATGGAACGTTGCAATTCTCGTTCTAAAGTTCCTTGCAATCCACCCCAGTCTATATCTGCTGCTTGACCTTCGGCAGGAGCAAATTCTGTCCAGCGCACAGTTAAGATTTCTTCAATGCGTTGTTTTACCCAGGTTTGTAGGAGCGATCGCTCTACACTTGTAACTACACCCCGTAGGTGAATTTCTGGTTTTGCCAACAGTTTACCATTCCAATCAATGGCAGCTGCGATCGTAATAATGCCTTCTGAAGCCATGCGTTGCCGTTCTTGCAGCACTTTGGCACTTACCATACCCGAGCTAGTAGTATCCACCAATTCGATACCAGATGGCACTTTACCAGCGACGCGAATCGCATCTTCAGTCAGTTCGACAATATCACCATTTTGAATAATGATCATGTTTTCTGCGGGAATGCCCATACTCTGAGCCGTTTCTGCGTGCTTCACTAGCATCCGATGTTCGCCGTGAAATGGCACAAAGAACTTGGGTCGAGTTAAGGCAATCATCAGCTTTTGTTCTTCCTGACAGCCGTGACCGGAGACGTGAATCCCTTTATCTCGCCCATAGACCACTTTTGCACCTTGAATCATCAATTTATCAATGGTGTTGACTACTGCGATCGTATTTCCGGGAATTGGGTTAGCAGAGAATACTACTGTATCTCCTTCGCGGATTTTAATGTGAGGATGTTCTTTGTTGGCAATGCGGGTCATTGCTGCCATCGATTCACCCTGAGAACCTGTAGTTAATATTAATACTTTTTCATCAGGTAGATTGCGGACTGCGTGCAATGGTTGCAGCAGATTATCTTCACACTTGATGTAACCTAAATTGCGGGCATGAGCAATCAAGTTCAGCATGGAACGCCCGACAATGGTCACTACACGATTTTGCTTTTTAGCGATATCCAAAATCATGTTAATACGATGGACGCTAGAAGCAAAGGTAGTGACAAATAATCGTCCAGTAGCTTGACTAAATACTCTCTCAAGATTGGGATAAACTGAACGTTCCGAAGGTGTAAACCCTGGTACCTCAGCGTTAGTAGAATCACTTAGTAGGCAAAGAACACCTTTTTCACCATGTTCTGCTAACCGTTGCAAATCAAACTTTTCACCATCCACTGGGGTATGGTCAATTTTAAAATCCCCTGTGTGAATGACTACACCAAGGGGAGTATGAATGGCAACAGTGAAACTATCAGCAATAGAGTGGGTATTACGGATATATTCAACTAAAAAGTTTTTGCCAATCCGCACCACATCGCGTGGTAGAACTGTTCTAATTTCTGTGCGATCGCGCACTCCTGCTTCTTCTAATTTACCCTCTAGCATTGCCATTGCTAGTCTGGGCCCATAAATTACGGGGATATCAAATTGCTTAAGATGGAAAGCAATCCCGCCAATATGGTCTTCATGACCGTGAGTAACGATCATCCCTTTAATTTTGTGGCGATTTTCTCGCAGATAGGTCGTATCTGGCAGAACAATATTTACTCCATGCATCGCTTCTGTGGGAAAAGCCAATCCTGCATCTAAGAGAATAATTTCATCGTCATACTCAAAAAGACAGGTATTTTTCCCAATTTCATGCAAACCGCCCAAAGGAATAATTTTCAAGGCGGAATTATCAGCTTCGTTTTTAGCCATTTTCTCCTTAGATTGTTACTTGTGGTTAATTTAGTTGATAGTTAACGAACTTGTATTTAAGACAACATTATTTGTCTTTTAATTCAGTCCCAAAGCGATCAAGTTTTAATTGAAGATTTCAATTTTTTATTCAATAAAATCGACTTTATACTGAAGAATTTATAGTATGTCTATCAGTCGTAGCACAGATTTTTAATTGCAACTTATGAACAATTATGAGCATTGTTTATATGTATTTTTAAAAAGCGGCAGATTAACAGCGCTTAACCGCATGGTGGCTAGATTAAACTAAGTTCTTTCAGAACCTTTTCTAACTTTTGACTTACTTCTAAATCAGCTTCACATAGGGGCGGACGAGTTGAACCAACCTCCCAACCTTGAAGTTTCAGTGCTTTTTTCACTGGAATGGGATTTGAAGTGAGAAATAAAGCTTTAAACAACGGGAAGAGTTGGAGATGAATGTCGCTTGCTACCTCAATTTTTCCCGCTCTAAAAGCTTGGATCATCTGCTGTAGTTGGTTTCCTACCAGATGAGAAGCTACACTTACCACGCCCTTTGCCCCGATCGCTAACAAGGGTAAAGTCATGTAATCATCACCAGAGTAGATGTCAAATTCTTTTGGCGTCAAGCGACGAAATTCGCTTGCCTGATCTATGCTACCAGTGGATTCTTTAATTCCGACAATATTGCTAACCTCAGCTAACCGGGCAACTGTTTCTGGCTGAAGATTTTGTCCGGTACGACCGGGGACATTATATAACAACAAAGGTAAGTCGGGACAGGCTTGTGCTATGGCCTGAAAGTGCGCTTCCAATCCCGCTTGTGGCGGTTTGTTGTAATAAGGGACAACTTGTAAGGAACCATGTACTCCTATTTTATACGCTTTTTGGGTGGCTGCGATCGCTTCTTTGGTAGAATTTGAACCACAACCTGCGATTACCTTGGCTTTGCCTGCCACGGACTTCAATACCTCGACAAACAGCTGGTATTCCTCATCCCAAGTTAGGGTAGGGGATTCTCCGGTTGTGCCGCACACCACCAATGTATCTGTACCGTTGTTAGCTAGATGTGCTGCCAGTTCTGCCGCTACATCATAATCTACACTACCGTCTGCTTTAAACGGCGTAATCATAGCGGTTAAAACATTGCCAAAATCTCCCACCCTGTTTTCACTCCTGATTACCCATGTTTTTATATTTTGGTGGTTTTCTATTGTAATAACCTATGTGCAAATTTCTTTCAACAGTAATTTGCACATTTGTCCTTTTTCATTAGTTGTTTGTTTTTACTAATGACTAGCTTGAAACATAAGCTTTAGCTGATGGTTTGAGTAGATTTTTTTCTACGAGCAATTCGGCGATTTGTACTGCATTTAATGCTGCGCCTTTGCGGATTTGGTCACCACACAACCATAATTCCAAACCACAGGGATGAGAAATATCCTGACGAATTCTCCCCACTAAAACTTCGTCTTTACCTGTTGCTTCAATTGGCATCGGAAAATAGTTAGTTTCCCAATTTTCTACGAGCTTCACTCCAGGGGAGGAATTTAAAATCTCTCTGGCTTCCTTTGCACTAAAGGGAGTCTCAAATTCTAAATTAATGGCTTCTGAATGGGCCCGGAGTACGGGAACCCGTATACAGGTTGCAGTGATTCTGATTTGCTGCGTACCAAATATTTTCCGGGTTTCGTTGACCATTTTCATTTCTTCCTCACAATAACCCAAATCGTTTAATGGTGAGTTATGCGGGAATAAATTAAATGCTAGTGGGTAAGGTAATACCTCAGCGACTGGCGGCTGTCCTTGTAGTATAGCGCTTGTTTGCCTTTTGACTTCTGCCATTGCTCTAGCACCAGCACCACTTGCAGATTGGTAGGTTGCCGCTACAATGCGTTGCACTGGTTTGATTTTATGCAACGGCCATACTGCCACTGCCATTAAAATTGTCGTGCAGTTGGGGTTGGCAATAATGCCTTGGTGATTAGCTGCGGCTTCTGGATTCACCTCTGGCACTACTAAGGGAACTTCCGGGTTCATCCGAAAGGCACTGGAGTTGTCAATTACCACTGCACCCTTTTCCACAGCAACTGCTGCCCAAGCTTTAGATGTAGAACCACCCGCACTAGCTAGTACTATATCAACATTTTCAAAAGCGCGATCGCTCACTGCCTCTATTGGAATATTTTCCCCTTTAAAGCGCAGCGATCGCCCAACACTCCGCTCTGATGCCAATAGCTTCAAGTCAGCAATCGGAAAATTACGGATTTCTAATAATTCCAGCAACTCTGTACCAACGGCACCAGTCGCCCCCAAAATAGCTAAACGATAGGATTTAGACAAACTCACTTCCTCCTTTAAGAGGTTTATTTGCAATTTGAAACTGTTGAATATTTACTCACATTAAAATGGCGATCGCACTATCTAAATGCATTTTGAATAAATTTAAATTTTTCTCTGATTTAATCTATAATCTCTTGATTTCTAAATAATTATTGAATACATTTATTTTTTTTTATTATTTAAAACATTAAGTTATGTTGCACTCTACAACAATGGTTATCCGATTTATCCATCGATTTCAACTATATATTATTATACAATAAACAGCCATTTAATAGAAAACTAGAGATATCTGCACTTAGGCGTTTCATAAGCAGCCCACTTGTAATGCGACGAACGTCTTAGCTTCAAAGTTGCTGACCAAAATGATGAATATACTATTGATCTAAATGGATAAAACCAGCACAGCATAAAACTGAGCTATACGGTTAGGTAATAGATGCAATCTTGTATCACAACTTAAATAATAGCTAGACTCAATACTATAACTTCAGCTTGGGAGTACTAATCTAGTCGCTGAGAACCAGGATATCACGGCGTTAGCCCATTGGATAATTAATTCCTAAGTTTTCGAGGGAGCCGAGGGAGCAGGGGGAGAAAGAAGAACTAATGCCAAATGCCCCCATTAACTAAATTGTTATGAAGAGAAAATGTCAAGTCCTTGGTGATTGGCAGTAAACTGGATGTTTGCCCCAGGACAAACATCCAACCTTGGATGTCATAAAGCCTTTTGGCATTCCGTTCCCTTAAGACACATCAAGCCATAAACGCAAACAATTATTGCATCTTGTGTGTACTTAGAGTATAAAATACCAGAAAACTAGAGACGAAGCATGAAAGTTACCCAGGAAAAACTTCCCGCCAGCCAAATTGGCCTGGAAATAGAGATTACGCCAGAAATTACCAAGCAAACTTACGAACAGGTCATTAAAAACTTAGCCAGTACTGCCAATATTCCTGGGTTTCGTAAAGGCAAGGTACCTCGGCCGATATTGCTACAACGGCTGGGTACAACTCGGATCAAGGCAGCAGCGCTGGAAGAATTAATTCAAGACGGTATTGAGCAAGCGGTTAAACAAGAAGCTATCCCGGCAATAGGTCAGCCGCAATTGCGCTCCTCCTTTGAGGATTTAATTAAGAATTATGAACCTGGAAAACCTCTGACGATTTCGGCTGCTGTCGATGTAGAACCAGAAGTGAATCTAGTTCAGTACACTGATTTGCAGGCGAAAGCTGAAGAAGTCAAGTTCGACCCAGAACGAGTGGACGCAAACCTTGACAAAGAACGTCAAGAATTGGCGACATTGATTCCTGTGGAAGGACGTGCAGCCCAAATCGGTGATATTGCCGTAGTCGATTTTAAAGGTTCATTCGCCATAGGTGAAGGCGAAGACGAAACAGCTGAACTAGAACCGATTCCCGGAGCCGAAGCAACTGATTTTCAAGTTGAGTTGCAAGAAGATAAGTTTATTCCAGGCTTTATTTCGGGAATAGTGGGGATGAATCCGGAAGAAACCAGAGAAATTGCGGCCCAGTTCCCAGATCCTTATGCTAATGAAGATTTAGCTGGAAAAGCGGCAACTTTCACAGTGACGCTCAAAGAATTAAAGGAAAAGGAATTACCAGAAGTAAATGACGATTTCGCCCAAGAAATCAGCGATTTTGAAACCTTAGAGGAGTTACGTGCTTCTTTGGTCGAGCAATATCAAAAAGAAGCAGACGACAAAACAAAAACAAATAAACAGGAAGCTTTGTTAACGGAACTGCTCAAGCACGTAGAAGTTGACTTACCAGCAACCATGATTGAGCAAGAAGTGGATGCCATGCTAACGCAAACAGCAATGCGCCTGTCTCAGCAGGGATTGGATGTGAGGAAGTTGTTTACTCAAGATATTATTCCTCAATTGCGGGAGCGATCGCGTACTGAGGCCATTGAACGCATCAAACGCTCCTTGTCGTTGCGAGAAGTTGCTAAACGTGAATCTATCGAGGTAACACCTGAAGAAATCGCAGCCAGAGTCACCGAACTTTTGGAACAGTACCCAGAAGAACAAGACGTTGATGAAGATAGACTGCGCTCAATCGTGGAAAACGAGCTATTAACTGAAAAAACCATTGATTGGCTATTAGAACATTCCTCAGTTGAACTTGTACCCGAAGGTTCCTTAAGCCCCGCAGAAGAAACAGAAGCCGCAGAATTAGATGCGGATACGGATGCGGATGCACCTCAGACAGAGGAAGAAACAAGCGTTGCTTCAACAGAAGTCACAGAAGGATAATTAACAATCCCACAGCCATGAGTTCACCAGTCCTGAGTTAAAGTACTGGTGAAATGGGTAAGTTAAAAGAGATGGGGGAGATGAAGGAGCAGAAGTATGAAGACAGAATAATTAAAGAATGAATGAATTTTCAGCAAATTGTGACACATGTTATCGCCTGAGCTTGATACTGTGTTACACGAGAGGAAATTATATGAGGCATAATGGTTAACACGTACCTATAAAAATCCTATTCGTTGAAAAGGCAGCATCTGCTGCTGAAACACCTGTCCTAAATTATCGTCAAAGAAAGCTTGTATGCTTGTATCGCAGTCGGGAAATAACCCCATCAGCAACCAAAGTCGAATCAACATTAACTCCCAGTTAAACAGCCCTAGCAACATCGTGCCGATGGTGGTGGAACAATCTGGCATGGGAGAAAGGGCTTTCGACATCTACTCCCGCCTGCTGCGAGAGCGGATTATCTTTTTGGGAACGCCAATAGATGATACTGTAGCCAACTCAATCGTGGCTCAGTTGTTATTTCTAGACGCCGAAGACTCAGAAAAAGACATCCAACTGTATATTAATTCTCCCGGCGGCTCAGTCTACGCAGGGATGGCAATCTATGATACAATACAACAAATTCGCCCTGATGTTGTTACCATCTGTTTTGGATTAGCCGCGAGCATGGGGGCATTTTTGTTGACAGCAGGGGCTGCCGGTAAGCGAATGTCTCTGCCCGACTCCCGAATTATGATTCACCAACCACTTGGTGGCGCTCAAGGTCAAGCCATTGACATTGAAATTCAAGCCAGAGAAATTCTTTACATTAAGGCTAAGTTGAATCAGTTAATGGCTCATCATACTGGTCAACCCATAGAAAGAATTGAAGCAGATACTGAGCGCGACTTTTTCATGTCGGCAGAAGAAGCCAAAAACTACG
Organism: Nostoc sp. CmiVER01; assembly: GCF_034531135.2. Classification (NCBI taxonomy): domain Bacteria; kingdom Bacillati; phylum Cyanobacteriota; class Cyanophyceae; order Nostocales; family Nostocaceae; genus Nostoc; species Nostoc sp. CmiVER01. Next base: position 190,257 of record NZ_JAVRBU020000012.1, read on the forward strand.
GTTTGATTGATCAGGTCATTTCCAGGCAAAATCTTCCCACAGCAGGGGAAAACGTCACCATTCTGAAATAAGAGGCTGGTATGTCTAAGTACGACTCCCATTTAAAATGTTCATTTTGCGGCAAGTCTCAAGAGCAGGTGCGTAAATTAATCGCGGGGCCGGGAGTCTACATCTGCGATGAATGCGTTGACTTGTGTAATGAAATACTAGACGAGGAGTTACTCGATACCAATGGGGCGGCTGCACAACCCGCACCAAGAGCAGAACCACCTCAAAAACGGCGTACTCAATCTTCTAGTATTTCGTTTAATCAAATACCCAAGCCAAGAGAGATTAAAAAATATCTAGACGAACACGTTATTGGTCAAGACGAAGCCAAAAAAGTCCTGTCAGTAGCTGTTTACAATCACTACAAGCGGTTGGCAGTGATTCAGTCTAAAACCAGTGGCAAAGCTGCGGTAGATGATGCTGTAGAATTGCAAAAGTCTAACATTTTGTTAATTGGCCCGACTGGTTGCGGCAAAACTCTCTTAGCGCAAACCCTAGCGAAAATCCTGGATGTACCCTTTGCCGTCGCCGATGCTACGACGCTGACAGAAGCCGGGTATGTGGGAGAAGACGTGGAAAATATCTTGCTGCGACTGTTGCAGGTGGCAGATTTAGATATAGAAGAAGCGCAACGAGGAATTATTTACATTGATGAAATTGACAAAATTGCTCGCAAGAGTGAGAACCCGTCAATTACCCGCGATGTTTCTGGCGAAGGCGTGCAGCAAGCCTTGCTGAAAATGTTAGAGGGAACGATCGCCAATGTACCACCCCAAGGAGGGCGTAAGCATCCCTATCAGGACTGCATCCAGATTGATACAAGTAATATTTTGTTCGTCTGTGGTGGTGCTTTCGTAGGCTTAGAGAAGGTTGTGGATCAGAGAGTTGGTAAAAAAGCAATAGGCTTTGTGCAACCTGGAGAAGGCCAATCGAAAGAAAAACGGGCAGCAGATACTCTCCGCCATCTAGCACCAGACGATCTAGTAAAATTTGGCATGATTCCCGAATTTATTGGGCGTGTGCCAATGGTAGCAGTAGTAGATCCGCTAGATGAAGAAGCGTTGATGGCGATTCTCACCCAACCACGCAGCGCCTTAGTGAAGCAGTACCAAAAACTGCTGAAGATGGATAATGTCCAGTTAGATTTTAAACCAGATGCTTTACGAGCGATCGCTCAAGAAGCCTACCGTCGTAAAACTGGTGCTAGAGCGCTACGGGGCATTGTGGAAGAATTAATGTTGGATGTAATGTACGAGTTACCATCCCGTAAGGATGTGACACGTTGTACAGTAACACGGGAGATGGTTGAGAAGCGATCAACTGCCGAACTGATAATACATCCATCTTCACTGCCGAAACCGGAATCAGCCTAATAATCATTGGTCATTAGTCATTGGGCAAAAACTAAGGAATAATTACTATGTACCAAGGACAAATGACTAATGACAACTGATAAAGGACAAATGACTAATGCCTTATATTAATGTTCGTGGCGTTGAGCATTACTATGAATGGGTGAAAAAACCATCTGGTTCTTTGGTAAAACCAGTGATGGTTTTCATCCACGGTTGGGCTGGTTCGGCTAGATATTGGCAAAATACCGCGAATGCTCTATCGGAGCAATTTGATTGTTTACTCTACGATATGCGGGGGTTTGGCCGTTCTGGTGGGAAGCCAACTATAGCCGAAGCAAGTGAAGCTGTTGCCGAATCGGAATCCCCGCAGGAAGAATCACAGGCAATCAGAGAGTTAACTTATGAATTAGAAGAATACGCTGATGATTTGGCAGCTTTGTTAGATGGGTTGCATCTTCAAGGTGTTTATATCAATGCTCATTCAATGGGCGCGTCTGTTGCTACTTTATTTTTTAACCGCTACCCCGAACGAGTAGAACGAGGAATTTTAACTTGTAGCGGCGTTTTTGAGTACGACGAAAAATCCTTTAGTGCTTTTCATAAATTTGGTGGCTATGTAGTGAAATTCCGTCCCAAGTGGTTAAGCAAAATTCCATTTGTTGACCGGATGTTTATGGCCAGATTTCTGCATAGTTCCATTCCACATTCTGAGCGGCAAGCTTTTTTGGAAGATTTTCTCGAAGCAGATTACGATGCGGCTTTAGGAACAATTTTTACTTCAGTCAGTAAGGCTCAATCTGAAGTGATGCCACAAGAGTTTGCCAAGCTGACAGTGCCGACTCTACTCGTGGCGGGAGAATACGACAAGATTATTCCAGCCGAGATGGGGCGTCAAGCAGCCGCACTTAGTGACAAAGTGGAATTTGTGATGATTCGTAACACAGCGCATTTCCCAATGTTGGAAGATGCGCCAACTTATTTGCAAACGGTACAAAAGTTTTTGCGAATTAACACTGCACAACCACAAGTCGGATAACTGCTGACGGTTTTTTAGACAGTTAGGTGTACCTGTGTGATACCTTGACGCATTTTATATTGTCGCCTTAACCAAGACTTTTTAATTATTTTACGGAGTAAGGGAGCAAGTTGAATCAACAGCGATCGCAGCAGTGCATTTTTTCGCAGTAGTTCCCCTTGTTTCGCTTCCTCTAACTGGAGTTGCTGGGCGCGGATAATTTCTGGCTCACGTTCCGCTTGGATGTACGATAGTGCCATATCAATATCCTGGTGTCCAGCTTCTCTGTGCAATAGTGGCACAAGATGATTAGCAGCAACAATCACATCACGGAATGCTAGATTAATTCCTTGAGCGCGCACAGGAGACATTGGGTGTGCAGCGTCACCCAGAAGCAGTACCCCTGATGCGTGCCATTCTGGACAATAACCAACCACAACAGAAAGCCGAATAGGGGATTCGATAGTGTCTGCATGATTACGGAAATGCTCTGCTAGCCATGAGGGTGATAGTGAGGCAAAAATCTCTGCCCAGTTGGCTTGCTTGGAGTCAGTGTTTTCGGTTGCGGACATTACCCAAGCCAGATGCAGTTTACCTGATTCTGCTCCATGAAAAATGGTAAATACGCGATCGCCATTTACAATAGTACGAAATACATTATCGGCTGCAAACTCAGGGCTGGCGGCAAGCTTAAACCAGAGAATATCAATATTTTTGGGCTGGCGTACCAATTCCAATCCTATACGTTGTCGCACAAGAGAATTTCGACCATCTGCCCCAATCACTAAGTCAGCAGTTAGTTCTCTCCCATCGCTTAATACTACACCTGCGACACGTTGATTACTCCAGCGTAAATCTTTGACTGGAACACCTTGGATAAATTCAAACCCATCATTAGTTTGAGCTTCTGAAATTAGTGCTTTGAGTAGCGGTGGTTGTGAAACCAGTGTACAGGGTTGGGTTGCTCCCATTGGTTCATCAACTCGAAACAACTGCTTTTCACCCAGAATAAATTCCCATGCGTCGAGTTGTCGATGGGGAATATGCTCTAACAACGGTGATAAACCCATTTGCTCTAGGGCATCTAACCCACTGGGCATTAATCCTTCGCCACGAAAAACACGATGAAAGTCTTTTGCTGCTTCAATTAACGTTACAGCAATGCCACGTTTTACAAGGAGCAGGGCAAGTGTTACGCCTGTTGGGCCTGCGCCCACAATCACAATTTGCACTACTTTATCCCTCCTGTATCAGTTGCTCTCAAAGATGTTGGTTGAATTATCTTGATATTAATTACGGAATAGAGAACCACAGAGGCGCAGAGGGTATAGAAAATGAGAGTTTGAGAGATAGGCGTAAGTTTTAATTAACTCAAACCTAGTTCTCGTTTTAGCAAGTTAATTGAGTTAGTACCGATATAATTTTCAACCTTAATCAGCTTCGGTGGACGAATAATATCTTCATCAGATGCTTGCACGGCTGCTTGGACTGCCACAAAACTGGCTTGATCACTTATGATTACTTCAGCGCGTTTAACCATTGCCTGAAGTTTATAGGCATCTTTTGGTTGTGCAGTCATCACTAATAGTTCATCTCCCCGCAAACCGTGGAGGATGACTTCTGCGGCTCGTGCAATCCCGGAACTGAGGCTAACTATGCCAACACAGTTTTCTTTTGGTAAGGTTTTCAAGAGGCTGAGTTCTTTGCTGTAGTCGTAGATATCCAGAGGAATTACCCGTGCAGCTTTAGGAGCTGCGATCGCTTCCACATTACTGATAAAATACCGACTTGTAACCACTGTCGCAGAGGTAGTTTTATCTAGCACAGCTGTTAATTCTTCCATTGCTACCAACTGGACTGGGATTTTTAAAGCTCGCTCTAATTCATACACCATCAACTCACCAGCACCCATATCATAAGATGGAACTGCAACCAGCACTCGCGCACTACAACGCAAGCGCCAGTCAATTTCCGCCAAAAATAGCTCTCTGGCTTGATTGAGTGAACATCCTTGGGTGAGCAAATCATCTAGTGCTTTCTGGACAACTTGATATGCATCAGGATTTTGTTTAAGTATAGGTGATTGCAGTCTACTACCGCCCTCATGACCTTGGGGACGAACATAAATCCCTGAACCAGCCATACTTTCAACAAATCCGTCTTCTTCTAGTTGACGGTAAACTTTGCTAATGGTATTACGGTGTAACCCAGTTTGCATTGCTAATGCCCTTGTGCTTGGCAATTTGTAAGCAGGGGGATATTGCCGAGAAGCGATCGCAAACCGGATTTGATTAAACAGCTGGGTTGATGCGGGAATTTCGCTGTCTGGCTGAATACGGAATTGAATCATCAGCAAACCTCCTGAATACTGAGTGGGGAGTGGGGAGTGGGGAATGGGGAGTGGGGAGTGTTGATTTACTACTCAGCACACAGCACTTTTAACTCAGCCCTCCTTTAGTGACCAGCTGCATTTGCTACATGTCAAATATTTTATTTACACATGAAGTTTTTCTGGTACAAATTTCTAATGCGCTCCTACTGGTAATTGATAATTTAAATAGAAATGACCTGGGCATACTGGCATAGTTATATCAAATAAACACACGGCTAATCATACAGCACTGGTAAAAATTATTATGACAGAGCAAGCAATAATTACCACAACAGTTAATCTTTTGCAAGATAATATTCAAATATCTGCTTATTTAGCAGAGCCAAAAGAAGCTGGATCTTACCCAGGAGTAGTGGTATTACAAGAGATTTTTGGTGTCAACGTTCACATTCGGGATGTTACAGAACGAATTGCCAAACTTGGGTATGTAGCGATCGCACCTGCACTTTTTCAACGGACTGCTCCTGGTTTTGAAACCGGATACACACCCGAAGATATTCAAACAGGTAGAGGCTACGCGATGCAAACTAAAGCCTCAGAGTTATTGAGCGATATTCAAGTAGCAATTGACTACCTCAAAACTCTGCCTCAAGTCAAAAAAGATAGTTTTGGTTGTATTGGCTTCTGCTTTGGCGGTCATGTCGCATATCTTGCAGCTACCTTACCAGATATTAAAGCTACGGCTTCCTTCTACGGTGCTGGAATTACGACTCGCACACCAGGAGGTGTAGCTCCCACTGTCACCCGCACCAAAGAAATTCCTGGCACTCTCTACGGTTTCTTTGGTAAAGAAGATGCAAGTATCCCACCCGAACAAGTAGATCAGATTGAAGCAGAGTTAGAAAAATATAAAATTCCTTATCGTGTGTTTCGCTACGATGGAGCTGATCACGGATTTTTCTGTGACCGTCGTGGCAGTTATAATCCTAAAGCTGCTACTGATGCTTGGGAGCAAGTCCAACAACTCTTTAGTCAACTGAATTAGTCATTAGTCATTAATCATTAGCAAAGGACAAATGACAAATGACAAGTGACTAATGACAATCTAAACTCCAGTTGCACCATATCAAATAACAATTAATCTTCAAAAGTCATGAATTCCGAATCGAAACTTTCTCAAACAGCCAATTCGTCGTTTACAATGGACGATTTTGCCAAAGCACTAGAAAAACACGACTACCAGTTTCAAAAGGGACAGATTGTACATGGCAAAGTGTTCCAACTTGACCATGATGGAGCTTATGTCGATATTGGTGGCAAGTCGTCAGCTTTTCTGCCGCGCGATGAGGCTTCTTTGAGAGCTGTTACCGATTTATCAGAAGTGCTGCCATTGCAAGAGGAAATGCAGTTTTTGATTATCCGAGATCAGGATGCAGAAGGTCAAGTCACCCTTTCTCGAAAGCAGTTGGAAATTCAGCACATCTGGGAACGATTGGCCGAAATGCAGGAAAATGCTCAGACTGTGCAAGTAAAGGTTATGGGTGTGAATAAAGGTGGTGTCACCGTCGATATTCTCTCTTTGCGGGGATTTATTCCGCGATCGCACTTGGCAGAGCGTGATAATTTAGAAGCACTCAAAGGTCAAAATCTGACTGTGGGCTTTTTGGAAATCAATAAAAACACCAACAAACTCATCCTTTCTCAGCGATTAGCAACTCGTTCTAGCAACTTCAGCTTATTAGAACTAGGTCAACTGGTGGAAGGTAAAGTTACTGGCATCAAACCTTTTGGTGTGTTTGTCGATTTAAATGGTATGGGGGCTTTGCTTCATATCAAGCAGGTAAGCCAAAAATTCATCGACTCATTAGAAAAGGTATTTCAAGTTGGTCAGCAAATTAAAGCTGTAATTATTGACTTGGATGAAGGTAAAGGGCGGGTTGCTCTTTCTACCAGAGTTTTGGAAAACTTCCCTGGTGAAGTGTTAGAGAATATGGATGAGGTGATGGCTTCGGCTGAGGCGCGGGCTAATAGAGCTAATAACAAAGCTGCTGAATAGTTTTGAAGTGGGCTGTTTGCACAAAGCGTTTAAATACCCATGTGAAACAATTTTGAATTGTTAATATTCCCCCTGTATCTACAAAGATGTGGGGGGATTTTAAATTGGAAAAACTTTTCACAGACTCTTTTCTTGCCTCTGGCGGGAAATGCGGGTAAAACAAGAATTTCAGTCAGCTTTAGATAACTTTCGCTAAAGTCACCGGGACAGTGAGTTTACCTTGGCACAAGAAGAGGGTGCCAGAAAGTACTGAAGCGTAGGAGCTAGCAGAAAACTTTATTCAAGCTAATTGCTATCAACCGCTAGTGCCAGATATCGGATCTCTGAAATGTTATCTATTTTCCATCTCTCTTGCATATTCTTCTTTCCATTTCTCCAATTCCATCTCTCTATTCATCTCTCTTGCATATTCTTCTTTCCATTCCTCCTCCAATTCCATCTCTTTTGCATATTCTTCTTTCCATTCCTCCAATTCCTGTTGAATCACTGGTTGCTTTGGTTTTTGCTCTGGTGGTTTTCCAGTAATACCCCAAATTAGATTCTCCATAGCCTCAGTATCTGTACGAAAGTCAACCCACGTATGACCCTTAAGAAAAATTGGGAGTTTAGGCTGCTGTGGTGTATTCCCAAGCAAAACAGGAATCACGGGACAGTTTCTCTCGACAAATTCATTTAAAAAAGCTCTTATTTCTTGACTTTGCCAGGGGCCAAGTCCACTGCTACCTACAAAAACGGCTGCTGATTTAATATTTTCTATTTGTTCTTCTAATAAAACCTGCCATGCTAAACCAGGACGAAGTTCCCACTTATCTAGCCAAGGTTTAATTCCTTGTCTTGTTAATTCATAAGCAATTTCTATAACTTCAGGTTTGTCTTTGCTATTGTGGCAAAGGAAGACATCAAACTGATCTTCGTCACTCATCTATAAGTCTCCTTACATCCACTTCTTTATACTGGCATTAATTGCCAATGCATTATACTTACTGCTTTAAATTCTTCTTAAACGATTCTAACTCAGCCAAATACTGCGAGGTTTTGCCTAAAAAATAACTCTAATGTAGGTTTGGTTGAGGAACGAAACCCAACATTTTCATGGCTTTTTTGGGTTTCACTCCGTTCAACCCAACCTACAAATCTTCTTAACGTAATTACTTAAGTTACGTCGAATTTAATAAGCAAAATGACATTTGACTTACTCAAAAGAAGCTTTTACTTTCTCAAAAAGAGCTTTGACTTTCTCAAACCCCAGTTTGCTTTCTCATTTCGGTGTTTTCCGCAAGCAAAATCAGCTTTGACTTACTCAAAAGAAGCTTTGACTTTCTTATTTTGGTGTTTTCCGCAAGCAAAATCAGCTTTGACTTACTCAAAAGAAGCTTTGACTTTCTCATAAGGAGCTTTTATTTACTAATTTCAGTATTTTCAGCAAGCAATCAAGCATATTGCTTTTTCAACATGCTTAATTACTGACTCATTTCAGTAATCCACGCACTTGTAACAACTATCCCTTTGAGATTACTTTTCTCTATCCTTATCCAATGCTTCCTGGATTGCACGACGACAAAATTCTGGAGGATCATCCTTGGTAGATAGTTCTTCTTTCATAGTTTTGGTAATGCGTAGGTTAATTCTCTCTGTTAATGATTCTTCTCTATTTGATTTAATTGGTTGTAAATTTTGTGGATTCCCTTTAGGATTAGGCATTATTGAGAAATATGAACAAGGCTTGATTTACTTGGTGCCAAAACAATAGATTGTTTTTTGGTGGTTGCTACAACTTGCCGGAAGTACAACCACCAATATCCAATTTCAAAAATGGACACTACTATTTTATGTTCACGCGTTCCGAACTTGAAATCAAGACTATTAAAGAATTACGCGACTTGTGTCGTAGATACGGCATCAAACCAACTGGCAATGCAGGATACAAAACTTCGTACATCGTAACTCTGATGGCATTTCCATTTTTAGCCCTGCAACAAATGAAGCAAGGTAAAGGGTTAAAATTCCCTAACTTTAACGCTATCCAGATAATCAGTTCTGCTATAGAAGAGATGAATTCACCCACAGATGAGCAAGCAGCACTAATTCGGATAACTTTAGAAGGCAGGAAAATGAGCTATCCTGACCGATACGACCAGGAGAACCTGCTGAATTTGCACAAAGCTAAGATGTCGCTTGAACAAGCTGTTGACTTGTTGAGCCAGTAAAATTAATCCCATTACCCCATCCTCTGCATCTACAAAGATGTGGGGGATAATTTTTTGAGATTAAGATAAATAAGGTATGACTTATTGGCTAATAAAGACCTAACTCCTAACCCTCTCCTACGAGGCTACTGTGTATACACAAGCCGAATTACCCCCCTTAATCCCCCCTTGTAAAGGGGGGAAAAAAGAGATTCTTGTTCCCTCCCCTTTATAAGGGGAGGGTTAGGGTGGGGTAATTCAAGGACTGGTAGTGATTCGATAACTTGTGTGTACACCGTAGTCCTAAAAAAAGAGAGGAATGAAAGTGAGGTCAAAGTGTATTGCATACAAACGAGCGAACCCCTATATAAACCTTGTAACTATTCAATTTAGGTATTTATATGTTTCTAATAACTGGAGCAACGGGAGGAATTGGTCGCAGAGTTGTGCGACTTCTCCGACAACGAGAACAGTCTGTAAGGGGATTTGTCCGCCTGACCTCGCGCTATAGCGAGTTAGAACACCGGGGTGCAGAAATCTTTATCGGTGACTTGCTAGAAGAAAGAGATATCCAGAAAGCTAGTCGGGGTGTCAAGTATGTTATCAGCGCCCACGGTTCTGATAGCGATGCCTTATCTTTAGATTACCGCGCCAATATTGAACTAATAGACCAAGCAAAAGCCAATGGTGTAGAGCATTTTGTCTTTATTTCTGTACTAGGAGCCGATCGCGGATATGAAGACGCTCCTGTATTTAAAGCCAAACGAGCAGTAGAGCGATATTTGTCAGCTAGTGGCTTAAATTACACTATTTTACGCCCATCTGGATTAGCATCTAACTTGCTGCCATTAGTAGAACAATTTCGGGAAACGGGATTATATCTGCTAATTGGCGATCGCAAAAACCGTACTTCAATTGTTAGTACCGATGATTTAGCAAAGATAGTGGTGGATTCTGTGACAGTTGAAGGCGCTCGCAACCAGATTTTACCAGTGGGAGGGCCGGAGATTTTATTACGAGAAGATATTCCCCGGATTTTTGGTCGGATCTTCAACAAACAGCCAGTAATAATTAACTCACCACTATTTGCCATTGATGGGTTACAGAGTGCATTGGGTTTAATTAATCCCCAAATCCAAAAAACTTTAGGAACTTATCGCACATTGCTAGCAAATGAATTTTTTTGTACAAAAGATGAAATTGCCAATTTGGAGGCGATTTATAACTTCAAGTTAGAGACATTAGAAAGTTTTTTGCGGCGTTATCTAGCAGTTTAAATGGGGAATGGGGAGTAGGGAGTAGCGAGTAGGGTGAAGAAAAACACTATAAATGATAAATCATTCCCCCATTCCCCATTCCCCATTCCCCACTCCCCATTCTTAAAATCTAAAATTCTATGAAATCTTCCCTAACTGTAAATGCTGCTCAAGCACGTCAGACAAAAGAGCGATTCGCCCAACCAGAGGAACAACTTACTTATGAGTTGGGGAAGGCGGTACAAGAATTGCCACCCCTGTACACAAGATTATTAGCGGGAACGATGAGCGTCATCGTATTTGGAACGATCGCCTGGGCGTACTTCTCGCAAATAGATGAAGTAGCAACAGCACCAGGGGAATTAATTGCTTCCACGCAGGTAAGACCGGTGACATCCTTGGGTGGGGGGTCAATTGTTGCTGTTAAAGTCAAAGAAGGCGATCGCGTTACTAAAAATCAAGTTCTAATTCAAAAAGATCCAGACTTGCAAATAACTGATGTTTCCCGCCTAGCAAAATCTAGTAGATTGATTCAGGAAGATTTGCAACGTTTGGATGCAGAACGCACCGGAAGCAAAACTACTGGGACAAAACTGCAAAATGAACTTTTAAGTTCTCGCCTGCAAGACTTCCAAGCGCGGCAAGCAGGGGCGGAAGCAGAAGCAAATCGCCAAAAATCACTTATAGATCAAGCCAAAGTCCGTTTGACTCGGTTGCAAGACAACTTAGTTAATGCTAAAAGCAGCGTTGCCAATGCCAAAACTAACCTTGCCAACGCAGACAGCATCCGAATTAAAATTGAAAGTAATTTGGCACTTGCCGAAGAAAGAGAAAAAAGCCTACGTAGCTTAATGACTCCTGGGGCTGTACCTCGTGTCGATTACTTAGATGCTCAAGAAAGATTAACTCGTGCAAAGACAGAAATTACTAGATCGCAAGATGAAGTGACTAACGCCCAGAATAAAATCACAGAGGCTCAAGATAAAGTCACATCGTTAGAACAAGATATTGCTGCTCAAGTCCAAGAAATTCGCCAAGCAGAACAAGCTTACAATGCTGCACGCAGTCAAGCCCAACGTGTAGCATCAGAACGCCAAAGTGAAATTTTGACCCAGTACAACAAGCGTAAAGAAGAACTGACAACTGTTCAAGGTCAATTAGAACAAGCGAGAAAGCAGCAAGCTTTAGAAACCATTGAAGCTCCTGTTGCCGGTACAATTTACAGAGTTAAAGCCACCAAAGGGCCAGTGCAATCAGGTGAAGAATTGCTATCAATTTTGCCAGAAGGCGAAGAAATGCTCCTAGAGGTGAAAGTTCTCAACCGCGATATTGGCTTTATTCGTCAAGGAATGAAGGCAAAAGTAAAAATGGCGACTTTCCCTTTCCAGGAATTTGGCACTGTGAATGGAGAAGTTGTGCAAGTCAGTCCGAATGCAATTGTTGATAAAGAATTAGGCTTAGTTTTTCCCACCAGAATTAGGCTAAATAAACACTCAGTTAACGTCCGGGGTCAAGAAGTAGAATTTACACCAGGTATGTCTGCTTCAGGTGAAATTGTCACTCGGAAAAAGTCAATTTTGACATTCATTACTGAGCCTGTGACGCGACGCTTCAGTGAGGCATTTTCAGTCAGGTAAGCTGTTACGTATTTAAGTTGTATATTTACTGGTGAGGATTGTCATTTGTCATTTGTCATTAGTTATTTGTATTTCAAAGGAAGGACAAATGACTAATTGACTGTCCTAAGTCAATTAGTCAAAATATACAATTCTTTTCGCGCATCAGCTTATACCAATTTAAAAAATGATTGCGACAGATGGACAGAGAAAACCCAGATATACTAAGCGGTTTCCAATCCAAAATCTAAAACTTGTACTGCCCTTCGACTACGCTCAGGAACCGCGACTCGTGCCGAGCATCTCGACTTTGCTCGATGGAACCGGAGCCGAGGTAAGTCGAAGTATCCAAAATCTAAAATAGTATTAGTTTTGTATTAAGGGTTTAGCAATGCTAAACCCCTATAATCTTCAACCAAGACCCAAGTATTTTCTAACCTGTTCTAATTGTTTTAATTGTTTTTGCATTTGCTCAATTAGGTTACCATAATCAACATTATTCTCATTACTATTGATATTGATGTCGCTGAATATTTTATTATAGTCTAGAGATAGAGACCATAATTCTGGATTAACTAATGTATCATTACCTTCAGATGAGGTTAGATATTTTGTGGTTTTTGTAATTCCCTGACTAGTTACAGAAACAACATCGGAATTATTCAAACTATAAATAGTCTCTGGTGTCAAATATATTGCACTTTGTGTAATTGTTTGACCAATTACAGAAGCAATATCGAAATTATTCAAACTATAAATAGTCTCTGGCGTCAGATATTTTGCGCCTTGTGTAATTACCTGATTGATCCCAGAACCAAAATCGAAATTATTGAAACCAAACATACTTTTTGCTGTGAGATATTCTCCTGTTTCTGTAATTGGCTGACTTGACAGAGAACTGACATTAGAAATATTCAAATTAGAGCTTGTACTTTGTGTACTATTTCCTGCGGTTTCTGTGACAATCTGACGGACTTGAGCATCAGTCAAGTTGTGGTTAGCACTAAGCATCAGGGCAACTATACCAGCAACATGGGGAGCAGCCATAGACGTGCCGCTATAAGTGGCATATTGATTATTCGGAACTGATGAATAAACCTTGACTCCTGGGGCTGTGACGTAAGCAATTTCATTTGTTCCAGAACGGTTAGAGAAGTCGGCTAGATTATTATTTTTATCCACAGCCCCAACAGCAATTCCGGACTTGGATGCATAGCGGGCGGGATAGTCAGGTGATGAGTCGCCATCATTACCTGCTGCCATGACAACAATCACTCCTTTGCTGCTGGCATAGTCAATGGCTGACTCTAAAGTAGGATTGGAATAAGCACCTCCTAAACTGAGGTTAATCACATTAGCTCCATTATCCACAGCGTAGCGAATACCTTTAGATATGGAACTATAGGAACCAGAGCCAGAGCTATCTAAAACTTTGACGGGCATAATTTTGGCATTGTATGCAATACCAGTGACACCGTAATTATTATTTTCTCCTGCGATCGTGCCAGAAACATGAGTACCATGACCGTTGTTATCTAAGGTGTTGTTGTTTTTATCGGCAAAGTTCCAACCGTAATTATCATCAACATAGCCATTGCCATCATCATCTATACCGTTACCCGCAATTTCCTTGGTATTCGTCCAGATATTATTTTTTAAATCTTCGTGGTTATAGTCAACTCCAGTATCTACAACGGCAACAACAACACCTTGCCCTGTGTATCCATGCGCCCAGACTTCTGGTGCTTTCACAAGGTCTGCTCCCCAATTATTGCCACCAAGATCAGGAACATCAGCAAAGGTATTCTGACCAATAGCTCTAGCCACTGCTGCTGCTCCATTAATCAAGCCATAGCCATTGGTGGAGTTATAACTTTGAGCGCTAAAACCATTATTAGTAGCGTTACTGCTATTTTCGGAGTCACCATTATTTAGCAAGTGTACATCAGCATCGGTCGAGTTATAGCTACTACTGCTGAAGTTGAGGCTGTGGCTATTTTTCGTATTAAAGCTATCTAATGAGGAAATCGAAGTGGCATTTAGCTGTTGAGTTGCCAACACATTGTTCTTAACATCATCAGTGAGCATAAGTATTTTTTCTCAAAGATAGCAATCGGTTTTTGACAGTTTTAAGCTTTAAAATCTTGCTCAGAAAAACTCAATATGTGAATAAGCTCTATTGTCATAATTACTATGAAATTCTATAAGAAAATGCTAATTTTATTACCAAAAAATGTTCTTAAAACTATGGCTTTTGTTAAAAGTTAATTGCTCAAGTAAATCTTAAATTTTTGAAATGTATTAATGTACACTAGTACAATAAGAAGAAAAAGTTATAACTGTTACTACTTTTAAAACGACTGCGATCGCTGCCTATAAAATTATTTACACCACTCAGGCTGGAGCGAGGGTAATTATCAAAACCATCAAAATTAAAATGGCGAATGGAGTTATGCTCCATTCGCCAAAGGCTATCTTTAAGACGCTTTTCAAACGTTTATCTTTTATGTAGCCACAAGCTTTAAATTAGTTAAATGTTTGCTTGCTGCCGTTGATATAGTGACCAATACAAACCCTTTTGTTGCAATAAATGTGAATGTGTACCACGTTCGGCGATCACGCCTTGCTCCAACACCAAAATCAAATCAGCACGTTTGAGAGGGGCAAAGCGGTGAGCAATTAAAAACACGGTACGATTAGCAGAAATTTTTTGCAGGTTTTGCAGTACTTGTTGTTCAGTTTCACTATCCAAAGCGCTGGTAGCTTCATCCAAAACTAAAATTGGCGCTTGAGAAAGAAATAGCCTTGCGAGGGCAATACGTTGTCTCTGTCCACCAGATAAAGCGGTACCGCGTTCGCCAACATTAGTTTCGTAACCGTAGGGTAATTGACTGATGAAGTCGTGGGCTACTGCTAGTCTTGCCGCCTCTACTACTTGCTCTGCGGTAATGTCGGGACTACCGAGAGTGATATTTTCCAAAATGGAACCGTTAAATAAAAAGTCTTCTTGGAGAACTACACTAACTTGTTGCCGCAGTGATGCTAAATCGGCACTTTTTATATCAAAACCATCAATAAGGATACGTCCTGATTCAATTTGATAAAGGCGTTGCAATAGTTTAGACAGAGTACTTTTACCAGAACCGCTACGTCCGACAATACCAACAAATTGCCCTGGTTCGGCATTGAAAGATATTCCCCGCAGAATGGCATCAAAGTTTGGCCGGTAGCGGAAAAATACTTGCTCAAAGGTGACTTGACCTTTTAGGGGTGGTAAAACTAGACCAGTTCCCAGTTCAGCTTCTGGAGAGACGTTGAGAATATCACCAATGCGATCTACAGAAAGTAGCACTTGTTGGAGGGTTTGCCACAACTGTACTAAGCGCAAAAGTGGGCCTGTGACTCTACCAGAGAGCATTTGAAAGGCAACTAGTTGTCCAACTGTAAGTTTTTGTTCGATGACTAACTTCGCGCCAAACCAGAGAATCAGCAGGGTGGAAAAATTGGTGAGGAAGTCACCAATATTGCTGCTGATATTGGAGGTAGTAGAAGCTTTAAAACCTGTGCGAATGAAGCGAGCAAATAAGCCTTCCCAGCGATCGCGGGCTACTGGTTCGGCTGCATGGGCTTTAACGGAGTGAATTCCGGTGATTGTCTCTACTAGAAAGGATTGACTATCGGCACTCCGGTTAAAAGTTTCGTTGAGCCAGTTACGCAGAATTGGTGTTGCAACTATCGTTAATGTGGCAAATAGTGGCAGTACTGCTAAAGCTACAAAAGTGAGTGGGATATTATAGTAAAACATCAATGCTAGGTACACCACAGCAAAGATGCTATCCAGAATCACAGTTAATGCTGTACCTGTGAGAAACTGACGAATTTGTTCGAGTTCCTGGACTCGTGCTACTGTGTCTCCAACGCGCCGCGACTCAAAATAAGCTAATGGTAGACGCATCAGATGGCGAAATAGCTGTGCAGATAAACTCAAATCCAGACGACGAGCTGTATGGGTAAAGATGAATAAGCGCAGAATGCCAAGTACGGACTCAAATATGGCTACGAACAAAAGTGCGATCGCCATTACATCGAGAGTCGGCAAACTCTCCTGCACCATCACTTTATCAATGACGACTTGCGTAATTAGTGGTGTTGTTAACCCCAAAAGCTGCAAGGTAAAAGATGCTAACAATACTTCTGTGAGCAATCCCTTATACTTCCAAACTGCTGGGGTGAACCAACTAAGGTTAAATTTTTCTTGCTGGGATATAAGTTCTACTTGCCACAATCGTCCATCCCAAGACGCTTCAACTATCGACTGCGGTAAGCTTTCACAAATGCGATCGGGATTTAGAGGGTTAGCGATAATTAAGCGATCGCCTTTAATTCCATAAGCCACCACCCAAGATGGACTCTGGGGTGAATCAGAATTCCACAGCAGTAAAGCTGGAAATGATAACTGTCGCAACTCACCCCAACTCACTTGTAACCGCCGCAACACTAACCCTAACTTTTCTCCTGCTTCCACAACCTGTTTTGGGCGTTGTCCTCTGAGTTGGCGCTGCACCCATTCCAGTTGCACAGAATTTTCTAACTGTTGCGCCACCATTGTTAAACAGGCAGCAGCAGTATTCCAACTAGCAACGAAAGGATAACTTGAGACGATCAGATTTGCAGATGGAAGTCCTCTTTGGGGTTGGAGGCTATGGGGGCTAGAAGTTCCCTCTGAGGCTGGTGCTAGTGAAGGAGTAGAAGAAAAGGAAAATGTGTCTTTCTCTCTCTCCACATTCACTGGTAACACTTGCCAGAATTCTTGAATTTGTGGGTTAGAAAATTCTGCCCACAGTGCTGTATGCCAACACACTACTACTACTTCTTTACTAGCAGCTACAGCTTTAAAATCCCCAGATAGCTTTTGGAAGTCACCAAACCAGTCCCCCACATCTAGGGCTGCTAAAGGTTTACCAACGCCTTCTTCTCGTAAGCGGACTTTCCCAGCCACAATTAAGAATTGATAACCGCCAACATCGTTTGACCAGATTTTCTCTCCAAGACGATACTGACGAGTTTGAGACTCCTTTTCCAATCGGGATTGTTGTTCGGGAGTCAGCCAACATAACGGTGGCTGATTCCAAGGCAAAGAAGCTAGCACTTTTAATCGTAAAGATTCATTATCCAGAATATTTAACTCACTTGTAATTTGACTGTCAGTTTTTGAATTTTCTCTGCTAGCCATTTCTCAAACAACTCATTTTGTAGTGCAAGATTTAGTTGAGTATCTTCTAAAGACGCTGGCAGAAATTGTTCTACTCGAAACAAACCATAAGGCCCTTCTCCTTGGGGAGAGTCTTTGCCAACGATTTCTATTGGGCCGATCAATTGTCCAGGACTGGCCACATCAATAGCTGCCCGTAATATATCTGGCATACTTCCTCGGCTGACTATTCCCATCATGCCGTTCACAATTCGGTCATCTGAAAGGGAATACTCTTTAGCTAGTTGCTCAAAACTACCTCCTTCTTCAATTTGGGTGTGTAGTTCGTCTGCCAATTCTCGATTATCAACAACGATCCGAGAAAGTACCACTCGATCTAAAAAAATCTTGCGTTCAATAAAATATTCTGGGATTTTTGCTTGGGTCACTACAGTTTTTAGCTTTTCTAACTTGTAACCAAAAGCTACTGATGTATGAAAGGTAGTGTAGTCTGTGTTGTTGGCTTTTAACCATTCTTGAAAACTTTGGGGGTCAATCAGTTGGTTTTTCAGTCTAAAGTCAATAATTGCCTGTTCAGTTATTGCTGTACCAATCTCAATATCGTCTCGGGTTCGGATTTCTTCTTCAATTACGTACTGGCGGAGAATATCTCCAATGAACTGTCCCAATTTTCCAGAGGCTTGCAGGTACTTTACTGCCTCCTCAATAGAAATTATTTTGTCATTGATTGTCAAAAATGATGAAGATTCCATGAACTAACTATGTGAAAATGGTTAAGCATTTATACGAATTTTAAATTAAATCATATAAAAATCATCTGGTCATTAATGATTAAATATGATAAAGATTTTATGAATTAATTACATCTAAATGGTCAAAAAATTATATAACTAGTAAATAAAATAATTTCCCATGATTACTTTTACGGTCTAGTGCGGACAAAACAGGATTTAAAATATCAGTTATAAGGCAAAATCAGTTGTGTAACCAAATCTTTATAAATTCAGAGAAATAATCAGGTAAGTAGATAGGCGAAAATAAAGCAAAACATATCAAGAATAGTTTCTTGCAGTTTTCTATGCCAGTTGCTACAAGTCGAGTGACTGCATTGCTGATATGACTAAAGTAGCAACTAACATGGAAAACCTTTGCTATGCGGAACATTAACAAGTAATCGTTTATTCTTACCTGTCTACTTAATTATGCTTATCCATGTCCAGGCGAGTATCACAGCCGCGATCGCACCGATTAATGTATTAAAAATGTTTACCACCTCATTGGTCAGCCAGGTATACTTAGATTGCAATGTTGCCCCAATCACACTTTCTAAGTTAGTGGCAATAAATGCTGCCAGTACACACCAAGCTACTCCGAATAGATCAATTAAACCAACTCCCCAACCAACAAATGCGATCGCTACAGAAGCCACAATCCCAGCTAAAGTCCCTTCCAAGCTTACTGCTCCTTCTGTACCACGAGGCACTGGTTGGAGTGTGGTAATTAGAAAGGTGCTTTTACCATAGGCTTTACCGACTTCACTAGCAGTAGTGTCAGCCAGCTTGGTACTGAAACTCGCTACATAGGCTAACAATAATAGGGACTGGGGATTGGGGACTAGAGGGGAACTAGGTACAATAAATCCCGAATTTATTATCCCTACTCCCAAAGCACACAGCGCCCCAGTCAAAGCCGAACCCCAAACATTTTCTGGGCCTCTTGCCCCAGAACGCTTTTCGGCAATTCCTTCAGCCTCCTTCTGCGCCATTCCGATGCGGGTAACGCCAGAACCAACAAGAAAATAGAACATTACTACTGCATATCCTTGCCAGCCTAGAGTTACCCAAATTAGGATCGCCAGAAACCAGGCGTGGAATAATCCAGCAGGAGTAAGCAGCTTTTTCGGAGCAATCCAAGCTAAACCCAATAGAATTGTGTTTAATCCTATCGCCACCAACCAGGGATTAACAGAATCAATTAAGGATGACATCAGCAATTAATCAATGAGTAATTTTGTCTGAATATCAACAGAATAACTAATTTGTTACCCCTAGTACCGCTAGTCGGAAGTCAAAAGTCAAAAGTATTATGGAATAAGCTCTTTAGAGATTTTAAATGGTTGCTCTATTTACGCTGTGACTTACTAGTGCTTAATTTTTGACACCTCCGCAGCTAAAGTAATATGTTTGTATTATTAACTAAATTTCGTAGGCATTACCCTGAAAGCTGAGTGTAAAAAGATAAACAATGTCTTAGATAGACACTGGAATATTGACTAAAGAACATGCATTAAACAAAATGCAAAACTTCTGTTTAGTTGAGTAGACTCTTCGAGTGCGTAACACACTCAAAGCAATTTCTAGGCTGAAATGGTACTCAGTCCCCAATCTTATTCATAAGGATAAAGGATATAAGTTAATGCCAATTAAAACTGTGTTCAAGTTGACCACAATCAAGATTAACAGCATAAATTATAGATAGCATTAACTACTAGTCTTTTCCACACAAGCTATGAGGCAAACTGTATTCCATCTTGCTTTCCCTGTAACCGACATTGCCCAAACAAAAGCATATTACGTGGATGGGTTGGGTTGCATTCCTGGTCGTGAAAACCATCACGCCCTGATTCTTAATCTCTACGGTCATCAATTAGTGGCTCACGTTACCAAAGAATCCTTGACACCGCAACACAGTATATATCCTAGACACTTTGGGCTAATTTTTACCCAAGAACGTGACTGGCAAGATTTACTAACAAAGGCACAACAAAAACAGCTACTTTTTCGTGAGGAAACCAAAAACCGCTTTGTTGGCTCTCCTCTTGAGCATCGCACTTTCTTTTTAGAAGATCCTTTTTATAATCTTATGGAGTTCAAGTATTATCGTCACCCAGAGGCGATTTTTGGAAGTTACGAACATACGCAAATTGGCGATAGGGCTTGAAAAATTCGTAATTAAAGATGAATCCAGGGTGGCAAGCATTCTAGCTACTGACTAGATGCTTTTTTAAGTAAGGGCAGCTTAATATCTTCTGCTAAAGCTGCTTTAACTACTGCTAAACTCCTGGGGTCTGTCAGCATCCAAGGGTGTAGAGGAACTGGTACTATGACTTCGCTTCCTACGGACATTTGTGAACTATTTGCTGGGACAATCATCAAATCATAAGGTGTCCAGATAGATGTAAAATCTAGCTGCCCCAACATTACAGCATCAGAATTTAAATCTTTAAGAAAAATGCTGTCGGGGCGCATTTGTACGCAACCAGGACGCCGGGAACCATAAGCAACCACGGTTCCATTATGGGGCGAAGAGATTGTGATAAATCGCTGAACGCGGTTAATTCCTCCCAGTCGCTGGACATAGTAACGGCTGACAATTCCTCCCATGCTGAAGCCTACTAAATCTAGGCTTTGTTCTGGCGCAAAGGTGGCTGTAACATAATCTGCTACCTGCTTTGCCAACTCATCAAGACCGACATCACCATTATTAGGTACGAGATCCAGGGAATGTACAGACCAACCCTGTAATACTAAGTGAACCGCCATTTTCTGGAAAACTGCCCTCGTATCGTCAATCCCATGTATTAACAAAACGGGATTGCGTTGTTGATTTTCAATGTTCATTGACAAAATCTGGCTAAATTAAGGGGTATATTTCACTTTTGTAGGTACATACTGCTCTAAAAACTGAAGCTGTTACTTTTCGGATGCTTTAAAAGACATTTTTGCAAAACTGAAATGCTTCCAAAGATAGTTCGTATAAAATTTAACTTATAGCCAGCGCTATTTGGCAACAGGCTATGACACTCCCCCCTCTGGCTGTTTTCTCCAATCAGTAATTTCAAACAAATAAATGTTAATTTTTGTAAAGCCTGCTTTCACAATCTTGCTCTTAGTTACAGTAAAATTTAATAATTAGTTCTTGGTATATACAGGTTGCAAGTGCTTGCAAAAGAAGATTTGCCCTATAGTTTTACTACAATGCTGATTAAACACAAACCTATAAGGGTTATCACCACAATGGGGTGGCCCAAAGTAGAAAATGTAACATTTTGTCGTAATTTTTAACAATTACGGTCAAGTTTCAAATATAAAAGGTAAAAGGCAGGAGTAATTGTAATGGATTTTATCAAAAAGTTAATTTCAGGTATTTTGGATTTCTTTACTGGGCTGTTACGAGGAAAGAAGAAAAGCAACGGCTACTTCTTGGAATTGGACGAAGCCAAAGATGCTGCTAAAGATGCTGCTCAAGAAGTAGCATCGAACGTAAAGAAAGTAGCAGAGACAGTTGTATCGAGTGCTAAAAAAGTAACAGAGACAGTTATATCAGAAGCACCAAAAGCACCAGAAGCACCAGAAGCATCCAAGCCAGCTTCATTGAACGGAACAAAAGCTGCCGCAGCTAAAACTAAGGAAAAACCAGCTAAAAATCCTAAACCAGCCGATGTTACGCTTGTTCAGACTGCTGAGGGTCTTAAAGTTGAACCTGGCAAAAAGGAAAAAGCCGCAGCAGCCAAAGTCCTCAAAGAGGAGCCAAAGGAAACTACCTTTGCGCCTAAATATCTCGCTCCTTCAGCAACTAGCTCTAATGGTCGTCGGCGTCCAGGGGCGAATATGAGCGCTTACTTAGACATGGCACGTCAGGTTAAAACCCCTGGTTAAATTATAGAGACGCGAAATTTCGCGTCTCTATACTTAATAAGTTAAGTGTGAATACGCAATATTAAGACAATTTTACCAGTTGTAGATGGGGGAACTCTCCAAAGTAGGAGCGATCGCTTAATTTTCTCCACTACAACTGCATCTTTTTGGGTTGAGGCTTCCTCGTCTAACATTATCGCTGCTATGCGACTATTGTTGACAGTGAACTCAAAAACGATTTCACCAGTGAAGCCTGAAGGAAAGTTTAGTTGTTGAAGGTGTTGGGTTAAGTCAGCAATTCCTGTTTTATCCAAGCCAGTTACGCTGATAACTTCTAACTGCTGAGAGATGGGCGCTGCTAATTTTGGCGAAGGCAGGGCTGATTTTTTTTGCTTTAACGACCGCCTTTGCAGGAGAAAATCTGGAGCTTCTGCTGGAGTTCGTTCTACTGAATATGCTATTTGCTTTAGAACAGCACCACCCGGAGGACTGCCAAACACTCCTTCGTAACTAACTCCTTCAGGCATTTCCACTGGCACTTGCATAGATACATATTCGCTTCCTGGTTCAACTCGCACATCATCGCTGACAGCAACAAAAGTGGTGTATTGAGAAAGCAGTTGATAAGTTAAGGCCGTTTCTGTAACTGCTTCTACACGTTCGTTTTTTAATATTACCTTTGATGCTGTGTACACCGGAGGGGTTGCCGAAGGCATCGCCTATTTTGATTTCCATATCATCCACCGCCGCTTCATCAGGTAACGGAAAGATATACACTGCTTCTAAAGGCTGTGTAAAGGGATTTTCAAAGCTTTGAATCACCTCAACTCGTGATAAGTTACCTGCAATTTTTGCTAAAACTTCTGTATGCTTGAGCGGAAAAACTAGTTGCTCCCCTTGAGGAGACTGGACATACAAACTCCCTATTTGTTGATTTTTATCACTTACTGTATTCATAAATTTGATATAACACTCCAATTTTATTTATGAACTGAGTTCTTCAGGTAGATAATACAAATTACGTAGCTTGCTTTTCGCCGGAGGCGAGTATTACGAATTATTTAACAAATACCAGTCCACTATACAAATGAAAAGCTGAATCCCAATTAGTCTGTTCTCTACGAAACAGATCGATGTGAGACTTGATATGACTTAATATTTCTGTTTGATCTAATGTTGTATCTGCAAAAGACGTGAAATCTGACCAGATTTTGACTTGAGGTAATTGCTGTTCAATCCAACTTGATAAACTATTCCAATTAATTCTGATTGTATTTTGGCTAGCTTGAGAAATAATTTTTAATCCTTGTTGAAATTCATAGCCATTATCATAAAGTCGGAGAATGGAACGTCTACCAGGTATGTGTAAATCACAAAACTGAGCATAGTCTTGTGTTTGAGTTTTCCGTTCTAGTTTACCGCGTACATCACGATCTACTACTTCCTCAAAAATGGGCAACAGTCCTACTACTCTTGCTGTGATTTCTGACCAATTAAAGGTGAGAGAACCAAGTTGATTTTGATCATTACGGCAAATAACAGTAGCTTGTGGAGTAGATTCTTGGAAATATTTGACTTGATAAACTTGAATTTGTTGAATTTGAGCTATTGTTGCCCAAAAGCAAGGAATGCCAGCCTGCTGTAACTGTTTACCGTAAAATTTTAGTTCTCCTACTTGACCAGTGCGGTACAACCTCCAGCCACGACTTGGCAGTAACAGCCTTGCAGTGTAAGGGTCTAGCTGCATAATTTGGGCAAATTTTCGAGAAGCTTCTGTTTTGAGTTCGTTACTGAGTGGCTCTAAAACTAGTACCCCAAGTTCGCTGTTATTCCCTTCGGCTGTTGCTTGGGAAATAGCTCTTTGTCTTTCTTCTAGTTCAATTTCTTGTAGCCGCCGCAAACCTTCACGCGCGAGGGTCACTATTCTACTATTCCTCGTATCTCGCAGCAGTTGCCGATAGACTTTTTCCGCATCCTGGAGCTTTCCAGATACTTCATGCAGCCGACCGAGATAAAATTGTACCCAAGGATGTTCTGGCGATTCTACTAACAGCTGTTTGAGTAATTTAGCAGCTGTTTGATAATCTTTATGCTCAAAGGCGATCGCAACTTGCTCAATCATGTTTCAATCCACTGGATCAATGTCTCGCGCAAAATCACTTTTGCATGAGCTATAAATCATTTATACTTCACAAGCTGCGGTAATCAAGGATAATGCTACTACTGGGGCTGTAACTGCTCTGAGGATGCGACGACCAAGAGAAACAGGTTGAAATCCAAATGTAATCGCATTTTCAATTTCTTGTGTTGTCCATCCTCCCTCTGGGCCAGTAGCAATGACAATCTCGTCAGAAATGTCACTCAGCACCTTGTTTAAATGGGGATACTCACCGCGAGCCTCACAAATATAACGGTGACTTGTCTGATTAGCTGTTATAGCAGTGTCAAAAACAACAGGCTCTAAAATTGTTGGTACAAACGATCGCTCTGATTGTTCGGCGGCTTCCGCAGCGATGCGCCGCCAACGTTCGAGCTTTTGAGGACTAGGATGAAGCAAAGTGCGATCGCTTAATACTGGTGCAATACAAGTTACTCCTAACTCTGTACAACACCGCACAACTTCATCAAATCCATTGCCTTTAGGCAACGCCACTATCAGCGTAATTGATACAGGTAATTCTGTTTCTACCAAAAGCGCTTCTAAAACCCGTGCTTGTTCCCCTGCTAGCTGCGCCAACCACCATTTTCCTTTACCATCCATTGCAATAAAGCGATCGCCTTCACGCAAGCGCAACACACGCCCCAAATAATGCTGTTGTTCTTTTGTGAGCAAAATTTGCCTTTGTTGGAATTGGAAGGGTGCGATCGCAATTCTTTGCAGTTGAGACATTTTTCTTAATAAATTATTGCCCTGCTGTAGATATCTGTTGTCTCACCCAGGTACGGAAAGCACGAGTTGCTGCTATTTGTCCAAGTTTCTTGCTTTCTTGGATAAATCGGGGAATCTCTGTTAGCAGCACAGGTGTAAAAGTTGGACTGCGATCGCTCTGTGAGTATTGCCCATTATTAAGGGCGTAGATTCTCAAGACATTTCCGTTATATCGCCAGAACTCTGGGACTCCCATTGAAGCATAAAGGCTTAACTTGTCTATCTTGGATCTGGAATATTCTACTTCCAGTACTATGTCTGGTGGTGGATCTGTATTTAGGTCAATATTTTCTTTGTTGCGGACTAACAATTCATTTTGGATATAGTAACTACTGTCCGGCTCACCTCCTTGCTCCAAATCATCCCGCGTCATAGTCAACGAGCCAGCGCTTTTAACTTCTAAACCAAATTCTTCACACAGCACAAGAACAAAACCTTCGATGAGACGGTTTGAGTTCTCATGCGGCATTAGCGGAGTCATAATTTCTACTATTCCGTTGTCATAAGCTAGCCTTTTATTTCGCTCAGATCCCATATCTGCCAGCATAGCTTTGAATGTCTGCCAGCTAATGTTTTGCAGCACATCCCTAGTTTCTGCGAATTTTGCTGTCGTTACCATAGTTGAGTCTTCCTGTGGATGTGTTATAACAATTCGCAATTCGTAATTCGCAATGACGCTCGCAGGCTCGCTCCGCTACGCTAACGCAATCAAGAAACTTAGATGCAGCAAGACTTTCCTGATTTACATCTGTTGCCTCCTTTTGGAGAATTGGTATTACCTAACTGTATTAGGATTTACGCGAGAAAGACACAGATGGATTTATCTGTGTCTCTCTTTTATTTCATTATCTTCAATTTTTCGGCTTACGAAAGATTCTGGAAGTAAGTCTCTAGTGCTTCAGTCACCAACTGAGTCATCGGCTTACCTTGGCTTTCGGCTACTTCCTTCAACTTGCTATAAACCTCTTCTTTCAAATTCACCCGGTGACGTGATTTGTTTGCACCATTAGCACTGTTAGGATCGTAGCTAGCAGCAAACTCGCGGATGGCATCAAAACCAACGCGATCGCAAAAATCACCAAACTTTTCCTTCGATTTCCGAGATTTCTTAAAGTAAACAAAAATTGGCTCTAAGAAGATTTCTAAGTCATTGTGGTGCAGTTTCTCTGTGTAAGGTTGTGCCAGTCGAGTCTGATTTGGCGAACCCCCTAACCATAATTGGTAAGATTCTGGAGCGCTACCGACAAATCCCAATTCTGCTAAGTAGGGACGAGCGCAACCGTTGGGGCATCCTGTCATTCTTATCACAAAATGTTCTTTTTGTAAACCAACTTTATCCAAAAGGGCGCGAACTCTTTCCAAAATACCCGGTATTGCCCGTTCCGATTCTGTAATTGCCAAGCCGCAAGTGGGCAAAGCAGGACAAGCCATTGCATACCGCACTAAAGGTTCGATTTTACTAGGGTCGTCTCCGACACCGTAACGGCTGAGAATGTCTTGAATCGCTTCCTTACTATCTGGTTCGATATCGTAAAAAATCAGGTTGTGGTTGGCACTCAGACGGATGTGTAAGTTAAACTGCTCGACAATTTCCCGCAAAGCGGTTTTCAGTTGAAACGAACCTTCATCTTTGATTCGACCATTGTCAATGGAAATTCCTAAGAATAGTTTGCCATCACCTTGTTCATTCCAGCCGAGGAAGTCGTAATATTTAAAATCTGGCAGTGGTTTGAAGGCTTCGACTGGTTTACCGAAATATTCTTCAACTTGGGCACGGAATTTATCTACGCCCCATTCATTGATTAAATATTTTAATCTGGCATGACGACGATCGGTGCGATCGCCATAATCTCTCTGGGTAGCAACAATCGCTTTCACTATGTCGTAAACGTCATCCTTCGCCACATAACCAATAGGATCTGCTAACCTAGCAAAAGTTTCTTCTTTACCGTGAGTTCTACCTAAACCACCACCCGCAAAAATATTAAATCCTTCTAATTGCTTCTTCTTATTGGTAATCACTACCAACGTCAGGTCTTGAGAATATAAATCAATTGAATTATCCCCTGGCACCGTCACGCAAATTTTAAACTTGCGAGGCATATAGTACGTGCCATAAATCGGTTCTTCGTTGTCATGGATAATTGTCCCATTTCCATTGCGCTGTCGGGCTGCCTTCACTTCTGGGGCTTCTTCAGCACTAATTGCTTTTTCCCCATCTAACCAAATTTCGTAATAAGCGCCTGTTTGCGCTGTCAGCAAGTCAGCAATATTCTGGGCATACTCCCAAGCATACTGATACTCTGGGCGATTCTTAAATGGGGCTGGTGGTGCCATCACATTTCGATTAATGTCGCCGCAAGCTCCCAAAGTAGAACCCAGGTTCTTGACAATGGTGGCGATCGCTGATTTAAGATTCTTCTTTAAAATTCCGTGCAGTTGGAAACCTTGACGGGTAGTTGCTCGTAACGTATGGTTGCCATACTCATCAGCTATTTTATCTAAAGCCAGATACAGCTGCGGCGGTACTAAACCACCCGGATTTTTTGTCCGCAACATAAACTGGTAATCTTTTTCCTGTCCCTTGGTGCGGTTGTCACGGTTATCCTGTTGATAAGAACCATGAAACTTCAAAAGCTGCACCGCATTTTCAGTAAAATGGGTAGTGTCTTGAAGAATCTCAGTTGCTATAGGTTCACGCAAAAAATTACTATTTTCCTTGATTCCTTCTACTTTGGAAGGTTTACGTGTTGCGATAGGGGAAGGAGCAGATTTAACCATTAGACTTGTATAGTATTCTCAATAAAGCATTAGTAGACGCCGAATCAGCACCCTTCGGCTATTTTATCCCCGGTAATCCGGCCGGGATAATGAGGAATATTCTAATTTTACCACGGCAAAAGCAGGCTTTGTCAGTGATGTAACACTTAACAAAACCAGCTTTTTGAAGTAGTGAGTTTTAAGTGCTGAGTCCTGAGTACTTAAGTACAGTATAAACTGACTGAGGACTCAATAATCTTTTATTTGAAGCGATAACCAAGACCACCATTAATGCTAACAGCAGGAGTATCACTATTTTGATAAGCACCAATTCCTACTTTGGCGTTAGTGTAGACGAGGAAATTGTTAGCAACTTCCGATTCAACACCAGCACCTACCACAACGGAATCTTTGTTACCTATAGGAGTTGGTGAGCCATCTTTTTCTACAAAAGAATAACCACCAGTTAAATAGGCATTAGTTCTATTAGCGATAGGCACATCCACAGAAAGTTCTGGAATAATAGCACTTGTCTTATCACTCCAAAGGACATTACCGCGTGCAGAAAATGGCGTAGTTCCTAATTTCACGCGACCTGTGACATTACCACCAAATGTCGCATCATCGTTAATACCTTGTCCACCACTAGTAACACCAGCTGCAACACCAGCACCAATATAACTAGCATCAGTACCTTTTTTGGTTTCAGCAGAAGCTTGACCAGCTGAGAGAACAAGAGGAGAAATTATTAAAGAAGATAATGCAGAAATTGTCATGAAAGACTTTAGTAAGCGCCTCATAATTTTTACCAAATTTTGTATTTTTTACTTGTATATTCCAAGTCGAAAGCTGTGTAAAAATGTTCCAAATGTTTTCTAGTTTTTATTAGATCAATGTTGCCATTTATTTATAAATTTTCCAGGTTAACCATCCTTAAAAATTATAAATAAGCTGTTATAATTACATTCAATGTCTTTTCATTTGGCTCCTTTGTTCCAAAAACAGACGCTTTTAAAACTGGCACAATATTTGGAACTAAAACTAAGTCGGGAAATGGTAAATAAAATACCTAATTAACAATTTTTTGCCGAGCTTTTCACAGATAATAGAAAATAGGCTGTAGCATCCGTTGCAACAAGCAATAGAGGGAATCTATAAAGTTAATTTTGAGCAATTATTGTGGAGATTGAATAATGCTAACCGCTACAAAAACGTTGTCTGGTTTGATGGGTTTATGTGTCGGTGATGCGTTGGGTGTGCCGGTGGAGTTTACTAGCCGCGCTGAACGAGTAAAATCTCCAGTGACAACGATGCAGGGCTATGGCACATGGAATCAACCACTAGGAACTTGGTCAGATGATAGTTCATTAAGCTTTTGCTTGGCAGAATGCCTTTGTAGGGGGTATTCGTTGGATGCTATAGCCAATTCCTTTTGGCGTTGGTACAAAGAGGCTTACTGGACTCCCCGTGGCGATGTCTTTGATATTGGTCAAACTACTCACACAGCAATTATGCGCCTGAAGCAGGGAGTTGTTCCCCATCAGGCGGGTGGTAAGGTTGAAAATAGTAATGGCAATGGTTCGCTGATGAGAATCTTGCCGATGGCTTATTGTCACAGAAACTTTACTTTAGGCGAATTGCTAGCGCGGGTGCATGATGTTTCGGCGATTACCCATGCTCATGCGCGATCGCAAATGGCCTGTGGCATTTATATTAGTATTGCAGTGGCACTCTTGGAAGGGGCTGACCTCCAGACAGCTTATCTACAAGGATTGCAAGATATCCAACCAATTTATTCTGTCCGAGAATTTTTATTAGAGAAGCCGCATTTTGGCAGAGTTTTGAGTGGTGAGATTGCCAAGGTACCAGTAGAAGAGATTAATTCTGGTGGCTATGTGATTGATACCTTAGAATCATCCCTGTGGTGTTTATTAAATAGCTCGTCTTATTCTGAAGCGGTACTGAAAGCTGTCAACTTAGGCGGAGATACCGATACTACTGCCGCCGTCACTGGTGGATTAGCGGGAATTTACTACGGTGTGGAAAATATTCCTAAACAATGGATAAATCAAATTGCTCGTAGACAAGACATTATTTACTTGGCAGAGCGTTTTGCAAGGGCTGTTTACAGTTAGTACTCTGTCAAGCGAAGTTTGAAGAGTAAAGGAACGAACCACAAAGGACGCAAAGGAAGACGGGAAAGAGAGAAATAAAAATTTGATTTACCAAACATTGTTGGCTTGATAGACCACTAGTTTGTAATTTTAAATTATACAAAGAGTGAGGAGTTATGAAAATCCTCACTCCTCACTCTTTACTTTTAACTTGCTGAAAAATCCACTGTAAGTAGGCTTGAGAACCGGCAACAATTGGTAAAGCAATAATTTCTGGGACTTCATAAGAGTGCAATTCCTTAATTTTGGCTTCTATTGCCGAAAATTGCGCCAAATCAGTTTTAATTACTAATTGCCATTCTTGCTCTTTATGCAGTTCTCCTTGCCAGGTGTAAATTGAGTGGATTGGTAACAGACTTACACAAGCAGCAAGTTTAGCCTCCACAAGGGCATTTGCAATTGCTTCTGCCTCCTGCATGTTGCCAGCTGTCACCAATACCACACCATAGCCAGCAGGTGTCTCCATGACCTCTAAACCGTCGTAGACAACGAGTAGACCTGACCATCAATCAGTAGTCGGGTGATGCCCTTAGCTTGCAAATGAGTCCGAGTCTTATGGAGCATTTTACTATCAGGAACTTTAATCACGCGATCGCGTTTCGTAGAAAAACGCTTGGCGACGCGATGGTTATCAAACACTGGCAGAGTTCTTTGCTGGGTTTCCAGGCTGGGAATTTGCCCCAAATCACCAAAGTCTTTAAGAGGTCGAGTAATTAATTCCGAAGAACGGTCAATTACTAAATAGCAAGTTTTTGGCAAATTGGCTATCGACAGAGGTAAAACTTGAACTGATGCTTCACCTGGTCTTCGTTTTGTGACTAACGGTCTTTGGTCATCCAGGTCATCATCATCAAAGTCTTCTTCCTCAAAGTCATCATCATCTAAATCATCATCATCTAAATCATCCAAATCCTCTGATTCGTCTAGCAAATCTTCGCCCAGCATCTGCGCGATGACAGCCGCTCCTGGATGCTCATTCTTTAGCGGTGGGATGGGAATGCTGACTATTTCCGGCGGCTTTGGTTCTGGAGTTTCTAATTTCTCTGTAACTCGGAGCTTTGGTTTTTCCGTCGCCGAGGGGCGTCGCCGCACCCGTCTACTAGCAGCGAGTGACTCAGCCGTTTCCTCAGAGTAAAGTTCCTGCTCTACATGAATTACCCGACGTGGCTGCGGCTCAACCTTTGGCACTTCCACAGGTGGGGTTTCGATGGGTGGAACTTCTATTTCCGGCTCTGGTTGAGTCAGCAGAGGTAACTGCTCGTAGTTTACCTGCGCCCTACCCTCAGGAGTTCTCGCAGCCCGCTTTAGGGAGACTAAGTATTCATACTCATCTTCTGGCAAAGTGCTTTTGAGCAGGCGACTAATTGTCGAATTGCTCACACCATAGCGGTCTGCCAAAGTTGAGGTTGTTTCGGCAGTCTCTCGATATAACTTAAGAATTTCTTGTTTGTCAGAATCTGTTAATTTTCTCACGGTAGATACCAAAATCTTTACTAAGCTCGTTTTCGTCCACTGGTACGGCGCGTTCGTCTTAGTGATGCGTCATATTCTAAGACAGCGCCCATACCAAATAACACTCCACTAAAAACCCAAAACACTTCTAATATCTCTCCACTTTGATAATTGGGGCCTTGGGCATATTTAAACCACATATCTGCAATGTAAAGCGAAAAGGCCGCAGCTGCAATCATTCGCCAAGATTGGGAAACTCTTCCCCCCCAAAAGGCTAGTAACAGAGTGGTAGCAATAATTAACAGAACCACATCGCTAACTACGTAAAACCAATTCAAAATAGCGACTAGTAGTTCTGAGGGTTTTTCCTGTTGCATAGAAATCCACCATGCTAACAAACTACCGAAAACTGCAATTGCTAACACAATTAGCCACTGCCATTTTTCCAGATTGATTCGCCTGGAAGCCACAGCTAAAATCATGCCTGCGCCAAGTAATAGATAAGTCAGTACAAAAAATATATCGCCTACAGACACATCCGGTTCATCTTTTAAAACTATTTCCGTATAGCCGAAAATTATCCCCCCGACGAAATAGGAAAGCATACCTAAGCCAATCAAGAGCCAAACATTTCGACCACTGACGATTTGCGGACTCAGCCAGTTCCTCAAGCATAAGATACCGGCAGCCAAATAAGCTAAAGCTTCAAAAATATTTGTGCCAATCACATACCACTCGGCTCGGCTTTCTATGCCATTTGCTCCCGGAACTTTGGCACTAAACAACAAAAAGTATAGCAGTGCCAGTACGGCCCAGCCAATATTAGCTAAGACAATGTTCTGAGTGGTGAAAATTGATTTAGAAAGGAACGAATTCTCGTAAGAGTTATTCATAAAACTTGACTATGTAGATGAACTCTGGCAGTATTTTGAGTTAAAGGACTGTATATCTAGCAATGTGTCTGCTAAACAACGCACAATCGGACACCAAAAGCAAGTGCCATTGGTAAGAATTTTGTTACTGCCATAGTTTACCCAGTGGGGATTGATTTAGCCAACTGAGAAACAGCGATCGCTCGGCTTCCGGCATATCTTCTAGCTTATAAATGACTTGTTTGGTAAAATTAGCGTTGCCAAAATAGCCCTTTCCTAATCGATGCAGTTCTTGTAACAAAATCACTACATGATTTTCTTGCCAATCAGGTATTTTGGCTGTCGGTAACGGATTAGTAGATACCAAATATTTAACTGCTTCTAAAGAAGATACTTGGGGAAATTGTTTCTGCTTGAACACTTCGGCAATATCTTTTTCAAATAATGCAGCTTGCCTAGCACCTAAAAACTCTTCAATGTCGATAGAAACACCCTGCAACAGCAAAATACTGGCTTGGATTAAAATCGCCGTTTTGCCATGACTACCTGTGTCACCATCCAGTTGCTCTAAACGGATTTTACCCCAAACACTAAAGCGTTCGGGTTCTTCCAGTAAAACACAGGCTTTACCTCGGTTATCCGTTAATTCTCTCCATAAGGCTCTAGCTTCTTCCTCTTGACTAGCTTTGAATACGCTAATCAAGCGAAAAGTCTGCCCTTGATAACTGAGAATCGGCACCTGCTGATCCTTTTTTGGGTGCTGAATGCTTGATATTTCAACATCCTGCCGTTTGAGAATAAACATGGCACTAGCAAATAACTCCTCACAGGGGCACTCTTAATATGGAATATATAATGGCATTTGGCAGCATCGCCAAGGCTGAAATTACCTAGCATACTGTGGAAATGAGCCTAGTGATCGCCACTTCCTTCCCGAAGGTAGCCGCCCAGAGGACGGTGGCGTTAACAGGCAAATAACCCTTTGACAACTTAATATATCTAAACCAATACTCCATCTGTTTCGTTTTCGGTGTAGATTAACTAACTAGCGACTAGCATCTTAGCCTTGCTAATGGTAAATCTGCAATTTTCGATTGCTTCTTGTTACGTCGAAACGATATAATGGTTTAGATGACTCTTTTGGGAGCCATAATTTTGTTTTGGGCGCGTAGCTCAGTGGATAGAGCCACGGATTTCTAATCCGTTGGTCGCAGGTTCGAACCCTGCCGCGCTCGTTTTAACTTAATACGAACCTTAAAGAAGTCTTTTTATGGTAATTTATCAAATAGGCTTAAGAGTTCATATAAATGCACCATACAAAAGATAAGGGCGATCTAGCAGCTGCTAAAGTGATAGCAGATTTAGTCGAGAAAGAATATTCGGTTTTTGTACCAGTAGTAACTGAACATGCACCCTTTGATTTGATTGCCTACAAAGATGGCAAATGTTACAGAATTCAAGCTAAATACAGTTGTGATGGCACACTGAAAAATAAAAGCAATTGGGCAGACAAGAATGGTTGTCATGAGAAAAAGTACAAATCTGATGACTTTGATTTCTATGGTCTTTATTTGCCAGATATAAACAAAGTAGTGTATCCATCAATCAAGTTTGGCGGTTGCGGTATCAGGACAACGCCGCCTAAATCACCCAATCCTTTCTACTGGTGGGAAGATTTTACAGATTTAACTGAAGTAGCATTTAAGCGAACGTACAAGGAGTTCGGCGTTGATTTAACAACCAGAAAGGTTAATCCAGACTCTAGAATTCATACTAGAAAAGTAGAAAGACCATTGAAAGAAGAACTAGAAAAACTAGTTTGGGAAAAGCCAACTGCACAAATTGGCAGAGATTTTGGCGTGTCTGATAAGGCTGTAGAAAAATGGTGTAAGGTTTATGGGGTAGAAAAGCCACCTAGAGGGTATTGGGTGAAGAAGGCTTATGGAAAAGTAGAAGGGCAGTTAACAATTCATGATGATAGCCAAAAAACAAGCTGATACCTAACAATTCTGTCATGATAGCCAAATCATAGTCAGAATAGCTACAAATACAGGTAAAAAACTTAGCTTTTCAATATTTGAATTACTTCAGAAGGTTAAAAGCGTTAGTTTTACGTTGATTATTTTTTTGCAAATTTAAAAAGCCCGTGACGAGGATTGAACTCGTGACCTCACCCTTACCAAGGGTGTGCTCTACCACTGAGCCACACGGGCAAATATAACTTTGTTTTTTTAGTTGTAAGTTACAATGCTGGGAGCTTTGCTCTTAACCCAGTCATTATAACTTATAACTTCGTAAGTGGTGGGCCGGGCTGGATTTGAACCAGCGTAGGCGCTAGCCAACGGATTTACAGTCCGTCTCCATTAACCACTCGGACACCGACCCGATTTGTCTCACGATTTAAAATCTTAGCACCATATTTTAGAAATTGCAAGTTATTAGAAAAAACAACTTGCGGGTAGAGATCGCAACAAAACTGCGTCTCTACCATCTGAGAAAAAATACTGGTTACACGCTCATCTCCAGCATTCGTTGCATTGGTCGCAGTGCAGCAAGGCGAATATCCTCTGACATGGTAATTTCGGGAGTACGATTTTTCATTGCCCAGTAGAGCTTTTCTAGGGTATTTAACCGCATAAATGGACATTCGTTACAAGCGCAGTTATTCATCGGCGGTGCAGGAATAAAATGCTTGTCAGGAGCTAGTTTTTGCATTTGGTGAATGATTCCCGCCTCTGTCGCAACGATAAATTCTTTGGTGGGGCTGTTTTGACAATACTTGAGTAAGGCGGCTGTGGAGCCAATAAAACTGGCGTGGCGTAATACACTACTTTCACATTCTGGATGTGCGATCGCCTCTGCTTCGGGATAGGCAATTTTTAACTGGACAATTTTCTTTTCTGAGAAGGTTTCATGGACAACACAGCTACCTTGCCATAGCACCAAATCTCGTCCCGTCTGTTCCATCACATACCGCCCCAAATTCCGATCTGGGGCAAAAATAATCGGCTGTTCCTTTGGTATCTGCTGGACAATTTTCACAGCGTTGGAGCTAGTACAAATAATATCGCTCATCGCCTTGATATCAGCAGAGCAGTTGATGTAAGATACCACCAAATGATCTGGATGTGCTGCTTTAAAAGCTGCAAACTCCTCTGGTGGACAACTGTCTGCTAAAGAACAACCAGCAGCCAAATCTGGTAAAAGTACTAATTTATCGGGATTAAGTATCTTTGCTGTTTCTGCCATGAAGTGAACACCAGCAAAGACAATCACATCCGCATTGGTTTTTTCGGCGGCTCTTGCTAGTTGTAATGAATCCCCAATAAAGTCTGCAATATCCTGAATATCTGGCTCTTGATAATAATGCGCCAGGATAACGGCGTTGAGTTCTTTTTTGAGACTCTGAATCGCGGCAAACAAATCTAGTGGTAGTTCACCCAGTTGGGTGTTTTCTCGTTGAGCTAGTGCAGTGGTAAACACAGTTTAGGGGTGCTTTATGTTGCAAATGTATGTCCTGTGGATTCAATTATAGTAGTTTTTACCAAAAATAGTGGACGGTTGATATTTTGGGGTTGTGTCCAAATCGGGCTGAGTTTCATATCCTGGAGATAGACGGCAAGGAAAGTGGCATGACCAGTCAAGAAACTCAATCGATAAACCTCAAAATTGCTGTAGTTGGAGATATTCACGACCAATGGGAAGTGGAAGATGGCGTTGCACTCAAGCATTTGGGTGTTGACTTAGTGCTGTTTGTCGGGGATTTTGGCAATGAATCGGTGGAAGTGGTCAGAGCGATCGCATCTCTCGATATTCCCAAAGCAGCCGTGATGGGCAACC
Source organism: Nostoc sp. CmiVER01 (assembly GCF_034531135.2). NCBI lineage: Bacteria > Bacillati > Cyanobacteriota > Cyanophyceae > Nostocales > Nostocaceae > Nostoc > Nostoc sp. CmiVER01. The sequence continues at coordinate 225,997 of NZ_JAVRBU020000012.1, forward strand.
ACGATGCCTGGTACACCGCCACCGAATGGGGACGTAAAAAGGCTCCTTATGATCGCTCTAAGGAAGACTGGGTACAGGAACAACTCGATTTATTAGGTTCGTCCCATGTTGGTTACGGTAAGTTGGATTTTCCCGCTTGGAATTTAACTGTAGTGGGGGGTCGTCCCTTTACCTGGGGTGGCCCGGAGTGGAAATTCGCGGAAATCTGTAAAGAACGTTACGGTGTGACGAGTTTGGAAGAATCCGCCGATCGCATCGTGAAAGCAGTTAAAAGCGCCGCTTACGAGACGATTATATTTTTGGGTCACAACGGCCCTAGTGGGTTAGGCGATCGCCCCGAAGACCCCTGCGGCAAAGACTGGCACCCAATTGGCGGCGACTTTGGCGATCCAGATTTGGGCGAGGCGATTTCTCAAGCCTTGACTGCTGGTAAAACCATTCCTCTGGTAACATTTGGTCACATGCACCGAGATTTACGCCATACCAAGAAGGTGCAGCGCAAGCCCATCTTTAGAAGTCCAGAGGGGACAATTTACTTAAATGCGGCTAGTGTCCCCAGGATTGTGGAAAATGATGGCGAGAAGCTGCGTAACTTTTCCATTGTCACCCTAGAGGCAGGTGTGGTTTCGCAAGTTTCCCTAGTTTGGGTGGGGAATGACTTTCAGGTCGCTAAGGGGGAAATTTTGTATGAGCGATCGCGTATTGTATCGTAGACATTCGCATCCAGTAGTGCAATCTGCGTAGATAATAGGGTATAGTATTATCTGTCAAGTTTAGTGCTAACCAACAAAAGCGCCTGAATAGCGTCTGAAAGTAGGATATGCACAAGTTTGACAGATTTACTGGAGAGGTGGCAGAGTGGTCGATTGCGTCCGACTTGAAATCGGATGAGGCTAAAACCTCCGGGAGTTCGAATCTCCCCCTCTCCGTTGAAAGATTTATGTATGATGCATTACAGATAAACTCTCTGACTAAGAGATTCCAGTTTATGAGAGTGAATCAAATTTATATTGCATATAACAGTAAAGCTAAAGATAGCGCTATTATCATTCAAGGTATTAGGATTCAGATATGTCATTCAGCAACAAATTATGATTTGCTGAATTTACAAAGCGTGGTAGCTTTATTTGAGTATATATAGAAAAAATTAACCTTAAGTAATTAAAATAAAATGGTGCCATGAAAGTAGAAATTCATAACTTAGGTGTTATCGAAGAACTTGAAATTGACTTAAAACCTCTTACTGTTTTTATTGGAAGAAATGGCACTGGAAAAACTTGGGCCGCATATACTTTAGCATCTATATTGGGTAAACATGGATTTGATAGGTATTGGAAAAGTTACATAAATGGCAAAACTCTGCAGAAATATCGGGTTATAGATAATGCTATTGAGCAATTTTTGCAAGAAGGAAATGTTCATATTGACTTAATTAAGTTTGCTGAAGAGTATGCCGAGGCATATATTAATGATGTTGCTAAGTCATCTCCTAGTTGGATGAAAAGATTTTTGAGTACTGAACGTAGTGATTTTAAATCAATGAAGATAAGCTTTGATTTAGCTACGGTAAAACAAGAAATACTTGAAAATATTAAAAAATATAGTTTAGAAAGGCAAATTTCTTTTGGCTCACAAGGTAAAAACTATTTAAATATATTAAAGGAAGTTGGTGAAAATAATATTTATTTTAACATAATTTCCGAAGGTAGCATTTTGAAAGAAATTCCTATAAGGTTATTTAAAGAACTTCTACTTCAAGAGGTTTTTCAAATACTTCATAGGTCTTTTTATTCGTATGTTTATATATTTCCTACAGAGAGAACTACTTTTATAACTTTTCCTTTTTCTATTAAGAAAGAAATAATAAAACTCGAAAACTTAGATTTTGATAATTTTGATGAAACCTCTAATGTTGATGATATAAAAACAATAATATCTGAACGTTTTGATCAACCAAAAAGCAAAAAACCAAGTGAGCCAGTACAAAGTTTAATAGAAATATTAGCAAATGCATATATAAATACAACAGATAAAAGACAAGAAGAAATTCAGAAAAGACCAGAAATTGCCATTTATGCTGAATTAGCAGAATTATTAGAAAAACAAATTTTGCAAGGTAAAATAGATTTTAATGAGCCTGGATTAGAAAATGAAATACTTTTTCAGCCCTCAGAAAAAATCAAATTGGAAATGACAATTGTTTCATCTATGGTTAAAGAGCTAGCACCTTTAGTTCTTTGCTTACGCTATCTGGCTGAACCGGATGAGTTGCTGATTATTGATGAACCAGAAATGAATTTACACCCATCAGCACAAATAGCAATTACTGAATTTTTAGCAATGTTAGTCCAAGCTGGTCTAAAAGTATTAATTACAACTCATAGTCCTTATATTTTGGATCATCTATCGAATTTGATGAAAGCTGCTAAATATAAAGATAAAGAAAGTCTAAAAAATAAATTTTATTTAGAACGGATAGAAGCTTTTATTCCTCAAGAGAAAGTCTCTGTATATCTGTTTGAAGATGGTATAACTAAAAATATTTTAAATGAAGAAGGGCGTATAGATTGGGGTACATTTGGTGATGTATCTGATGATATTTCCCATATATTCCCATAGTCACTCTTAAGCTAAGGAGTGATTTAAAAATGCCTTTAAATAATTTATTGTTATCGAGTTGTTTGCTACCAGGAAAAACAAGTTATACAGAAAACGGAGTAGAGATAAATATAAAACCATCTAGCGGTGAAACAATTCTTTTTTTTCTTATAGATAATCAGTCAAATCCTAATTGTAAATTTCGTCAACTATTAGGATTAGAGCAAGAAGGTATGAAAATCTGTGATTTAATTGTCTTTTATGCAAAAGAGAGTAAAAGAATAATCTGCTTTGTAGAATTAAAAGGTAGTGATGTGAAAACCGCTACAAAGCAAGTTATATCCACACATACATATTTTAAAAAATTATTGAAACAGTCTGAACCATCATTAAGTTTTATTGCAAAAGCATATATTAAATCTAACAGTTCTGTCCCACAAGAAATTGATAAATATAAACAAGAATTAAAGCAGGAATTTGGCGAAAATAACTACGATATTAGCAGGAATTCAGATTTAGGTAACTTTCTGCGAGACGTTGACTATCAACCCAGAGGAAAATCAAAAAAAAGTAGATAATTGGCAGCCAGCGATCGCTCCTCCTCTCCATGCTTGCATCGTGCTAGCATCAGGATAAATCCTACTTTGAGGTAAAGCGATGGCTACCCTTTATGTGAGAAATTTACCTGATGATTTGTATGCAAAGCTGCAAGAGTTAGCGGCATCTGAACACCGTTCCATTAACGCCCAAGTTATCACTCTGTTAGAGCAAGCTTTGAAGACTGAAGCACAGCAAGCAGAAGACCAGAAACGACAGAATGTACTTAAAGTCCTAGAAGAAAGTCGCCAGCGTCGCCGTCTGAATCCAGCAGACTTCGCATTGCCTGATAGTACTGAAATGATTCGAGAAGACCGCAACAGATGAGCATTCCTCTTAAATGCGTGGTGGATACCAGTGTGTGCATCAAATATTTTATCTCTGATCCACTAACCCCCAAAGTTAACCAACTTTTTGATCACCTTGCCAATCCACAGACAGAAATGTTTGTTCCAGACCTTTTTTACATTGAGTGTGCTAACGCCTTATGGAAGTATGTCCGTGCAAGGATGTACACTGGTGCTGAGGTTCAGGCAGATTTAGCTACTCTCAAAGCTTTTCCCTTGGGTGTTGTCTCAACGGCTGATTTGATGGCGGATGCAGTTATGATCGCATTAAATTATGGAATCTCCGCCTACGATGGCTCGTATGTCGCACTTTCACATCAGGCATGTGCTAGTTTGCTGACTTTCGACGGCAAGCTGGTGAAAGCTCTAGCAGGTTCATCTTACAATATTTGCTCGTTTAATGAATTTGAGGTTCCGCCGTTGGAGTCGATGTAGAGAGCGATCGCTTTTCCTCACTATAATATTCAACCCCAAAGTATTGGATGAGACTAAACATCTCGATACATCAGGGTTGGGGATGAGGTTTAGACTGTATTACACCGAAGTGAAAATCGCTTGCAATGATTAAGTTGCCCGATCAATTTTTTGCACTTCATCATCAGATAGTTTCACATTGATAGCTTGTGCTGAGTCTTCAATGCTAGAAACCTTGCTAGCACCAGGAATTGGTAAAATAGCAGGCGACTTGGAACGCAACCACGCCAAGACGATATTATATACTGAAACACCTTTTTCTTTAGCTAAGTTAGCGATCGCAGGGATATCTTGTAAATCCTGATGACGACGCCTACCACCAAAGGGACTCCAAGGCAAAAACGTCAACCCTTGTTCTTCGCAATACTTCAACACGCCGTCATTTTCTGGCTGTCGTTGCCAAGGGCTGTATTGATTCTGCACCGAAACAATATCCACGACATCTCGCGCCCGTTTAATCTGTTCAACGGAAAAGTTAGAAACTCCCACAAATCGAATTAAACCTGCCTCGACTGCTTCTTTCACAGGTGCAAGGGATTCTTCGATTGTGTACTTAGTATCCGGCGAATGATATTGCCAAACATCAATGGGTTTAGCACCACCTAACGCCTCAAAGCTAACTCGAATTGTTTCGCGTAAATGTTCTGGGTTGCCGTTGCTTGTCCAGTTTCCATTGGGACGCATCAAACCGCCTTTAGTTGCCACAATTACTTGACTAACATCGCCTTTGTAACTAGTAAGCGCCTTGTGAATTAGTCGCTCGTTGTGGTGCTTATCTGACTCATCTTTGCAGTAAGAATCGGCAGTGTCAATAAATGTGATACCCAGATCCAAAGCCCGATGAATAACTTGGATTGATTGCGATTCAGGAGGGCGATTAGAGATTGACATGGGCATACCACCCAAACCGATCGCACTCACAAATATACCAGTTTTTCCTAGCTGTTTGCTTTCCATGCTTCTAGCTCTAGCTTTCTGCCCCAATTATCTACCAGCTAGCCAAAGCTTTTTTAGCGATTCATCATAAATCCTCCCTAGTACTTAGACTTGGCGATTAGTTAATGCGCTACGAGGGGAATACTCTACTCAGGGCTTAAGTATTATATACACAGACACAGATGAAAATTGTAGAGGAAACCCGTACAAGATTGCAGCTAAAACATCGACCACTCAGATATTGGTTCAACGGGTGGTGCTTTTTTATTTTCGGTTTAGGCTTTTTGATTTACTGTTTAGTTTTTAATTCTGCTTCAATTCATCTAACTTGCGATCGCCTTTCATCAAACCAAATTAACTGTGACTTGAAGCGGTTTAATTTGCTGGGAAGCATGGAAAAGCTTAAAATGTTTGATCCTCAAGAAGCATACATCCTGACAAAGACTAGTAGCAAAGGAGGAAAAAGCTATCAAGTTATTATTGTGACTCCATTTGGAGACTTTGATCTGCTATCAAATATTAGCTATCAAGAGAATGAGGAAGTTGTCTTAAAAATCAATAATTTTATTAACTCTGGGCAAACTTCCCTATTAGTGCAGCAGAATCAGCGTAATTATTTATTTTTCTTCAGTTTATTTATATTGATTATGATGGCGATCGCTGCTTATTTTGGCACATCACCTGTAACTACCTGCACCTTCTATAAGAGTATCGATAAGGTATTTATTGAACGTAAAAGTTTGCGTGGTAAGCAAATTATTGAACATCCACTAGAAAATATTTTGCGTTTTGATATCCAAGAACAGCAATATAAATACTCTAAGCTTTACCGGGCGGTAATTGTGCTGAAATTTGGTGAGGTAATTCCAATTAATCCCCAATATACTGATGAAAAAAACGTTAGATATGCAGTTTCTAGGATACTCTCATTCCTAAAATTTTAACCGAAATTACCCCCAGGGTAACTTGCTGACCCAAACTTTCCGACATTAAATCCGTGCAGGTTATACAGCAACAAAAAAGATCCCCGACTTCTCAAAGAAGTCGGGGATCTGCGGCTTGCAATAGACATTGCCCCTGATGATACCTTCGAGTGATCTGGGCTGGATATATGCGCTCTTTTAATAGTCAATTAAGCTTTGCAGCCGTTAGGCGATTAAGTAAAGTTTTCAAACAAAATAGGGGAGTTTTGCACAATCGTTTCAATGCCCCTAATTATGTAGATTTGCAAATAAATTATATATGAAGTAGCTACTAGCACTATATTGCAATGTTGATAAAGGTTATTGACTTGATGTAATTAACCAACAATTCATTAAAGTATGAAACCATTAGCATTAAGTAGTTCCTTGTTAGCTATTGTTGGATCGGTAGTCAGTTTAACACTGCCTGCAACAGCAATCAACGCAGCATACTTTGGCAAGACAACACAGAGTCTTTCATTGCCTATTACTCAGGGTCAGGAACTCAGGCTAGCGGAAATTCTTCTTCCTCGTGGTAAGTGGATAGTTAATTATTCCGCGACAGCTATAAACTTTGGAGCGAATGACACCATGCGATGCTATGTCCGCGCCAGAGAAACAGGTCAGATTCTTTCTGAACACGTAGCCGTCGTTGGAACACAACAGGGTGCATCTCTGGCATCTACAATCAGTGGGGTTACAGTCGCTAACTTAAATGAGCCAACCACAATGCTTCTTGTCTGTAACCACGATAACACTGGTAAGACACCTATCATTGATGCTGGTGCTGAGATAGCCGCTTACTAAGCAAGCCCTTAAAGAATATTTGTAAAGTCTAATTTATGACTCGTCCTAGCGAATATAATTCGCGGCTACACAGGCAAAACCCACCTCCGTGGGTTAGCAAGCCCTTCATTTTGCACGCTTTCCACGAAGGTAGACTTCTCTGCGGGACGCTACGCAAACGCTTGTATAATAGCAAATTTTATTCACACAATGCTTTAAAACCTTGTTGCGTTATATAGTAGTCCTAAATCATTCGTGAACAACAAGATCCCCGACTTCTCGAAGAAGTCGGGGATCTGAAGCCCCTAGATTTTCACAAATAAAATAGGATTGCTATAGCCGCGACTTCAGGATACTGGAATCGTTTTGCTCATAACACAACCTAGTCAACTACAAATACCTACTTTGTCAGTTTGTGTAATTAAGCTATGTTTGGTAAATAGAATAAGTAGCCAGCCTATATAAGCGGCTGTTATTTCACACTTGACATAAAGCATTGTGAGTGCAAAACGTCTGCCAGAAACCATTGCCCATGTCAGAATTACTCGCCAATCCTGGCAACACGGCTTCCTTGAAGGCGAAGTGAATGCTGGTGAGTTTGAGTGGCATTTTCAGTGGCATTTTCGCCGGGGAGAACTTGCCGTCAAGCCTTCCCAAGGCCGCGCCTTAATCAAAGAACCCCTCGGTCGATTTTTAGAGCAACAAGATTATCAGCTAGAGCCTGGAGGAGATTATGCTTTTACTATTCGGGCGGAACTCTAAAAGTTAGAAGCCATTCAATTTTGGATTTTAGATTTTAGATTTTTGCTTGAATCCAAAATCCAAGTTGCGCTGGAAGCGCACCAGAGGTGCGACCCAAAATCTAAAATTGGCTGACTGTTGATTCAGTGAGGCGATTTAAGTATCTTTCGATTAAGAGGATGGCAACAATGTCATCTATCGGTCTTGGTGGCTGTCGTAGACCCTGTGGCAATAGTTTTATTAACCCTTGGGGCGGGAACATTTGCCAATAGCGATCGCGTGCTTCTAAGGTTGTGTAGCGCTCATCGACTAAAATAATACTCAACGGTTCTGTCAATTCCTGATATAATTTCTGTCTCCACTCCTTGGCTGTAGTTTGGTCGCCCATCACCATCAAAGAGATCGGAAACTTTTGACGCAGTGTCTCAATACTAGCGATCGCCTCTTTTGCTAAGACGACCTGATGATAATACAATTGTCGATCCAGTCCCATCACCGCTAAACCACACTTATCTCGACCTGGATCAAATCCCAATATGACTGGTTGCGTTGGTGAAAATTCCGGGAAAGTCATAATAAATTAAAATTAAAAATTAAGAATTAGAAATCAATAAATTCAATCACAGCAACTATTTTGACTGCTGTTGGATATGTTTAAATCTTACTAATAACAGTGTGCAAATAATGTTTTAAGTAGTAAAAATAATTTGTCCGTTGACTATTGCCACTAATTTTACTCTCAATGGCCCGGCTGTATAAGTGTCCTCTGCTGCGATCGCTTTAATCTCTAATGGTTGATTGTATTGTCTTAATTGGCTAACAAAGCGTAAGAAAGTCCCCTCTACTTGTACATCTTCGACAATTCCGGCATTACGGGCCCGAAATTGGGAAGCAGAAATCAATATTTCCAGTCGCTGCTGTAACTGATAGGATGTCATGGTTTTGGAATCAGCAGTCGTTGTGGCTAGTACTGCGCCTCCCGAAAAAACCAATTGATTACGGGCTATATCGGTGAAAAATTCTATCTGCTTTTCTCCTCTAACGTAATTACCAGCCGAGAAAATCCGCACCACGTATTCTTGACCATCGCCAATTGGCTTGCTCAACTGGTCAATCCTATCCTGAGTCACGCGCAGTAGCTCTACATTTGCAGGATTCGCCCCAGGCTCACTTAATCTGAGGTTGGCGTTGCGATTGGCTTCTTGTAAAAGTTGTATCACTGCCTGACGAGCAGCAGCAGGTTGGGTAACACGAACTACAGCAGCAGCCAGAACTTGACTGCGAACTAAGGCTAGCTTACCTAGACGCAGATCGCGGTAGGACTGATAATATTTTTCCAACCTGGCAACTTCCATTTCTAGTTGCTCCTGTTGTGCTTCCAAGTCTTTGAGGCGTGATTCCCGTTTGGCAATTACTTGCTCTCGCGCTGCAACTTCTACATTACGCTTTTGAATTAATTGATCGAGTTGGGCAATTTTTTGATCGCGTACTTCTATGCCTTCTTGGCGATTGGCAAGTTCGCGATCGCGTTTTTCAATAGCTGTTTTGGCTTCGTCAATAGCTTTTTTAGCTTCAGCGTACAGTCGTTGACGCTCTGTCTTTAGTAGTTCAACTGCGGCCTGTAGCTCCTTTCTCTGATTGTAAACGCTTTGCAATTCAGCTATAGCTTTTTGGTATTGAGGTACAACTTGTTCTAGCTGACTTTGAGTGCGTTGGAGTTGAGTTTGAGTTTGAGCTTGTTGACTAATGGTGCGGTTCAACTGAGCTTGTGTTTGGCGTTGTTTGGCATTGGCCGCCTGCAAATATTGATTAATTACCTGCAAGTCTTGTTGTGCTTTTGTTTGGGCAATTCTTGCTTGGTTTAGCTCACTCTCTACCTGACTTTTTTGAGTTTCTGCGGTTTTTAGCTGTTCCCGCTTCTGTCTGAGGTCTGTTTGAATATCTTCTAATTCAAAGACTCCCTTTCGCAAGCCTTCGTCGGCAGCGAATAAAATCCCTAATGTTGATGCAGAAATCAAACCGCCCGTAAAAATAGTTACTAGTACAGCAGTATTTTTTGGACGTAGGTTAAAAAGTGAGAGGCGGGCTTTGCCAACTCGTGTGCCGATGCGATCGCCCACGGTTGCAATTACGCCTCCCAGAATTAAAATTGCTGCGATGAGGATGTATCCGGTGGTCATCTTTAGCTACCGAAATCCTTCCAGATACAGCCTACTACTTTTAAGCATTGTCTGGAAAGAAGTGGAAATTGGCAATAGCTGAAATTACTCAATTTTAGATTTACCTCTAGCTATTAGTGTCATTTTTCAAAATAAAACACGCGCCGATTCCCCTTTCTCCAATTGATTTTATGTAAATTGCCTACTTAAGGTAACAGGTTTGTGCACAGTAATTTTCTTTTTGTGGATAGAAATCATCTTTTTCTCACGTAAATCCCCTAGTAGCCTAGTAACAGTAACACGAGTTGAACCAATTGCTTCTGCGATCGCTTGATGAGATAACTTCAGATCAATTGTGATCCCATCTGCACAAGGAACTCCAAAATCTCGACAAAGAATTAGCAAAAAACTCACCAACCTAGAACCCATATCTCGGTGAGCGAGAGTTTCAATCATCATCTCTGTTTGTAAAATGCGCGAAGACAGACCTCGCAGCATTAACATTGATAATTCTGGATTTTCCTTGAGTGCTTGCTCTACTTGTTCAATTGGTGCTGACAGTAATTCCGCAGGCGTAAATGCAACCGCATGGTAAAACCGATCTGACTTATTTCCCGTCAGCAATGACAATACACCAAAAACACTATTTTCCCGCAGCAACGCTACCGTTATTTCCTCTCCTGCCTCATACACCCTGGAAAGTTTAACAGCACCTTTCAAAAGAAAATAAACTCGTTCGGCAGGATCGCCAGGAAAAAAGATCGTTTTATTGCGTTCAAACGTTTCCACAACTGGCGGAAACGCCCCGGTCGCCATCTGACGAAATACATTTGCTAGGGCTTTATCTTGTGTCACGATCATCTCCCTTCCCCTACCCAATGCCGGAAAAACAAAAACTGATTACCTAAGAATACACCCGAAAAATGAATAAAGCACCGTCAACCTTTCTGTACTTTCCTATACTCAAACTAATCTCTTCATAACTCTTTGTTTATAATGATACATAATTGGTGATCCTTTCAGCTACAAATTGTTGATAAGTACTTCCAATAGCAGTATTAAAAAGGGTTTTTTAAAGAACAAATAAAGTTATTTTGGAAATATCTTTAGGAAAAATCAAGATTTTTGTCATAGCAAACACTCTTACCAATATTCATTTTTGCAAAGCCTGTATAAAACAAAGACAAAACGTGCCTCAGATTCTAGTATGCTCCTAGATGATCGATCGCATTAACAATTTATATGCTAAATCTGACTGGAAAAAATGCTCTTGTTACAGGTATTGCCAATAACCGCTCGATCGCCTGGGGCATCGCCCAACAGTTGCACCTCGCCGGAGCAAACCTGGGTATTACTTACCTGCCCGATGAACGCGGCAAGATGGAGAAAAAAGTTGCGGAATTGGTAGAACCCCTCAACCCCAGCTTATTTGTTCCCTGTAATGTCCAAAATGATGAACAGATTCAATCTACCTTTGAGACAATCCGTGAAAAGTGGGGAAAGCTAGACATCCTCATCCATTGTCTTGCCTTTGCCAGCAAAGATGATTTGACTGGAGATTTTAGTCAAACCTCTCGTTCTGGCTTCAACACCGCCTTAGAAATTAGTACCTACTCACTGGTGCAGTTAACTGGTGCAGCTAAACCTTTGATGACAGAGGGAGGTAGTATCGTCACCCTCACATATTTAGGCGGTGTTAGGGCAATCCCTAACTATAATGTCATGGGAGTTGCCAAAGCTGGCTTAGAAATGAGTGTACGTTACCTAGCCGCCGAACTAGGGCCACAAAATATCCGCGTCAATGCCATTTCCGCAGGCCCCATCCGCACCTTGGCATCTTCAGCAGTGGGTGGGATTTTGGATATGATTCATCATGTAGAAGAAGTAGCTCCCCTACGACGCACCGTAACTCAGCTAGAAGTGGGTAATGCTGCCGCTTTCTTATGTAGTGATTTGTCTAGCGGCATTACCGGACAAATTCTATATGTAGATGCAGGATATGAAATTATGGGAATGTAAGATAATTTGGGGAGTGGAGAGTAGGGAGTGGGGAGTAGGGGGAGTAAGCGAAGAATTATTCTTGCCCATTCCCCATTCCCCATTCCCCATTCCCCATTCCCCATTCCCCATTCCCCACTCCCCATTCCTATGCAAACAACCAATCGTCAAGTTAATTCAAACTACGACCAGTCAACTAAAACCCCTCGGATTGCCACTGTTCACCGCACCACTGGCGAAACTAATGTGCAAGTTACCATCAATCTGGATGGTAGAGGAACTTGCACAGCAGCAACAGGTGTTCCGTTTTTAGATCACATGTTGCATCAAATTGCTTCCCACGGGCTGATTGATATAGATGTTCAAGCCAAGGGAGACTGGGAAATTGATGACCATCACACCAACGAAGATGTAGGTATTACCTTGGGTCAAGCCTTTAACCAAGCACTAGGGGACAGAAAAGGCATTGTCCGCTTTGGTAATTTTCTTGCGCCACTGGATGAAGCTTTAGTTCAGGTAGCGCTAGACTTTTCTGGACGCCCTCACCTGAGTTACGGCTTACAAATTCCTACCCAGCGTGTAGGAACCTATGACACTCAACTCGTACGCGAATTTTTTGTGGCACTGGTGAACCATAGCCAAATGACACTGCACATTCGGCAACTGGATGGCATTAATTCTCATCACATTATTGAAGCGACATTTAAGGCGTTTGCAAGAGCAACTCGGCTGGCGGTGGAAATTGACCCTCGTCGTGCTAGTCTAATTCCCAGTTCTAAAGGCGTTTTGTAAAGCTAACCAGAATTATTTGCTAGGACTAATATTTTTAGTGTTAACTCAGCTACTCTATTTACGACAATTGACACACAGGTTAGTGATGGTTATTATCAGCCTATTGGGTAACTTGTAATTAGTGCCAAGCTGGTAATTAGTAATTGAACTGAGATGAAGTCTGTTGCAGATGACCCTGATTCTCAACTTAATACGACGGATACTCCGCCAGTAGTCCTGACTTCTGAGTTGCGAAAAGTTTATCGCACTGGTTTTTGGCTAAATCAAAAAGTCGTATCTCTCAAAAACTGTTCTTTAACAGTTTATAAAGGTGAAACCTTTGGGTTGCTAGGGCCAAACGGTGCTGGTAAAACCACCCTTTTAAAATTGTTGCTGGGGATTATTCGCCCTAGCTCTGGACGGGGATTATTGTTGGGTAAGCCAATAGGCGATCGCACTATCAAGCAACATATCGGTTATCTGCCGGAAAATCCCTATTTGTATGACTATCTCACTGGCTGGGAATTTTTGCAGCTAGCCGCCGGGCTATTCCAAATTCCCCAAAGTGTCCAACGCAAACGCATTCCTCAACTGCTGGAATTAGTGGGTTTATCCCAAGCCGATGCCCGCAAAAAGTTGCTGCGTCGCTATTCTAAAGGAATGCTACAGCGTGTTGGTATGGCACAAGCGCTAATTAACGAGCCAGATTTGGTTTTTCTCGATGAACCGATGTCTGGTCTTGATCCTGTAGGACGCTACCAAATGCGAGAAATTATCCTGGCGCTAAAAGCTGCTGGAAAGACGATTTTTTTTAACAGTCACGTTCTTAGTGAAGTAGAACAGATTTGCGATCGCATTGCCATCCTCGCTCAAGGTGAATTAATTTGCTCTGGTTCCCTTAATGAACTCTTAGGCAGAAACAACACATATCATGTCAAAGGTCAAGGTGGTGACTGGGAAATTCTTCAAAAATGGATACCCACTCTCAGATTTGAACCTGATGGTTCCTGGCAAGGTACACTACAAGACGATTATTATGATTTTCTCGCCAGTCTTCGTCTTATGGAGGGTAAAATTATTGCCATGAATTTGTCGCGTTACTCCCTAGAAGAGTTTTTTATTCAACAAATCCAAAGAAAAAATGACTTACTGAATTAGTGTTCCTAACTTATTGCCAAATAGAAACTTTTGGGTTAATTTGAAGAGCAAAAGTAAACTTTATGCCTTTTTGAGTTCATAGTTTAAATATCATAAAATTGACTTTGACAAGAAAATTTTATTTGTCACTGCCTTGTTGATTAACAGATAATTTATTGTATAAACTGGGGTGATTTGCATAAATCCCTAATATTTTTTTATAATTCCTATATTCAAGTTGGCTTAACTTTAAATTAGCTTCACTAAAAATTCAAATTCAATAAACAAATTTCCTCCGGAAAATGACACTTTTCGAGGAAAATAAGAGTGTCGGGGAACTTGAATACTTAGGTATAGTTCAAATAAAAATGTTTAGACAGTACATTATTGATTGTAGTTTCAGAGTCTCAGGTAAATATGCTTAATACAAGTTTGTTTAAATTCCTAACTCAGCCAGTTGTGGGTGTGGCTTTGTTAACTGCTGTCAATGCCGTCGTGCCATTTGCCAGTTTAGCTCAGGGACAACCATTACCATCAACAACACCAACGCCAACAACACCAACACAATTAGATACTAATTATTCATTAGGAGGCGGCGATCGCATCCGTGTAAATGTATTTGAAGTCCCTGAATATACAGGTGAGTATCAAATTCCCCCAGGTGGAGCCATCAACCTACCTTTAATTGGCAGTGTGCCAGTCCTCGGTCTAACAGCTGAACAGGCTGCTGACGAAATTTCTAGAAGATATGCTCGCTTCCTCAAACGCCCTTTGATTTCAGTCAATTTGTTATCGCCTCGTCCCATCAATGTTTTCGTTGCTGGAGAGGTGACACGTCCAGGAGCTTATACTCTCAGCTTGAGCGGCGGCGCGGGAGACAATCCAGGTGTACAATATCCCACTGTATTAGCCGCATTAACAACAGCACAGGGGGTAACCTTGGCTGCGGATGTAACTCAAGTTCAATTACGGCGTAAAGTAGGACGTTCTTCAGAGCAAACTGCCACCATCAATTTGAAAGAATTCATCCAAACCGGCAGGTTATCACAGGATATTACCTTGCGGGATGGAGACACTATAGTTGTGCCAACTGCAACCAACTTCAATGTGGCAGAATCTCGCAATATATTTGCATCCAACTTTGCCGCTAGCCAAACCACACCTCGCACGGTAACAATTATTGGTGAAGTTAACCGTCCCGGTTCGTATCTTGTCACCCCAGCCAGCACAGATCCACAAGGAGGGGGCGCAACCGCTAATAGTGGTACTACCACTCCCAATGGTTTACCAAATGTGACGCGGGTAATTCAACTAGCTGGGGGAATTACAGCACAGGCTGATATTCGTAATCTGAAGCTACGCCGACCAACAAGAACCGGCTCAGAACAAGCTATAGATATCAATCTTTGGCAATTATTGCAGAGTGGTGACGCCAATCAAGATATCATCGTGCAAGACGGAGATACAATAGTTATTCCGACGGCAACTGAAATTAACCCCGCAGAAGCCACTCAATTAGCTACAACTACTTTGTCTCCTACACGCATTCAAGTTGGTGTGGTAGGTGAAGTTAAAAAACCAGGGTTAACAGACGTTCAGCCGAATAGTTCCTTAAATCAAGCGATACTCGCTGCTGGAGGATTTAATGATGCCAGAGCTAGTAGTAAAGCTGTTGATTTGATTCGCCTCAACCCTAATGGTTCTGTGACTAAACGTATAGTAAAAGTGGATTTCTCGGCTGGGATTAATGAGCAAACTAATCCCATACTCCGCAATAATGACGTTGTAGTAGTTAATCGATCTGGTTCAGCTAAAACTGGCGATACCATAGGCACTGTAACTGGGCCTCTAGGTGTTATCTTTAGTCTTCTGAACTTGTTCGGACTCTAGTTAAGATACAGATGTGAATTGGGGACGTTGGTCAAATCTCTCCGTCTCCAAAATTGTACTGAATAATTAAACGGTTGTACTAAGCGGATTCACCTATATTTTAAGGGCTGGAGCCGTTTAGTAACAGCAGATTAAATTAACTTTACATTACGTAATATAGTTTTATTTCTTCTTGCTCACTTACTTAAATGATGCGTTTAAATATGATGCACAAAACTGTACTCTTACAGAGAAGCAAGCTATGCAACGCGTCTCTTATTCCAAAGAAAAACTTCTAGGTTAGAGAATAGCTGTTCTCCTACTCTTATGCGACAAGCTCGCAGCCTCAGCTACAGGATAATACTAAGGTACAGAACTGCCTTGCATAGAGCGATCGCTTCCTCAAAAATTGTATTTTCTATCTCAATTTTAATATCTTTTTAGATAGTATTAGCCACTTGAAAGTACTGTATACCTAAAGTTTTCACTGAAAATTCTTAATCTGCTATTGATAGGCTTTTTCAAGCTTTGTTTTACTTACTCTGACATTTTTGATAATGATAATCATTAAAAGGTATTGTTCCTCTAAATCTACTCTGTAAAAGGATTTCACCTATTTCTTCATTATCATTATGATAAGAATTATTTAAGTAAATTAACTGATTTATAACAGATATACTATCTTAACCACAGATATCGCGTATACACAGTACAATGATGTCGAATTGGAAATGACGCCATTTGTACAGTTGCTTGGTGTCCATTAATGTAATAGCTCTGGATACTGAATCATTTTCCTTCAGTACTTTTACTATATAATTACTATTTTTTGGAAGACAAGCTAAAAAGGCTTTTCAGGCATATCTACGTGGGAATTCTCAGGTTGAAACCTGATAAAGGGTGTATAAACTTACAAATGGCAATTCACGACTGTATCCAATACTGAGTTACTGACTAAGGCTAGAACTACTGACCGTTGACGAATCAGTTTTTGCAACATACCCTATTTTTTCCCTATGATGATTCATGGTTTAGGTTTTCTCAGTTTGAGCGCATCTCTTGTACTTCCCTGGGCATTAACAGGTCTAGTTCAAGGCCAGAAAATAACAGAGTCTTTTGTTAAAGATGTTCGTCAGTTATCCACTGATCAAGAAATGCCACTACCAAGCCGCAAACTGATCAGTTATATTTCATATGGGACAACATACTATGTTAGTGGTAAAGGAAACGATAGAAATAGCGGACGCACTACCTCATCTGCCTTTAGGACAATTCAAAGAGCAGCAGACCTGACTAACCCTGGCGACACAGTACTTATTATGGACGGGGTATACAAGAATGCATATCCAACTGGATCGGTAATAGATATTAAACGCTCTGGAAGGGCAAATGCATGGATTACGTATAAAGCATACCCTGGACAGCGACCGAAACTTCAGCACAATGGATGGCATGGAATTTCGATTAACGATGGAGCATCATATATTGAAGTTAACGGGCTTGAGGTTGAAGGGAACAATCGCAAAATGTCCCGTAGTTATGCGCTGAGTCAGAAGTATAACCAATCAAACCCCCTGACCAATGGAAATTGCATCAGCATAGAGGGAGGACAAGGTGGTCGTTCCCACCATATACGTATTCTCAACAACAAGGTACATGATTGTGGAGGCGGAGGCATTTCAGCTATTCAAGCAGACTATCTAACAATAGATAATAACGAGGTATTTAATAATGCCTGGTACTCAGTTCACGGGTGTAGTGGGATTTCGCTGCTCAACAATTGGAATTCTGACAACAACCGAAACTATAAAATGTTTGTGACCAGAAACAAGGTCTACAACAATCAAATGTTGGTTCCCTGGATTTGGAATGGGAAGATCCAAGATGGTAATGGTATTATTATTGATCGTGGAATGAATAAGCAAAAAGGATCAACAATAAGTGCGTATCGAGGACGTACTTTGATTGCCAGCAACATCTCATATAAAAATGGTGGTGGTGGCATTCATACATTTCAAAGTGAGAATATCGATATTGTCTACAACACTAGTTATCTGAATAACCAAAGTCGGGAAGTTGAATACGGGCAAATCTCGGTTAATTACTCAAATAATATCAATGTTTTCAATAACATCCTTTATTCTGAGCGTGGAAAACGGATAAATCTAAGAAATGGTGGTGACAACGTTAGGTTTGACTACAACCTCAACGCCAATAGTTCCTTGATACCTGCTTCTGGCTATAATGATATGATTGCAGATCCACAGTTTATGAATCCCTACAGTGGTGATTTTAGGCTTAAGTCTACGAGTCCGGCAATCAATAGTGGTATGAAGTTCAATAGTGTAACAACTGATTTTTTAGGCGACCCTCGTGTGAAAGGTTCACGATCTGATAGAGGGGCATACGAAATGCGGTAGTAGTTAAGAGTATGGAATTGGGTTGTATGGCAAAATCCTAATTTATCCAGCCTTTTTGTCTACAACCCTTTTTGTAACACACATACTATTGGCTCATTTATTAGAAACTAAGAAAAATTGTGGTAAAAAATAAGGCTTTTAGCGTTTGCGAAGATAGTTAATACTGTATCAAGCTACGTTAATGCATAGGTAATTGCTGGCTAAATATAGCTGTTACTTTAACAGCAATACATTTTCTATATTCAATCCCAGAGCAAAACTAGATTGCTGATTTCTCCTAACTCTAATAAAAATAAAATGGGCGAGATGTAAGTTTTAACCTACATTCCGCATATTAAACTCACTATTCTAAATATTAAAGAAGAGGAAAAGGGGCAGTTATTCCTGGAGACAGAGCCCCATACATAAATGCAGGGGCTTGAAATAAGGACGCATTATTTTTTGCGTATTGCGTTTCAAAATAAATATTTTTAATTTTTGGCACAACTGTATTTGCTCTGAAACCCTTGTGGCAGGGTAATTTCAATATTTTTCTCCCAGCAAGAAATGCTCCTTGCTCCCCTGCCTCTTCAGCCACATGAATTAGGATTGTGGTTTATTAATAGTATTGGAGTAGTTCCTAACCTTTGAAAATTTTATTTTTTCGCAAGTCTTTGAAACTCCTTTGCCAACTTCGTTGGTTTAAAATATTCATGATCGTGATATAAATAACTACTAGATTCATTTTTATCAATGATTCCATTCACGACTAAGCCTAATACGTTATAATTGGATCTTTCTAACATCTCTTGAGCAGCGTTAGCACTGTTAGAATCAATTACCCCAGGTCGAGCTACTAACAAAATCCCGTCAGTCATTTGGCTTAAAGTCAAAGCATCGGCTGCCAAAAGCAGAGGAGGAGCATCAATAATTACAAAATCATAGTTATGTTGAGATGAAAAATTTTCAATTAATGATGCCATCCGTTTCGAGTCAAGCAAAGCCAGTGGGTTGGGAGGTCTAACCCCAGCAGTTAAGACATCAAGATTATCCATTACCTTAGATACAGTAACGTCAAATT
The DNA here is from genome assembly GCF_034531135.2 of Nostoc sp. CmiVER01. Classification (NCBI taxonomy): domain Bacteria; kingdom Bacillati; phylum Cyanobacteriota; class Cyanophyceae; order Nostocales; family Nostocaceae; genus Nostoc; species Nostoc sp. CmiVER01. The sequence goes on from NZ_JAVRBU020000012.1 coordinate 244,852, forward strand.
CAGCCTGGCCTACAAGAACCTCACTCAAACCAACTGCATTGGTTAGCTGCCAAAGATGATGCTGAGAAGGAATTCGCATATCTGCATCAATTAGTAAAACTTTACGCCCTAGTTGAGCGATCGCTGCTGCCAAATTAGCTGAAACTGTAGACTTGCCTTCTTTAGGAACTGCGCTAGTTACCACGATAGTTTTGAGCACTTTATCTGAACTCAGGAATTTCAGATTGGCTTGAATCATTCGGTACATTTCGCTAGTTAAAGAGTAAGGCGTATCTCTGACAGCAATTTTTGGTTCTACATTTGAATCACGACGAAGCTTTTTAACAGATAAAGGAATAATTCCTAGCAACGTATATCTAAATACATCTCTGACTTCCTTAAGTGTTTTCAATGATCTATCTCTCATGCTTAGGAAGAGAACAGTTGTAGTAGCCAAGAATAAACCAAACATCACTCCTAGCAATAAAACGATAATTTTTTTGCCTATTGCTGGCTTACTTGGCACTGAAGCCGGAGTAATAATCCGCGAACTAGGTGTATTTGTATTCTCAACTAACTGTAATTCTTGTACCTTTTTCAAAAGAGTTTGATATGTAGATTCTGCAACTTCAACTTTCCGTTCTAACTCTCGCTGATTTTGTGCTAACTGAGGTATAATTTTCACTCGTTGCTCGTAGGCAGAACGGGAATTAGACAGAGATGAGAGTCTTTTAGCTAAACCAAAGCGCTGTACTTCTGACTGTAGAAAACTTTGGATCAAGTTTTGTCTGAGTTCTCCAATCTGCAATAGTCTCTGCGGAATTTGTGTTTGATTACCAACAGTCTGACCAACTTGCTGTTGCAGGAGTGATTTTAAGCTAGCTTTCTTTGCTTCTAAGTTAACAACTACAGGGTTGTCATCTAAAAAACGGCTACGCTCTATCGCTAGCTGTCGGTCAGTATCTTGAAGTTGTGTAAGAACTCCCTGTACTGCGGGTGACTGACTGAGGGCACTCACTGCGATCGCTTCCTGAGAATTTAGCTCTACTTTCTGGCGCAGTGCATTGGTTTGAGCGTTTACCTCATCCAGTTGAGCCTTAACAGTATTCATCTCATTATCTAGATTTCCAATAGTTGCAACGGCTGACTTTGTCTCCTCTGATAAATCAGCTATCTGATACTTCTGTTTAAATATACGTAACGCTACTTCTGCATTATTAACAGCCTCTTGAGTTTTAGGAAGCTGCTTGGCCATAAATTGACGAGTTGCTGCTGCTTCAGAGCGATTTGTCAAAATATCATTTTCTAAATAAAGATTCATGATTGTGTTGACTACTGCCGCTGATTGTTCAGGGTCATGGCTAGTGTAGCTAATTCGCAATACATCAGTGCCGTTAACTATTTTCATGATTACGGCTTTCCGTAGTTTCTCTACCTCTATGGGTTTACCTTCGTCGTCTTTAAGCCCTAGTTTGTCTATTGTTCGCTCCAATATACTAGGTGAAGAAATCACCTCTATTTGAGTGTTTATAGGATTTTGAGTTGCTAGGAGGGATTTTAAATCTCCTGGATCTCCTCCTTCATTGTTAGTAGGAAAAAGATTAGAGCCTACTACTTTATAAGAAGGAATTCTAAATAACAGTTTTCCTTCGGCTTCATAGGATGGCCTCATAAATTGGGTAGCTATAGCACTGAGCGTAACTGTAGCTGCAAATATCGCAGTAGCAGGTAGCCACCATCGTTTTAATATCAATAAGTAACGACTAAGGTCTAAATCGATAGATTCTCTAGATTCCATAGATTTTTTTGACATAAATCTTCAAAAGTACAGGTTTTAAGCAAGAAACTAAAAATTGTCTTACTTAGATAGAGAATGCACAAACCACTGCAACTGACAAGACTGATGCGATTTGACAATATGACAATAGTATAAACTATATTAAGTTACAAATTTAATTCCTTCCGAAATTTAAAGTAACTACTAGCTTTGCAAAATTTTATCATCAGCCTCTAACAGTTTTGGAGCTTGATATTGCCACTCAAGGATCTTCTCTATTCTGCGTTGTCCTTCGGCTTCTATCTCAGAAGATAATCAATTTTCTCTTCAGCCATGATAGTTTCTCATAACCAGAGATACCACTTTGTAGGAGGAAGCAAGAACTTAATGTGATAATCTTGAGACTATTAGTTCGACATATTAGCTGTAATTTTTGAATACTTGGTCTATCGTTTAATTAATATATCAGCGAAAGAATCACAAATTAAGGTTTGATTTATTTTACCAGCTTCAAAAGACCACCTAGCTTTTTATTGAGTTCCAGCAAGCCTATTGATTTTCTTTTTATAAATTTGTGCGTGTAGAAAGTTTGCTTGATAATATTGCTGATACATAAAGTATCCATTCAAGGCTATTTTGGTCTAGTAATGTAGTTTCAGTTAGATTTGAAAGAATAATATAGGTAAGATAAACTAAAAGCCATAAATTTTCAGATGTTTGATTCCATCGGATTAAATATATTCCTCTTAAGAAATTAATAACTAACCCAATTAGAAAAATTAAAACTCCTAATAAACCCAACCCTAACCAGAGATCCAAAAAACCATTGTGAGCATTAGGAGCACTCCATTCTACGGTTTGTACAATAATAGAAGCTTCACCCTTCTCTCCCCAGAATGCTCCATAGCCATATCCCAACCACGGTTTTTTGGCAATCATCTGCAACACAGCAGGCCATAATTCTGCACGTCCAGTGAGTGTTGTGTCCTTACCTACTGATCCTAAAATTGTATCAGCATTTGATATAAACCATGTATACAAAGCTATACCAAATGTTGACATAAAAGTTACAATAGGTATCATTACTTTATACTTTAAGTTTAAAATTCGATAATATATAAGAAAAGCACCTGTAATGATTATAAAATTACCTAAAGATGTTGTTGATTTTGATAATAATACAAGTAATCCAGAAATAATATAGCCAAACCATAAAAGCAAGCGATTTTCTTTAGAAGTCATGGCAAGAAAGAAAAATACTGCTCCACTAAGTACAAATCTCTTGCCAAGAACATTCTTAGTTGGAAATATTCCTCGCCAAGTATTTCCATCAATACCGCCTGAGAAACCATATTTTGGTATCAATATAGCAAATACAAAACACATTACTGCTGTGATGCCAAGCATGTATGCATATAACTTCAGTTGCTGGTTTATGGTGTAACGTGAAGCTAAATAAAGTCCAAAAAGACTTGTTCCTACCACAGCAATAGCGCGACGAAAAGTAGTGTCTGGATCTAAAGACCAAAAACTAGAAAGTGCACAAAGTCCAACCAAGAGCCAAATGAATTTATCTCTGCTAAAAACGTAAGTAACCTTCTTCCAACGTAGAGTAATCAAAAAAATACTAAATATATATGTAAAAGTAAAAAGAAGTCGAAATATAACTCGATCGCCCTGCTTTATAGTATAGCCATCCGTTAGAAAAGCATCTAGTGGAGTTCCTGAGTAGATCATCAAGCAAGCGAATGTAAGTATTTGTTCAGCAGAGATTAAAAATTTTCTCATTTTTTATGATATGTATCATCATCCATATATATAGAAAATATATTAAGTAAGCCAGACATTACTGGTTGCTAGTATCAGTTGATTTTGGCAAATACTTTGTTTCTTAAATTTCTATTTATTAATTATGTTCGTTAAATGCCATGTAATGATTACAACGCTTTTAATTTCTCGTTTTTATGGTTTTTTCATAAACTTCCACAGTTTGAGCCGCAATATTTGACCAATTTAAATCTTCCTGGCAGCGAGCTAGTGCGGCAGTTTGCATACGTTGTTGTAAGTCGCGATCGCTCAATAAACAAATTATGGCATCAGCTAAGGATCGAATATCACAGGGAGGAACTAACAACCCATCTTTTTTATGCTGAACTATCTCACTTAATCCCCCTACCTCAGAGGCTATAACAGGTGTTCCCATTCCATAAGATAAGGTTGCTACTCCACTTTGAGAAGCTTCTATGTATGGCAGAACTGTTACTGTGCTTCGTTGAAATAGATTACTTACTTCTTCAAGGGGTATAAAGTCATTGATAATCTCGTAGCGTTTATCATTATGGCCATCAGGTAAATATTGTTTAATGCTTTCTCCTTGTCCAGCAATAATCAGTTTTACTTCAGGTACACGTTCAGCAATTAAAGGCATAGCTTCAAGCAAATATTTTAATCCTTTATAGGGCCAGATGCGTCCAAAAAATAGTAATGTATTTGGCTCGCGAGGCTGACTCTTGAGATTACTCCGACGTTGATACAAACTACCAAGTTCCCCATGCGGTATAATATTAACTTGCTCTTTAGGTAAATTGAATTGTTCAATTAAAATCTTTTTTAGTTGATGAGTATGGACAATCAATTGTTGGGAACGGTAGAAAGCAATACGCTTGGTATACTCTGAACCGAACACAGACATACTATCACCTGGGTGACGGAATATATCGTGGATAGTTGTCACCAATGGTGGCATCTTGTTGAGTAACAAAGTCCAATCGTACCAAGGATCGTTAGTTTCTTGGACATGTAAAACATCTGGCTGTATGTCCTTGATTATATGCATCATAGCGCCCATAGATAATAGGTTACGCAGGTCACGAATCCGTGGTTTTTTAAAGCTAATGACGCGGATACTTGGATCAATAACATTGATACAGGCATCTGAGACTTTTTCTGGATGAATTAGCGTTAAATCAACGTATTTAACCAGGCTATTTGCTAATTCGATAGTATAGTCTTCAAAGCAAAAATGTAATAACGCAACTTTAATCATAATTAATATTATAATATCAGCTATAACTATTTATTCAAGAAATTTATTTGGATGCTTTCCTAATAGGATTTTATCTTAAAATTTTTTGACTCTCTTAAAAGTTTTATCTACAAAAAACGAAACCCACTGAACGCCCTAATATTTAGATAAATCACAAATAAACAGGAATCAATAGTAGCGAATATAAAGTACAAAATAATTTAATTTTTTCCAATAATTGCAAATATAAGTAGCATTAGTAACTGATACTGCGAAGCTAATGACAATCCTCTCAGTATTCCTAATGTATTGGTAATAATCATTACTTACGAAGTATTTTTATACCATTCTTAAATTACTAATTAACCTTAATTCAATGACTTTATTTAATGTGTGAAAAACAGAGTGCTACTGGAGACAGCAATAATTATAATACATTATATTGATACAATTATTGCTGTCTGCTATTATTTTCTATTTTTGACTCAGTAGGCACCTTCTTTTTTCAAAACTACCATAACTGTTTTGAGGAGAATTTCAAAGTCTAACCGAAGCGACCAATTTTCAATGTAATTAAGGTCAAGATGTATCACTTGTTCAAAGTCTAAAATGTCTGAGCGACCTGAGACTTGCCAAAGACCTGTAATTCCAGGTAAAACTTCATGGCGAATAAAATGATGTTCAGAAAACTTATCTACATCTCTAATAGGTAAAGGACGAGGCCCTACTATACTCATTTCTCCAAGGATAACGTTAAAAAGTTGGGGTAATTCGTCTAAGCTATAACGTCGAAGGAACTTTCCAACACGGGTAATGCGAGGATCATCTTTAATTTTAAAGATAATTCCATCTTTCGTTTCATTTAATGCTTCTAATTCTTTTTGGAATTTTTCTGCATCAGACCTCATAGTTCTGAATTTCCATACTTTAAACTGTTGCCCATGTAAACCTATACGGGTTTGTTTGTAAAATACTGTGCCGGGAGAGTCCAGTTTGATAGCTATAGCTATAGCTATATAAATAGGAAATGATAACATGACAAATAAAGTCGCAAAGCAAAAATCACAAGTACGCTTTATCCAAAAATCTTTCCCTGTAATTATTGGACAATCCAAACTTAAACAAGGCATTCCCCCTATTTTATTAAATTCTATGTTTTTATAAATTGGTTTTAATTCCATCGGCAAAATATGCACTTGAATGCCAGATGCTTGAAATAACCAGCATAAAAACATTCTATTTTTGAGAGCATCCCAAGATATAAAAACTTCTGTTACACCTAATTCATTAAGTTGCTTCAATGTTTTTTGACGTTGATATCTATCTAGTGAATTAGCTTTAGCAGTTCCAGATACAATGTAATGTTTTTCTTTTTTTATAAAGTTAGCTATCACTTCATGGTCTTGAGAATCGCAAATAATGAAGACAGAAGAACGAACTATTTTCTTCTGTTTCCGCAGATATTCAAGCGTAAGATTTATCGCATATCTACCTGTACAAACAAACAATATACTTAGCAACCAAGATAACAATATTAATCTTGGGCGTGTAATATCAATGACTGGCTGATATAAAAGGCAAACTAGGAGAATTAACCCATGAGCAAAAGTTAACGATTTTACAATATTGAAATAGTCATAGCGTTTTTGACCTTCTCGATAAATACCCTCGATAGCTAATGAGCCTATTTGAATAGCAATAGTTATTATAATCGGCAAATAATGACTCTGTATATACGAAGTAAAATGCCCATAAGAGGATTGATATCCAGCTATAACCCAAGCCAAGGATAAAAGAGTATAGTCTACTAAAAACAATGTTGTTAATCTCAACCACCATGAACCCTTGCGTACCCTGGCAAATGAAGATGCACGTAAATCTAAAGGCACTTCATTGAATTTACTTGTTGTAATGCTTTGATTACTCATAGTTATAAAGACTTGATGTAATTAAAATTTGATGGAAGCTAACGTTGCGGGGAATTTTATATTTTTTTCAAAGAAACCTGGATTTTATAGCCTACTAATTAACCATTTTCTTTGCACTAATTTTAAATTTAAGTTCTTGATCATAAAGTATCTTCCAGGGTCGTTGAGCGCAGTTACTACCTAGATACTTAGCTTTTATTGCAGGGTATAATCCTGTTTAGCCTGGAAATTTTGAGCTTTAGATGCCAAAACAAAGATTTTTTGGTGAATGTTAACTTAACAGCAGAATCAAGATTCCTGGCGTAAATAATAAATAGGTCAGGTAATCAAGTAGCTGAAGATAAAAAAATATTAGGAAGGATTTTAAGGTGCGTAAGAGTTGAACTGAGTTACTGAACTGAGTTACTACAGTTCAATTGCAGATTTTCGCTTTTATTCAGGCAATGATATACCTTCGTAAATTACTGTAGCATGTTGAGCTAGACTAATTCAGCTTTGCTTACTAAGTTGTCTGTTTCTTTACGCATAATTACTGATTAATAAAACTTACACACACAAGATATAACAAAATGCATCAAAAATTTGATTATCGTTACAAAACTTTACATAATTTCTTGTCGTGGTTAAGCTTAAGTAAGTTTTATGGGCATCTCTCGAGAATTGGTCATAAAGTAATATCAACAGTGGTTGATATCTGTTGAGTCTTGTCATATCTGCATTATAGACATTTTTACTTACTCACAGAGAATCAATTCTTTGGCTTTACAGTATTTTTACATTTGAATAAACACAATGAAGATTGGGTAATAATTGTTTTTTATTTCAGCAAATTGTTGTAGAAAAAGATAAAGTCTTTTCAGTCATTGTATTTGAACCATATTGAGAGTTATACAAAAAAGCATTTATTGAAGTAAACAAAAATATTGAAATTAAATGCTTATTTTAACTGTACCTCAATAATGTAATCAGATATTTTTTAAAAATTAAATGCATTTTAAAATTTAATTATTAATAAAGCTTTGGTAAAGTTTTTGCATTTATTGGCATTTATAGTATTCAATAAAAATTGATTAGTGAGAGTTTTAAATATCAATTATGTTTGAAGATGCATATAATTAGCCTGGATACTGCCAAAGAGAAGCATTTCGCGCACCAGACTGCCCTTAAGTCAGGCTAGGCTTCTATCCTGAGGGCATTTATTAATGTGCAGTTTGGCAGAAAATTTTGTATAAAAACATTTACAATAAATAATAAATTAAAAGAATCGCATTTGTTGATGGAGTTGATATATAAAAAATGCAGAGAAATAGCCAGACTCCAGAGTATAAGCAAAATATTCCTTTAAATACCTTAACTCACATCATCGATACTCAAGTTATAGAGGCATGTAATAACACTCAAGTAGTTAATTACGAACTGTGCATCCATCAGATGTTTGAGATGCAAGTAGAGCGATCGCCTCAAGCGATCGCTCTAGTATTTGAAGATACACAACTTACTTATCAACAGTTAAATAAGCGGGCGAATCAATTAGCGCACTACCTACGTACTTTGGGAGTTGGGCCTGAAGTACTTGTGGGAATTTGCATGGAGCGCTCCTTGGAGATGATCGTAGGAATACTGGCTATTCTCAAAGCTGGAGGCGCTTATGTACCTTTAGATCCGGCATATCCTCCAGAGCGTTTAGCCTTTATTTTGTCAGATACCCAGGCATCAGTGTTGTTAACGCAAGAAAAATTGGTTAAGAACTTACCAGCGCATCAGGCGCAAGTGGTTTGTCTAGACTCAAACTGGCAAGGTAACATCCAAAACAGTCAAGAAAATCCTGTAAATCAAACGACGGCTGATAACCTAATCTATGTAATTTACACATCTGGTTCTACAGGACAGCCCAAAGGTGTAATGATCCCTCATCGTGGTATCTGCAATCAACTATACTGGCGGCAAACAACCTTTAGATTAACTCAAGCAGATAAAGTTTTACTGACTATTTCTTTTAGCTTCGACCCCTCAGTGTGGCAAATATTCTGGCCATTGTGCTTTGGGGGGCAATTGATCTTGGCTCGTCCTGGTGGACAGCAAGATACTACTTACCTGGTAAAGCTGATTATTGAGCAGCAAATTACTGTCTTGGCCTTAGTACCTTCTATACTGCGTGTCTTACTGGAAGAGAAGGGAATTGAGAATTGCCGATTTCTTAAGCATATTACCTGCGGTGGTGAAGCTTTACCTAGCGAACTAATAGAACGCTTCTTTGCCCAACTGAATTTGGATAATGTTTTCCATAATTGCTATGGCCCGACAGAAGCTTCCATTGATGCCACTTTCTGGACTTGTCAGCGCGGCAATAATTATAATACCATTGCTCCCATTGGTCGCCCCATTGCTAATGCAGAGATTTACATCCTTGATGAAAATTTGCAGCCTGTGCCTGTTGGTGAATCAGGTGAACTGCACATTGGCGGGATTGGTTTAGCGCGAGGCTATCTGAACCGTCCCGAATTAACCACAGAGAAATTCATTTTCAACCCTTTTAGCTCTGAAGCTGGGGCACGTCTTTACAAAACTGGGGATTTAGCACGTTTTCTACCAGACGGTAATATCGAGTTCCTTGGTCGTGTTGACTACCAAGTGAAAATTCGTGGCTTCCGAATTGAATTGGGAGAAATAGAAGCGGCATTAGGTCAACATCCGGCACTGACACAGACTCTAGTCATAGCTAGAGAGGATGTTCCTGGTGACAAACAGCTCGTAGCGTATATTGTTGGCAACCCAGAGCAAATTCCTAGTCAAGTTGAATTGCGTTACTTTTTGCAAGGTCGGTTGCCTGAATATATGGTGCCTGCCTCATTTGTATTTTTGGACAACCTACCATTAAACCCCAACGGCAAAATAGACCGCCGCGCTTTACCTGCACCGCATATATCTGACCTTGGTCTATCAACTAACTTTGTCCCACCCCAAAATGCTACAGAAGAAGTCTTGGCTAGCATTTGGGAAAAAGTTTTGCGTTTGGAACAAGTAGGCATTCACGACAATTTTTTTGAATTGGGAGGCCATTCACTGCTGGCGACGCAAGTTATGTCTGGGGTTCGCCAAGCCTTTCAGATAGAAATGCCGTTGCAAATCCTATTTGAGAATCCAACGATCGCTAGTTTAGCTCAAGCGATAGCTCAAACCCAGACTCAAGAAAATGATCCTCAAAACCAGACTATTCCCCTAATAGCCAACCGGGAGTCAGTCCCTTTATCCTTTGCCCAGCAGCGAGTGTGGTTTTTGGAGCAGTTGGAACCTAACAGCCCAGCTTATATCATCTCCAATGCACTGCGCTTAACGGGCGAGTTCAACACGAGTATATTGCAACAGGCACTAAATGCGATCGTCATCCATCACGAAGCATTGCGAACAAACTTTATTACATCACCAGATGGTAGCCCCATACAAGTTATTGGCAAGCCTCGACCAGTTGAACTCAAAATAATTAAAGTAACACCAAAGCAGGTACAATCTCTGCTAAATCAAGAGTCGCAACGTCCCTTTAACTTAGAATCTGACTTAATGTTGCGAGCTTGCTTGCTCCAGATAGACGAACAGGAGCAAATACTTTTGTTAGTGATGCACCACATCGCTTCCGATGGCTGGTCAATGGGCATTCTCTGGCAGCAGTTAGCATCCCTTTATGAAGCCTTATTGAGCGGTAAGCCTTCTCCTTTGGCAAAATTACCCATTCAGTACGCCGATTTTGCTGTCTGGCAGCATCAATGGCTATCTGGTGAAGTCCTCTCCAGTCAAATCAACTACTGGAAAACCCAGTTAGCAGGTGCTAATACTGTACTGGAATTGCCTACCGACCGGCCACGGCCACCAGTGCAAACTTACCAGGGGGCGGCTCAATCCCTCGTGCTACCGCAGACTTTGAGTGCATCGCTCATTGAACTCTCGCGTCAGGAAGGTGTCACCCTATTCATGACCTTGCTGGCGGCTTTTGGAACAATCCTGCATCGGTACACTGGGCAAGAAGATATTCTCATCGGTTCTCCCATTGCTGGGCGTAACCGTTCTGAAATTGAAGGGTTGATCGGATTTTTTATTAATACGGTCGTTTTACGGACTGATTTTTCCGGTAATCCTAGTTTTCGTTCAGTGCTGAGTCGAGTTCGCCAGATGGCATTAGGTGCTTATGCCCATCAAGACATGCCCTTCGAGAAATTGGTAGAAGAACTGCAACCAGAGCGAGATACTAGCCGTAACCCACTGTTTCAAGTGTGGTTTAATATGCTCAACTTAAAGGATATCCAACTGGAACTACCTGGGGTGGCTATAGAACCAGTTTCGATGTTAGAAACAGCTTCTAAGTTCGACTTAACTTTGTATGTGACAGAAAAAAATCAGGGAATCCAACTTGATTTAGTCTACAACACTGATCTGTTTACTTCAGAGCGGATGATGGAAATGCTGCATCAATTCCATCATTTGTTGGAGCAAATTGTTGCTGCAACGGAATGCCAGATTAGTTTGTATTCTCTTGTGACACCAAAAGCCAGAACTTTGCTACCAGAACCAAGGGCGGTTTTGCCAGAACCTCGGTACGAATTAGTAACAACAATGTTTACCTCTTGGGTAAATCGCACCCCAGAATATTCGGCACTCTGTCAAGGATCTCGCACTTGGAATTATGGGGAATTGGGCAAAAGCGCTCAAGCTTTAGCGGGGGTGATGTTGTCTCACGGAGTCCAACGGGGAGATGTTGTAGCCGTGTTCGGGACACGAAGCTTTGCACTGATTGCGAGTATGAACGCTGTACTTTTGAGTGGTGGTGTTCTACTTACCCTAGATCCGAAACTTCCTAGCGATCGCCACTTGCTCATGTTAAAGGAAGCTAAAGCTAAATATATCTTATATATAGATAGTCAGCGTTCAGAAGATAAAGAAATATACAAATCTTTAACAATCATTAGTGTAAACCCAGATACAGGAGAAGCGATAAATTCCCCCCAAGACACCAGTAAAGCAATAAACTTACCTGAAATCACTGCCGATGATCCAGCTTATATTTTCTTTACTTCTGGCACCACTGGTATACCCAAGGGAGTGCTGGGATGTCACAAAGGGATGGCGCATTTTCTTAACTGGCAGAGGCAGACATTTGAAATTCGTCAACAAGACCGAGTAGCCCAATTGACAGGTCTTTCCTTTGATGTAGTTCTCAGAGACATCTTCTTACCTTTGACTAGTGGTGCAACCCTGTGTTTGCCAGAGGAAGGGCATAACCTGGAACCAACTAAAATTCTGAATTACTTGGAGCATGAGCAAATTTCTGTGCTGCACACAGTTCCATCGCTGGCGCAATCATGGTTAGCTAATGTGCCGTCAGGAGTCTATCTACGTAACTTACGCTGGTTATTCTTGGCTGGAGAACCTCTCAAGGAGACACTTGTATATCGGTGGCGGGATGCTTTTCCAGAATCAGGTGAAATTGTCAATCTCTATGGGCCAACAGAGACAACTTTGGCGAAGTGTTATTACAAAGTACCTGTTGAGTGTACACCAGGGATACAGCCAGTAGGATTACCGCTTCCTGAAACCCAAGCACTAGTTTTAACACCAAATAACCAACTTTGTGGCATTGGGGAACCAGGCGAGATCGTTATAAGAACGCCATTCCGTACTTTAGGTTACATAAATGCTCAAGATGAAAACCGTTCTCGGTTTGTCAAAAACTTCTTTCGGAATGACGAACGAGATTGGCTTTATTATACAGGCGATCGCGGTTGCTATCGTCCAGATGGCTTTCTAGAAATTCTCGGTCGCCGAGATCATCAAGTTAAAATCCGTGGGATACGCATTGAGCTAGGGGAAATTGAGACGGTATTAGCCCAGCACCCGCATGTACTCCAAACCGTAGTAATTGCCCGTGAAGATGTTCCTGGGGATAAACGTTTAGTAGCTTACATTATCCCGAATCAAGACTGGGCATCTAAAATTAGTGACATACGGAGTTTCCTGTTAACAAAGCTTCCACAGTACATGCTCCCTTCGGCTTTTGTTTTGCTAAATACCATGCCTTTAACCCCCAACGGCAAGGTAGACCGCCGCGCCTTACCAGCACCCGACTCATCAAGGCAAGAGTTAGAAGCCACTTTTGTTGCTCCCCGCAATGAAGTAGAACGCCAGTTAACAGAGATTTGGGAACAAACTTTAGGTGTCCAGCCCATTGGTGTCCAGGATAACTTCTTTGAGCTAGGAGGACACTCGATATTAGCAGTAAAACTGTTTTGGCAAATTGAGAAGAGATTTCATAAAAATCTGCCTCTTGCCATTCTCTTCCAGTCAGGAACTATAGAGGCTTTAGCCCAAATAATCTGTCAAGATGAAACAGCAAACAAAACTTTAGTAAATACCTTAGACGAGTCAAGAACTACTTGGTCATCCTTGGTAGAAATTCAACCCAATGGTTCCAAGCCACCTTTTTTCTGTATTCACGGACTGGGTGGAGAAGTTTTGTGTTTCCGTGAATTGGCACAGCATCTAGGGCCAGACCAACCATTCTACGGACTACAACCACAAGGGTTAGATGGAAAACATCCTTTCCATACACGGGTTGAAGACATGGCAACTCACTACATTCAAGAAATCCAGACCCTTCAGCCCAATGGCCCTTATTTTCTGGGAGGTTATTCTTTTGGAGGTGTAGTTGCTTTCGAGATGGCTCGGCAACTGCGAGAACAAGGCGAACAAGTTGGTATTCTAGTTATGCTTGATAGTTGCCGTCCGGGTTATAGCTGGCGGGCATCATTTTTCAAGCGAGTTTTCTTGCATTTAAATAATATTGTTCAACAAGGGCCAGCCTACCTTTGGCAAAGAGTTGTGAGATGGAGTTATTGGCGCAAGTCTTTGCTCCAAAATACATACGACCGTTACTTAGAAGTGGCACTAGATATACCTGTAAGTGACAAGCACTTAAAGATTATAGATGCTAACACTCAAGCCGTTAGTGAATATACTTTCCCGGTTTACCCTGGCCAAGCTATCCTCTTGCGAACAGAAGATCAAAATCGGGACGAAGCTATAGGCACACAATACGATCCTCAATTCGGCTGGGGCGAAGTAGTTGCTGGAGGATTAGATATTCATTATATTCCCGGATCTCACCTTGACCTACTTAATGAGCCGCATGTACAGGTGTTAGCTGAAACATTGAGAAATTGCTTAATCCAAGCGCAGTCTCCAAAGAATTAATCTGAGAACCCGCTACCTTAGCAAAAGAAATCAACCAATTTTTGATTTTTGATTTTGGATTGAAAGAAACCAAAAGGATACGAGGTTTAAGGATTTTAGATTTTTTCTAGCCTCAACTCAGCCCTGCTGGGTGGTTTTGTCATGTCTTAGCCTAAACACTAATTGGGAAAATAATAGACCTCTTGGCATTTGTGCTTTTTGCACTCTTGGGGAAAGGGGTAAAGGTTAAAGGGGAAAAGGACGATACAGAACTTTTTCCCCTTTTCCCGACTTATGCAAGAAGTCTAATGGAGAAATATTTGCTAGTGTTAACTAGGATAAGATAATTATTTTGTGGAACGGGAATACTGGTCGCAGTCCAATAACCAAAAGACCTGACCAATTTAATATGCGATGAATCCTGCTAGTGTCACAGATTGAACAGAGGTAGTTATTAGACTTCTTGCAGAAGTGGGGTAAAGGGGAAGGGTTAAAGGGGAAAAGATAGAATTTTCCTTTACCCTTTAACCTTTCACCTTTCCCCAACATCAAGGCAAAAGTTACTTTTGCACGATGTCTATTGTGGCACTGTAGGCTTGAATGGCTGTTGTTTTAGATTTTAAGTTGGTAAGCAATCCACAATTTACTGATGCTATATAGACGATTTGGACGCACAGAATTACAGATGCCAGTGTTTTCCTGCGGTGGCATGAGATATCAGTTTAAATGGGAAGATGTTCCCAATAATGAAATTCCTGCTGATAATCAAGCGAATTTGGAAGCGACTATTAGAAAGGCTGTTGAGGTTGGGATTAATCATATTGAAACTGCTCGTGGTTATGGTACTTCCGAAATGCAATTAGGGAGAATATTGCCCAAGTTTCCCCGCGAAAAGTTGATTGTTCAGACCAAAGTCAGCCCAAAGGCAGATGCGAAAGAATTCCGCGAAGCATTTGAACAATCATTGAAAAATCTCCAGCTAGATTATGTTGACCTTTTAGGGTTGCATGGCATCAATCATGCTGAGTCGTTTGATGACAGCATCCGTCCAGGTGGCTGTTTGGAAGTAGCGCAGCAGCTGCAAGCGGAGGGAAAAGTTAGATTTATTGGCTTTTCCACACACGGCTCAACAGATATAATTGTGCAGACAATTAATACCAATCTATTTGATTATGTAAATCTGCACTGGTACTACATTAATCAATGGAATTGGGCAGCAATTGAAGCAGCTAAACGCCACGATATGGGGGTATTTATTATTAGCCCATCTGATAAAGGAGGTTTGTTATATAAACCACCGCAAAAATTAGTAAATCTTTGCGCCCCTTTGAGTCCAATGGTGTTTAATGATTTGTTTTGTTTGAGTCATCAAGAGGTACATACCCTGAGTTTGGGAGCAGCAAAACCAGAAGATTTTGATGAGCACCTGAAGACTTTAGAATTAGTAGATCGGGCATCAGAAATTTTGCCGCCAATTTTAGCAAGGTTGGAAGAAGAAGCGATCGCTACTTTGGGAGAAGATTGGGTAAAATCCTGGGAAACAAATCTACCAACCTTTGACCAAACCCCTGGTGAGGTAAATATTCGGGTAATTTTGTGGCTGCGAAATTTAGCGATCGCCTACGATCTGGTAGAGTATGCCAAAATGCGTTACAACCTGCTTGGTAATGGCAGCCATTGGTTTCCTGGCAACAAAGCTGATCGCCTAGACGAATTAGACTTGCAGCAATGTCTCGCCCGCAATCCCCACGCCGATAAAATCCCTCAACTTTTGGCACAAGCCCATCAAATATTGGCAGGTGAGGCCGTCCAACGTCTATCGAATACTTGACAAATTGTAGTAATGGGGCATGGGAAATAGTAAACAATTATCAATGCCCAATGCCCAATACCAAATACTACTCAGATTTTGCCGTATCCGGTGATTTACTCCCCTTTGGTACGACTAGCACCTTATCAACGCGGTTACCATCCATGTCCATCACTTCAATTCGCATACTTTGCCATTCAAAATGATCTGCTGCGGCAGGAATACGGCCTAAATGGGTGATCACAAAACCACCTAAGGTTTGATAACTGCCGCTTTCTTCAGATTTCCACTCTTCCATCCCGAAAAGTTCCAAAAACTCCTCTACAGGCAACATCCCATCCAAAAGCCAGGAACCGTCCTCGCGTTGCACCGCTTGTGGTTGATCTTGCCCATCTGTTGAAGGAACATCACCCACGATTTCGCTCATGATGTCGTTGAGAGTGACTAATCCTTGAATCACACCATATTCATCGACTACTAACGCCATGTGAGTGATCGTTTGCTTGAATAATTCCAAAACTTTCAAACCACGAGTGCTTTCTGGCACGAATACAGGCTGTCGCAATCCCACTGTTAAATCTAGCGGTTCTCCTCGGAAACTCCTGGCTAATAAGTCAGTAACAGGCATAACACCAAGCACATTGTCAAGTCCTCCCTGACAAACTGGATACCGAGAATAAGCACTATCAACCATTTTTTGGCGATTTTCTTCGGCAGTGTCATCCAAGTCTAGCCAGACAATATCTGGGCGGGGTGTCATTAAGTAGCTGACAGGGCGATCGCCTAAACGAAAAACTCGCTCTACCATATCCTGTTCAGCTTCCTCAAAGGTTCCTGCCTCAGTACCTTGCTCAATTAAGATTTTAATTTCTTCTTCGGTGACTTGCGGCTCGGTAGAAGCTGTAATTCCCAATACTCGCAAGATCAAATCTGTAGAAGCGCTTAAAAGATAGACTACAGGAGAAGCGATCGCCGCCAAGGCTTGCATCGGAATCGCTACAATCGATGCAATCCTTTCTGGGTTATTTAATGCCAAACGCTTCGGTACCAATTCGCCAACAATCAGTGACAAATAGGTAATGATCAAAACCACTATGCCGAAAGATAGCGGTTCACTATAAGGTGCTAACAAGGGCACAAGTTTTACATAGACTGCTAGTCGGTTGGCAATTGTTGCTCCTCCAAAAGCACCAGTCAGGATACCGATCAGGGAAATACCTACTTGGACGGTTGACAGAAAATGATTTGGAGAATCAGCTAATTTCAATGCTGCTTTTGCCTTGGCATCTCCTTGATTGGCAAGCTGTTGTAGCCTAACTTTCCGAGCTGAGACAATCGCCATCTCAGACATAGAAAACACGCCGTTGGCAATAATTAGCACCAAAATGATTAAAATTTCAAAATTTATGGAGGACATGTTTAAAATTGCCACTTATCAGAGCGAACGTAGCTCAATACCTAGTATCTAGTATTAAAGGTGCTTCTATAAATGCTTTTACTGTACACAAAGTAATAGTTATAGTTCTTAAATTTATTAGTTGCCGTGCATTATTCTTCCATCCAAAGAATAAGAAGGCTGTTAACACTTTTAAAATAGTTGAGATAAACTGCCTCAATATTTTCTGATTCACAAAGACTCCCACCGCTAGTAGTACTTATGTCATTTTCTTCTATTGTGCGTGCCTTAGCGCGATCGCCGCTCACCACTGAATTTATTTCTAAGCTAAACCGACAACACCAATTGCGGTTAAATGGCGTTCCTCGACTACCCAAGGGTTTGGTGGCTTCGGCATTGGCGCAGGCTACGGGCAAGGATTTGTTTGTGGTTTGCGCCACTCTGGAAGAAGCTGGACGCGTTTATGCACAACTGGAGGCAATGGGATGGCAAACAGTACATTTTTACCCCACCTCCGAGGCTTCTCCCTACGAACCTTTTGACCCGGAAACTGAGATGAGTTGGGGGCAAATGCAGGTATTGGCAGATTTGCTCAAAAATCAGGAGTCATTAGTCATTAGTCAGTTGTCATTAGAAACAAACCAAGGACAAAAGACAAATGACAAAGGACAAATGACAAATTTAGCAATTGTGGCTACTCAAGGGGCGCTGCAACCCCATTTACCACCACCGGAAGCTTTTGGGCAATTCTGTCTTACCTTGAAGCGGGGGATGGAATTAGACTTGAATGCCTTCAGTGAGAAAATAACTATTTTGGGGTACGAACGAGTTCCTCTGGTGGAAACAGAAGGACAGTGGAGCCGACGGGGCGATATTGTTGATGTGTACCCAGTTTCATCTGAGTTTCCAGTCCGGCTGGAATGGTTTGGTGATGAAATCGAGCAAATGCGGGAATTTGACCCAGCAACCCAACGTTCCGCCCTCGATAAAGTTGACCAGTTAATTCTTACCCCTACTAGCTTTGCTCCCATCGTCATGGCGGCATTGAAGAATAATTCTGAGTTAGGAGTTATGAGTTATGAGTTAAATTCTGACTCAGAACTTAGCACTGAGAACTCATCACTAGAGGGTAGTCGTCGCTTTTTGGGGTTGGCTTTCGAGCAACCAGCATCCCTGCTAAACTATTTATCAGAAAATACCCTGATTGCTATTGATGAGCCAGAACAGTGTCATGCTCATAGCGATCGCTGGGTAGAAAATGCCGAAGAACAATGGGGAATAGGGAATAGGGAATGGAGAGTAGGGAATGAAGAATCTAGCTCTACTCCCCTAACATTGCCGAAAATTCACCGTTCTTTTGATGAGTGTTTGGCTGATGTTGCCAAATTTAAAACCTTATATTTATCGGAACTGTCAGAGGAAAATGATGGGATTAATCTTGCCAGTCGTCCTGTTCCTGTCACGCCGCACCAGTTTGCTAAACTAGCTGAAACCATCCGCCAAGAACGCGATCGCAATTTCTCGATCTGGCTGCTTTCTGCTCAACCTTCGCGTTCCGTCTCTTTATTGCAAGAACATGATTGTCCGGCTCAGTTTATTCCCAATCCCCGCGACTACCAAGCAATAGATAAGCTCCAAATCAATCATACTCCCATAGCCTTAAAATATTCTGGTCTGGCCGAACTAGAAGGTTTTATCCTGCCTACCTACCGAATCGTAATCGTTACAGATCGGGAATTTTTTGGACAGCATTCTTTGGCGACTCCCGGCTATATTCGCAAGCGTCACAAAGCTACTTCTAAACAAGTCGATCCCAATAAGCTGCGTCCAGGCGATTATGTGGTTCATAGAAATCATGGTGTTGGTAAATTTGTCAAGCTCGAAAGTTTGACGATTAATAATGAAACCCGTGATTATTTGGTGGTGCAGTATGCTGACGGATTATTAAGAGTCGCAGCCGATCAAGTAGGTGCTTTATCTCGGTTCCGCGCCGCAGGTGATAAAGCACCGGAACTCAATCGGATGACTGGTAAAGCTTGGGAAAATACCAAGAATAAAGTCCGCAAAGCGATTAAAAAATTGGCGGTGGACTTGTTGAAACTGTATGCAGCGCGATCGCAACAACAAGGTTTTAGCTTTCCAGGTGATATGCCTTGGCAGGAAGAATTGGAAGATTCTTTCCCCTACCAACCCACGACGGATCAACTCAAAGCTGTCCAAGATGTAAAACGCGACATGGAAAGCGATCGCCCAATGGATCGCTTAGTTTGTGGCGATGTCGGTTTCGGAAAGACGGAAGTGGCGATTCGTGCTATTTTCAAAGCAGTCACCGCCGGAAAACAAGTGGCACTCCTTGCGCCAACAACTATTTTAACACAGCAGCATTACCATACACTCAAAGAACGTTTTGCTCCTTACCCGGTAAATGTCGGTTTGCTCAACCGTTTTCGTTCTGCTGAAGAACGCCGCGAGATTCAAAAGCGATTGGCAACGGGTGAATTAGATGTAGTAGTTGGTACGCACCAACTTTTAGGTAAAGGTGTGACATTCAAAGATTTAGGGCTATTGGTAGTGGATGAAGAACAGCGATTTGGGGTAAATCAGAAAGAGAAAATTAAAAGCCTGAAAACTCAAGTTGATGTGCTTACCCTCTCCGCCACACCCATTCCCCGAACTTTGTATATGTCTTTGTCGGGAATTCGGGAAATGAGTTTGATTACTACACCACCCCCAACCAGACGACCAATTAAAACCCATCTATCACCAATAAATTCTGAAAGTATCCGTACTGCAATTCGTCAAGAATTAGACAGAGGCGGGCAGGTATTTTATGTGGTTCCACGAGTAGATGGAATTGAAGAGACAACAGCCAATTTACGAGAAGTTTTACCGGGAGCTAGGTTTGCGATCGCTCACGGTCAAATGGATGAAAGCGAGTTAGAATCAACCATGCTCACCTTCAGCAATGGCGATGCAGATATCCTCGTTTGTACGACAATTATTGAATCTGGCTTAGATATTCCGCGAGTCAACACGATTTTGATTGAAGATGCTCACCGCTTTGGATTGGCGCAACTGTATCAATTACGCGGTCGTGTGGGGCGTGCAGGTATCCAAGCTCATGCTTGGTTATTTTATCCAAAGCAACGGGCATTATCTGACGCAGCACGGCAACGATTACGAGCGATTCAGGAATTTACTCAGTTAGGTTCTGGGTATCAGCTAGCAATGCGCGACATGGAAATCAGAGGCGTGGGTAACTTGCTAGGCGCAGAACAATCCGGTCAAATGGATGCCATCGGTTTTGATTTATACATGGAAATGCTAGAAGAAGCAATTCGGGAAATCCGAGGACAAGAAATTCCGAAAGTGGAGGATACCCAGATTGACCTCAACTTGACGGCGTTTATTCCGGCGGACTATATCACCGATTTGGATCAAAAGATGAGTGCATATCGGGCGGTAGCAACAGCTAAATCTAAATCAGAATTAAAACAGATTGCAGCCGAGTGGAGCGATCGCTATGGTACTTTACCAGTCCCTGCAAATCAACTTTTGCGAGTCATGGAACTCAAACAGCTAGCGAAAAAACTCGGATTTAGCCGGATTAAACCAGAAAACAAGCAGCACGTTGTTTTAGAAACGCCGATGGAGGAACCCGCTTGGAATTTGTTGGCGGCGAATTTACCAGACAATCTCAAAACGCGCTTTGTGTATTCGCCTGGGAAAGTGACGGTGCGCGGATTAGGAGTTTTTAAAGCAGATCAACAATTGCAGAATTTGATTGATGCTTTCGGGAGAATGCAGGGTGCGATTCCAGAGGTGGCTGTTGTTTGAACCTTAACAACATTAATTTGAATAGCCACAGTTAAGAGCAAACAGGTATCGTCGTTAGAATATTCTCACAAACTAGCTCAACAAGTTTATGAAAATCAGAGCAATCATTCATCCAGCAGAAGAAGGCGGCTATTGGGCAGAGGTTCCCGCGCTTCCTGGTTGTATTACCGAAGGAGATACCATAGAAGAGGTGATGGCTAATTTAAAAGATGCTATTGAAGGTTGGCTTGAAGTTGCCAACAGTCGTAATGCAATTGAGTCAACAGATCAAGTTGTCGAAATTGCTGTATGAAATCGATTTCTGGCAAGCAACTTTGTAAGATTGTGGAACAAAAAGGTTGGGTTTTACAAAGAATTACTGGGAGTCATCATATTTATGAAAACCTTGAAGTAGAAAAAATCCTGTCAATTCCTGTTCACCGCAATCAAGATTTGAAAGTTGGAACCTTGAAAGCTTTGATGAAAATAGCCCAGCTATCCGAAGAAGATTTACTTTAATTTCAAATTACTGCTCAAATTTCATCTAGTAATTTGCTTGGTTCACCGGGGTAAAAATCATAGTCCACAATCTCTACCAAACTGTAAGGACACTCTACTGGAAAAGTCCGTTTGGGCAGATCTGTTTCTCCAACAGCCAACTCGACGCCTTTAACGTAGGCTTTGCTAAGTGCTTCTTCAAGGTAGGGTTTGAGGCTAGGATTATCTTCAAGCAGTTCAGCAATATCTAAGCGTTGAATACGAAGTGTTGCTAACCAGCTACGGCTACGACGCCCTGACTGGTACTGCCATATTAGTAAATGTCCAATCAACACACTCATACGGTTTCGCAGTTTTTGACGTTGCTGTTTACCCAAAGATTGAATCTCCTCAATCAGATTTTGCAGATCAATCTGACTCCACTGCTCATTGCGAAGTAAAGTTACTTGTTCCTGTGTCCAAGCGTAAAAATCAGTTTCGTATAAGCTTGGTGAAAGCATTGGTATCTTTGGGTTTGTTTCAGGTACACCCATTAGGTTAGTTCAACCTTAACGTCTTTGCTTTTATTGTATAACTGTCTTCAACTCTACTACTTCTGCTATTGAGAGCGATCGCTATGGCACTTTCCCAGTATCAGCAAATCAACTTTTGCGCGTAATGGAACTCAAACAGCTAGTAAAAAAACTCGGCTTTACCCGGATCAAACTTCCCAAAGTACGCCATCAGGCCCAAACCCGTGAGCGAAAATAGGTAAATTTGATGTATTTGCTAGCTGTTCACCATCATCGGGAGTTGTTCAATTTCAGTAATAGGATAAAACTTAAGGCAGCTAAACTAGCAAATCCAAAGGTAGGCTCGGGAATAGATTTTGCAACTACAAATGGTTGAATTTCAGAAGAGGAAATATAGTTAGCAAGAAAAGGCTTGCCAATATAATTAAGATAAGGTAAACCAACAACATTAGCAGTATACTCATCTAAATTTTCAGAAGTTGAGAAAGCTAATTTAGAATTACTATAGTTAAATCCAAAAGAACTTAAACTAGATACACCCGACCATTTCTCTTGAGGAACTTTGGAGTTACCAGAAAATATCAAATCAAACTTACTCAACTCACCTGTGTAAATCAACCCATCATTATTTTGATCCACACCAGAAAATGAACCAGACAAGATACCTCCGCCTTCCCAGCCTGATTGCGTAAAAGTATAGTCCACAGATGCAGCTTGCACTTGGTTAACTGAGCTTCCTAGCAAGCTGAAAATACTAAGAGTAGTTGTAAATGCTATTTTTGAGAACCATCTCATAGTTTTATGCCAAAGAAATGTTGAGTAATTTTTGATATTGAAAAAGAGAAAATACTTGCTCAAAACTAGCTATACTACTTCTTCTAATCGACCTAGTACAGCACGGCGTAAATAGAGATACAATTCACAATCAAAAAAAAGCTGATAACACAAGCTTTTTGACATTTGACCCTTCGACTCCTTTGGACTGCGCTACCTCGGCTGTGCTCGGCAAAAGTCAAAAGTTGACTTTTGCCTTCCGGCACTAGCTGTTACTCACCCAAAGGCGCTCCTTCACGACGTGGGTCAGCACCACTAATTAGTCCTTGATTAGTTAGTACAATTCCAGTGGAACCACTGGTTAGTTGTAGAATACTGACTGTATGCCCCTTGGCTTCTAAAGCAGGTTTGAGTTTAGCAACATCTGTATTTTCTTCTAGTTCAGTTGGGCCATTACGACTACCAAAATTTGGCAAAGCTAGCGCTTGCTGAATGTCTAATCCCCAGTCGAGATGCCCTACTATTGCCTTAGCGACATAATTAATAATTTGCGGCCCACCAGCTGAACCAATTACCATTACTAGCTTGCCATTGCGATCAAAAACCATCATGGGAGCCATTGAGCTTCTAGGACGTTTCTTGGCTTCTATGCGATTAGCAACGGGCTTTCCTTCTGATGTTGGTGAAAAAGAGAAATCTGTTAGTTGGTTGTTAAGTAAAAAGCCTCGTACCATTAATCTTGAGCCAAAAGCATCTTCAATGCTAGTAGTCATTGAAATAGCGTTACCCGCCGCATCGACAATTGAAACATGACTAGTAGATGGCAAATCCTTAGATTGATCTTTACCCCAGCGACGTGCTTGCTGTAACAATGGATTACCTGCTTGGGCTTGACCGATTGAACGTTCAGGATTGATTTTCGCTGCCCGTAACTTCAGGTAGTTAGGGTTAATTAATTCTTTGACTGGTACTCGGACAAAATCTGTATCAGCTATATATAAATTTCTGTCAGCATAGGCTAAACGTCCAGCTTCAGAAAATAAATGGACTGCTTCTAAAGAAGCTGGCTTTAAAGCTGCCAGATTAAATTGTTGAAGAATACCTAAAATTTGCAGTACGGTTAAACCACCAGAACTTGGAGGCCCCATGCCGCAAACTTTGTAAATTCGATAAGTGCCACAAACTGGTTCTCGTAGTTTAGCTTGATATTGCACTAGATCAGTGGTGGTTAAGTCACCTGGTACAGCAGCTTGCCTCACTGTAGCTACTACGTCTTTTGCAATATTTCCTTGATAAAAGGCATTAGCGCCTCCTTTGGCAATCTGACGCAATACCTCTGCCAAAGGCTGATTGACCAATCTTGTACCAATTGGCTTGGGTGTAC
Organism: Nostoc sp. CmiVER01; assembly: GCF_034531135.2. Taxonomy (NCBI): domain Bacteria; kingdom Bacillati; phylum Cyanobacteriota; class Cyanophyceae; order Nostocales; family Nostocaceae; genus Nostoc; species Nostoc sp. CmiVER01. Next base: position 268,969 of record NZ_JAVRBU020000012.1, read on the forward strand.
CATCGGGTTGATAGAAATAGCTCTTAGCTGGCTCGTTGCGAGATAGATATAGATCCTTACTTAGCAGAGTGTACAAACGTGGTGAAAGTGGAAAACCTTGTTCAGAAAGTTGGATAGCTCCTTGAAACAGTTGAGACCAAGGTAACTTGCCATATTTTTTGTGTGCCAACTCTAGCATTCGTAACACCCCAGGCACACCTACAGATTTACCTCCGACCACAGCATCATAAAACTGTAATGGTTTGCCATTAACATCAAGAAAGCGATCTGGTTTAGCCGCAGCCGGTGCAGTTTCTCGACCGTCATAAGTGACTAACTTCTTAGTTTTGGCATCGTAGTAAACAAGAAAAGCACCACCACCAATACCTGAAGATTGCGGCTCTACCAACGTGAGTACCATTTGGACTGCAATAGCAGCATCTACAGCACTACCTCCACGACGTAGAACATCGCGTCCGGCTGCTGATGCTAGTGGATTTGCAGCTACTACTACATACTTATTTGTGCGAACAGCTTCACGCTCAACTCGACCACTCCCAGCCTCCGGTGGAGGAGGATTTTGGGCTTTGCCTATGATAGCTGGCAAGAGGGTAGCACTGAGTGTGAGGGGAAGCAAACAAGTACCTAACGCAAACTTAGATGCTGTAGTCAACGCAACTCTCCGAATTTAAATATTTTATTTATCGTTAATGCTGGAATTACAAAAAACATCATCAAAACTCTCGTAATATCGAGAGTCTTGCTTGTTGATTTCTTGTTTACTTCACAAATTAGCTTACAAGACATCAAGTTACAGCATATTAGGATACTAGTCAACTATTTCTCACTTTTAAAAATTTTGATTGTGTATGTATTGAAAACAGAGCGATACCTTCTCTGCGTTCGTGCAGCGTGTCGTAGACAGACGCTACGCGTAGCTTGCTTCCCCAAAGGGTTACAGTGGGCTACGCCAACGCCACCCACACCACCTGTAAAGATATCTTTGCCACTAAGCTGTTCCACATTTAATTTGCAAATTTAAATTAGATAAACTCGTCTATCTACTGCTAAGAAGGTCAGTTTTAAAAAATCAACCTATTTAATGAAATATAAAATCAGGAAACAGCTTAGAATTTGGTCATTCCAGAGTTTTTATAAAACTAAACATACATGGGTTTTATCGTGCCGACTTCCTTATGCCAGCCATTAGATACCTAACTCAATCGCAGAAATGAAAGTTTACAAAAAGCTATTTCAGAGAGTAAGTAAGGACGATACACTTTATCTGTCAGGAGCAGGCGGGAATTCTAAACCCAGCCCTTTGAGTATAGTTTAGTAGAATTAAAGGAAATACCAACCCAACTTTAATTCATGATAAAAACTATCGAGGGCATTTATCAGGATGGACAAATTCATCTCACCCAGCTACCGCAAGATATTAGCGATCGCTCCCAAGTCCTCGTTACCTTTCTAGCTCCTGGCAAAATCGACCCCAGTAAATTACGCCAACTGATTGATCAGTTGGAGACAATTGCAGGTATTGGACAAGGTTTCGAGGAACTCAACGCTGGTAAAACTCGCCCAATTGAGGATTTTGTCCAAGAAATGCAACAAAAGTATGGCATTTCAGGTTGAGATTACCCCAATCGCGGAAACTGAGATTGAGCAAGCTTATCGCTGGTATCGAGAACGGAATCCTGAATTTGCTGATCGTTGGTTTCGAGGATTGATGAATGCTATTGCTACCCTACAAGAGAAGCCCCAACGTTGTGCTTTAGCAATCGAACATGAAATTTTTCCAGAAGAAGTACGTCAACTTCTTTATGGGAAAGCCAAAAATGTATACCGAGTACTTTTTACGATTCGAGGTACTACAGTTAATGTATTGTATGTGCGCCATAGTGGCCAAGCACCACTGACAGTAGATGATCTAGAAGAGTTACAAGGTGAAGTTTAGGATTTCAAGGCGATCGCCTTCGCTGTAGGTTAGGAAATTAACAGTTGCTTCTACTCCACCTCTGCTATTGAGAGCGATCGCACCCTAACAACCCCAACAAAGTGCAAGCAGGGATAATTTATAGTATGACTTTCGTATAACAGCCATGACTGAGCTACTTGAACAAGCGATCGCTAAACTCAAAAATTTGCCTCTCAATGAACAAGATGCGTAGGCGTAGCCCGCCGCAGGCATCGCGGCAATGATTTTGGCAGAACTAGAAGATGAACGCCGTTGGGATGAAGCTTTTGCCCGTTCTCCAGACATACTTGCCAAACTTGCAGCCGAGGCAATGGCTGAATACCGTGCAGGAAAGGTGGCAAAATCTAAAGCAGAATTAACGTTTAAATTTAGAAGAGTGGATTGATGAAGACACTGAACCAGAAGAACCAGCAGATTGAGAAGCCATCCTTAGAATATTATTTAAATCTTCAGTACCCTGTAACACTTTACCCCGACCCAGAGAAAGGATATGTAGCTCAAATTAAAGATTTACCTGGCTGTCTTACCCAAGGCGAAACCCTTGAAGAGACAATGGCAAATCTCAATGAGGCGCGGGAATTGTGGATTGAGACGGCTTATGAAGCCGATGATAATATTCCCTTACCAAGTACTAACGATAGCTATAGCGGTAAACTACTAGTACGGATGCCGAAATCTTTACATCGACGTTTAGCTGAGACTTCTGAACGGGAAGGCGTTAGTCTCAACCAGTATATTGTGTCTTTGCTGAGTGCAGTAACATAATTAACAGCAAAGTAATCTTAGTAAAGTTCCATATTCTTTATAAATATTCAAAAAAAACTTCAGGTACTAATCGTAATTCCCCAGATTTCAAGCGAGAAATATCTATCCATAATGCTGTATGTTTATGAGTTGGTGATTCGGAAAAAACTAAACTTTCTAGTTGATAAAATTTTGAATCAGCAAAGTCACATTGATAAAGCTGAATAATTTCATGACCTTGCCTACCACTAAATGTAAACAGGTTTTCTATACAACCCAAATATTTAATATTCGTTAAATCTGCCTGAATTTCCTCTTGAAACTCTCGTTCCAAGGCGGCGCGACTGGTTTCGCCAAATTCAACACCACCGCCTAAAGCACGATAAAATCTTTCTTGCTTTACGGGATCGTAGCCTTCAGAAAGAAATATGCGTTCGCCATCCCGAATTAGCCCCAAGGCTATTACCCGAATTTCGCCTGCTTTATTCATTTTGGTAACTAATTATCGTAAATAGACTGAGGACGGCTTTCGCTATCCTCAATAGGCCAATCTGGATTTTCGCCGCCGATGTACAATTGTTCAATGGTGACATATTCCTGACTTAGCTGGGTGAGGGCGTTGATTAAAATATCTAATGCGATCGCATCACTGGTTCCTAAGTCAAACCAACAACGCCCCCACTGTCCCTCATATTCAAACTCACCAATGTTGTGCATCAGTGCTAGTAGACTTTTGTCATACCCTTGCTCATCATAATTCATGTAGCTGATATCGAGTCCAGTATCCTGTACCTGGAGATTTTCTGCATTAAATGCACCCAATTTACCTAAATAAAACCAGGAATTAAAGACTTCTTCTACATACTGCTTTTCACGGGCAGAAGGATTTGTGCTAAATTTCAGCCAAATCCACATATCAAAAGGATTAATTTCGCGGAACCGAATATCCATTTTAGTTTATTATCTCAATTACTCTTCTGCAAATAAGCATATCAAAGTAGAGAGTGGGGAATGGGGAATGGGGAGTGGGGACTAAGGATTCTTCAGGCTAACAGCACTGCTGCGTTCACGTTCAATTTGTTTGACTAAATCGCCTGGGAGTTGGGATTTTTTAGTCAGTGCTTTGTCAAAATTAGCGATCGCTTCTTGGAGCATCTGCTGGCTTTTTTCTCTTTGCCCCAGTTGTTTCAGTATTTGGGCTTTAAGATAATAAATTTCTGGATTATCTGATGTCGTTTTGATCGCCCGGTTGACATACTCTAGCGCCTGTGGATACCGTTTTAAATCGCGGTAAGCAAGAGCAATACCTCGATCTACTAGATACCCAGGAGCAGCATTTTGTTCTAAGCGTCCAATTGCCTGATCTGGGCTAGCAAAAGGCAAATTAACCGCCAACAGTAAATCCATATAACCCTTGATTAAATTCAGTTCTGGATCGTTGGCAGAAATTGCTTCAGCTTTGTCCAAATATTCATAAACTTGCCGCAACCGACTAAAGGCTTGCGGCACACCGTTGACTGTACCCTTACGGGTGATAATTGCTGCTCCCTCTAAAAAATGACCAACAGCAGTGTATAAATTACCACGCAATGGATCGCTAGAAATCAGTTTTTGTCCAGTTTCTAGAGTTTTTTGGCTATAAGTATCTAGTTTAGCCCAATCCTTATTTCCGTATGCTAAAGATGCGCTCATGGCATAAGCTAGAGGTTCATTTGGCTCTTTGGATAGTGCTTGTTCCAGATAACGCTGTGCTGCTAGATAATTGCCCTGTTGGAAAATCGCTTTAAAAGCGGCTTCTGTTTGGTCGCCAATTTGATGAGGTTCACGATTGCGAAACGGATCGCCAGCGAGGGAAGGATTTACCCACAGACTAAGTGCGAACGCAGCGCCAAAAGCAGTCTGAGCAAGGTTAGTGAGTTTAGCAGACACTACTAATCGAAGCGAAGAAAACCTTTTAGTCATTTTAACCCTCAGAATATTTGCGGTTGAAATAGTTGTATGTGTTACTTAGAATGCAAAAAATGGTTAATTTTAACTTGCCTCTGCTTCAACCAAAATTTTCTTATATAAAGGTTGACTTTGGTAATTTTTTCATGTTCCTAAGCTGGTTAGAGCCAAAGTTTTAAGGATGACTCTGCCACAATAGAGAAAAAGTGGATGATTCTTGCTGCTAAATTAAGGTGTTAATCCTTTCTTGGAATTTTCCAGATGCTTTTAGTGTAGCTAATCAGTAATTTGCTGACTTTTTGGTAATCTTAACAAATGCTCTATCTCCGAAATTTAAATTATCACCCGACAGCGTGCCCAACAGCGATTCTCAAATCGATCAACTTGGAATTAGCACCCCAGCAGCTAGGTCTGATTATTGGCGCGAGTGGTTCGGGTAAAAGTACCTTACTAGAAATTTTGTCTGGACTGGCTGAACCCACTAGCGGCGCACTCTTCTGGCGGGAACAAGAACTTATAGCCGAACAGCTGCAACAGTTAGCTGGGTTGGTATTTCAATTTCCAGAGCGTCACTTTTGCGGTGGTTCAATTTTAGAAGAATTGCGTTTAGGACATCCTGAGTTAGGGTCAGAACGAGTCAGACAGGCCCTAACCGAAGTGGGATTAGACCATTTATCGCTCTTTGCCGCTCCCTATGCTTTAAGTGGTGGTCAGCAACGACGTTTAGCTTTGGCAGTGCAATTGATTCGCCAGCCAAATTTACTGTTATTGGATGAACCCACAGCTGGGTTAGATTGGTCAATGCGTCGGCAACTGGTAAATTTATTAGCGAAACTCAAACAAGATTGGACGCTGTTGGTAGTGACACACGATGCTGGGGATCTGTTAGCGATCGCAGACCGTTGCTGGACACTCAACCACGGTGAACTACAATCAGTAGACCCAAAGTCACTAGAAGCCAAAGCTAAAGAACCTTTACCAACTGTGTGAGAAAAGAGCAGGGGGACAAGGGGACAAGGGGACAAAGAGAAAAACTATACCCCATGTTTCATACCAAATGACAAATGACAAATGACAAATGACTAACTTATTGCCTGAGATGGCAGAAATCTGGCAGCAAACTCTCAATTGGCAACCAAGTGTCCAACAGCAAGCGCAATTCCAAAGGCTTTATGAGTTAATCCTAGAAGGTAATCGCCAACTTAATTTAACTCGGATTACTGACCCCCAAGAGTTTTGGGAAAAACATCTCTGGGATTCTCAGCGAGGAATTGCACCTCTTTTATCAGCAAATTTCTCTCCTGCTTCCCCTGCTCTCATTGATATTGGTACAGGTGCGGGTTTTCCGGGTGTTCCAGCAGCAATTACTGTACCTAATTGTACAATTAATCTTCTCGATTCCACTCGGAAAAAAATTTCTTTTATCGACAATATATTAACTGAACTTGCCCTTAGCAATGCCAAAACTCTAGTTGGTAGGGCTGAAGAAATCGGTCATCACCCGCAGCATCGGCAAGCTTACGATATTGCATTAATCCGTGCTGTAGGATCAGCTTCTGTCTGTGCAGAATATACTTTACCACTGCTCAAACAGGGAGGTTTAGCCATAATTTATCGCGGTAATTGGACAGAGGATGAAACAATTGCTTTGCAGAATGCTGTGAAGCATTTGGGTGGTGTCATTGAATCAATCGAACAATTTACAACACCCCTGAGTTGCAGCATTCGGCACTGTGTTTATTTGCGTAAGGTAGCTACCACACCAGCTAATTTTCCTCGTGCTGTTGGTATACCTACTCAAAAGCCGCTTTGAGGGGAAAGATGGGAATAGTGGGGAAAAATAATTTCTTTTTCTTCGTATCTGTCATTGGAATAGTAGCAATTAAGACACTGGAATCTTAATAACAAATTCTGTGCCCTCACCCAGAATGGAGTTGCAGATTAACTTACCATTATGGGTTTCTTCAACAATTTGACGAGCGATCGCTAATCCCAATCCTGTTCCCTTGCCAACGTCTTTAGTGGTAAACAAGTGGTCAAAGATATGTCTTTTAATATCCTCTGGCATTCCCGGCCCGTTATCTTTGATTTTAATTACTACCGTATTTTCGTCACTGGAAACTTCAGTGCGAATTATAATTTGTTGAGAATTAGCTTGTAATTGGGTAAATGTTCGCCCAACGCTTTCTGTATCTAATACATCAATTGCATTGGCAAGGATATTCATAAATACTTGATTTAATTGTCCTAAAAAGCATTTAACAGGCGGTAATTTACCATAATCTGTAATTACCTCAATCGCTGGACGTTTTTGGGACGGTTTGAGGCGATACTTCAAAATTAACAGTGTACTCTCAATTCCTTCATGCAGGTCGCAAGCAACTTTTTCAGATGTATTGGCTCTGGAAAAGGTGCGGAGACTAGTGCTAATGTCCATAATGCGTTCTGTTGCTACATGCATCGAACCTAGCAGCTTTGGTAAATCCTCAGTAAGAAATTCTAATTCAATTTTCTCGGCAAGATTGGTGACGGCCGGTGTCAGTTGGGGATAATGTTCCTGTACACATTGCACATACTTAAATAAATCTTGGATATACTCTTGAGCATTATTTAGGCTGCCTTTGAGAAATCCAAGAGGGTTGTTAATTTCGTGCGCTACCCCTGCAACTAAGTTACCCAAAGTTGCCATTTTTTCACTTTGAACTAATTGCAATTGTGCGTTTTTAAAATTATCTAGCGCTTGCGAAAGCTCTGCGGTGCGTTCTTGTACCCGTTGTTCTAAAATATCCTTTTGTCGAGCTAATTCTAAATTTGCTTGTCGCAGTTTCAGGTGAATCTTAATGCGTGCAAGAACTTCTTCTTGTTGAAATGGCTTTGTAATATAATCGACACCTCCTAAGGCTAAACCTTTGACTTTATCGGTTGTATCATTAAGAGCAGTCATGAAAATAATTGGAATCTCACAGGTAGTCTGCTGAGATTTTAATTGACGGCAGGTTTCAAAGCCATCAATTCCTGGCATCATTACATCTAGTAAAATTAAATCAGGAGGGTAGTTTTTAATCGTTTCGATACCGTGCAAACCATCCATTTCTACTAGAACTTTATAACCTGATCGGTCGAGTGCATCATATAGCACTTCAATATTAGTTGGATGATCGTCAATAATCAGAATTGTTTGACCTTTTTCATCATTTGCCATTAGTTTTCAATCTCCTAGCTAAATTTCTGTTGATTCTTGAGATTGGTTTATCGACTCTTGAAGAAAATGACGAACTGTCTGAATATTGAAGCCTTTAACCAATTCCCTAAGTTCTTGAATAAAGGGTTGATATTGTTCATCTAATTGAGCTAATTGATCCAATTCTTCTCGGATACCTCTAAAGTACCCAGTTTCCACATGTTCTAATAACCCTTTTAAATCAGAAATGCTTGGAATTAAAATGGTTTTAGCGCTTGCATCTGTAGCGATTGAGGATTCTGCGCTGGTATTTTTATATACCCAATTTAATTTTAATTGCTTGGCTAATACAGCATAAAGTTCATCTGCTTGCACGGGTTTTGCTAAGAAATCGTTACCACCAGCAGCTAAACTCTTTTGGCGGTCAATCTCAAACACGCTAGCAGAAGAGACAATCACGATAGCATCACGTAAAGTTTCAGACTGACGCAATTGTTTGAGCATTTCCCAGCCATCCATTACGGGCATGGCTAAATCACAAATGATCACATCGGGGCGATCGCGTGCAATTTTTTCTAAACCCTCTTGTCCGTTGTTGGCTTCGATAACCTCAAAACCAAGGGGTTCCAAAAGATTGACAATCACTGAGCGATTTTCCCAACGGTCATCGACAATTAGGATTTTTTTGCGATTCTCTTTCACAGAGGTAATGCCAGCGTATCCGATAATTCTGCCAGATGATGTTAGGGAATTTGCTTGTACCCAATCAGTTGCGATCGCACAGTTAATATTAAAGAAAAACTTACTACCAACCCCTAATTGGCTTTCAACCTGGATTTGACTGGCCATCAACTCAACAAATCGCTGGCTGATAGCAAGTCCTAATCCTGTTCCTTCGCTTTGACGTTTGCTATCCCCGACTTGCTCAAAGGGGAGGAAGATTTTCTCTAATTGCTGGGGACTCATGCCGATGCCCGTATCCTGAATATAGAAGCGAAGATTAGTTATATCCCCTAACAGAACTTCCACTTTAAATGTGACACTGCCTTTGTCGGTAAACTTAATGGCATTTCCCAGCAAGTTAATCAAAACTTGTCGCAGACGCTTCTCATCAGCAACAATACCAATTGCTGAATTCTTCGGCGGCTGATAAATAAACTCAATACCCTTTTGTTCGGCTTTAATGCGGCAGATTTCCACAACACTTTGTAGAAATGCAGGTAGATAAAATGGAACTAGATGTAGTTCTAGTTTGCGAGCTTCGATTTTAGATAAGTCGAGAATATCGTTAATTAAAGTCAGTAAATGCGAACCACATTGATAGATAATATCGATGCCACGCTGTTGTTTTTCGTCAGATGCAGTCCGGGCAAGAATTTGGGCATAGCCTAAAATCCCGTTGAGCGGTGTCCGCAGTTCATGGCTCATGTTTGCGAGAAAATCGCTTTTGGCATGATTGGCAGCATCAGCAGTAAGTTTCGCTTCCTTTAACTCGTGGGTGCGTTCTTCTACGCGACTTTCTAATTCTTCGTTAGTTTTAGCTAATTGTTGATTGGTTTGCTCAATAGTGGTGAAAGAGTCTCGTAACTGCTGCGCCATGCGGTTGAAAGACTGCGCCAATCTACCCAATTCATCCACTGGCGGTACTTCTACCTGTTGGTTTAATTCACCTGCTGCAATCGATTCTGATGCTTGACTCAAGCGCAAAATAGGATGGGCAATCCAACGAGAGGTATAGAAGCCTAAAATTGTTGCTAATGTTAATGCACCCAGACATAACAAAAGTGTTGTGCGCGTGTTGGCATTAATTTGTCCCATAAAGTCCGATTCTGGAACCGCCACAACCACCAGCCAATCTAAACCCCATTCATCCCGCCAAGGTGCTACTTGAACAAAATGGCGCTGACCGTTAAGTTGAAATTCCAGCGACTGATTGTCTTTGATGGTTGATAAACTCTTAAAACGCTCAGTTAAATGTTTTGTAGTAGCTTGAATCAGTGGATCTTTACTGTCAGAGCCATAAAGCCGTTTAGCTTTGCCATTAACAAGCGTAAAAGGTTGTTCTTTGTTGGAACTTGCAATTAACAATCCATTGCGTTCCAAAATAAAAGTTTTCCCAGCTGGACTAACTTTTAGCTGCTGGAGAAAATCACTAATCTGCGTGAGTCGCTGGTCAACTCCAATAACACCAATTAAATTCTTGTTTTTGTCATAAACCGGACGATTGGCAGACACAGATAGCGTGTAAGGCGGCGATTGCCATTGATAAAGCGTCCACATCGATTTGCCTGTTTTTGCTGGTTCTGCACACCAAGCTTCTTGCATCGCAATGTAAGGGCCATTATCGATCGCCAGTTTAGCCCGATTCCCTAGTTTATCTGTGTTGTAGATATACCAATGTTGATTGCCATTGCGCTTGCGGGAAACTTCATCAACTGTAACGCGACCATCATCAAAGAAGCGTCCAGCACCTGCAAAATCTCCTGTCTGTAAGCAAAAACCAATATAGCCAATATTATAGAGTTGAAGTTGCTTCCAGAAAAACTGCCCAAGTTGCTGTGGATTGTCCGGGTGAAGTAATCCCATATCCATCGCGCCGCCGTTAATTTCAGCTAAATGACGACCTGTATTAAGATAACTATCTAAATGCTGGTCAATGCGATCGCTAACTTCATGTTGCAATCGATTGGCTAAATCATTCACTGCTTGTTGTCCGTTGCGGAGAGATAAATAGCCTGTTAGCCCTACTGCGGCGAAAATTTGCAAAACGAAAGGAAACACAAGCACTAAGCGTAGCGGTAGATTCCCCTTGGCATGAAAACTTTTCTTATTTGATAGCATCACCTCAGATTGGCTCTCCTTACATCCTGACGATTGTCATTGGCTATGTATAGGATTCCCAAATTAACCTTGATAATTAAAGCGATCCTCAGTTAGGTTCAATACGCCTGCTTATTGAGGAGTTATAAGTTCGGAAAATCAGGATAAATTTATATTTTGATTCGTTATATCTGCTTTTGAATAACAAGACTTATACCAATTCAAAAAATGTTTGCGACAGATAGGGCATTCAAAATGAAATCATAACCAGTCAGAGAAGCAGCCACTTGAGAAGTCAGTTGAGCAAGAAGTTCAGCAACCTTAGTTCGCAAATGTTCTAGATTATCGAATAACTCCCACTTCAAACTAAATGATGTACCGTGGCATATTCAGCTTCTACTCCTAAGATAGTACCAAGCCAATGCTGAATTTGTTTATACCCTGCAAAACCAATTTCTGGCTGTTCTAATTGTTTCTTGAGACTTTCAACTGCCCAATTTGGTATTACTCTTGTTCGACCTGGACTTACACCAAATTCAAGCATAGTCTCGATTCCAGTTTCACGATACTCTGCCAACCACCTTTGTACTGTGCTTCGATGCTTTCCTAGTATTTTAGCGATGCCTTCGGCGGCAAGCTACGCACACACGCTCGTTCCTTGATCTTTTATCATATAAAGCGCTTGTACGCGCTCTTTTAGTCGTGCATTACGCTGTTGACGTAGCAGTGCCTCTAGTTCCTCAGCACTTTCTTTAATCTCTATCCGGGTTATCCCTGCCATCACACCCCCCAAATGCTGCTTCTATACATTTACCATTTGTCGCATTCTTTTTTCAAATTGGTATTACATCACAAAAATGGCAACAGAATACTGTTTCTGTTGCCATTTTATAAGTGCCTATAACTCTAAATTATTGTCTTGCCTCAGGCAAGTTTACTTGCTGCTGCAAATCGCTTGTTAATCTCATCCCAATTAACCACGTTCCACCAAGCATCTAAATAATCGGCGCGGCGATTCTGGTAATTGAGATAATATGCATGTTCCCATACGTCATTACCCAAGATAGGATATTTACCTGCACTTAAGGGAGTATCTTGATTGGCTGTAGTGGTCACTTCCAACTTGCCACCTTTGTTACGCACTAACCAAACCCAACCACTACCAAAACGACCAGCACCAGCTTCATTAAACTGTTTTTTGAAAGCTGCAAAAGAACCAAAATTTTGATTAATCGCGGAGGCTATATTTCCCGTTGGTTCTCCCCCACCTTTCGGCTTCATAATTTGCCAGAACATTGAGTGGTTGACATGACCACCGCCATTATTGCGTACTGTTTTGCGAATATCTTGTGGTACGGTATCAAGTTTTTGCAACAGTTCTTCAACACTTTTACCTTTGAGTTCTGGATGTTTGGCTAACGCTGCATTCAGGTTTTTCACATAAGTTGCATGGTGTTTATCGTGGTGAAATTGCATCGTTTTGGCATCGATGTGTGGTTCAAGTGCTTCGTAGGCGTAAGGTAAAGGCGGTAGTTGGATAGCCCCTGTTGTATTTGCTGTTGTATTTAGTTTTGTATTTGGTGTTGTGTCAGAAGTTGCAGTGTTTCCCTGAGGAGATTTCTCTGCCAATGCACAAGCATCTAATGCAAAAGCACCCGCTCCTGATGTAAGTAAAAACAAGAAATGGCGTCGATTAATAGTCATATAAGTTTTTGCAGCGAATCCATTAAGTATTTATTGCAGTTATTATTTTCTTAGATTCTGGCTACAAAAAATTGGAAATTGGTGATTATTTATGGCAGTTTAAAAAACTATTTATAAGATTCTGTCTCCAGTTTTGGGATCAAACACAAACAATTGATTTAAATCAAGTTGTAGAGAAAGCCGATCGCCTGGACGCGGACGCACATCCCCGCCCACCTGAAAATTCAACACCACCGCCGAACCAAGTAAACCAGCACGAATCAAAGTTTCCCTTCCCAAAGGCTCCACCACCTTAACTTCCACAATCAGCTGACCCTCATTTACTTCTTGGCGTCCTTGGCGACTTGGCGGTAGCCTGCGGCAAGCCGAAGCGTCTACGTTAATAAAAATATGCTCTGGACGAATCCCCAAATCATAACTGTGTCCCTGACGCAACTGCAATTTTTCTTTCACAACTGCTGGAATTGTTAATAACTGTCCACTTACATCAAAACCACTACTTTCATAGATTGCAGGCAAAATATTCATTGGGGGACTGCCTAAAAAAGTTGCCACCATCTGATTAGCCGGACTTGCATAAATAGTTTGGGGATCGCCGATTTGTTGAATCCGTCCACGATTTAGCACGACAATTTTATCAGCCAGAGTCATCGCTTCGACTTGATCGTGGGTGACGTAAATTGTTGTAATGCCTAACTCTTGATGTAGCTGTTTCAATTCTGCCCTTGTATCATCGCGCAATTGGGCATCTAAATTAGATAAAGGTTCATCAAGTAAAAATACTTGTGGTTCACGAGCGATCGCTCTCCCTAATGCTACCCGTTGTTGTTGTCCCCCGGAAAGTTGTTTCGGCTTACGATCCAGCAAGTGATCCAAAGAAAGCGATCGCGCTACATTCATCACCCGTTCTTGAATGATTTTTCGGTCAACCTTCCGCATTTGCAAGCCAAAGCCGATGTTTTCTGCCACACTCATGTGAGGATAGAGAGCGTAGTTTTGGAACACCATCGCTACATCTCTTTGTCTGGCTGGGATATTATTCACCAAGCGATCGCCAATATAAAGTTTGCCAGATGTAGCGGTTTCTAAACCTGCGATCGTTCGCAAAATTGTAGATTTACCACAACCCGATGGCCCGACTAAAACCCAAAACTCGCCATCAGGAATTTCAAAGGTAATATCCTCAATAGCGGTGACATTATTGAATCTACGCTTAATATCTTCTAGACGAACGTTTGCCATTATCTAATTTGATATTTTCAGTTTGGGATCTGCGCTAAGTAACCTCCAACTCAGTACTAGGGGGTTTTATCTGCCCCCTCTGAGGAACTGTGAGGCTGCTTTGTAAATGCAGAAACTTGGTTGTCCTGCACAACTCTAATCAGAAATCTTAGAGCCTCATTCACGACATCGGCATTGGGAAAAACCTGTGCAACATCAGGTTCTAAACGAATTGTTGTCTTACCAAAGCTCTTTTGTTCAGGGCCGAACTTTCTAACCCCTAGACTTTTTAAGTCATACTCTGATCGCAGACTACAGCATGAGATTTTTGACTTCTCAGACATTCTCTAAACAAAGTTCAATGACTTGTTTCATATTAGCCATCAACTCATCAATTGTTTCTCCCTGACTGTAACAGGCTTTTAGCTGAGGAACTTCTCCAACATAGTAGCCATCTTCATCCCGTTCAATGATGACGTAGAATTCTCGGTTGGTGGAATTGATCATAATCTGTTTGTCCGTAGGCTTAAAATCATTTTTCTGGATTCTTCGACCACGCTGGGTGAGAAAGTAAAGAAGCAAAGACTCTTACTCCCCGAAGTTGATTAGAGAGGGGTAAGTGACCTCTAGGCGCACTTAAATCCCAGGTAAACCCGTTAGGGTATCGCGTCCAGTTATTACCTGCTTTCCAGCCAATTTTCGGCCAGAAGTTCTCCCAGTTTTTACCCAAACTTAACCAGATTTCTCGCTGCACTGAAAAACCAAATTTACCTTCGGAGTGGACTAACCAGAGGTTGTTAATGGTTTGCAAGTCAATAGCGGAGGTATTTTCTACCTCAGTAAAGTACAACCATTTTCGTTGTACAGCCGTTGGCCCTGATAGTTCACACATTTTTTCGATGGTGACGCGATCGGCTGCTTGGAAGTCTTGAACAGCTAGTAGCTGTTGCAAAGAATTGTAGTTAATCCCGCACTCTGATTTTAGAGGTACAATTCCTTCAGGAAAACAAGAGCGCAGAAATTCTTTGGCTTGAGGTGCATCGGAGTTATAGAGAACTTGGTAAGCTTTGCCATCGACCCAAGTCGCTGGGTTCTCACGCCGTTTCAGTAAAAATTCCATCAACACGTCTAATCCCTCATTACCCAACTCAGCTAATTGTGGGATTATCTGCTGTTGGACTTTTTCAGACCCAGCGATTAATGGTCTTCGGAGAGAGTCGATGTCATTTGCAGGGCCTGATAAAATCATTGGGTCTGTCATGCCATTCTTGTTTTAGCGGTCAGTGAAAGAGCGTTAAGCTATCTGGCTCCTCTAAGGTGAAGCACTGATAGCGAAAAGTAGTTTACTATTTTTGATCGTACAAAATTGCGATCGCTTCACTGAATCCCACACTTAATCCCCAAATAATGTACAAGGGGAACAGGGGGAAAATCTGCGCCTTATGGCTTGGTGAACAAAATACATAGCAAAATATACAAGCCTGCCACATAAGGTTTTTTTGAATAGCAGTGTATCGATTAGGAGTGTGTGAACGATGTACGAAAAGATTACCCCCCCCGCAACCGGAGCAAAAATCACCTTCAAAAATGGTGAACCAATCGTACCGGACAATCCAATTATCCCCTTTATTCGTGGCGATGGTACAGGTATAGACATCTGGCCTGCTACCCAAAAGGTGCTAGATGCTGCGGTAGCTAAAGCATATAAGGGTCAGCGTCAAATTAGTTGGTTCAAAGTTTACGCTGGGGATGAAGCCTGCGATTTATACGGAACATACCAATATTTACCTCAAGACACTCTCACGGCAATTGAAGAATATGGTGTAGCTATTAAAGGGCCTTTGACTACTCCCGTTGGGGGGGGAATTCGTTCTTTAAATGTAGCGCTGCGACAGATTTTTGACTTGTATGCTTGCGTGCGTCCTTGCCGTTACTATGCAGGTACGCCCTCACCTCATAAAAATCCCGAAAAGCTTGATGTAATTGTTTATCGGGAGAATACGGAAGATATTTATTTAGGTATTGAGTGGCGACAAGGTAGCGAAATTGGCGATCGCTTAATTAAAATTCTCAATGAAGAACTGATCCCCGCCACCCCAGAACACGGAAAAAAACGCATTCCTCTTGATTCTGGTATTGGCATCAAACCCATCAGCAAAACTGGTTCCCAGCGTCTAGTTAGACGTGCCATCAAACACGCCTTGCTATTGCCCAAAAACAAACAACAAGTGACTTTGGTGCATAAGGGCAACATCATGAAGTATACCGAAGGCGCTTTCCGCGATTGGGGTTATGAACTAGCAACCAGCGAATTTCGCCAAGAAACTGTCACCGAACGAGAATCTTGGATTTTGAGCAACAAGGAAAAAAATCCGAATATTTCCTTGGAAGAAAACGCCCGCGAGATTGATCCTGGGTTTGATAGTCTCACTGAAGAAAAGAAAGCGCAAATTGTCAAGGAAGTTGAAACTGTTCTTAACACAATTTGGGCAACCCACGGCGATGGCAAATGGAAAGAGAAAGTTTTGGTGAATGATCGGATTGCTGACAGTATTTTTCAACAAATCCAAACCAGACCGGATGAGTATTCGATTTTGGCGACAATGAACTTGAACGGCGATTATTTGTCTGATGCCGCCGCCGCCATTGTTGGGGGATTAGGAATGGGGCCAGGGGCAAATATTGGTGATTCTAGTGCCATATTTGAGGCTACTCACGGCACTGCACCCAAACACGCCGGATTAGATCGGATTAATCCTGGTTCAGTGATTTTGTCTGGTGTGATGATGCTGGAATTTCTGGGTTGGCAAGAAGCGGCAGACCTAATTAAGAAAGGTTTAAGCGATGCGATCGCAAATAGTCAAGTGACTTACGATTTAGCCCGGTTGCTGGAACCGCCAGTTGAACCCTTAAAATGTTCTGAATTTGCCGAGGCAATTATTCAACATTTTGGTTAATTCTATTAGGGTTAATTAGTCACTAGTCGAATTACCCCACCCTAACCCTCCCCGTATGTATTGGGGAGGGAACTGGATTTCTTGTTTCCCCCCTTTACAAGGGGGGATTAAGGGGGGTAATTTTTGTTTTTTGATAACACGCCCTAGTAGAGACGGGTGATTTTGCTAATTTATCAGGTGCGATCGCTCCATTCTCTGTAATGATGGCTGTAATCAACTCAGCCGGAGTCACATCAAAAGCTGGGTTATAAAAATCTACACCCGCAGGTGTGAGAATCGTATCACCAACTTGATAAATTTCTGTTGGTTCGCGTTCTTCAATAGGAATTTGGCTGCCATCGGCTAATTCAAAATCAACAGTAGAAAGGGGTGCAGCGACAAAGAAAGGGATATTATGTGCTTTAGCTGCGATCGCCACACTATATGTACCAATTTTATTGGCAGTGTCACCATTAGCAGCAATGCGATCGGCACCCACAACTACAGCATGAATCAAACCCTGTTTCATACAATGGGCTGCCATATTATCAGTAATTAATGTTACTGGAATACCTTCTTGCACACATTCCCAAGTGGTGAGTTTTGCGCCTTGCAAACGAGGACGGGTTTCATCGGCAAATAAACGTTCTAAACGTCCTTCCCTCCATGCAGAACGTACAACACCCAATGCTGTGCCATACCCAGCAGTAGCTAATGCCCCAGCGTTGCAGTGAGTAAGCAGCCTTAGCTTTCCTGGGGTAGCGGGTAACACTGCCAAACCATTGTCGCCGATCGCTTGACAGGTTTGTAAATCTTCAGCGTTGATTGCTTGGGCTGTTTGGAAAAGAGTTTGCTTAATTTCTTCTACTGTTCCCAGTGTTTCGTAGGCGGCTTTCAGCATCCGGCTAATTGCCCAAAATAAATTTACCGCCGTTGGACGAGTAGAGCGCAACAACTCGGCTACTTTATCTAAGTGTTGCAAAAATTCGTGGCGATCGCTTGTTTTAATTTCCCTAGCACCAAGATACATTCCATACCCAGCAGCCACGCCAATTGCAGGCGCACCTCGCACAATCATGGTTTTAATCGCCCGCGCCATATCTTCACTACGGTGAATTTCTACAAATGTATATTCGTTTGGTAAGCGAGTTTGGTCAATTAGTGACACTGAGTCATTGTGCCAAATAACGGGATAAACCTGGTTTGCAGAAGGTGTCATAGAAAAAGGTCTTTAGTAAAGGGTCAATATTTTTTACTTTAATGCAATTAGATGATTTCATTTTAAAAAACAAAATTCAATTAATTATTTTTTAGCTATTGATGATTTTGCTGTACGGATGGTTACTTAATAATTATTTACTTAATTTTTTGCTTAACTGTTCTTGCATTCTCATTAGAAAAGTGGGAAGACATTTCGCTAAATAATTTATAAAATATAAATATTTATGAGTTAATATATAAAGCGTCTTTTGTCCTAACTAAATGGCGAATTTACATTTTGATAAAAGTTTAAGAAATTACTTAAGGGTTTTGAAATAGAATTATGAAACGTCTTATTATTTGCTGTGATGGAACTTGGCAACAGTTAACCAGTCGTTATCCAAGCAATGTGGTAAAGCTAGCTCAATCTGTGAAATCGATTGCCAGGGACGGGGTTACACAAATCGTTTTTTATGACCAGGGCATTGGAACCGAGGGTCAAAAGATTTTAGGCGGAGCTACCGGACTAGGAATCGATAGAAATATAGAATATTGCTACCGATTTCTTAGTCTCAATTATGTTTTTGGTGACGAAATCTATTTGTTTGGCTTCAGTCGTGGTGCTTACACAGTTAGAAGTTTAGCTGGCATGATCTATTGCTCTGGTCTTCTAGATCGCCCCCATGTTACTAAAGCACATGAAGCCTACGAGCTTTACCGTAACCGGGATATTAAACCCAAGGATAAAGCAGCAGTAGAATACCGTCAAGCTTATGGCGATCGCGTCCCTATCACCTTACTCGGTTGCTTTGACACAGTTGGGGCCCTTGGTATTCCTGGGATACCAGCCTTTAGTGGGTTAAGCAAACAGCTTAATATGCGCTACAGATTCCATGACACTACTTTAAACAAATGTGTTCAGAATGCATTGCAC
The DNA here is from genome assembly GCF_034531135.2 of Nostoc sp. CmiVER01. NCBI lineage: Bacteria > Bacillati > Cyanobacteriota > Cyanophyceae > Nostocales > Nostocaceae > Nostoc > Nostoc sp. CmiVER01. The sequence goes on from NZ_JAVRBU020000012.1 coordinate 287,613, forward strand.
GCGATGGCGATTGATGAAATCCGTGAAATCTTTGATGTCACTCCCATGAAAAAGCATCCTGAGGCTGAAAATCAGAAGGTGATTCAAAAGTGGTTCCCAGGCGTACACGGTTGCGTTGGTGGTGGAACGGAAGAATATAGTGGGTTATCAGATGCTGCCTTACAGTGGATGATTGATTCCACCGGTGAACTAGGATTAGGGCTTGACTTAGATCCAAATGTGATTCCGACAGGCATCAACCCTAATTATGAATGTGACTTTAAGAACGATGTTGGATTCTTTAAATTGGCAGGAGTCAAGTTTCGTGAGGTCAGCGATGTCATTGAAGACCTTCATGAAAGTGCGATCTACCGTTTGAAAAGTCGCAAGGACTATCGACCAAAAAACTTACAAAAGATTATTTCCAAACTGAAATAAGTTGAATTAATTTGGGTAATTGCACCAGATAAATTTAGGATGCATTGAATACAGAGTTGCATAATAAAATAAGGTAAAAAATTATGGGTGGAAAAAGAGATACATCTAAAGATGGCTTAGGTAACAAAATTCAAACATACGTTTTAACAAACTTTAAACCGATTTGGCAACTTTTACAAAGTAACAAAACTATAAAACGTAAAGTTAATAAAACTTTAATTAACAGCCTCATCTATAAAATTCCAACTCGTCCTAATCCCTACAGTATGATGAGTCTAGATGAGCATATTCCTGATACTGAAATTCCTAAAAAACCTGATACTTATACTTCGTGGGAATCACTCAACGATCGCACTTATACAGGACGACATCTACCACCCGATCCCAAGTTAAACGCTGAGGGTAACTTACCAAAAGTTGAAGACTTAGCTATCTTATTCCGTAAAAGAGATGATAAAACCATCTATTCTCCCAAATCAACTATGCTGTTTCCCTATTGGGTGCAGTGGTTTACTGATAGTTTTCTCCGCCTCGATCACTATAATAAATTAAAAAATACTTCCAATCATGAGATTGATTTGTGTAATGTTTATGGCTTAACCAGAAAACAAACACATCTTTTAAGAGCTTTTCAAGGAGGTAAATTAAAAACTCAGAAACTCAAACGCCAAGATGGTGTAGAAGAAGAATATCCGTTGTTTTATTATGCTGATGCAGCACAGGGTAGAGTTAAGCCGGAATTTGACGGCCTTTATGAACCCATCAATGATGAAAAAAGACAGCCCGTAGATAAAAAACAATATATGTTTGCGATGGGAGTAGAACGAGCAAATGTGCAAATTGGCTATGTCATGCTCAATACTCTATGTCTCCGGGAACATAATCGACTTTGTGATGAATTAGCAAAAAATTACCCAAGTTGGGATGATGAACGCCTCTTCCAAACATCGAGAAATATTCTCATGGCGATTATTCTCAAAATTATTATGGAAGAGTACATTAACCACATAACTCCTTATCACTTTAAGTTGTTTGCTGATCCTGAAGCTTTTACTAAAGAAAGCTGGCATCGTCCCAATTATATGGCAATTGAGTTTGACTTTGTTTATCGCTGGCATAGTGCGATTCCAGAAACTTTTACCTATAACGGTAAACCAACTCATATTGCTACATCACTTTGGAACAATAAGATGTTTATTGACCAGGGTTTAGGAGCATTGATGGAAGAAACTTGTTCTCAACCAGGTACAAAAATTGGTTTATTTAACACACCTGATATATTGGTTGAGTTAACAGAATTACCTTCAATTCGACTGGGACGCCAGTTGCAATTAGCAAGCTATAACGATTATCGCCAACTGTGTGGTTTCCCCAGAGTCACAAAGTTTGAGCAAATTACTGGCAATAAATTTGCTCAAAATAAACTCAAAGAATTATATGGTCATGTTGATAATATTGAGTTCTTTGTAGGACTTTACGCCGAGGATGGGCGGAAAAATTCAACTATTCCTTCCTTAGTAGCACGTTTAATTGGGATTGATGCTTTTTCTCAAGCACTAACTAATCCTTTATTATCACCCAATATCTTTAATGAAAAGACTTTCTCGCCTGTGGGTTGGAAAATTATTCAAAATACCAACACTGTCTCTGATTTAGTTAATCGCAACGTTCCTCCTTCAGGCAAAAAGTACAAAGTTAGTTTTGACCTTCACTAAAGATCGGCTTATAGTGCGATCGCACCCTAACTAATTGATTAATCCTATCTAAAAAAAATGAAACTATTTACCGAATATCCAGAAAAAGACGAAGCCAAATATTCTGCTCTCATGAGTGAACTAGTCAAAAAGAATATGGAAAATCTTTATGGAGGTAAGAAGAAAGAAACTGCGAAGAGAGATACCCACTCTAAAACCAACGCTGCTGTACAAGGAACTCTAGAAATCTTTGACTTTGATGAAGTAGCAATTAAACAGGAATTGAGCAAACGCACCTCATTAACTGAAGCTCAACTTCAAGCCATTTCTCTAAAACAAGGTTTATTTGCCAAACCCAAACAATATCCGGTTTGGCTACGATTTGCAAATGGAGCGTTTTCAGTAAAGAATGATTATGAAGGAGATACGCGCTCCATGGCCGTAAAGGTAATAGGAGTAGAAGGAGAACGACTACCGCAAAGTCACGAGTTAAAAACCCAAGATATTATTGTCCACAATACCGAATTCTTTTTTGTTAGAACCATCAAAGACTTCCACAGCTTTTTTGTAGCGGTTTATCGAGCAGGACTGTTTCCACTTTTTAAGCTATTGGTGCTTTTTTGGCTAAAGTTGCATCCCTACGAATCCACTCTTTTAAAAAACAGTTTCAAACGGTTTCCTAAGAGTTTGCTCACAGAACGCTATTGGAGTGCTTCAGCGTTTTCTTTGGGACTCAAATCTGATTTTGACCCATCCCAACCAGGTCGAGTTCCTGTGGAATATCCAGTTGTGATTAAATATGCATTTACTCCAGTTTCTAGTCAACCACCTCATCAACAACTTCCTCTCGAATCCAGACCAGAAAGTGAGCTTCAGCGTGCCAAAGCCTCCGGTTCAGAGGATAACTACTACCGAGATGATATCATTCAAGCTTTAGCAAAGCCTGATGCCGAATATTGTTGGGACTTTCAAATTCAATTTCAAACTAGCCCAGAAATGTCTATTGATGATACCACTATTGTTTGGAGCGAAAAGGAATCACCCTTCATTACAATTGGTCGCTTAACAGTTAAGCATCAGAAGGTTAATTCTGCTAAAGATAATGACTTTGGCGAAAATCTCAGTTTTTCTCCTGGGAATGGCCTAGCAGTACATCGTCCTGTCGGTGCGATCAATCGTTTACGCAGCATTGTTTATCCTATCGTTGCTAATGACCGTCATCAAAAACGAGGAGTCAAATACCAGGAACCAACTGTTTAATTTTTCAAGAGAATTATTAACTATAGTAGTCCTAAATCGTTTTTGTGACTTTGCGTGAGGCTAATTCATATTTTCAATCGGCAACGCCCGTTTTACTGGGTACTGGCAAGATTTATTCTTATATAAATCTTGACTCAAAATATTGTGTATTATTTGAAGTTAAGCAATGCCAAAACGCTGTGATTGCGACCACTACATGCGAATCCAGATAACATGAAAATCCGATTTTTGAACTCGCAAGATGTCGCCGCTTACCGCGAACTGCGTTTACAAGCGTTGAGTGAGTCACCAACGGCTTTTATTTCCAGTTTTGAGCAGGAGGCTTGTTTGTCTTTGACTGACTTTGCTGCCAAACTACACGCTCACGATAATTATAGTAGTGGTATTTTTGGTGCTTTCGATGACAGAGAACGAATAGCAGGAATGCTTGGTTTTTCGCGTGAGAGTCGTCCGAAACGCGCTCACATCGGTTTACTATGGAGTATGTATGTTTTGCCCGAATTCCGCCGTCAAGGTGTTGGAGCAGCGCTTCTCGATCGCGCATTATCCCATGCTCGACAACTTGGTGTGCTGCGACAGATTGTCCTCGGAGTAACTGCGAATAATTTAGCAGCATCCTCCCTTTATAAGTCACGCGGTTTCGAGCGTTTTGGTTTAGAGCGTGACGCTTTATTCATTGATGGCACATATTTTGATGAAGAGCATCTTGCATTACACTTCAACCACGATACCTAAATAGCAGCTTGGGCGTTAGGAAAAACTGAAGATTTAAGTGCAGCAAAACTATTAATTAAAGTATTGATGAGAATAAAAAAGTGAGACAGACCGCAAGATAAGCCCTTTTAAAAATAATTTTAAAGTTTTCAGTTACTATGATAGGTTCATATTTTGGTATTAGTTGGGATAGGTTTGAAAGAAAAGTCCGCTTTTAATTTTATTGCGATCGCTAAAGGAAGTTAAGGGACTTTCAGTACATAAATTATCCAACTTTGTGGGGTAGGCATCTTGCCCGCCTTTGGTTACTAAGCAGCTAAGATAACCACCTCACAATAAATAGTTGGATATTTTTTATTTTGACTTGGGCAAAGCGGCACTAGGCAATTAAACTGAAATTGCTACTACTGAGAGTAATATCAGGATTTCCTAAAGTGGCAAACTCAAACACACCTCCTGCACCCAAAATATTCCCATCCCGGTTATAGAATAACTTGTCACTACCTTGGCTAAAGACAATATGCGCCTTGCTAGCGTTGACGAATTGATCGTTAGTGACAACTGCAAAGTCAGTTAAAGCTTGTCCCACAGTATTAGTAATAGCATTAAAGGTGGTTTTACTCAGCACAATTTGGTCTTGTCCTGCTTCAAACTCGGTGATGTAATCAATACCTAAGCTTGTACTAAACACACCATTGCCTTGGAATACATATTTATCACTACCAACTCCTCCAGTCAAGATATCATCGCCCAGTCCTCCCCACAGAAAATCATTACCGATTCCACCTGTGAGAATATCATTACCATTACCTCCCTCAAGGGTGTCATTTCCTGCTAACCCTTGGAGTTGGTCATTTCCGCCACTGCCAATCAGGGTATTATTTAGTGTATTACCAGTGAGGCGATCGTTGCCTATGCCACCTGTTGCATTTATCGTCTGGCTATTACTAAGATTGATGTTGATAGAAGCAGAATCGTCATTAGTAATAGTTCCAGTTACAGCTCTTGTAGTGCCGATGGTGTAACGAGTGCTTGCTGCTAGAGTGATAGCAACGGTTTCATTACTTTCAAAAGTGGTGTCTGCTGTCGGGTTAATGGTTAGGGTTTTGGTACTACTTCCAGCTGCAAAGGTAATTGTTTTGGTGGTAGCTGTAAAGCTGGCTGCACCTGTTTGGGTGTAGTCCGTGTTTAAGGTAGCTGTGCCAGCAACGGTATAGTTCACGGTTAAGGCATTGGTAGTGCTGCCGGTGCGGGTGAAGGTGTAAACTAAGTTGGTGATGCCGTCTTCAGCAACACTAGGGGGATTTCCTACGGCTAGAGTGATCCTTGGGTTAGGATTCGTAATGTTGACTAACTGTAGGGAATAGTTCGAGTTGGCGTAGCTGTAGTATTGGGAAATTCCAACATAGTAATTCCCGGCTCCTAATGTTGTAGTAATTTGAGCATTCCGACCGTCACCAGCAATCTCAGAATTAAGTTCTTCTCTAGTATCAATCAATCCATTATTATTCTTGTCGTAATAGATTTTGGCATAGAGATAGTTTTGAGTGACTCCATTTAACAACAAAGTAATATCATTTGTGCTTGTCAGGGAGAATTTGTAGTAATCAATTGGGTCTACATTCCCGACAAATTCGGTGAAAGTTTGACTACCAGTCAGAGTGCCAATATTGTAAGCAGTGCTGAATGTATTCCCCGGATTTGAGGGAATGGAAGCAGGTGCAGATGTGGCTACTAATTGTAGGGAATATTTGGAGTTAACGTTATTGTAGTATTGGGAAATTCCAACATAGTAATTTCCGGCTCCTAATGTTGTAGTAATTTGAGCATTCCGACCATCACCAGCAATCTCAGAATTAAGTTCTTCTCCAGTATCAATCAATCCATTATTATTCTTGTCGTAATAGATTTTGGCATAGAGATAGTTTTGAATTACTCCACTCAACAACAAAGTAATATCATTTGTGC
>NZ_JAVRBU020000013.1:0-289592 GCF_034531135.2 Nostoc sp. CmiVER01
GTATTGGGTGGTGCGCTACTGTGCGCCATTCACGGTGCCACAGTCGAAAACACCTTGTTTGAAGACGGAGATGGTGCTAACACCTTCCGTGCCTTCAATCCAACCCAGTCAGAAGAAACCTACTCAATGGTGACGGCAAACCGTTTCTGGTCACAGATTTTCGGTATTGCCTTCTCAAACAAACGCTGGTTGCACTTCTTCATGTTGTTCGTGCCAGTCACAGGCTTGTGGATGAGCGCCGTCGGCATCGTCGGTTTGGCACTCAACCTGCGGGCTTATGATTTCGTCTCCCAAGAATTACGGGCGGCGGAAGACCCAGAGTTTGAAACCTTCTATACCAAAAACATTTTGCTCAACGAGGGTATCCGCGCTTGGATGGCTCCTCAAGATCAACCCCACGAACAATTTGTATTCCCTGAGGAAGTTCTACCTCGCGGTAACGCTCTCTAATATTGAAAGCTGATCATGACTCAAGTCATGGTTGTGGTTGCCGAAAATTGACACTAACTAGATTAAATAATCTCTTTTGCATAAGCCAATAAAGTGTCAATATTCCCCATTCTCCAGTCATCTCCTGCCTTTTGGTGGGGGATTTTTTTATTTTTTATATATCGTTAATATCTATAAATTTATGTGTTATCTTATATGAAGGTTATAAACCCGGAGCAAATGCTCTGCCCTTTTGAGACTAAGACCGCTTAGGCAACAAGGAGGTGATGCCCATGATAGAAAGTAGTAAATGCATGGGTCATCAGGTTGCAGTTAGCCGGCTGTGTGCCGGGGCTGTTCTCTAAAAGTTAGCCTTAGTTATCTTTGAGATACTAAGTTAGCTCAATTAGCTAGGCAAGCTCGGAGTTCCTTCCGGCAGTCTGGTTGCAACCTGAAGACCCGCTAGACCGCTCTGAGATAGATTATCTGATCTAACTCAGAGCGGATAGTCTTTTGTGGGTAACTTTTTTAACTTTAGATTAAAAATAAAAATATTTTGCATTAAACCTTGGGTTCTAACTAGATGTAAGCAATAGAGTCTATTCATTAAGTCTAATTTAAATATAGATACATGTCTTATGCTCTAGTTGCTCCTCGCATCGTTTTTCTATGGAGAACAAAAGGAATTTTATCTAACGTTAAAGATGTAATGTGGCTTTTTTGATATGGCACAACTACTAACTGAGGCAGAAATTCAAGAAAGTGCAAAGGTTCTGTCCGGTTGGACTGTTAAAGGCTCCAACTTAGAGATTACCCGCACATTCAAGGATTTTATCCAAGCAATTGAGTTTGTTAATAAGCTGGTGGAGCCTGCGGAGTCGGTAGGACATCATCCAGATTTAGAAATTTCCTACAACAAAGTGAAGATTGCACTCACAACACATGATGCAGGTGGGCTGACGCAGGCTGACTTTGATTTAGCACAGGCGATTTCCCAAATTAACTAAGTAATTTATTCTGATTATTCTGACATCTTTAAATACTTAACTGGAAGTCACAGCGACGGCAGACGCAGAATGTAGGAAGCTTTAAGATTAGAAGTACAGGTTTTGGTTTGGAGTGCGCTGGTTTCAAAACTTTTGATTCATAAGCTGCTGGTGTTTGCGATCGCAATAGCAGATAAACTACCTCGCATAAAGACTTTGCCTAAATTTGTATAGCTGAGTCAGTATGTTTTTATTTCTATGCAAATTTCAGTAGGTCTAAGTGCAAGAAGGAATGTTTACTCACAATCTGCTAAGTGTCTAAGCTTTGGCCAATTTAGCCTGCGTAGCCAGTGAATGCCCTAAAGCCTACTCTCTGTTGAGATATTTAGATAATTATATGTGACAGTTCTTAAGGCGATCACTCTAATCTTGTCATCTAGATCCGATGTTTTATAATGTTATGATATAAAGATATGTTTTTGCATAAGTTAATCAGATAAGTTTTTAACCCTAAGTTAATCGTTTATTTAGCTTTGCAAAAACTAAAATTGTAGTAGTGGCAACTATGCCTCATCCACAGGTTTCAATCAGATGTCGCATTTTTGAGAATTAGGTGTAACGAAACCAATTATCTAAACAAGGTGTGAGGAGTTAAGAGAAGATGTCTAGTATATTGTGGAAATCCTTAGTGGTTAGCCCAGCAGTTTTGGGAGCAACATTGTTAGTTTCGGCAACCGCAATGGCGGCTCCAAACAAGACCACTGAAGTATTACCAGCTGCACAACCAGGTGTAACTGAAGTTACCCAACAGCCAGAAACATTGGCTCAAACAACCATTGATGAAGTTAATCGCTACAGCAACGAAGGTAACCAAAATAATTCTCAGTCTCAAGTAACATCGGTTTCTCAATTTTCTGATGTACAACCCACTGACTGGGCATTCCAAGCATTGCAGTCCTTGGTTGAGCGGTATGGTTGTATTGCAGGTTACCCAAATGCTACTTATCGCGGTAATCGTGCTTTGACCCGTTATGAATTTGCCGCAGGTTTGAACGCCTGTTTGGATCGGGTTAACGAATTGATTGCCACAGCAACAGCTGACCTAGTTACTAAACAAGATTTAGCTACTTTACAACGGTTGCAAGAAGAATTTTCGGCAGAATTAGCAACCCTACGTGGTCGTGTAGATTCCTTAGAAGCGCGGACTGCTGAATTGGAAGCTAATCAGTTCTCCACTACCACTAAACTAGTTGGTGAAGCAATTTTTGGCGTTAGTGATGTGTTTGGAGGTAACAGTGGCGACAATAACAACACTGTCTTCCAAGATCGGGTACGTTTAGACTTGCAAACCAGCTTCACTGGTAGAGACATTTTACATACACGTCTGGCAGCAGGTAATGCAACAGCTTTTACACAACTTGATAACGGTGGGAATCAGATCAGGACTGCTGAAGGTACACAAACGTTTCAAGTTGGCAATAACAATGGTAACAACAGTGTCAATATAGATCGTTTGACTTATGAAGTTCCTATAGGTCCAGCCAACGTTTACTTAGCAGCTGCTGGCGGACGACACAGCCATTATGCATCCGTCAATAATCCTTACTTTTTCGATCAAACTGATGGTGGTAACGGCGCTTTATCTACCTTGGCTTCTGAAAGCCCCATCTATCGGATTGGTGGTGGTGCAGGTATAGCGCTGAATCTACCCCTTGGTAAAGGTCAGGGTATTCTAGGAAATAGCTCAATCACTGCGGGTTACTTGGCATCTAATGCTAATAATCCTGGTCTGAGTTCAGGTCTAACCAACGGCGATTACGCAGCTCTTGGACAGTTGAACTTTAGTGTTGGTAATCGCTTGGCTTTAGCGGCTACCTACGTCCACGGATATAATACCGCAGGCAATTTCTTGTTTAACTCCGGTACTTCATCAAACGTAAACAACGCTTTTGGATCTTCTGTTGCAGTAGGTACTAATCAAGCTAACACTCTACAAAACGCAGGTGTGAGCAATTCCTATGGTGTGGAGGCTGCGTTTAGACCTAGTGACAAGCTGTCAGTTAGTGGCTTTGTCTCTTACCACGATGTCACCGGCTTTGGTGCAAATGATGATTATCAAGCTTGGAGCTACGGTTTAGGGGTAGCATTACCTGATTTTGGTAAAAAGGGTAACGTCTTAGGTCTTTTTGCTGGTGCAGAACCTTATTCGTTTAACCGGCCAGGTTTTGGTGGTAACAATGATATACCCTATCACTTTGAAGGCTTTTATAAGTATCGCGTGTCAGATAACGTCTCAATTACTCCTGGTGTAATTTACTTGACTTCTCCTGGTCAAAACAGCGATAACGATGATGCAATTATCGGTACGCTTAGAACAACTTTCACCTTCTAGAGTATTGACAATCTGGCAATAATTTAACTTTATTGTTCCCCGCCATTAGGCGGGGCTTTTTGTTGTTAGTAGTAGCAAGAAACCCCAGTAGTTAACCGGAGTATACTATAAAAGTTAGGAGTGGTGAGTTAAAAGTTCTAAGTTAAGAATTAAAAATTTCTAACTCTGGCAGTTTTAATTTTGGGAAAAGTCTAAGCGTCGCTTTTTAGTGAACAGAACTTTTCAAGAGGAATTTTGAATTTTGGTAAAGCAGCGCGGTCTTCTCTCAAGGGGAGACGCCAAGGGCGATAGCGCAGCGTTAGCAAGTTATCGAGCGTCTGGGGTTTTTCCCTATGAGCGACTGCTGTTAGGGCAACGTAAAGCCAACTCTTAGAGAGGCTTTGCCAACGGCATGGCTTCTCTACGAGAGGTAGGAGCGTCACCCGTTCGCGCAGCGTCTCCCCTTGGAAGAAGGGATTAAATAAAAAATCTGGGAACGAGAAAGCCGAACAGGATTAATAAATGACTTTTGACTAAATAACTAAGGGCTAAATTATGCGAATTGCTTGTAACATTACAGAACTGGTTGGTCGTACACCCCTGGTGCAATTGAACCGCATTCCCCAAACAGAAGGGTGTGTTGCCGAAATTATAGTGAAATTGGAAAGTATGAACCCATCGGCATCAGTCAAAGATCGGATTGGGGTGAGTATGATTAACGCCGCCGAAGAAGAGGGGCTGATTACTTCTGGGAAAACAATATTAGTAGAACCTACTTCTGGAAACACAGGAATTGCCCTAGCAATGGCAGCAGCAGCTAAGGGTTATCGGTTAATTTTGACAATGCCAGAGACAATGAGTGCGGAGCGCCGGGCGATGTTGCGAGCTTATGGAGCAGAACTGGAATTAACGTCAGGGATGGAAGGTATGAGTGGGGCAATTGGGCGGGCGCAACAAATAGTTAATACTATGCCAAATACTTATATGTTGCAGCAATTCCGCAATCCAGCCAATGCAAAAATGCATCGGGAAACTACAGCAGAAGAAATTTGGGAAGATACCGATGGACAAGTAGATATGATCGTAGCAGGGGTGGGCACAGGTGGTACGATCACTGGTGTAGCAGAAGTGATTAAAGCACGCAAGCCTAGTTTTAAGGCGATCGCAGTTGAACCATCCAATAGCCCAGTTTTATCTGGGGGACGACCAGGGCCACATAAAATTCAAGGGATTGGGGCTGGGTTTATTCCCCAAGTTCTTAAGATAAAATTGATTGATGAAGTGATTACTGTCACCGATGAAGAAGCGATCGCTTATAGTCGGCGTTTGGCAAAAGAAGAAGGGCTACTATCTGGTATTTCCAGTGGAGCAGCTTTATGTGCAGCAATTCGCGTCGCCCAACGCCAAGAAAATAAGGGACGTTTAATTGTGATGATTCAGCCTAGTTTTGGTGAGAGGTATTTGAGTACACCGTTGTTCCAAGACCTGGAAACAAGGTTAGCCGCTAGCATCAGCTAACGATAAATTCAATTAATGGTCAATTCTAAGCACGTTTCTAACCATTACGAAACTCTCAAAGTTAGTCCAAGTGCAAGCCTTGCGGAAATTAAGCAAGCCTATCGCCGCTTGGTTAAGTTATTTCATCCTGACAGCAATCAGGAAAGTGCCGACCAAGAGCAGATAATTCGCATCAATGCAGCTTATGAAGTCTTAGGCGACAACCAAAATCGCCGCGATTATGACCAACAACTGCAAGATGACTCTCAAAAATTAAATAGCGATCGCCAACAGCGTACAGCATCAGCGCAAAAGCATTACCAGACAACACGAAAAACTGGACGCGATGTTGACGAGCAAGTTGAGGAATGGCTGCGCCAAGTTTACCAACCAGTAAATCGCTTGCTTTGTACCATTCTTTATTCCTTAGAAGAACAAATGGAGCAATTAGCTGCTGATCCTTTTGATGATGAGTTGTTAGATGAATTTCAGGAATACTTAAAAACCTGTCGAGATGACCTCAAGCAGGCACAAACTACTTTTCGCTCCCTACCGAATCCGCCTAGTTTAGCAAGAACAGCCGCTCACCTTTACTACAGCCTCGATCAAGTAGGAGATGGACTCGATGAATTAGGTTACTTTCCTTTGAACTACGATGAGCGTTATTTACACACAGGTCATGAACTATTCCGTATAGCTTCGAGATTACACTGTGAGGCACAAGCATCTGTTACATAGTCATTGAGAATTGGGCATGGGTAAATTTCGCTGGATGCCAAAGGACTAATGACTAATAACTAATAACACATAACTTAAGAATTAGTTTATGCTGGAAGCAGAGAAAGATTAAGAAATTTTAAATTCTGCTCATAGTGTACTCATGCAATGTATTGTTAACCGCCGCGCCCAGTTTTCGGCAAGCCATCGTTATTGGTTGCCAGAACTGAGTGAAGCTGAGAATATTGAGAAATTTGGTGCTTGCTCTAGATTTCCAGGACACGGGCATAACTATGTCTTATTTATCTCCCTAGCCGGGGAATTGGATGAATATGGCATGGTGCTGAACTTGTCTGATGTGAAACACGTAATTAAACGGGAAGTTACCAGTCAATTGGACTTCTCTTATCTCAACGATGCGTGGGCAGAATTTCAACAAAGTCTGCCTACTACTGAGAATATTGCACGGATTATTTGGCAGCGACTAGCACCACACTTGCCTTTAGTCCGTGTGCAGTTATTTGAACATCCTGAACTTTGGGCAGATTATACGGGAAACGCAATGGAAGCCTACCTCAATATCAGTACTCACTTTAGCGCCGCCCATCGGCTAGCTCATCCTAACCTCAGTAACGAAGAAAACACTGAGATTTATGGTAAGTGCGCTCGTCCCCACGGTCACGGACACAATTATCATTTAGAAGTCACTGTGAAAGGGGAAATTGACCCACGGACAGGGATGATTGTTGACTTAGGTGCTTTGAACCAAGTAATAGAAGATTATGTGGTTGAGCCATTCGATCACACCTTTTTAAACAAAGACATTCCCTACTTTGCTGAAGTTGTTCCCACTGCTGAGAATATCGCTCTTTACATTAGTAATTTACTGCGATCGCCTATTCAAGAATTGGGAGCTAAACTTTACAAAGTGAAACTGATTGAAAGTCCCAATAACTCTTGTGAAATCTACTGTACTGAATCTGAATCAAATTCAGTCAGCGCAACTGCGAATCAGCCAGTATTAGCAAGCATTTAGGTAATTGAAAATTTAGTTAGGCATAGGACATAGGGAACTGATATCATCCCAATGACGCCAGTTGCTTCAAGTCGGCAGAGCCGCCCAACGCACTGGCTCCCCAATGCCCACCTAAAAAAGTTTACTTACTAAACAGTTGAAACCAGGTAGCAAAGAACTTGTTAACTCATCTTGACTAAATAAAGTAGCTGCCAACTTTAATGCAGCCTGTTCACGGCGATAAACCTCAACTTTCTTTTGTATAGAATCGCAAATCCAATATTCTTGAACACCTTGGACTGAATACAGCTTTAGCTTTGTTTCTTTGTCGCGTTTTTGGTTTTTTTCACCGGGGGATAAAACCTCTACAACTAACTCCGGTGCGCCTGTGAGATGTCCAGCTTCATCTAGTAAGTTTTTTAAGCGTTCATGACTTGCCCAGACCACATCAGGGATCACATTGTCAGAATCTGAGAAAATAATTCCAGGTGCGATCGCAGCTTTACCTAAACCAGTTTCATCTGACCAATTGTTAAGAACTGTAACAATATTGCCACAACTTGATTGATGATCCCAACTAGGTGATTTGGTCACAAATAGTTCTCCATCAATAATCTCATAACGATTTTTGCGATCGCCAGCAAATAGTTCTAGATCAGCAGTCGTCCAACGCACTGGAGTTGTTTGCATAGAAACCCCCTAGCATTTTTCTAAATCATATTTTAAAAATACCGACGACGAGCGGAATGTCGCAAATACCGATAAATGCCCCAAGCTAAAACTCCGAAAAAGAGATTTAGTGAAAAGCGACTAATTATAAACCACAAAATATAAACATCAAAAAGCTTTGACGGACTCAAGGGACTAAGAATCCTGACTAAAAGAAACAGCCCAAAAACAGCATTTCCACCCATTATGAGGGCAAACAGCACTAAACTCCTCTGCCAGTAACGGTGTTGGGGTGTATGGCCTGAAATCAGGGTAATGGCGGGTTTGCCTTGCACTTTTCGCAGTAATTGTTCTAGTCGCCAAAACATCCACAAGAGAAATGGGAATAAACCATAACTCAGGAAACCTAAAGGCAGTGAGTAACGCCAAGCACTTGATAAAACATTAACTAGGGCATGACAGATTACAGAATTTAGCCAAGCCCTAAAAATGAACGTTTTGTCTTGATTTAACCGAATGTTCGAGGAAATATAGATTCCTAAAGCATATCCCCAAGGTGCAGAGAACATGGCGTGGACTGGCATACCGATTATACGGTCTAGAATTGAGGCTGTATCGTGGAAAAGGTAAATCCAATTTTCTTCGGCAGTGAATCCAAGGGCAACGGCTATGGTGAAGAGGAAAACGGTAGATGCAAATAATCGATACTTGCGTTGCAAATAGTAGATTGGGACAACAACCGCTACAAACTTGCAACCTTCTTCAATTGGGCCTACTTCCACAAGCTGCCGCAAGGCTATTCCAGGAAGTGTAGCGCAGCGACTTGTCGGCAGACATAGCTTGATCTGATGCCAGTCTACAACCCTGTTGACTACAATTTCAAAAATCCATTCGAGGCTAAGGGCTAAGATACCAGATATTGCGCCGATGATAAAAAACATCAGCAACTTTAACAAAGGTGGGGCAAATGGCACTCTACAGTAGTAGTAGCCTAGCAGCAGCAAAGGTGGTATTGCTGCCCAGAGCAGTAAAGAAAAATCAACCACTCACCTGAGCAAGTACTGTGCGGTGACGGTGGGTATTGTTAATGATAGTGGGAGTTTGGAAATCTGCTTCAACAATAGCTTGCTCAATATCTAAACCGAAATATTCATCTAAATACGGTTCTGTACTTTTGAGCAAAGTCAAAATATAGGCTGGCATTTTTTGGTAAACTTCAGATTTTGGATTCATGTCCATGATTGCCAAGTAGCCACCCGGACGCAGCAAGCGCCGCATTTCAGCTAAAATCTGTCGAGTTGGCGATTGGGGTAATTCGTGGCACATCAGGAAAATGGAAACTAAATCAAAAGAGGCATTAGGTAGCCCGGTAGATTCCGCTTGGGCATGAAGCCAGTTTATTTTAGCTTGACGTTGCCCAGCGCGGTAATTGGCAACGGCTAAGAAGTAGGGAGATAAATCTAAGCCTGTAATTTTGGCATGGGGATAAATTTCTTGCATGGTAAATGTACTTAAACCCACACCACAAGCCACATCGAGGATGTCTTGGGGTTGATTGAGGATTTGCACTTTGAGGATATCGTGGTAACTTTGGCGCAGTTTAGCATCTCCTTCCGCTCCAGCATTTTGCCAAATTCCAGCATGGACAGTACGGGCAGCAACTTCTAGCTCACAAGCGGCTTTCCAACTTAGGTTTCCACCTTCATAGGCATGGAATGACCGCAAATAGTATTCTGGGTAGGAAAGCTGAGGATTTTCTACTTGAGCTAGATCAGCCTTCCAATCACGCGCCTGTAGTGTTTCGACTTCTTGCGTCCAAGGCACGCCAATTCTTTCAGCACGTTTAATCATCATTTGTCTAGCTTGGTGTTTGGCTAGGTTGGCTAAAGGTTTGATTGCCAGTACGCCATTTACCAAACGCGAAGCTAAACCAGGATTAGTGTTTACTGTAGTGGTCATAAATTAATTTGCGTTCAACAGCCTTTTTTACTTATGACATACTTGCTAGACAGCAGTCTAGAAATGAATTGAATTGTATAACGGCAGTCTGTCTCCTTTGACTTGCCCCAAGCAACAAATATTATAGAAAGTTGACATTTGCAGAGCAGCAAACTTCTGAGAAGATTTAAATCATACTGGTTTACATTTTGTATTTATCAGAGAATTTTATTCAAGACTGGTAAAATTTTGATACTTAGCAACATTTCTCTCAACAAGAATGGCAAAAAACTGAGTGTCATTTATAAAGAAAAGTACAGTAAGTTCAGCTGATTGGAGTCAAATATGGGCAGAGCAAGAAGAAGAGCAACTGGCTTTTTAAAAGATTTTCAAGAATTTGCCCTGAAAGGCCATGTAGTTGACTTGGCGATCGCTGTGATCATTGGTGGTGCTTTTGGCAAAATTGTCACTTCCTTTGTTGAAGATGTGATCATGCCATTGATTAATCCCCTGGTTAGTTTTGCTGGCAAAGACTGGAGAACAATCGCCATTGGCCCGGGAATCAAGATTGGTCACTTTCTTGGCGCAATAGTTGACTTTGTAATTATTGCCTTAGTTTTATTTGTGGCAATTCGAGCCTTACAAAAATTCAAGAGACAAGAAGAAGTAGCCGATGAACCATTGCCAGATCCTAACCTTGTAGCCCAAGAAAGATTGACTGGCGCTTTGGATAGACTCAATCAAACCTTGGAAACTCGGAATAATCAAGTTTTGTGAGTAGTAAAGGGATTAGGAGTGGGAGGATGAGGTGGTAGAGGAGCATAATTAATCACCAATCCTCCTCAATAGCGCTGTTAGTGGTAGCCGGACTTTAGCCAGTGCTGAGTTAGGAATCTCACTTATTTACACGGAACTCGAGACAGGCTAAACCCTAGCTATCCGCTAACGTAACTGTTTTGTCCCATGGCCTACTTTGCAGTAGGCTTGAGAGCTAACAACATCTCCAATTCACTGGTAGATTTATCAGGGCTATTAGCGGTAAAACCAAGACCACGAATGGAACTCAGGATTGTGATAGCGTTGGCGTCAGATGAGATTAAACTCTTGATCAAAGGCACAGTTTGAGTTTTGTCCATATCTAGATAGAAATAGCCGCCGTTGGGCTTTTGCAAAGAACCCGTAACGGCTTTGAAGGTATCGCTATTGTCAAGAGATGGATTCTTGCGATCGCCGATTGCTTCAGCAACTGGGCCACCAAGAGCTACAAATACAGTATCTTGATCTAGCCAACCATGTGACAATAAAGCTCCCTGTCTGGGGATTTGCCATTCAGTTACGTCTTTCCCACCAATATTTCTGTTGGCAACGTTGATTTGTTGGGTTTTGGCAAGGGTATCCAATTTCGTGAAGGTGGCTTCGGCAGTTTTGCGATCGCTAGTATCAAATACTAAAGCACCTCCAAAACCAACATTTGCTAACACCCCTTGATTAGATGGAATCGCACCAAAGGCAAATTCCCCATTCATCCAGCCAAAAATATCTTTATCCAGGTCAATATTGACAAATTTCAATTGTCCTCGCACCTGTTCAAGACCTTGTTTCATTTCTGGATAATTTTTTGACTCTTCTACTAGCGTTTCCCAGCCACGGCTGATACCATTTCCACTAATCAGAGCAAAAGTACCAGTGGGAAATTGCCCAACTATATTTCCCGGACTTGATTGATACTGAAATTTATTTAGTTGCGGATCTAAATTAGCGATCGCTTTTACCCGCACTCCCGCATCATCAACACCAACACCCGCCACCACAGATTTTATCTGCCTAAGTTGCGTCAGCGCTTGTGGAGGTAACTGCTTTGCCTGCGGGCTTCCGGCTGCTAATTGCTGTACCATGCCGGCATAATCTGGTACATAAATTTGGGCGAGGCTGTTTTTGACATCCACTCTTTTGTTAAGGATGCTGCTTGCACCTTCTTTACTGGCAAAAGAAGACTCTCCTTTAAAGGTGTCAATTGCTTTTTCTATAGCTTGCTTTTCGGGTGCTAATACTACGTGACTATTATTTAAAACTACGCTATATGTTGGCTTGCTATTTTCTGTAGTTTCTATAATTTTTTGACCTTTATAGTCAGATTCTTGAAATTTAACTCCTTTTTGTGACTTTAATTTGTTAGCAAAATTCAAGGCGCTGAGTTTGTCCTTGATTCCCACTACGATCAAGATATTTGATTCCTGCTGTACATTGATTGGCGCATTAGGTGTTTGAAAAGATGCTTTCAACTGCGCCGATTTAACAGGATTAGGTGGCAATACAGCAATCATGACACCACCAGCCCAAGGCTTTATATCTTTTTCATAAGAAACGTTACTGTCACTGAACACTTGCTGATTGAAATTTTCCAGACCTTTTGCCACTAATTTTTGTGCTTCTGGAGTGCCAAACTGCTGTAACTTTGCCCAAGCTTGAGAGTCAGTAGTAATATAAGTTGCCATCAATGCTGTTGAAGGTACGAGTTTAGCGCTGCCTAGAGCGTCTGAGCTAGCTCCTGATGGGGCTTTAAAATACGTATAAGCTGCTATACCTCCTGCGACAAGTACAGCAGCACCAACAGCAGGAATGAGAAACTTAGATTTACTTTCAGGCATTTTGTTATCCTCTTTTGCTCAGATTGTCACCGAGATTTATACAAGTGTCACTGTAGAGTTTTCGGATTTATTAATAATTTCCGCTCATTGATCGGTATTTACTGATAAAATTAGTAGTCCTGTAAGTTAGCAGTCTAAAATAATTACTCTAAAAAATACTTTCACGAGATGGGGAGCGAATCGGCAAATGATATGCTGTTCATTTCAAACAAAATAGCCTGCTCAACAGTGGCAAGCTATCCTAAGTTATAGGACTCCTGTCTGATTTGTAAGGAAAATTTCAGATAAAACCCTGATAAACGAGCTTTTCAGTCTCAGTATGTTTTCAAAAATCGAATCGGAGTCCTATATAAGAATAATTAGGAGTGTTTGTACTTAATTAAAAGTTATCGAGGTGCAAGAGACTCTTGACTTGATGCCAAAAAAGTGCAAAACATCAGTAGTAAATGCGGGAGGGATATGGAAAAAAGTCCAAGGATCGCCAGCTAATCTTCGGAAATTCCGGTGAGATTAATTTTAATCCCCCCCAAAAGGGAATTCTCACCTCCATAATGCCCTATTAATTTGGGAAATATATTTAGACACCGCTATTTTACTTAACAACATCCAGCCAAGCCAGACTTTTCAGGATTACAAGGTCAGTAAGGATCAATGTCGAAGTTTTATTTTGATACAGATAATAACGTACACAAACCTTTTGAGTTACCGGGAGCAAGACCACACTACAGCCCCGATCGCCCCGGACAGGTAGAGCATATTTTTCTGGATCTCAGCTTGGATATACCCAAGCAAAGCTACCAGGGCAATTGTAGCATTCGCCTCTTACCAATCCGTAATGGCATTGATCGTTTGACTTTGGATGCTGTCAACCTGAATATCGAGTCTGTACAGGTGGACAAAGTGCCACAAAATTTTGACTACGACGGGGAACAGCTTTCTATCCAACTTGCTGAGGCGACTCAAAGTGGTAAACGCTTGCTAATTGCGATCGCCTATTCAGTAACAAAACCGCAACGCGGTCTTTACTTTATTCAACCAGACAAGCACTACCCAAACAAGCCAACTCAAGTTTGGACTCAAGGAGAAGACGAAGACTCTCGCTTTTGGTTCCCCTGCTTTGATTATCCAGGACAACTGTCCACTTCCGAAATTCGCGTTCGTGTCCCCAACCCTCTCGTAGCAATTTCTAACGGCGAATTGATTAACACCACAGAAGATGGTGATTACAAAATCTATCATTGGTCACAGCAACAAGTTCATCCTACCTACTTGATGACTTTAGCAGTAGGTGACTTTGCCGAAATTCAAGATGAGTGGAATGGGAAACCAGTTACCTACTATGTAGAAAAGGGACGGGAGGAAGATGCTAAACGCAGCATGGGCAAAACTCCCCGCATGATCGAATTTCTGAGCCAAAAGTATGGCTATCCTTATGCTTTCCCGAAATACGCCCAGGTTTGCGTCGATGATTTCATCTTTGGCGGGATGGAAAACACCTCCACAACACTATTAACGGATAGATGCTTGCTGGATGAACGCGCCGCTTTAGATAACCGTAATACTGAAAGTTTAGTCGTCCATGAACTCGCGCACCAGTGGTTTGGTGATTTGGTGGTGATTAAGCATTGGTCTCATGCTTGGATTAAGGAAGGGATGGCTTCTTATTCTGAGGTGATGTGGACAGAACAGGAATATAGTTTAGAAGAAGCAGCTTACTATCGTTTATTAGAAGCTCGTCGTTACTTAAGTGAAGATAGCAGTCGCTATCGTCGCCCGATGGTAACACATGTTTACCGGGAAGCTATTGAGCTTTACGATCGCCACATTTACGAAAAAGGGTCTTGTGTTTATCACATGATTCGGGCCCAATTAGGAGATGAGTTGTTTTGGCAAGCTATCCAAACATTTGTTCAAGATAATGCCCACAAAACCGTAGAAACAGTAGACTTACTCAGGTCGATTGAAAAGGCTACCGGACATAATCTTTTATTCCTCTTTGACCAATATGTTTTTCGTGGTGGTCATCCTGATTTTAAAGTAGCTTACTCTTGGGATGGGGATGCTAAATTAGCAAAAATCACGGTAACTCAAACCCAAGCTGCTGAAGGTCAAAATGGTAGTAAGGATTTGTTTGATTTAAAAATACCTATTGGTTTTGGCTATACCCAACAAGGAGAAGTTAGGAGTGAGGAGTTAGGAGTTAAAAATAATTCCAAACTCCTAACTCCTAACTCACAACTAAAAACTTTTGTAGTGCGAGTAAATGAACGTGAACAAAGCTTTTACTTTCCCCTAGAAAATAAGCCCCAATTTATCAGCTTTGATGTTGAGAATAATTATCTGAAAACAGTAGCGTTAGAGTATCCAATATCAGAGTTAAAAGCACAGTTAGAATTTGATCACGACCCCATTTCACGTATTTACGCAGCAGCAGCTTTGGCAAAAAAAGGTGGATTAGAAGCTATTATTGCACTATCTACATCGCTAAAAAATGACCCATTGTGGGGTGTGCGTGTGGAGGTGGCGAAACAACTAGCGCAAATCAATTTAGACCAAGCCTTTAATGGTTTAGTTCTTGGGTTAAAAGATAAAAATGCTTACGTACGACGAGCTGTAGTGGAAGCACTTGCTCAAATCAAAACTGCTGAAAGCTATAAAGCAGTCAGAGGGTTAGTGCAAAAGGGCGATCCTAGCTACTACGTGGAAGCAGCAGCTTCTCGTGTGATCGGGGCGATTGCATCTGCAAACTTGGAAGATAAACCCAAGGAAGACAAGGTATTAAAGCTGCTAAAATCCGTTTTAGAAGAAAAGGTGGGTTGGAATGAAGTGATTCGGAGTGGTGCGGTTGCCGGTTTAGCTGAATTCAAAACCTCGGAAGCAGCTTTAAATTTGCTAATCGAATATACCAAACTCGGTGTACCACAACCGCTACGTTTAGCCACAATTCGCGCTTTAGGAAAGATTTCTGTAGGTCAAAGTCCGGTTAATTTAGAACGGATTTTAGAAAAATTAACAGAACTAGCGAAAGAAACCTTCTTTTTAACGCAAGTTGCGGTAGCAGCAGCATTAGGACAAATGGAAACACCTAAAGCAGTGGGGATTTTGCGATCGCTAGCTGAACAAACAGCCGATGGGCGTGTGCGTCGCTACGCTGAAGAAGAAATTTCCAAGGTGCAAAAGAATATTGGTTCAGAAAAAACCCTGCGTCAATTGCGTGAGGATTTTGACCAACTTAAACAGCAAAATCAGGAATTGAGAAGCCGTTTAGAAAACTTGGAGGCCAAATCTAAATAGCATTGCACGATGGTTAAAAGTAGCTAATTGGTAATTGGTAAGTGTGGCTAAATCACTACCAGTTACCAAATTTATAATACTTATAAATAATAATTCTGTTATAAGTTTGGGGTTGATTCTTCTACCTAAACTATACAATTCTAGGGCTAGTACAGCACGATGTAAATACTATTATCATTATCCATATTCTTATAATAGTTAAAGTGTCGCGCTCATCCGATATCCCGCCCAGAACTTAAGTTCTGCGGTTCATAGCTAAAGTCCACTCAAGTGGACTGAAATTTTCCAAGCTTTTCCTAATTAAATGAGGTACATCAGAGGAAGCCAGGAGCTTGCTCTGGGTTCTATACCTACTTAACTCAGAGCGCTATAAGATAGCCTTCTACATGGCTGAAAATTTTGTATTTAACGAGGTTCAGGGATTTAAGTCTCCTGCTTCTATCAAGCAGCGCGAATTGAACGCCTAAATCTAAATCCCTGTTACAAAACGTAATTGCTCTCTTCGTAGCGGGGCGTTCGCTTTTAGGGTCTCCAAGAGTTGCCTATTGCGAATTGGTTTAATCCTCCTGAGAGGAATGTAAGCTATTAACCTTGGAATTTATTCCGAAGCGAGAATGGTAACAAAGATTAAATCCAAGACAGTAATAGTACTACTACTTCATATAAATGTTAGTAAATAAAGTTACTTACGATCGCAGTTGATTTAAATTTGCATAATCAGACACAGGTAGATATTTATATTTTTATAAATAATGGTTAAGAAAAAATAAAATCATCTAAAAGTGGGATAAGTAGTTGTAGTTTTATAAAGTATAATTAAGAAAAAGATAAACAAATCTTAGGCAGTAACACAAGCTAAAATCACGGCGAACCGTATCCCAAAGGGGTAGAGTTCTAGTTGTTTTAGATAAAAGACTACCGCTATCCTGAACTTGCAAGTAATTTGTGGGTTAGGAGAAAAACAATCATTGTAAATTTTTCAGTTGAAGAGGCAAATAAAGGCGTGGGTCAGTATCAACCTGCTCTGCTAAAACTCTATAATCCAGAGGCGATCGCTCGCTACTATAGTTACCGTCCCTGGTTAGCATGGGGGCGACTCCTGAGAATTATCTTCTCTTTTGCGGGATTTATACTCAGTCTCAAGTGGGACGAATGGCAAGATAAAGTTGAGCAGAACAAGGGTAAACGAGCTATCCAGTTGCGAGAACTGCTCACCCGCCTTGGCCCAACTTTTATCAAAGTTGGTCAAGCCCTCTCTACCCGGCCTGACCTAATCCGTAAGGACTTTTTAGAAGAACTGATCAAGTTACAAGATCAGTTACCACCTTTCGATAATGCGATCGCTTACAAAATTATCGAAACTGAACTAGACCGTCCCATTCACGAAAGCTTTAGCGAACTGTCGCCTAGTCCAGTAGCAGCAGCTAGCTTGGGTCAAGTATACCGTGGTCGTCTAATTAGCGGCGAAGAAGTCGCAGTGAAGGTGCAACGCCCCAACTTACGCCCGACTCTCACCCGCGACCTCTATCTATTACGCTGGGGGGCGAGTTGGGTAGCTCCCTGGTTGCCCCTCAATCTCGGTCACGACCTAACTTTAATCGTGGACGAGTTCGGCACGAAGTTATTTGAAGAAATCGACTATATAAATGAAGGCCGCAACGCCGAAAAATTTGCTAGTAACTTCCGCAACGACCCGCAAGTAAAAGTTCCAGGCATTTACTGGCGTTATACAAATACCCACGTTTTAACCCTGGAATGGATTGACGGCTTTAAGTTGACAGATACTAAACGCATCAAGGAAGCAGGTTTAGATCCAGAAGCGATTATCCAAATTGGCGTTACATCAGGGTTGCAACAGCTTTTAGAACACGGCTTCTTTCACGCTGACCCTCATCCTGGCAATTTGTTTGCTGTGCCCGATGGTCGGATGGCTTATATTGACTTCGGCATGATGGATCAGTTGGAGGAAAGCACCAAAGAAACACTAGTGGATGCGCTAGTACATTTGGTGAATAAAGACTACACCGACTTAGCCGAAGATTTTGTAAAATTAGGATTTTTGACTCCAGACACGAATATTTGCCCGATTGTGCCAGCCTTGGAAGCGGTGCTGGGAAATGCAATTGGTAAAAATGTCAAGGATTTTAACTTCAAAACTATTACCGATGAATTCTCGGAACTGATGTATGAATATCCTTTCCGAGTCCCGGCGAAGTTTGCTTTGATTATTCGTTCTTTGGTGACTCAAGAAGGTATTGCCCTTAGCCTCAACCCGAATTTCAAAATTGTTGAGGTGGGTTATCCTTATATAGCACGGCGCTTGCTGACAGGGGAATCGCCAGAATTACGGCGGCGATTATTGAATGTGTTGTTCAAAGATGGTAAATTTCAGTGGCAGCGATTAGAGAATTTGATTGCGATCGCTCGGACTGATAATAACTTTGATGTGTTACCCACAGCCCAGATGGGGTTCCAATTTTTAATTTCGGAAGAAGGCAAATTTCTGCGGCGGCAGCTGGTGCTTGCTCTTACTGAAGATGACCGCCTCCACACCGAAGATGTCCAACGCCTGTGGAACCTGGTTAAAGATGACATAAAACCAGATCGTTTATTAAATGTAGCGATCGGAATTTTAACAGACTTATCCAGGGAAGGCGCAGCTGCTATCCTACCAAAAGCTACATCCCTTGCGCTTTTTGCTGGGAATCAGTCAACAAATAAAAACTAAAAAATCTTTAATATAATCAGGAGTTTTGATGTACTATTTTCCTCTACAACCACCTTATTTTCTGTTACTTGTTGGCTTTCTAACAGCATTAACATCTGGTTTAGCATTATCTGGCACTTTGAAAGTAATTGTACAAAAATGGCCAAGCGAACGAACAGAAAATACTAAACCGCGTTCCTCACTCAAACAATTATTTGTGCCATTTATCGGTATAACTGGCGGTACTAGTCTATTTCTGTCTTCAGGGTTAGCAATATTTGGCTTTCCTACTTCCTTGGCTTTAGGAGTCGGTTTACCAATTAGTCTGTTTACTTGTTTATTAGTTTGGTTGCAACTGGGAAGTATGATGACCTTTATAGAACGCGAAGGTATGCAATCTTTAGATTTAGATTCTTTTTCTTAGATAGTATAACGCTTCATCAACATCCAAATTACCCTAAATTATCACCGCCAGCAATGATATTTCGCTACAAATGAGATCATTAGCTAGTGGTGAATACCTATTTTGTATTAAAATTTTATAAATCTAAGATTTCATTGCGTTAAGATTACGTACAAATACTGAAATTTGCATCCGCAGTATCTCTGCTAAAAAGATAACAAGTATGACTCAAAGTATACTCGACTTTGTTTAGAATTTTGGCGTTGCAGATTTTTATTTAATTAGAAGGAGCGTAAAAAGCTATGAATCAAGACAAAAAGGCATTTTGTTTTTGTACTTTAGCATGTGGCAAGAACTATCGCAATCTTGCATTGTTATTAGCAAAAGATATCGAAAAATATTCGCCCAACACATCTTTTGTTATTTTAACTGATTTTCCTAGCGACTTTAGCCAACAACCTAACGTTTTGGCATTTAAGCATAGACAACAAAGCGTTAAGTTTTATCATGACAAAAGATTTGCAATAGCCAAGAGTTTATCTCTATTTAATTCATGCATATTCATTGATGCAGATATGCGAATATTAGCGCCAGTTCCACAAAATCTGAAATGCATTTCAATGCCAGGAATAACGGCAAGAGGTTGTGAAAACATGACAAAAAAGTATGCTAGAGTTCTAACTGGCAATCCCGACCCCAGACTTCTGAAAGAGTTTAAAGTGGCTAAAAAGGCCGCTTCAAAGTTAAATCTAGAACTAGAAAATGAAAATATTAACTTTGTTTATGAATATCTATTTACAGTTACAAAAGACTCTGGAAAGGAAATAGAATTTCTTAAACAGTGGGAAATTCTGGCATCTTATTGTGAGTTAAATGGACTGTATGATTGCGAAGGAAATGCAATAGGTTTAGCAGCTGCTAAAGCCGGTTTACCAGTTAGATGGAGTGCAATGGATGGTATCTCTTTCTTTAAGAATAGAATCGAATTTGTCAGAATCAAAAAGGGAGAATCGAAAATGGAGGATATGGCAATATATTTTGAGCAACAAACAAAGTTAGAATACCCCGAACGCTTCATTGGACAGAAAATTATAGTTAAAAGCAATAAAATTATTAAGTATTTATATAATTTACTGCGTTTAAGAATTTTAACTTTGAAAGACTTTGATTTTTATTACCGATAATTAAGCAATAGATAAGCTAAAAACTACACAACCTTTAAGTCAAGTTTGATTAGTAATTCTATCCTTGAAATTACGATAGTTTAGCTTGATATTGTTGATTTTTTGATTGAAAAAACTTGTACTAGTCTTTTGCAAACGTAGTAGTGGACTCTGACGCTTCAAGCTTGTGGGTCTTTGTTCTGGCGACTTTAAATATCTATAATATAAAAATACATCTCGATATGGAATATTAATATCTTCACCAGCGCAAAGTTGAGTAAAGTTTGATGAATTTATACTCATATAGTGCAGATATGTCAGCCGCCGTCCTTGGTCATAAAGAACGTTATCTACTATATCAAATTGAGAACTCCAGTGATTACCTGTTGAGTGTTTGCAGTCATGAAAAGCAAAGTTATAATATGGAATTCCGCTTTTCAATACCATATAGTTAAATAAAGATTGGTCAGGGCCTAAACAACACATGACTTCGGCTTCGCCTGCTATTAATTTGTCGAGAAAGTCGGCTCTTATAGCTGGAGAAAAAATGTTTTTCTTAGTGGCAAACCAACCAGCACAAAATATCTTAGATTGCAAGTTATCTAAATTAAAAACTTGCTGCATTTGCTCTGATAAACCATCAAAAACAAATTTTAAATCAGACTTATATTGAAAATCATTGACTACCCAATCATAGGCATCTAATTTTTCATATACATAATCTACAGGCCCCATTAACAAAGTATCTGCATCAAAATAAATAAATCTATCAAAGGGGCCGTCCACAGCACACAATTTGCGGTGCATTGGTAGCCGATAGAGTTCTGGAAAGCCCCACCCTCGCCAAGTTTTCTGTGCTCTAGGATAATTTTTCCATATCTGAGTAGCAAAGTCATCCCAGTAAGCTATGGAATCATAATCTTCAAATAAGCTGACATTATCTCTAGAGGCAATCTCTGCCTTTACTTTGTCTAACTGCTCATTATATGGAAGTATACAAATAGGAATTTTCCTGCCGGCATTAGCTTCTATACTATTGAGCAATGCAACTAATTGGTCATAGACGACATCATTGGCTAGGATATAAATGCCATCAGTCATTGGGATACTCCTAATATTAAGTACGGGCAGTAACAAAGGGAAATAAACGGCGAGTCAGTTTAGGGATGAAGGCGAATTTACCTTCATGGAGATAGCGATAATGTTCCCACAATTGCCAATAGGGACTACCAACTTTCATCCGTGTACCAGCCCAATGGAGATATTTTAGTCGTTGTCCTCGGTCATAGAGGGCGTAGTCTTGCTGTTGGAAATTTTGCGAACCGGCCCAACTACCAGGCCCGCCTCCTGGAATTTTGACGAGATTACCACGTTTGGCAATTAGTTTAAGAACAAGATAATTTAAAATAGGTTGGTCTGTAACTCCTTCAGAAAAATCGAAATATTCTCGATGTGCAGCACATTCGCGCAAAGCTTCGTCCATTTGTTGTTCGGTAATAGTTCCTTTCCTAGAAGCCCAAAAACCGCTATTGAAAACGTCTTCAAGTTGGGCATCTGAAAAAATTTGCTGCTCTTTCACAAATGGGGAAAATATATTTCGCAGCTTGTCATTAGCATGATGGTAATCGCAACAGAAAAAATCAACTTCTGAAAGTTTGTCTAAATTGTCAACGATTTTTTCAAAAACGACAATATCAGTATCAATATAAATAAACTCATCTAAAGGGCCAAACCACGCCACTAGTTTACGCATCTTGTTGGGTAAAGCCAGGAAATCTCGATCAAAAATTTCTCCGATGCGTTTGGTAAATTTATCAATAAGTTCTAAATCTGGAAAAATTTCCACTTTATGTAAGGTAGTAAGCTGCTCTGCTACCTTATGATAATTTTCATTAAAAGGTATGAGATAAACGGTAACTTCTGGGTCATAGTAACGAATGCTATTAAGTAAAGCGATCGCATTATCAATAACCCGGTCATTGGCAACAATATAAATGCCCCTACTCATAAATTATCCTTGGTTAATCAACCTAAGTTTTCGCAAAGCTCTTGTAAGTAAATTTGGTATTGGAGCGTCATCATAACTTTTAGGAGGATCTGTAAAGACTGGACGCTTTTCTGGCTCGTGTAAATAACGATAATAGAGAAATAAATCTCGATAAGGAAACTCAATATTTTCTCCAGCACATACTGCTTGATTAATATTAGGAGGAACACCAATATAATGAATATAAGTTAGTCGATTGTCTTTGTCATAGAGAATATGTTCTCGTTCTTCAAAGTGCTTAGATGTGGCAGAACATCCAGTTTTTTGATTATCTGGTAATTGTTGAGCAAAGTTATAAAGAGAAAGATTAGACCTCATAACCATGTAGTTGATCAGTGGTTGTTCACCAGCACCTTCATACAAAATTTCCGCTTCACCATTTTTTTGTAGATGGGATATTAAAAAATCTCTTTGCTCTGTATTAAATATGCCCTGTTTTGAACCATAGAAGCCTGAGCAAAATATTTCGGAATCAATGCGTTTTTGCTCGAAAACTTTTAGTAATTTAGGCGAATTAACATTGTATACTTTAGTGACATCTTTAAATTGAAAATCATAGACAACAAAATCATAGCTATCTAATTTTTCAAACACCGCCGCCAGAGAGTTCATTACTAAGGTGTCTGCATCTAAATAGATAAACTTATCAAATGGCCCATCAAAAGCACAAAAACGACGGTGAGCGCCATATAAGCGGAATTTACTACGATTCAATCGTTCTGGCGCTGCTGAAAGCATAAATTCATCCCAGCGATTAATTGATTCTTGATTATCGTAAAGAAATACATTAGGTCGTTTAGCTATTTCATCAGCAATTCGCTGTGTCTGATCATCGAAAGGATAGATACAAACAGGCGTTTCTGGGCCCAATATCGCATCAATACTGTTAAGCAGAGCCACCAATTGATCGAAAACATAATCATTGCCAAGAGTACAAATACCATTCATAATTTATGAGTGTTGATCAACAAAGTTTGACAACCAGTTAAGCAGATTTAATTTGTGTAAAATGATTTGACGTGCTTCTGCGATCGCATCTTTGGCAGCATACCAAGCATCAGGTGTAGCTGTCATTTCTTGGATGTAGGCAATGCCTTTTTCATCTAAACTGGGTAATCGTAAAAAACTACCAGGTGGCAATAATTTATCAGCAGCCGGGCCGCCATAGTAAATTGGTAAACACCAGGCAAGTAAACTATCCCAAAGTTTCTCACTCACATACCAATTATTATCAGCATAATTTTCGATTGCTAGATTGTAATAATATGGTGCCATCCCATACCACTTATTACCCAGTTCCCCTGACTTTTTCGCCCATTGTGGTAAGTTGCGTCCATACAAATCAAATTTAATACCACTAGATTGTAGAGACTGCAAAAAGTCTAAACGCTGGCGATGGTTGACAGTGCGGCTAATTCCTGAAGTAATCCAACTACATAGAGCAACCTTTTCAGGAGGTGGCATTTCATTTAAATCTTGAAATGAATTTGAATGATACCAAATAGCAGGCATGTAGTCAGGAGTGGGGGCAAAATCATCTGGGCCAGAAATGTAACCGCAATACTTTTTGGCTTCTTGGTAATTATGATTAGTGATTTCTACAATTTCATCTAGAGGCGGTTCTCTTAGTAAATAAATAATCCGTTCTTTACTCACATCACGCAGTAGAGAATCAACACTTATTACTGATTTTTGCTGCCGTGTACGAAAACTATCGAACCAAGATGTTTTTGGCGCTGCTTGAGGAAAATCAAATTGATACATCAGCAGATAATCTGGTTTTGCTGCCAATGCTTGCATTTGGATATTGCCCCAAGCTCCAAATTGATTTGGAGTTTGTTGCCACAGCCAATCGGCTCTAGTTTCTAAACCTCGATAACTGCTAATCATGCCTACAGTTTTGATATTCATTTTATTTATGAGTTAGTTATTATTAGTTATTTTCCTTATAAAACAACTTGGGGTAACAGAGACTTATCAACATAACTAAGGATTTTTGCTGCTCTATTTTCCCAAGAGAACTGCTTAACGAAATTGATACTATCTGGATAACCTTCTATTTTTCTGGGATGAGTTTCTAAAACCCGCTTTAGACATTCGGCAAATTTGCTGGGATTATCTGGCTCACACCAAGCAGCGATGGCTTCGCCAACACCTCCGGTGAACGCTTGAGTATTTTGAAATTCAACTAATGATGGAATTTTTGTTGCTACAATGGGAGTTCCAGAGGCGAAGTAGTCAAAGAGCTTTAATGGAGATGTGAAAGTTGCCGCTTTTCCCGAACAATGAGGGTGAGCTAAAACATCGGCTGCTTGTAGCAAAGATGCTAAATCATTATGTAATATATAGCCCAAAAATTTAATATTATGAACTTGTTTTTCTTTTACCAATTGCTGATAATATTCGATATCTTTTGGCTTACCACCAGCACAAGCAAATTCCACATTAGGCATTTCTTGAGCTACATCAATTAATACATCGATACCCTTGAATTGCTGTAAAGCTCCCGCATAAACTACCAATTTTTGACTTTCATCTTGCAATAGTTTTTGACGCCATTCGGTTGCTTTTTCTGGTTGTCTCTCCATAAATAAGCGATTAAAACCATTGTGCATTGTAATCACTTTTTCTGGTGGCATACCATTTTTAATCATGCTTTCGCGGATGGTGTCTATAACGGTAACAGCAATTTGCAATAGCGGATTTTTAACAATTTCTGGCTCAAATGGTTTGTCTTCGTGGTGGTGGTGTTCATAAATTGCCGGAACGCCATTTTTGATGGCAGCTTTGACAAAATTCCAGTTACGACTGTGGACAAGTTTAGTAGTTGGAAGTATGTGAAATGGTAAATAATACTTGCTGGCAATGGTGTTAGAGTCAGTAAATTTGCTCCGAAAATGGTCAATTGGCCAAGGCATAGGTAAAGGAGCAACTTTTAACTTGTCATGGAGGTTGTAATATTTAATCAGTTCTGTTGGTGTTTCTCTGGGTTGAAAAGGACGAGCTAAATTAGCTGGATTAATAGCTTTTGCTCCTTTTTCAAGATATACCAAAACTGTTGAGTATCCCAAGTTAGCAGCGCCGTTAGCTGCATTTGTAGACTGCACTAGGTGAGCCTCTGGCTGCGGTAACTCTTCACCAATGAAAAAAATATAGTGTTTTTGTAAAGCAGAATTTTTCATAAATTTAGATATTAATACTATTTTCAAATTTTTCTAAATTGTCGAGCAAAGATATAGCAGATTCATAATTTTCAGTAATTAATCCCTTTTGTTCTTCTGGGGTATATATCAAATTATCAGTTAGAGAACGGAGAGAGCCAAGTATAAGATTGAGAGAAGTCCGAAACTCACTGGAGAGATAATTAAATGTCTGACAATAGGTGCGTATAATATCTTGATTTTCTTCAGAAATTGAGATAAATTCTCCCTTTGTTTGCAAGTTAATAACATCTTCAAAAACATCTATGGTGTTGATAATTCTCCAAGCTGATTTGTAAGAATCTTCAATTAATTGCTGCTGTTCTTGAGAATTGTCTACTAGCTCGTCAAGTAATAAGTGCAGAAACCCAATCATTGAGTTCAACTGTGTCCGAATTTCGTGAGAGATGCGGAGCAAGCTTTGTTTATATTTAATAGCGGCTTCAGGATGTTCAACAAATTTCTTTGAGTTTAGGCGCATTGCCTTAAAAATTTTTGTCTGAATTAAGTCTTTCTTAGGCTGCTCGCTAAATTGCATTGAGTACAAACGTGAGTAGTAACCACCTTTTGGTAACAGTTCATCATGGGTTCCTACTTCTACCACCTTTCCTTGATCTAATACGGCAATTTGATCGGCTTTTTGGACTGTGGAAAGGCGGTGAGCAATTACAAGGGTTGTGCGATCGCGACTCAATTCATCTAGTGCAGATTGTACTAAACGCTCGGAAACGGTATCTAAAGCACTGGTGGCTTCATCTAAAATCAGAATTTCTGGATTTTGGAGCAAGGCGCGGGCGATTGCTAATCTTTGCCTTTGTCCACCAGATAACATTACGCCGCGATCGCCAATTAAGGTGTCAAATCCTTGAGGCAATTTGCTAATAAACTCATAAGCATTTGCTCGCTTGGCTGCTGTCAGAATTTCATCATCTGTAGCCTCTTCTCGCCCATAAGCAATATTGTTTCGCACCGAGTCATTAAAAAGAAAAGTATCTTGACTAACAATCCCCATTCGCTTTCGCAGGGATACAACATCGAACTCCCGCAAATCAGTACCGTCAATGGTAATACTGCCAGCTATT
This sequence comes from Nostoc sp. CmiVER01, assembly GCF_034531135.2. Lineage (NCBI taxonomy): Bacteria > Bacillati > Cyanobacteriota > Cyanophyceae > Nostocales > Nostocaceae > Nostoc > Nostoc sp. CmiVER01. Next base: position 26,167 of record NZ_JAVRBU020000013.1, read on the forward strand.
GGGTCATAGAATCTAGGTAAAAGGTCTGCTAAAGTGGATTTACCAGCACCAGAACTGCCTACTAATGCTAAGGTCGTGCCATGTGGTAAAAATAAACTTACATCTTTGAGTACCATTTTTTCATGACCAGGATAGGCAAAGCGAAGAGAATTAAAAGATATGCCCTTTTCTAATTTTGTATAGGGAAGCTTACCCTTATCCATGAACGGCTTATCATGAAGGCTTAAAAATTCATTTGCCACATCTACACTGGCGGCGGTACTGGCAAAGTTACTGCGAATAGTATTTAACTGAGAAATTAATGGCAGCACTCGCAGCAGCACTAATAGATATGTTAAAAGTACGGTGGAAAGAGAGGAAACCTGACCAGCAAAGAAGGTTTTGCTCAAAAGTACAATTAGCAGTAAAGCTGTAATACCCATCACCTCACTCAAAGGTGTAATCGCTTCCGAATTAACCTGAGATTGGAAATCTGCTAACTCGCGATCGCGAATTAATTTTTGAATCCGTTGATATTCTTTTTCTTCATTTCCCGTTGCTTTTACCAGTCGGATTCCGTTTAAAGTCTCCAGCACAGAGATTGAATATGCTCTAGACATTTCACTCAACTGCTTACCAAAAGTTCTCGACTGAGAGATGGCATACTGATTTATTAACGTCACCAATAACAGCAAAAGCGTAGAAGCAATTGTCAACTGCCAAGATATTGACAGTAATAAACCGACAAAAACTAAAATTGTTATTCCCAGGATAACTATCTTGACTGTACTACCTATCGCACTTGCAGCCCGACCAATTTCTCCACCCAGACGGTTGATTAAATCACCAACCTTTGTTTTTGCATAATAATCTATATCAACTTCTAATAATAGCTTTAACCCAGTTTCGCGCATATCTGATGTTAGCTTTCGAGTTAAAGAACTCGATGCTAATGAGCTGGCATAAGTAGCTAAGTTTTTTAAAAAAATTGTCAAGAGAATCGTTCCGGCCATTATTACTATCCGGTAAGATTCTGGAGTATTATCAAAGGGAGATATCAACCTTTTAAGGATGGGAGGAGCAGAACTTAAATCTACTTCTTGTCCGACAATTTTTAAAATTACTGGCACAATTAAAGCTGTGCTAATTCCATTAAATAAGGCTCCAGAAAATCCTAACAATATTGTCAGCAGAATCAAACCTGGATAGGGTTTAGCAAATCTTAGTAGTAGTTTTCTGGTAGACATTGGCTATTTTTATGCAACTTTAATTTATTAATATTATTCACACTATACTTGCCAAATTTACTAATCATCAAATAAATTAAACCTCCATCAAGATTTACAATCGAGAAATTACCGACTTGAGCACAGAAGCCATAGTCTCTATGCTATAGAGTTCCACACATCTTTCTCTTGCCTTGATACCTTTCTGCTCTGCTGACTCGAAATCCTGAAAAATCAATTGTATTTGTTTCGCAAGCTGTTCGGGACAAGCAGGCTCGACTAAATAACCAGTATTACCTAAAATTTTGGGAATATCTCCAACGCGTGTAGATAATACAGGTTTAGCCATTGCCATTCCATCTGTCAACTTTAGGGGAAACTGAGCGCGAGCAGTCAAAGTATCTCGCTGGGGAACAACTACAATGTGGGCGGATGCTACAATTTTAGGCATTAATTCTACGGAGCACCTGGGTAATTTAATAATCCAACGTCCCCACTTTTGAATCAATTTATCGTCATAATCATCGTAAGGGCTACCACCCACAATCACTAATCTCAAATCTGGCTCATCTAGCAAATCGAGTGCCATTAGAATGTCTTCAACCCCCTTGTGAGGTCGTGGTGCCCCAGGAAACATGAGAATTCGATACTCAGAAAGACCGTAATCCGTTCTGCTAGTCTCAGAATCATACTTCTGGGGGTCAAACATTGCGGTATCTTTACCATTAGGTACGTAAACACCACCAAAGCGTTTTTGCAGAAAGTCAGTATCTATCGTTACTGCATCTGCCTTTGCTACTAAGTTTTCCATCCACTTGAGATACAGTGGATGATCTGGAAATTTTAATGCGCCATTTTTCTTGAAAATGTCACGATAGAATTGCTTAAGACTAGGACGATATTTCCACTCATCACCTCCGTGCCAACTGAGTTCCCAGTCATCCATATCTAAAATTAAAGGACGACGACCAATAAATTTTTTTAGTAGTGATAAGCCAAAACTTGTAAACTTAGGTTTTACAGCATAAATAATATCTCCATCTATTTTTTGCAATAGTTGACGAGCAGATATCAGAAATTCTGGATAATTTGTACCTGGGAGAGAAACAACTGAAATGCCAGATGGGGGAATAGCATACAGTTCTTTACCATAAATAAAACCAACAATCTCTACTTGATAATTGAGGCTTTGCAGGACTTGAGCTAGTAAAAAGGCTCGAATACTACCGCCTCCAGATAAATCACCAACAATTAATGAAACTTTCAATTTTGATGTTTCCTCCTGGAAATTCGCAATTTAAATATTGATAAATATTTAGAATTATTCTTTAATACAGGAAAAAGGCTTGTGCATATATTCATAAAAAGATGTCACTTCTTGCGCCAGGGATTTGTAACTTGATTAGGTAAAAATACTTTAGCAAATCTGTCAAATACCCTTGTGTACAAAGAACGGGTAATGTTTTTAGCGTATTGAGGTCGATAAGGATAGGTACAGTGAAGAACTTTAATACTATCCTGAATATTATAAGCCTCCTCCCATTTACTGAGATAATTATAGGTAGGTGGTAGTATTTTCATGTTAGGGCTTACAGATGCGATCGCAGAAGCAAAAGCCCCTTGGTCTTTTAAAAGTAATTTATCTTGATTATTTTTGACAATTTCAAAATAACTTTGAAATTTATCAAAAAATACCTTGTTGACTTCTGTTTTCCTAAAAGCTATCAAACCACTATTATATTGCACACTATCTGCTTGCAAAGGTAATCCGGTAGATTGCAGAATTTGCAAAACATTCGGCAAAATGTCTTCTTGCTTGCCCCGGAGCAAATTTGTAGCTTTAATAATAGAAGGTTGAACATCTTCAGTTAATAGCAAATCATATTCATCCAAATACTCAAATACATCGTTGAGATCGGAAAGTAAGCAAATATCAGAATCTAAGTAAATAGTTTTATCAAATTCAGAAGCTGCATATAGAGCCAGTTTTGCTTGCCGTGATGCTAAAACAGTATTTTCATTTGCAGGCGCAGGCTTTAAAATTACATTTTTGAAAGCCTTTAAAAAAGGATAGAGAATTTTCGGAACTTGATCAATTAAAATGATTATTGGTTCTTGATGAAACTTTCTAACTGCTGCTAAAAAGTGAATGCAATCTTGAAAAGGGTAAAGTCCAGTTAAAATTGTAATAAATCCTCTAGTTTCTTGTTTCATAACTCAGTTAAATAATTATTATTTTTCATCCTCATTTGTCAATTTAATTTAATGTGTCCATTCCCAAAAATTTTTACTCCAGTCTTCGTTATAATAAAAAACTCCTTGCCATTGGTAGAAGTGAACAAAATCTTCAATTTTTAATGTTTTATTTACATCCCTAATCATGTAGAGAGGTCGCTCACCGTAAAATGATGCCCACATAGTATAACTACTAGGAGGGCCAATAATATAATCACATTTAGCTAAAGAATACATGTCTTCAATTATATGATTATTGCCATAGGCATAAGATAAATGTTGAAAATATTTGTCATTTTGCTTTTGATTTGAGCAAATCAAAAATGTTACTTTTTTATTAGGAAATAGCATTTGTGCTGATTCCATAACTTTTAAATAATCTTCAACTAAATAAAAATATCTGCCATTTTGATGTTGTTGATAATCTCCATGACGGATATGGACTCCAATGAGTACATCAGTCTGGCTACGAATATTGGATATGAGTTTTGCTACATTTAACTGATAATTCTTTAAAGGTTGAAAGTAAGCACGAATTTTTTGACCATGTTTTTGTAAATTTGAGATATCATTTATAAACCATCCATCACGAAATATCCATCCTTGAAAAAAGTTTATACTCTCTGCTTTTAACTCTTTTGTAATGTTTGAATTACTCCAGTTAAAGGGCTGATTACGCTTAATATCAATTGTGTTAAAAAGCCCACTTTCAGCTAAATAACGATTTATTTTATAGTAATATTTGCGTAGCAGTTTATTTCCTGAAATTGAAAATTGGTTAGAAGGATAGCTGCATAAAAAATCTTGAGATGTTGACTCAAAAAAATCAGCGTACTCTTCAAATGCTGGGTTTAAAACTGTAAAATTCTTTTCACTTGCAAATGCCATAAAATGAGCAGATAATAATAATCTGTTACCTAGTTGTCCAGATTTTGCAGAGATTACTAACATGTATAAAAACTTTAAAGGCCAATATTCCTAATATTTGCTTAAGCTTTAAAATACCAATGTATATACATATTAGAATTTCAATTTATTAAACCCGATAATTAAAAGGAAATATCCACTACGATTGAATGGATTTTTGGTATCCTTAAAACAGGAAATAATTAAATAAATCTAACTTTGTATTTGCAGGTATTTCCAGAGAAAATTCACTGATAAATCCAGATGAATTTTGCTTTTTTGTGGTATGTTGACGGTATAACTACGGTTGTATATTATCATAACTGTTAATAACGTATTACATTTGTGTTAACTTGCGTATAAATGCTTGAAACAATTTATGCAATTAGCTTAGTTACTTGCTTAGACTTAGGATTGCTAGGCTAATAATCACTTAATTTGCTTGTTGAGACTGCAAGGGGGCAGAGGAGTAGAGGAGCAGGGGAGAGGGTTTGAAGTTTTTCACCAAAAATTTAATTGTGCCACTTGTAAGCACAAAAGCTTACTCAATACCAAACATCTATGTTGTAAGGGAGGCAAAGGTAATGCACGTAATCCGTTTGGAAGCACTCTCAGACAACTACATATTCTTGCTACACGACCATAAACAAAATATTGCCGCCGTTGTTGACCCGGCGGAGTCTCTACCAGTATTAGAGAAACTGGCAGAATTAAAAGCTGAATTAGTAGCAATTTTTAACACGCACCACCATAACGATCATGTGGGTGGTAATAAGCAACTAATAGAACAATTCCCGCAACTTATAGTTTATGGAGGAGCGGAGGATCGTGGTAGAATTCCCGGACAGCAGGTGTTTTTGCAAGAAGGCGATCGCGTCAAGTTTGCAGACCGCATAGCTGAAGTTATCTTTGTTCCCGGACATACTCGCGCTCACATCGTTTACTACTTTCCCCCAGAAAAAGCTGGTGAGACAGGCGACTTATTTTGCGGCGATACCTTATTTTCTGGCGGTTGTGGTCGCTTGTTTGAAGGCACACCGAGCCAAATGGTGGACTCTTTAAGTAAACTGCGCTCTCTGCCCGATGATACACGCATCTGGTGTGCCCACGAATACACTTTAAAAAATCTGCAATTTGCCCTAACTGTGGATGGCGGCAATGGCGACTTACAAAGACGCTTCAATGAAGTAAAAGCTTACCGTAATCGAGGAGAAGCCACCATCCCCTCGCTGCTGGGAGTGGAGAAGCGCACCAATCCCTTTTTACGTTGGGATCAGCAATCATTACAATCAACTGTTAAGAGTAGCGATGCAGTGCAAACCTTTGCGCGGATACGGGAAATGAGAAATAATTTTTAGGGCATGGGGAAGAGGACTTGGGGACAAAGAGAATTGGGGACAAGGGGAAAGACTTGTTGGAAGTTCTAAACTTTTGTCCCCTTGTCCCCTCTGCTCCCCTGCTCCCCCTGCCTCCTCTGCTCCTTTATCTCCCCACTCCCCAATTCATTCAATTTTCTCTAATAGTTGCGATCGCACCCTTCCTTTCGCTAGGATCTGTAAGCTTTAGGGTATAGGCACACAAGCTTGGAATACAACACTGACATTGTGAGCTATGCAGCCCAAACCCAAATTAATCAGATTTTACAGGAAAAACGAAAAACGATGGCGAAGCGCGTGCAGTTAGTTTTAAATCAAGATATCAGTAAGCTGGGAAAATCTGGCGATTTAGTGGAAGTAGCTCCTGGCTACGCTCGTAATTATCTGATTCCCCAAAAATTGGCAACCAACGCCACTCCTGGTATTCTCAAGCAAGTAGAACGCCGTCGTGAGCAAGAGCGTCAACGGCAATTAGAACTCAGACAACAAGCTCTTGAGCAAAAAGAATCTTTAGAAAAAGTTGGCAGCTTGACAATTGCTAAACAAGTTGGTGAAAACGAAGCAATTTTCGGTACTATCACCACTCAAGATGTTGCAGATGCAATTAAGGCAGCCACCGGTCAAGAAATCGATCGGCGTGGAATTACCATTCCCGATATTAACCACCTTGGTACTTATCAAGCTGAAATCAAGTTGTATTCTGAAGTAGCGGCACAAGTCGATATTCAAGTAGTCGCTAGCTAAGTTACGCGGGAGGAGAGGAAGGGGATAAGGAAGATAAGAGCAAGGGAAGTAAGGCTGACTGATAACTCCTAACCCCCACTCACCCTCCCTACTCCCTACTCTCAAATAGCTTTCATCTCAAAACTAAAATCGTTTATGGCTGAAGCACTTAGTTTTCAAGGCGATGGTAGCGATCGCCTCCCACCACAAAACATTGAGGCGGAAGAAGCGATTTTGGGGGGTATTTTACTAGATCCAGAAGCGATTAGTCGAGTTAGCGATCGCCTCCTCAGTGAAGCTTTTTACATTAGCGCTCACAAAGATATTTATCAAGCAGCTGTGAGGCTCCATACTCAAGGTAAACCCACAGACTTACTTTCAGTCACAAGTTGGCTGACTGACCATGAAATGCTTACTCGCATTGGTGGTAGAAATAAATTAGCAACTCTGGTAGACCGCACAGTGTCAGCCGTCAACATCGATGCCCTAGCAGGGTTGGTGATGGACAAATACCTGCGGCGACAGTTAATTAAAGCTGGCAATGAAATTGTACATCTTGGTTACGAAACAGAAACCGAGTTACCACAGGTTTTAGATCAAGCAGAACAGAAAGTTTTTAGCGTTACTCAAGAACGTCCCCAATCAGGTTTAATTCACATTTCTGATACTTTAATTAATAATTTCCAGGATATTGAAGATCGAAATCAAGGCATCGCCTTACCTGGTATTCCCTGCGGATTTTACGATTTAGATGCGATGACTAGCGGCTTTCAACGTTCTGATTTGATTATTGTCGCGGGCCGCCCATCAATGGGGAAATGTTTGCATGAAAATGTGGAAATACTTTTGAGTGACGGGAGTATCTCAACTATTAAAGAAATATACCATCGTCGGCAAGCTGAGTTAATAACTTTAGGAAATGATTGGAAGTTTCATTTAACTCAAGCTTCAGCCTTTGTTAATGACGGTATTAAACCAGTTTTTAGTGTTACTACTCGCTTAGGACGATATATTGAAAGTACTATCACCCATCCTTATTTAACCATCAATGGATGGCGACAACTTTCAGAATTAAGAGTAGGGGATAAAATTGCTGTAGCTCGTAAACTTAATGTATTTGGTACAGAAACTATCCGCGAGTGTGAAGTTAAATTATTGGCATATTTTATAGGTGATGGTTGCTTAACAGATTCAACACCAGAATTTACTAATGTTAACTCTCGCATCCAAAATGATTTCACATACGCTGTTACCAGCTTTTCACCCAAGTTGAAAGTTAGGATAGAAATTAGGAGTGAACGCACCCCAATACTCTATGCAGCTATGTCTCAAGGGCAAAAGAATCCTTTAATAACATGGTTGGAAAACATAGGATTATGGGGCAAAAAAGCTGATGCCAAAATCATTCCGCAAGCTATTTTTAAATTGGAGCGATCGCAAGTTTCCTTATTCCTCAATCGTTTATTTGCAACCGATGGATGGGCTACAGTACTTACAAGCGGTCAATCGCAGTTAGGCTACTGTACTGTCAGCGAAAAATTAGCTAGACAAATACAACATTTGTTATTGCGATTTGGAATTATTGCCAGTCTGAAAAAACGCTCTATGAAATATAAAGACACTCGTAGACAAGCTTGGCAATTAGATATTACTGATGCTCAGAGCATCAAAAATTTTATCTCAGAAATTGGTATTTTTGGCAAAGAAGAGGCATTAACTAAGGTCGCAGATGCAATAGCTAAAAAGAGATATCAAACAAATCGTGACCTCATTCCAATAGAAATTTGGGAACAGATAACAACAGCTAAAGGTAATGAACCTTGGACTCTTTTAGCTCAACGTGCCGGAATTCAAGGGTATTCAAATATCCATGTTGGGAAACGTGCTTTAACACGAGAAAGGCTTTGGATATTAGCAAGTACTTTAGAAAATTCGCCACTTCAACAGTTAGCAGCGAGTGATGTGTACTGGGATGAAATAGTTTCGATTGAATCGATGGGATGCAAACAAGTTTATGACTTAACAATCCCAGAAACACACAATTTTGTCGCCAATGATATCTGTGTTCACAATACCGCGTTCTGTCTGAATCTAGCTCATAATATCGCCGCTTCTTATAAATTGCCAGTTGCTTTCTTCAGCTTGGAAATGTCAAAAGAGCAATTGACGCAACGTTTATTAGCTAGTGAAGCGCAAATTGAAAGTAGTTATTTGCGAACTGGTCGCCTAAGCCAAACACAGTGGGAACCTTTAAGCCGTGCTATTGGTATTCTTTCTGAAATGCCAATTTATATTGATGACACGCCAAATATCACAGTTACACAAATGCGTAGTCAGTCAAGAAGACTGCAAGCTGAAGTTGGAACTGAATTAGGATTAATTGTAATAGATTACTTGCAATTGATGGAAGGAACCGGCGATAATCGCGTACAAGAATTATCAAAAATTACACGTCAACTCAAAGGTTTAGCGCGGGAATTATCTGTACCAGTTATTGCTTTATCTCAGTTGAGTCGAGGGGTGGAAGCACGCACTAACAAACGCCCGATGTTATCTGATTTGAGAGAAAGTGGAAGTATTGAACAAGACGCGGATTTAGTAATAATGTTGTACCGCGATGAATATTACTCTCCCGATACTCCCGATCGCGGCATTGCAGAAGTAATTATAGCTAAACATCGCAACGGCCCTACTGGTACTGCAAAACTTTTGTTCAATCCACAGTTTACAAAGTTTCAAAATTTAAAAATTTAGCTATTGAATTGGGGAGTGGGGAGATAAAGGAGCAGGGGAGAAGAATTTTCCCCTCAGCAAGAGCAGCACCCTGTCCCTCTGCCTCTTTCCCATGCCCAATGCCCAATTCCCAATGCCCTAGTTTCTACTTAACTCCGAGCAATTCTACTTCAAAAACGAGAGTGGCGTTGGGTGGAATCACACCACCAGCACCACGAGCGCCATAACCTAATTCAGATGGGATGATTAACTTACGCTTACCGCCTACCTTCATAGTGCTAAGTCCTTCATCCCAACCTTTGATTACCTGTCCAGCACCGATTTTAAAGCTGAAGGGTTGGCCGCGATCGCGTGAACTATCAAACTTAGTACCATCTTCTAAAGTGCCGACATAGTGAACTTCAACCGTTTGTCCAGATTTAGGAGTCGCCCCAGTCCCCTCTTTTAACTCGACATACTTTAATCCAGAGGGGGTGGTTACGGTATTAGCATCAGACATAGTATTGCTCGCAATTAGAGTATTATTTTCAGTTACAGTTGGTGGCGCTGGCGGCGTTTGGGTTAACTCGGCAGCAATGGCAGTATTCTGTTTACTGCCTACTTGCCCTACAGTCAAAAGTACAACACACACCAGCATGAACGCCACGCTGAGGAAAATTGGTTTCAAAATCAGTTCTCCTTACTTAGGTATCCTGGCAAAAACATTACCAACAGGACACAATTAGTTTAAATCAGAAAGGACATCCTAACGCCAAAGCTTATTTTCTAAATCGCGCAATTGACGCTCTAAACGGTCAATTCTACCGCGCAGTTCGTCTACTTCCGACTGGCGAGCTACCCCCAAATCTTGCATCATATTTCGCATTTGCCGTTGCATTTGAACATCTAAGTTTCCCTGCTCCGACTTTAACTGCTGGGCAATATCATCTATAACTGCTTTGGCTTGCTCTGGATTGAGCTTACCGTCTTTAACTAAATCATCACTGACTTGGCGCAGTTTTTCTGCTACTAAAGATGTTGTGCCAAGACCCACCATCATAAGCTGTTGCAACCAGTTGTTGTTGTCCATACTCCCTTCCTCTTAAATTATTTCAAACCAGCCGATCATTGCTCCTGAGTGTAAGCAATCAAGCTATGCTAAAAGCGTGGTTATTCTAGCCTACATCTCTATTTTGGCAAATTAGCAAACACAGAGATCACAGAATGTGCTTAGAGAATGACTCAAGTTTAAGGTTGCCCCAAATTTAAGGGAAAATTTTATTCAGAAAGATGTACAAATTTGGACAATAGGGCTGGCTGAATATCTTAGATTTCTCGCTAAAGAGGTTTGGATGAGCCTGAATAACCACACAGCAGTTATCCCGATCATTTGTTTGGTAACGCTGGAGCAGTGGAAAGCTATACCCCAAGCAGATTTGCAGACTATTAAGGATTAATTCATCTAATCACTCAGAGAATCTTATCCAATAGCGAAATCAGCAAAGTATCAAGTACGGAAATTTCCCCATTTCTAGGTGAAAGATTACTCTTAACTTATAGAGAAGAGGCTTAAAAAGAAGCAAACTTCCACCATCATGATTAGTGAAGCGATCGCCTCAAAAGATTATAGGAATCCAATTTCGTCATTAGTCATTATGGCTAATAAATAAATCGGCGGTAATTCCCCTTCTTGAAGGTATGAAATTCCTACCGATTATATTTGAGTTTTGCGAAATATACTCAGAAACAAAACTTAATTTGACAAGCTTTCAGTCAGCTTGGCTTTTCAGAAATTAAATCGAATTCTAGTATCATAAAATAAGTTAGAGTTTAGATAAACTCAATTGCTTTTAAGACTTAAAGCATCTTCTTGAAATCTCCATTTTTCAAAGTAGGGAGAAGCTTAGATTTTTGTACGCCAACTCTGAAAGGCTATCTCGTAGTCTTCTGATTTACTCTGATAAACACCCCACCAATGAAAAAATAGTCCTAACCCCCATCCTAATACTGGGAAGATAGCCCAAAAGTAACTAGGGCTAGTTATTAAATTCAAAATAATAAGGAATAAATTCACCACTATGAAGCTAACCAAATGTGCCCTAAAGGCTCTGCGTCGGAAAGTATTAAATGTGCGTTGCAAACGTTCCTCTTCTTCTTGAACTAACCACTTGTTTTCAGTTACTTTCAAAATATCAGAAGAAATACCTAAGTCAGATGCCATTTCTATAAGCTGTTCTCTTGAAAATCCACCTTCCTGTCTACGAGCTAGTGCTATTTGAAGGATTTTTTGGACATCTTCTGAATCGTAAGTCATTTTAATTACCTTATAAATTGGTGTGTAAATGCACCTTTGATTTCACTAATTTTTCGATAGTTTCGTTCAATTAAGTTAGTGAATTCCTCCACATTTTGCACCCAATACTTAGTTAAATTTACACAATTATTATTTTCTCATAGTTGATTTAGAGCTACTGTATTTGTCAATACCTCTATATTGCTTTATAAAGATGCCGTAACAGCGATCACTATTACGGCATTAAACCAAAAATTATGTGAAAGTTGAATTCTAGTTCATCTATTTCTAGCTAATTGCCTTCTTTTTTTTCAGCCATATTCCCACTAACCCAGCAATTGCTATTCCTCCAATACTTGATGGCTCAGGCACAGGTGTTACACTCACAGCATCTAAGTATAAAAAACCATAGCGAGCTTTACCACCCAACTTTAACTCTGTAGATGATTTTGTGGCGACAAAATTAAAGTCATACTGTGTGAAGGGAACTCCAGCAGTATTGATAGTATTTATTTTCTCGAAAACTTTATTTCCATCGACAAATGTATGAAATATGTTATTAACGTCACTGCCACCTTCGTCTGTTCCTAAAAAGAAACTGAGATTATAGGTACTACCGATAGTTGTAGCCAAATTCTGGGATATGTAAGCAGGATTTATAAATGAACCTATCGATAAACCTTGATTACCATTATCATGCTGAGGAAAATTGTCAATTCTAATCCCTGATGTATCCATCGGATCACCAGATTTAATCCAGTCTGTAATATTAGGATTTCGAGTGTTGGGATTATTAGGATCTACGAGGGGGTCAAGTTCAAAGCTTCCGTTTTTAACAAGTTCTGCCGCTTGTGCTGCTGCATTATAAGTATTGGTAATTACAGCAGTGCTAATTAAAGTAGTGGTAACACTAAAAACAATAATTGAGAGTTTTTTAGTTAACTTCATGAAACTTGACTCCAAATAATTCCAAATTCTGACTATTAAAACAAGTTGATAGTTACATCCATGCTGGCTCTAAGTACTTGTCAATAGAACTTACTGAGACAGACATTGTTTGGGTTTTTACTACTTTGTCCAGCTAGTTTGGAGAGTTTGTAGTAAGCACTAAAGTGCTTATCAAACAAGAATTTTAGTTCTTACTACGAACTTGCTTAACTATCAATTTAAACTTGACAGACTACTACCCGTGATTTATTCATCACCATCATCTAAGAACTTCTGAATAAAAAAACATCCCAAACTTTCTTGTGGGATGAGTGTCCCTACATGTCCCAGATTGAGGGCGGACAAGATGCCCACCCCACAAGATGGATAATTTATTTTTTGGGAATCCTTTACCCCTGAATCTCCATAATTTTCTCCTTGATTTTTAGGTATAGCTCTCACACTCACATCATCCAAATATAAAAACGCATACTTGGCTTTGGAACCAAACTTTATCTCTGTGGATCTTCCTTTTGCTTTAAAACCTAACGTGTATTTTGTGTAGGGCTGAAAAAAAGTATTAGTTTTAACATCAACATTCTTTCCACCTATAAAAACCTTAAATTTATTCTTCAGGTCAGGTGCTTCCTCTGTTGATGCTAAATAGTAAGTAAGTTGGTAGTGTTTTCCAGGAACTGTATGGATAGTCTGTGATATGTAGCTAATCTTTGAAAATGCACCAAGTGATAAACCTTGATTACCAGTATTAGGAAAATTACTAATTCTAATACCTGATGTATCGAGCGGTTCACCAGATTTAATCCATCCAATAATATTAGGATTTGGAGTGTTGGGATCATTGGGATCTACGAGAGAATCGTTTTCAAATCCCCCGTTGATAATTAGCTCTTGTCCTTGGGCTTGTGCTGCCGATTTATAAGTATTGGTAATCACAGCAGTCTGAAGGAAGGCGGTGGTCAAACTACAAACAATAATTGAGAGTTTTTTAGTGAACTTCACGAAACATTACTCCAAATAGTTCAAAATTCACGACAACGAGTACTGAATTGATTTACTTTGTGGTGATTAAGGCAGGGCAAAGCCATAATTATTTTTGAAGATAGCCTGGGCTGTAGTACCACTTAAGTAGCTAGAAAAACTCTGTGCCGCCGAGAGAACTGTAGTTCTGGTGAGGATAGCTAGTGGGTAGACAATCGGATTGCTCTCTGATGGTAAAGCGGTTTCTACGATTTTTACCTTGTTAGAAATCAGAGCATCAGTTTTATAAACAAAACCTGCATCAATAGTTTTATTTACACCGTTGACTTGAAGAGTTTTATTTTCAACAGCAGTTAAGACGGTACGCACATTGCTACCACGGTATAATTTGGGACTTGTAGCAGTGAAAATACCTCGCGTAGTGAGAACTTGTTTGGCATAATTACCTGCTGGCACAACTGGAGGAGTACCTGTGTAGTCACCTATAGCAATGCCAGTAATGTTTGCGTTGGTCAAACCATTGATACTAGTGAGACCAGCACTACCAGCACTAACAGGAGATGTCGTAGGTTTAATTAAAACTAAACTGTTTTTAACAACGTTTTTACGGCTACCTGCTACCAATCTACTTGGGCTTGAATTCTGCAAGACATTTATTTGGTCGGTAGCAGCAGAAATAAAAATATCTGCTGGTGCTCCTGCTTGTATTTGGCTTAACAAGGTACCAGAAGCACCAAACGTATAAACAATATTGACGCTTGGGTTAGCATTTTGGTACTGAGTCTTAATAGCATTTAGCGCGTTTGTTAAGCTGACAGCCGCATACACATTAAGTGTGGTTACAGATTGTGCTGGTGAGAAATTGACAAACTGCCAGCCTATTACTAGCATCATGCTGGTAACTGCTGTAGCCATCCAAGCAATAAGTCTTCTTCTGTTAATGAAAGTCATAGTTTGGGGAAATTATTACCTAAAAGTCTCATTGTTGACATACCTGGCTTACGCACAGGCAACCAAAAAACCAACTACCTACATAGATGCAGAGGTAGAGGATATGGATAAATGGGAGTTAGAGAAGGTTTATACGTAAGTCCTACGCATAATAAATTCTGCAAATAAACAGCCAATCACAATTACTACAAGGATTAGTGTGATAGACCGTTTATTATTTCCAACTAGAGTTAATACAAACAGCAAGTGAAATGTATTTAGTGATGAAATAATATCAGTTAAATCTGTACAATACCAACATTTTTGGTTAATAAATCATGACAAATAGCTATGGCAGGCGCATCAAAGTTATTAAAAAGCTCGAGATTACATATACAGTAAAGGTTTTACTAGAAAATCTCATATAGCTCTTAGAATAGCTAAAACCCTATTTATACCAACTAAATACTTTTAAGTATCTATTTAACTAACTTTTTTGGTAAAGCAAGTGCTGTGTTGATACTAGTAAACAGCGATCGCTCCTGCCTCTGTAAAAAAAAGGAGCTATGCCTACGGTGGTAAACTACGCATCCTAGAAGTGCTAGTAACTCATCCGCCCAGACAATGTATATGTCTATTTATAAAAATATAGACAATTATTTATGATATCGATAAAAATTTTTATTCGGCATACCTCTAACGATAGATAGATTTTATTAAATAAATAGTTTAGATTTGTAACAAGTTACACAGAACTAGGTAAAGCACATGGCCAATATAGTTGACACCGCCGCTAATAATGGTTCTTTCAACACACTAGTTGCAGCAATCCAAGCAGCTGGTTTAGTAGATACACTGAAAGGCCCTGGCCCATTTACCGTCTTCGCACCTACTGATGAAGCGTTTAATAAACTTCCAGCAGGTACAGTAGACGCATTACTTCAAGATATTCCTAAGCTCACCAAAATCTTGACCTATCATGTAGTCTCAGGCAAGGTACTAGCTGCTGATGTAGTTAAGCTAAAGACAGCTACAACAGTTGAAGGTTCAGATGTAAAAATTGACGCTTCTAATGGCGTTAAAATCAATGATGCAACTGTTGCAGCAGCAGATGTTGA
The DNA here is from genome assembly GCF_034531135.2 of Nostoc sp. CmiVER01. Lineage (NCBI taxonomy): Bacteria > Bacillati > Cyanobacteriota > Cyanophyceae > Nostocales > Nostocaceae > Nostoc > Nostoc sp. CmiVER01. The sequence continues at coordinate 41,591 of NZ_JAVRBU020000013.1, forward strand.
TGCTGATAACGGTGTCATCCACGTAATTGACACAGTTTTGATTCCTGCATAAGCAAACGTCACAATAGCTAATGCTATTTCTAGGGCGACGGCTACCTGTAGTCATTTCTCTATGACAGTCTGGTTGAATGTTTTTTAGTAAACACCAACTACCAATAAATCCATCTAGACAGTATCTAGATGGATTTGTTGTTTCATGCGTTTAAATTTAATTAGGTGTAATCAAATTTTTAGTTTTGCCAAACCCAAATAACGGATACCTTCGGGGGAAATATCAAAACGGCAAGGTAAGACTTCTAAACCGAGAGCGATCGCATCGCGTAATAATTTACCATATATAGGATCTGTGCGATCGCCAGGCGAAAACTCAGTACAATCACCGCGATTGATAAAGTAAAGTATCACTGCACGAGTTAGAGGTAGTAGAGCCATTAGTTCTCGCAAATGCTTTTGTCCTCTTGTAGTTTCCGTGTCAGGAAATAAAGCTAGTCTCCCCTCAGACAAAGTTGTATTTTTCACTTCTAAATAAATCGGGCGTTCCTCATCACTCCCCGTTAAGAAAAAATCCACTCGACTTTTTTTATCAAGCCCATAAACCACCTCACCCTTGATTTGGCTATAGTCGCCCAATTCTGGGAAAAGATATTTCGCCAAAGCTAGCTTTACCACCCGATTGGGCAAAAAAGTATTTATGCCTACCCAAGTCGGCTCGTTGTCATGTACCTGAATTAGTTCTAAAGTGTAAGCCAATTTGCGGTTCAGATTATCACTTTTGGAAAGCTGTACCGCACTGTGGGGAGTTGATACTCCAGTCATTGGCCCTGTATTGGGACAATGTGCTGTCACTATTTCGCCAGAAGTAAGTTGAACGTCAGCAAAAAACCGCTTGTAACGCTTAAGTAAAATACCGGGATATAAAGGTGGGTAACGGTAAAGCCAATCTATCATTATAAAACCTTGTTGCTGCTAGTAAATATACGTCGATTCCTTACCCACCTACCTGTCAACAGTAAATTTTTTCAGCAGCTACTTTGCTTTATAACAGAAATTGAGTAACTGTATATATCATAAAATGTCAATTTTTGTAGTCAAATTAACAACATGTTAATATAAAGTAGCATATACTAGGTGTTATAAGCCTCCCATAAAGAAAAATCCGGGAAAATTACAACGTGCAAGGAGGTAAATCCTATGCAAGAAGTGCAAGTATCAAGGGAATTAGAATATGCTTTTCTCTTTACTCTAAGAAAAATAAATTCGATAAATCCAGAAGGTTTCAAGCCATTTTTTAGTAATATGCCTCTTGACCCTTATATAAAAGGCAACTATCGTTCAAGGAGATTATCTCGGTTCACAGTTTCGGGAAATGAGTTAACCAAATTACCTCATGGCTACCTCTTCCAAAGTAAAAATTACAATCCATTAGTAGGTGACATAAAAAGAGAGTTTGCAGAATTAGATGATGCACTCATAAAACTTGATATTTTTAGAAATCTTGTCTTAGCATTTAGTGATTCTTGTAAACTTCATCCTGAGGCTGAAATCGGAGTTCATCAAATTAGGACTATTTGCTCACCAGATAATTTGGGTAATCCAGCGCCTGAAGGTATCCATCAAGATGGTAGTGATTTTATTGGCATATTCTCAGTTGATAGAGAGAATATTCAAGGAGGAGAAACACATTTGTATAGTGCAAAAAAAGAAAAGCCTGTATTTAGCAAAGTTCTAAATCCAGGAGAACTTTTATTAGTAAATGATCATGATTTTTTCCACTTTACCACTCCTATAAAACCACAGATTGATGCTCAGGGAAGTAGAGATGTTTTTGTGCTGAGTTCTCCTAGCTTACTTTCAGAATAATTCTAGTTAACTGTAAATATTTTATAATCTACGAGATATGGGGAATTGAATGTAGTCATTTCCCCAGTTTTTTTATTTATAATTAGAAATAATTGTAAATAATTGCAATTTTTTCTATATTTATATCGTTTGTAATCGGTACTGTATCCAGTTCACATCTACAAAATACTGAATATAATAATGAATTTGTAATATTATGTTTGCCTGTTAGCTAATCCAACATCTTTACAAACTGGAAGCATAAATCCAGAGTAACCATAGATTCTTATTGATACATTTTTTAATACACAATAATAAAGACACGCTGAATACTTAAAATATTAAAGGTGAGTGTATAGGTGAGGCTACAAAACAAGCGTGCTGGAATTCAACTAACTGAATCAACCAAATAAATGCCATGAATGACGAATTCTACAATAGAGGATTGGAAAAGGCTAGGCGAAAAGACTACGCTGGAGCAATTGAGGAATTTAATCATGCTTTACAACTGACTCCTTACTTTGCCGAAGCTTACTTGCAACGGGGTTTGGCATATTATGACTCAGGAGCAATCCTTAAGGCTGTTTCAGATTATACCGAAGCCCTAAAGTTGAATCCTGAGAGTGTAGAGGCATATTATTGTCGTGGATTGGCTAGGGTGGCGCTGAAAAATTTACCGGGGGCGCTAGACGATGTTGAACGCGCTATCCGTCTCAATTTCAATTATGCTTCTGCTTATAATCTACGGGGGATAGTGCGGCGCAAACAGGGTAATATTCAAGATGCGATCGCTAGCTTTAAAAAAGCTGCACAATTATATCTAGAACAACAGGATAAAGACAATTGTCGTCTGTGTCTGGAACAAATTAAACAGCTACAACCCCAAGAATTACCTGTTGTACAACAATCACGTTCTCAAAATGCGCCCATTTTATCCACAAATGAATATTTCAGGCAATTATTAGAAAAGGCTGAAAAGGGAGACACCCAAGAGGCACTCGCCGATTTAAACTGGGTATTAAAAGCTGATCCCCAAGATGCCCAAGCTTACTGCTGTCGTGGGGTTGTGCGTTGCAAAATGGAGAATTATCGAGAAGCGATCGCAGATTTTAATCAAGCATTGCGATTAGATTTTCAAGATGCCATTGTCTATCGCAACCGAGGTAAAGTGCGTTCTATATTGGGCGATCATCAAGGTGCGATCGCGGATCTGAATCAAGCACTCCAGATGCAACCCGAAGATCCTTTAGTCTATATTGCCAGAGCCAATGCTTATCGAGCAATGGGTAATTATCTTGGTGCAATTCAAGATTACAGCTATGCACTAAAAATAAATCCTAATGATGCTCAAGCTTACTATAATCGCGGCATTGCCTATACTTGCACAGAAGAAATGCAAAATGCCCTGGAAGATTATCAACGGGCGGCGAGTATTTTTTGTGAACAAGAAGACTGGGTAAATTATCAACAAGTCTTAAGTAGCTTAGAAAAAATTCAAAAATTTAGTCCAGAGTCAAAAAAGCAAAAATATAACCTACTACGTCAGCGACTTTTGCGAATGGTTGGCGGATATTGGGAAATTGCCGAAAGATTAATTCAGCAGAAGCAATATTATCATCCTGGGATGTCAGACGACTGGTATTTGCAAAAAGTAATTGATGACTTAGAACGCGATCGCGGTAGATAATATCATGTCCGCCAAATTATCCATAATAAAAGAACCCCATCCCCAAACCCCTCCCCGCAAGCGACTATCCATTACCCGGATCTTTCTCAACAATTGCGAGAGTATTCACTCACGTTTCTTACAACCCTGATACGTCTGTCGTTAATTCTCAATAAAAACCTAATTTTAGCGAGAATATTAAGAGCCAATTTGTCAAGTATGCCTCACACCTCAGTGTTTAAGATGCCTACAAAACAAGCGTTTCAAGATTGTAAAGAAAGATGTGGGTAATGCATAGCCGCAAGCGAGGAGGGGAGTATGATGTATCTCATTTGATTAGGAAAAGCTAAAAGTAATCAAGCGGATATGATATCACTTGTTATTTTCCAATGAAACTAACTGACTACTGCTTTAGCTTTTTCCTCCGCTTTTTCCTTCACTAGCACATAAGGCGTTTCTGCACCTTGTGCGAGATATTCAGCTAGCTGACTTTCAATTTGATCGCGCACAATTTGGCGATACTCTAGAAAATGCTCGTTGTGGGCGCAAGCGGCGATGTAATGCTCAATAACTCCAGGGTTACGCTTGAGAATACTGAACAAATGATGCCAGAACTTCCAACGAGTTTCTCGTTTGATTCCTTGCCGCCAAATTACAATTAGTAGCGCTTTAATAACTACCCACTCTGGCATTTTCCCTGGCGCTTTCCAACTTGGCAAACCCATCATCAAGAAACAGCGATAGGTACGATCCAAATACTTTACTGGGTCATATAAAGTACAGAACGCTTCAATATATTCTCTTGCCAGTTCTTCTAGGGGGCGGGTGGGCAGGAAGTTCATCAATGTTGTTTGGTTGATGTTGCCATCTTGATTTTCCCGGAGTCGTCCTTCTTTTTTCAGGCGATGCCAAAGCGCGGTGTTAGGTAACGCTTGTAACATAGCAAAGGTAGTAGAGGGAATCGCTGCTTGTTCTGCAAAGCGGACAATGCGATCGCCTGCGCCTGGTTTTTCGCCATCAAACCCGATAATAAACCCAGCCATTGGGCGCAATCCGGCTTTGATAATAGTTTCTACTGCCTCAGTTAGAGAACTGCGAGTATTTTGAAACTTCTTGGTCATTTGCAAACTATCTTCATCCGGCGTTTCGATTCCCAAAAACACCGCCGAGAAACCGCACTCAACCATTAACTCCAACATTTCTGCATCTTGTGCCAAGTCAATTGAAGCTTCAGTGTCAAATCGGAAGGGATACTTGTGTTCTGCCATCCAGACTTTTAACTCTTTGAGCAACAATTTCACATTTCGTTTGTTGCCAATAAAGTTGTCATCTACCATGAACACACCCCGCCGCCAACCCAACTCGTAGAGGTAATCTAACTCTGCTAAAAGTTGGGCTGGGGTTTTGGTACGCGGTTTGCGTCCGTAGAGAACAATAATGTCGCAAAATTCGCATTGGAAAGGACATCCACGCGAAAACTGCACGGACATCATGTCATAAGCATCCAATTCTAATAAATCAAAGCGGGGTATTGGTGTGCTTGTCACATCTGGCTTCTCGGTGGCGCGGAAAGTGCCAGATGTGTCTCCCCGTTTGACTGCCTCAATAAACATGGGCAACGTGATTTCGCCTTCATCCAGAATCAGAAAATCTGCACCAACATTTTCAACTTCGTGAGGTACAGAGGTGGGGTAGGGGCCGCCAACTGCGACTAGCTTGCCACGTTTTTTTGCTTCCTGGATTTGGTCAAGTAAATCTTGTTTCTGGACAATCATCGCAGAGAAAATTACTAAATCTGCCCATGCCCATTCTGCTTCTGTTGCTGCACGGATGTTGCGATCGACTAGCTTGAATTCCCATTCTTGGGGTAGAATCGCCGCTACTGTCACTAAACCCAGAGGTGGTAATAAAACCTTGCGATCGACTAACTCCAAGATTTTTTCATAAGACCAAAAAGTTTTGGGAAATATTGGATACACTAACAAGATTCGCATGTAGTATCAATCCTCACACTTTGATTGTTATCCCACTCTAACGAAAATAAAGACCTATTGACTTTTTATTAAAGTTGTTCTATCTTAACATTCTGGTTAATTTATACATGCTCATAGAAATATTGCCTGATTTTTTCTACTGAAAGGCTATAGTTACGCAAGATTTTGCTAATTTCTTAAATATTATTGATTTGGTATGAGATGTTTTTAACTCAATGTTAAGAGTGTCAAATACCTACTTAACACCTTTAACGCCACTAATTTTTAAAACATCACTCATGGTTGCACAATAATTTGACAAGCCTAAACTATCAGGATTGATGAATTTTTCATAAGTAAAATGTCGATAGTTCATGCAAAACCGATCCCAAGCAGCCATCCGAATGCGGAACAGAATAATAATCAAATTCGCCAATGCTATGGATATGGGAATGCGAAAGTAAATCTTTTTGCCCAAATAAGCACAAACTTGTTTCACTGCTTGATTAGCAGTTAAAGGTGCTTGACCTAAAACCAGCCGACGTGGTTGATCGTTTTCGACAGGATGATCGATTAAATATAGCACCACAGTGGCAATATCTTGTGCGTGGATAAAGTGAAAACTGCCATCTGCTTCCAAAAAACGAATCACATTAATATATTTCGTCACTTCTGTAATACCAGATGTGACAGCAGAATAAGGTTTATTCGCATCACCGCCCAATACTACAGTCGGAAATACTGTGGTAATTTTGGGTGCGATCGCTAATTTTTCTTTTTTCTGTAAGCAGTCATATTTGGAACGGATGTAATCTGTACCAATTTCCCCGGCTTCTTTTAATGGTTGATTGTGCCGATCTAAAACGCTAGCTGTCGAAAAATAAATTACTTGCTGGCAACGTTCTGGATCTAGCAGTTCCAGCAACTCTATAGTCTTAACGACGTTAATATCAAATGTCGCATCACCACCCCAAGCTGTGGCTGTGAGTACCGCCGTATCAATTGTGGATAGCAAATCGGCAAATTGGCGAATATTTTGCATATCACCTTGCAAAACGTTGATACCCGAACGTGCCTTAATATCAAGTTGCAGTTTGCTTGGGTTCCTGACTAGCAGATACAGTTCGTGATCTGTTTCCTTAATTAATGCTTCTGTTAAATAATGACCTACACAACCACTTGCACCAGTCACTAAAATCCGTTTCTGGCTCATAGAAAATTTATCAAAATTTAGGAGTTAAAACTAAAGAGTTAAGAACAAAGTTAAAAGTTCCGAATCCCAACTGATAACTCTGGAAATTTTAGATTTTGAATTTTGGATTTTGGATTAAAAGAAAAATCTAAAATCTAAAATCTAAAATCTAAAATTAAATGGCTCTTAACCCTTAACTCCTGCAAGATTAAGTTCCTTTGCTGTTTCAAAGAAGAAAGCAACATTTTCTTCGGGAGTTTCTGGTAAGACACCATGACCGAGATTGAGAATGTGACCCCAATTACCAGCTTTGCGAACGGTATCAAAAATGCGATCGCGGATAAATTCTTTAGAGCCGAATAACACGCCTGGGTCAAGATTTCCTTGAACTTTGACATGCTTACCCAATCTGGCTCGTGCGTCTGCCATATCTACTGCCCAATCTACAGTGACAATATCAGCGCCAGATTGTCCCATTCTTTCCAACACACCTGCACTACCGCTAACTAGTAAAATCAAAGGTGTATCGGGGTGGGTTTGCTTGACTTGCTGGAAAACTCGCTTCTGATAGGGGAGAGCAAAAGTGTCATAATCTTGAGGACTCAATTGACCCGCCCAAGAATCGAACATTTGTACAACTTGAGCGCCAGAGTCAATTTGGTAGCGGGCATAAATGGCGATCGCATCTGCTAATTTAGCTAACAGTTGATGCAATATCGTTGGATCTGAAAATGCCATGTTTTTGATGATGGAATAGGTTTTAGAACCTTTTCCTTCAACTGCATAAGCTGCTAATGTCCACGGCGCACCCACAAAGCCCAACACCGTTGATTTATCGCCTACTTCCGAACGCAAAGCCTGCAAAATTGTTTTGATAAATGGTAGAGCTGCTTCTGGTTCTAAAGGATGCAGAGCATCGATTTGTTCTTGAGTGCGGAGGGGCGAGTGAATGATTGGCCCTTTACCTTCGGCAATATCCATGTCAATACCCAAAGCAGGTAATGGGGTGACAATATCAGAAAATAAAATTACTCCGTCTGGTTGGAAAGCTCTCCAGGGTTGCAAGGAAACTTCAATTGCTACTTCTGGAATTTCGGAGCGATCGCGAAACGAAGGATACTTCTCTCTTAGGTCTCGATATGCTTTCATATATCGTCCCGCTTGTCGCATCATCCATACAGGGGGACGATCTACTACTTCACCACGAGCAGCCCGTAAGAGATGAGGAGTCGTTGAATAAACACCCATTTATCACTTCATCCTAAGTCACAAATTTTATGCCACTGTTTAGCTTATCATTCAGGGATTACGCTTTTTCAGCAGGTTTGGAGTAAAAGGGGAATGGGGAGTGGGGACTAAGGAGTGAGAAATAGGATAAAACAAGAATCAATATTGAACTGAGGATTGGGAATTGAACATGGGGCATTGGTTAATAATCAATAGTTCTTCCTCTACTCCCTCATCCCCACTCGCCACTCCCCACTCCCCTAACTCCCTATGCAAACTGACTCTAACAGTTCCGATGATGTTGCATCTGCTAATAATGAGCCTAACCCAGGAAAGTTTTTGATTCCGCGATCGCAGCGACAGAGGTTCTTTATTCAGTTTACCTTAATGACCCTGATTGGATGGGTTGTGGGTGGCGTTGCCAGTATCGCCTTAGAGAAAATTATTCTCCAAACCTCACCTAGCACTGCAATCCAACCACAAATATGGGGCATTTTGGTCAGAAGTCTCAGCAATGTTATATTTGCTGTGATTTTTGCTGCCGATCAGAGCCTTGTTCTTTACCGATATTTATCAGGTTGGCAGTGGCTATTTGCTACTAGTGTAGGTTGGTTGATTGCTAACGGCGTTTCTACAGCCTGGATTAACTATCTTTCAAGTATTGCCATATCGTTAAATGAAATATCTCCTGAGCAGACTTTTATTTTTGGATTTCTGTCTGCGATCGCATATATTATTTCTGGTGTTTGGCTAGGGCTTTGTCAGTGGCTGGTATTGAGGCGATACACAACAGGAATTTGGTGGTGGAACTTTTTACCCTCAATCTCTTTCTTCTTGATCACTATTTTGATTTGGTTGATTTTTGTTGTACAAAATTTGATTCCAGAAGCCAACCGTAATTTTATACTGTATTGGAGTGGACAAGGATTTACAGCACTAATTTTGGGAATTGTACCAGCAATTGGCTTATGTACCTTGAAAAGAAATTCACATCGCCGGAATGGAATTTCTGGTTAATTAAAATTAAGCTATTTATGGATTTTAGATTCCATCTAAATTATAGGGAATCCCAAATTGAATCGAGGTTTACTTGAGCTTGTTTGAGTGCTGTTTCTGGAGATGCCCCTAACATGGTGGCTTCAATGGCTCGACCTAAACTGTCAGACAAACGACTATAGCCAGGAATGATTGGTCGAGAACCTGACACAGGCATTTGGTCAATAAAAACTTTCAAAACAGGTTTTTGCTGGAGAAATTTTTGATAAGCCTGACTTTGGGCAGATTTAATGTTAACTGGTAAAAAACCCGTTCCTATACTCCATTCTGTTTGAAATTCTTCGCTTAAAACATACTCTAAAAATTTGAGTGCTGCTTGCTCTCTTTCTGGTGTAGTCTTCATTAAATACATATTTCCAGTGGCTGTCACTGTAGCAGGTTTCACATTTGCAGGTATGGGAAATACTTTAAAGTCAACATTAGACTTCATGATATAACTCCAAGGCCCTGTGATCTGCATTGCAACGCGACCCGCCATAAAAGCATCTTCTTCATAACCTCGTTCTGGCGAAGAAAGGATTGCTGAACCATCTTTTAATAGGTCTTGCCAAAATTGTAACGCTGCGATCGCACCTGGATTAGTCAAATTTGGATGGTTATTTGTTACAATTTCTCCGCCAGCGCTCAATAAAAAGGGAAACCAACTAAAAACAGTCCATTCTCCCTTTCCTAAAGGCAATAGCATTCCGTATTGTTCAGGTCGATGATCACCATTCTTATCTATGGTCAATTTTTTGGCAACTTCCCTCAACTCTTCCCAAGTCTTAGGAATTTGCGTAATTCCCGCAATTTGGAAAAGTTTAGGTCGGTAAAAAATACCTACATTGCTTGTAGAAAGTGGGATTGACCAAAGATGACCATCTAATTTTAATTCCTCCCATAAGTTGGGGCTAATTTCCGACTTCAATGGAAATTTGTCTAGCCAGTTATCTAAAGGACGAATTGCCCCTAGTTCCATAAACTGACCGGTCAATTGAGGATCGAATGACAGAATATCTGGAGACGCATTGCCCACAACTGCTGTTAATATTTTTGGCAATTGTGGTTCACCTATAAAGATAGATTTCACCTTCACATCAGTATGAGTCTGATTAAATTTATCTACTAGTTTATTAAACACATCCCGATTAACAGGGGGATTAATTGATTGCCATAGACTCAGATGAATCACTCCGTCATTCTTCTGCACTGTCCCTTGACAACCATATAAGAATATGAAAAATATACTCAGAATAATTCCCATCAGCGAAAGCCGCCAAGCAGAATTGGTAAACTTGGGGGAAATTTTTTGAATTTGGTATCGCAAAAGGATAACTTTCATATTAATTTTTAGATTTTTTGGGTATCTATCATTTCACCCTTCTTAAACCCCACCGCCGTGTAGTCATTTTTTTGAAGATTAAGTTGCTCTATTCTCAAACGTTCAAAAATCTCTTTTATCTCTATTTTAGAAAAGCTTTGATATAAAATACTACATTTTATCTCAATCTTCACGAATGCTAATTAAGTTAAATAAAATTTTAAATATCTATTGTAGACTATAATACGTCTATTCTACGGCAGCACAAATTTTATGGTAAGCTCTACTACGCCTTATTTTTTAAGTAGCTTTTTAGAAAATTCATTCAACTTCAAAGATCATCTACAAGATTTTTTAAATTTAGATTCAGAAACCGTAAAAACAAAGTTAGCAGCAGAAAAAGAAGAAATAAAAAACTTAGGGCATAAAGATTTTAATTGGCAAGAAGCAAGTGCTTTCTATCGTGACAAAGTAGGAGAACTTTACTTATTTGAATTGGGGGCTTGGCATCTGTCAAGTCATGAGTATATTGGAGATATGTTGCGGTTGATTGCAGATTCTGCCCAAGGTCGAGTCTTAGATTTTGGTGGTGGAATAGGAACTCATGCTCTTGGTGCTGCTCTTTGTCCACAAGTTGAGCAAGTAATTTATTATGATATTAATCCGATAAATCGTGATTTTGTTAAGTATCGATGTGAGAAAATGGGACTGGGCAAAAAAATAGTTTTTGCTCTTGAAATGCCTGAAAAAGAGAAATTTGATACGATTTTATGCTTTGATGTTTTAGAGCATTTGTTAGATCCTAGCCAGCAGTTATTGCAATTTTATCAAGCTTTGAACTCTGATGGTAAAATGATAGTAAATTGGTATTTCTTTAAAGGTTTTAATCAAGAATACCCTTTTCATTTAGATGATCCTAAAGTAGTAGAAGCATTTTTCCATACACTCCAGAGTCACTTTTTAGAGGTTTTTCACCCTTACCTGATTACAACCCGTTGCTATCAGAAGCAGAGTTGAATTCGACTTAATGCTTTTTGGGTGGAGCCATTGCGAAATCCAATAAGTACGTTATTTAAGTGAAAAAATTATGTTTATAAAAATATATTAACGATTGCAAATGTACCATAAATTATTATTTATGTCTACCCCAATGGGTGCTATAGGTTCAGGATTGGGAGGTGGAGTAGAGTTAACCCTATCTAATATTGCTACAGAGATGCTCCGGCGAGGACATAAATTAGAAATTGTTGCACCCCTTGGCTCTATCAGCAATTCCTTACCTATTAAAGAAATTCCTGGAGAACTAATACAGATACCCGCGCAAAATCAGAGTCGTAGTGATCCGATTTTGCTCCATACAAATTCAGTTCTGGCGAATATGTGGGATTATGCTCGTCAAGTGCAAGCAGATTATGATTTAATTGTGAATTTTGCTTATGATTGGCTGCCACTGTATTTAACACCATTTTTTAACCGTCCGATCGCACATCTGATCAGCATGGGTTCTTTAACAGATGTTATGGATCAAATTATTGAACAAGTAGCAATTAATTTTCCGAATACTATCGGTGTTCACAGTCAAACACAAGCGGCTACTTTCACATTTCCAGAACGATGTATTTGTCTGTTAAACGGGTTGGATTTATCTATTTATCAATTTTGCCCAAAACCAACTCAGAGCTTGGCGTGGGTAGGTAGAATAGCACCTGAGAAAGGGCTAGAAGATGCAGTAGCAGCAGCAGAAATTACTGGTATTACGCTAAAAATATTTGGGTTTAAACAGGACATATCTTACTGGGAAAAAGTTTGCCAAGAATACCCTAATGCTCCCATAGAATATGTAGGGTTTTTACCAACAGTTGAGCTACAAAAAGAGTTAGGTAAATGTCGATCTCTTTTAGTAACTCCTCGTTGGATAGAAGCATTTGGAAATGTAGCAATAGAGGCACTTGCTTGTGGAGTACCTTTAATTGCTTATCGTCGGGGTGGTTTAACAGAAATTGTCCAAGAAGGCAAAACTGGCTTTTTGGTGGAACCTGATAGTGTTCAAGGTTTAGTAGAAGCGATTAAGCATTTGGATGAAATTGACCGCCAAGCTTGTCGCCAGCAAGCAGAGACTTTATACTCTTTAGAAGCTATGGGCGATCGCACCGAAGAGTGGTTTCAAAAAATTCTGAGAAACTGATATAGTACTAATCAACATTTGCGCCCAACTATGGCGCGTAGCTTGCCGCCGTAGGCATTGTTAATATTCCCGCATCCCCATCTAAAATTACCTCTACACCCACTGGTAATGCTGCATTGGGGCTATCATGACCAAAAGGTAAATCAGAAACAATCGGAATCCCCAAATCACCCAAGCGATCGCGCAATACTTCTTCTACCCTAAAGCTAGATATAGTTGGCGGCGCTTCACAGCGAGTAAAACCTCCCAAAGCAATACCGCAAACTTGAGACAAAGCACCACTCAAACGCCACTGCGTCAGCATCCTATCAATGCGATAAGGTGCTTCCGTAACATCCTCCAACGCTAGAATTACACCATTCAGATGTGGCAAGATTGGTGTACCCAAAATATGAGTAGCTACCGTGAGATTACCAGGTAGTAAAGTGCCAGTAACCACACCATGACCCCAGCCGCAACCTTTAAGAGGGGCGAGAGGACGACCTTCTACCGAATCAAATAATCTCTCAATTGACCAATCTGGCTCATCTACCAAAGTCGTCATCACAGGGCCGTGAACGCCGGAAATTCCTGCTGTATAAAGGCTCCATAATAAAGCTGTGACATCAGAAAAGCCAATCAACCACTTGGGAACCGCTAAGTTTGGCCAATTCCAATCTTCTAAGATACGGGTGCTGCCAAAACCGCCTCTGGCGCAAAGGATACCACGACAATCAGGATCTTGCCATGCTGCTGCTAATTGGTGACGGCGGGTTTCGTCTGTGCCTGCAAGATAACCCCATTTGTCATCTATCTGAGGGCTGATTTCTACTCGATAACCACGCGATCGCCAAATTTCTACACTTCGTTCTAATGCCTCAAATTCTCGCAAAGCACCACTAGGGGTAATTACTCGTAGTAAGTCTCCAGGTTTTAGGGGCGGTGGTAAGATTTTGGATGGCATGAAAAAAGTTAGGGGTGAGGGGAGACGCGATGAATCGCAAGAGACGCGATGAATCGCGTCTGTACAAGGGGTTAAGAATAAAGACTATACCTTAGAACTTCGATCAAATTTTATTGAATTATTTTTGAAAGTGATCGCCACAGTGGTTTTATTTTAGGTTCGCTTTGTATCTAACCGTGGATTTTCCTGAGCTGGATTTTGCGGTACAAGATAAATACCTCCAGAGATTAAAGTTAGGGCGACAGAAACCCAAAAGGCTATCAGAGAGGGAGTCTGCCACACTTTACCTAGAGGCGCAATCAAAAGTGCGATCGCAACTATTTGACTAACAGTTTTGAGTTTACCCCAAATATTCGCCCCCGTAATCGTCGTTTGATTCACCCGCCAACCAGCGATCGCTAATTCTCGCGCTAAAATCAAAAACACTCCCCAAGCTGGCACTTTTGCTAATTCAATAAAAACCAGCAACGGCGCAAGTACCAGAAGTTTATCCACTAAAGGATCAAGAAACTTACCCAACTCACTAATTTGGTTGAGTTTTCGCGCCAAATAGCCGTCTAGCCAATCAGTCAATGCAGCAATAAGAAAAATCGCCAAACATATCCACTGAGCTTGAGGTGTGGGATTATATAAACCGTAAAGCAGAAATGGTATCCCTAATAGACGAGAGAAGGTAATCCAGTTGGGTATGGTCATAGGGAATTTAAAAATCAAACTTCAAAATTAACAATTGTAAAGCAACAAGCAGCCAAGCAAATATGCAAAATCTATGCAGATTAGTGTATCTGGGTGTAGCTGCGTGGGAAAATCTGTTTTCTGTAGCTCTTTTAAAACAATACTATGACTGAACACACAGACTCTCAATTCCGCATCGAACGCGATTCGATGGGCGATCGCCAAATTTCTAGTAGCCTTTATTACGGCATTCAAACACTGCGAGCTATCGAGAACTTTCCTATTAGCGGCATAAAGCCTTTACCTACTTACATAGATGCTGGATTAATTATTAAAAAAGCTACAGCAATTGTGAATGGAGAACTAAATTGCATTCCCCAAGATATTAGTCAGGCAATTATCCAAGCAACTGATGAAATCCTGGCTGGGAAATTCCGGGATCAATTTGTCGTGGATGTTTATCAGGCGGGTGCTGGAACATCCCACCACATGAATGTCAACGAAGTTTTAGCAAATCGCGCCTTAGAAATTCTGGGTGAAGAGAAGGGTAATTATAAACGTGTTAGTCCCAATGATCACGTTAATTATGGGCAGTCTACCAATGATGTGATTCCTACCGCAATTCGCATTGGTGGATTATTGGCATTATCCAAGACATTACACCCAGCAATAGATGGTGCGATCGCTGCCTTAGAAAACAAAGCTGTAGAATTTCAAGATATCGTCAAATCTGGCAGAACCCACTTACAAGACGCAGTACCCGTGCGTTTGGGCGAAAATTTTCGGGCTTGGGCGCAAATTCTTACAGAACATCAAAACCGGATTTACACCGCCTCTGGTGATTTGATGGTGCTGGGTTTGGGAGGTAGTGCAGCCGGAACAGGGTTAAATACTCATCCTTTGTATCGCGCCCGTGTGGTAGAAGTTCTTTCAGAATTGATTGATACTCCTTTAGAACCTGCGCCCCATCTTATGGCAGCCATGCAAAGTATGGCCCCATTTGTAAATGTTTCCGGTGCTTTACGCAACTTAGCACAGGATTTAGTCAAAATATCTCATGATTTGCGACTGATGGATTCGGGGCCAAAAACTGGTTTGAAAGAAATTCAACTCCCCCCAGTGCAACCCGGTTCCTCAATTATGCCAGGGAAATATAACCCAGTCATGGCAGAGATGACATCAATGGTGTGCTTTCAGGTGATGGGTTACGATAGTGCGATCGCATTAGCCGCACAAGCCGGACAATTAGAATTGAATGTGATGATGCCGTTGATTGCTTATAACTTGATTCACAGCATCGAAATTCTGGGTAATACCATCGCTGCACTCACTGAACGCTGTATTGAGGGAATCACAGCAAACCAAGAACGTTGTTTAGCTTATGCCGAAGGTAGTTTAGCCTTAGTAACCGCACTAAATATCCACATCGGTTATTTAAACGCCGCAGCTGTCGCCAAAGAATCTTTAGAAACTGGTAAATCTTTACGGCAGATTGTCTTAGAACGCGGATTGATGAATGAGGCAGAATTAGCCACAGTGCTAAATCTAGAACAGATGAGTGCTATCTTACCTCTGAGTCGAGAATCAAAGCAAATCGATTAGTGTCGATTCTTTTAACGTAGACGCATTAGCGAAGCGGTAGCGACGTTCGCGTAGCGTCTCGCAGAGAAGGAGCGTCAATGGCTTGCCGCAGGCTACCACAGAGGCGCAGAGTACACAGAGAGAAAAAACTGAGCAAAAAGCCTTTCATGACTCTGCGTTCTCTGCGGTTCATTTTTGGCTGGATTTAATTTGGCGGATCAAAACGATTTACTACTGTAGCCCACAAAATCATTGGTGAACCAACTGCTAAACAAAATAACCACTGTTGCAAGTTAATGGTGCTGTTTCAAAAACTTCATTAATTAATGGCACATGAGCAAAACCAAGGCTTTTCAACCTGCGGAGGCAGGTTTTGTCTGTGTAGCCGCGACTTCTAGTGGCCTGGTGCAAGATATAAAATGCTGTACTAGTACGCGAGATTTTAGAGAATTGGTATAAATAGGAAGATAAAAGAATATCTTCATTACTGGTAATTTATTATCCATGCAGACTCAAAAATCATCTGTCAGTCTCATTCGGGCTACATCTTATGAACGAGAAGCTTTACAAGAATCTTTAGTTACACTGCTGGAACCTTTTGGAGGAATGGCAACATTTGTGAAAAAAGGCGATCGCGTTTTACTCAAACCGAATCTACTTACAGGATCGCGTCCTGGTAAAGAGTGTATCACCCGTGCCGAAATAGTTTACGAAGTTGCCCAGATGGTAATTGAAGTTGGCGGTAAGCCATTTTTGGGCGATAGCCCTGCTTTTGGCAGTGCCAAAG
Source organism: Nostoc sp. CmiVER01 (assembly GCF_034531135.2). NCBI lineage: Bacteria > Bacillati > Cyanobacteriota > Cyanophyceae > Nostocales > Nostocaceae > Nostoc > Nostoc sp. CmiVER01. The sequence continues at coordinate 58,015 of NZ_JAVRBU020000013.1, forward strand.
GCGTCGCAGTAGCAAATGGCTATCTGCCTATTTTAGAAGAACTCAATCTTCCCATCATCGATTTTCATGGTCAGCGTTACCAAACTGTTAGTGACAATTTTAATCATCTGCGGCTGTCTAAAGAAGCAATGGAAGCAGATGTAGTGATTAACTTACCTAAAGTAAAATCACACATGCAATTGACATTAACACTGGGTGTAAAAAATTTATTTGGTTGTGTCCCCGGCAAAATGAAAGCTTGGTGGCATATGGAAGCTGGAAAAGATGCGAATAGATTTGGTGAAATGTTAGTAGAAACTGCCAGAGCAATTAACCCTAACTTAACCATATTAGATGGCATTATCGGTCATGAAGGAAATGGCCCCAGTAATGGTGAACCTCGCCAACTGGGAATTTTAGCAGCCGCATCAGATATATTTGCCTTAGATCGGGCAATGATAGAAATCCTTAATGTTCCTCCTGAACAAGTGCCCACAGTTGCAGCTTCCCAAAGGCTAGAAGTTTGTCCAAAACTAGCTGATATAGAGTTTCCATATTTAAATCCTGACTTATTAAAAATAGAAGATTGGCGACTGCCAGAGAAGTTAATGCCCATCGATTTTGGTATGCCCCGCGTAATTAAATCTACGTTTAAGCATCTTTACACCCGATTTATCAAGGAACCAATGAGTGTTTATGGAAGGGAGTAGGGAGTGGGGGAGCAGGGGGAGAAGAACTATTAATTATTGTCCAATCCCCAATGCCCAATCCCCAATTTAATGCAAACTTCGTTACAGCAATTTGATTTATTAGCAGAGTAATCTGTAATTACCCTCCGATTGCTTAACCAGACCGTCCTATGATATTTAGTGGCGGTTTTTTTAGTTGATTAATTTGTTATTCAAAAACTTATACGGATTTATAATTTGTAAATTGGGATTAGGTATTTTGTTCAGACATGAGCAAAGTTTGCCGATAACTCCTAGACCTCTACGCCACCTTCTAAAATATTTTTATATCTATCTATATATAGATTGACAAAATTGCTGTGATATTATTTATATTCAAAAATTGAAATTATAAAATATCTGTTTAGTAGTATCACTGAATCCATTCTGCACACGCAATTGATGCATCTGTATTTATTCGGTAACTATTCTTGGTTACGAAAATTACTCCTATCCATTTCTTGTCTAGCATCAAATTTTTTGTGTATAACTACTGTATAACAATCAAAAGCATTGAATATTTCTCAGTGCAATTGCTGTTTTGTGTCCTGTATCACAAATTAGCAATTCCAGTACAATGACCTTATCAAAGGCATTTTAAGATGTTATAATGATGAAGTATCGGACAAATATGTTTTGCTAATTAATCTTTAAGCAGCGAAAAAATGTAATTTATGATGCTGTCAACTTTGGCTTTGCGTATGCGAACCATTACACCATACAGGGAAACATCTAAAAATATTAATTGCAAAATAAAACATGATTTGTTTAATTTTAATTTTGTATTAAGAACTCCATGTATAAAAAGACTATTATGACAGTTAGAGAACTGGTTTAGATTGTAAGATGCTACACATTCTACAGTTTAAAAATAGCTAACATGGCAATTAAGACTCTCAATCAGAGAGTAGACCTATACAGTGTTACGAACAAATTCAATTTTGTATGAATTCAAATAGCCAGTCTGCCAATACCGACACATATTCCCAACGTTTGGCAGACATTGTGGGAACTGCGATCGCTCTATTAACTCTCATTCTACCCGTATTTGTCATCGCCCACTATTCTTCAACTGATGTTCAAAATAACCAGCAGCCACTGGTTCAAGATTTTAAAGGAAATCAAGATTGATAAAGCTTTTCAGTAGCATTTCACCAGCAAAAAAGCTACAAAAAAGGAGAAAACTAATTTTGAGACAATCTCTCTAGATTTAAATGTAGTTCATCAAGAATAAGCTGAAATCTTTATTGTGTGACTTCGGATTTTAGTTGTCTTGACAGAGTACGGGCAGAAATAAATCCCTCCAACAGCAATTTTAAAGATGTAACAGAATAATACACTCTTGGAAAAAGCGTTGTGAAGTTTCTTCACAACGCTTTTTCCATTTCAATTAGGAATGGCAGAGATGAGGCAATACCGTTCGGTTAAAGAATTTCTTGGTTGAGGCAGGATAGGGTTGCAGGGGGCAATACGCTTGGGTTAAGAAATTTATCCGTTGAGGCAGGCAGGGGGAGCAGGGATGCAAGGGAAGCAGGGGGGGAAGAAAAAAGCTTATCTGAACTGTCAGGAGGAGATAAGAATGGCTGAACATATACCTCTTGGCTCCCCTGCCTCCCCTGCTTCCTACTCCCCGTCCCTCTGCCTCTTTCCAATGCCCAATCTCGTGAAATGAATACGTTGGGAAGAGATCCATATTGCCCTAAAATTCTACACGGGGAGAGAAACTGACTGAGTGTCCCCGTGATTTATTGTTATCAGAGGAGTTTTTTGTGGACTTATCTCGTATTCCTGCCCAACCGAAACCAGGTCTAATCAACGTTCTGATTGAAATTACTGGCAAAAGTAAAAATAAATACGAATACGACAAGGAGTTAGAAGCTTTTGCTCTAGACCGAGTACTTTATTCCTCGGTACAATATCCCTATGACTATGGCTTTGTACCCAATACTTTGGCTGATGATGGCGATCCCCTTGATGGTATGGTCATAATTGACGAGCCAACCTTTCCAGGCTGTGTGATTGCCGCACGACCCATTGGCTTTTTGGAAATGATTGACGGTGGCGATCGCGATGAAAAAATCCTTTGTGTTCCTGACAAAGATCCGCGCTACACTCAGGTCAAATCCCTGAATGACTTAGCGCCACACCGCTTAGATGAAATTGCCGAATTTTTCCGTAGTTATAAAAATTTGGAAAAAAAGGTGACTGAAATTCTCGGTTGGCAAGATGTGGACAAAGTTGCAGCTTTAGTAGAAAAGTCCGTCAAAGCTTATAGAGGATAATAGAGGAGTTAAGAGTTAGGAGTTAGGAGTTAAGAGTTATGAATTTTTATTTCTCACTCCTCACTTCTAAATCCTTACTTTAATAACTTTCACTTGTTACGGATTGTAAAATCTGTCACTAACTCAAACCCAAATGCAGCGCACTCTCCTTTTGGCAAAAATTCATAACTGCACCCTCACGGGAGCAAATATCAACTATGTGGGTAGTATCAGCATTGATGAAATGCTTTTGGAAAAAGCTGGCATCTTACCCTATGAGCAGGTGCAAGTAGTTAATAGTGCCAATGGTCAGCGCTTTATCACTTATGCAATCCCGGCTCCAGCCTATTCAGGAATAATTGAGCTAAATGGGGGTGCGGCACGTCTAGGCATTATTGGCGATCGCTTGATTATAATGACTTACGGGCAGTTTACTCCAGAAGAGTTAAAAAGTTACTCTCCTAAGGTAGTGATTGTGGACGAAAAAAATAGGCTGTTAGAAGTGCGGCACTACGATGATCTGCTCAGTAAGGTCTAATTTCAAGGAAAATGTCAAATTTTGAGTTGTCGGATTCCCAGAGCTACGCACCTGAAAAGTCATCAACCCTGCCGAGTAGCCCAGCAGGTGAATTTATCGTGCAATTTTGGGGTGTAAGAGGTTTGATTCCCACTCCAAGTAGCAATACCAGTCGTTATGGTGGTAATACCGCTTGTGTAGAAATGCATGTAGCCAGGAAACGCTTGATTTTTGATGGCGGTACTGGCTTACGCATACTGGGTAAAACTTGGCAAGAAATGCAACAGCCATTAGAAGCCCATTTATTTTTTACCAACTGCCAATCAAATAGAATTCAAGGGTTTCCCTTTTTTGCTCCAGCATTTATTGGGGAAAATTGTTTCCATATTTACGGCACAGCTGCATCAAATGGAGCCTCAATTAAACAATGTCTGTATGATCAGATGCTCCAGCCACACTTTCCTTATCCTTTACAGGTAATGCAGTCGGAATTGCAGTTTTACAATCTCACTCCAGACATTGACGTGAAGCTAGATGATGTCACTATTACAACTGCATTAATTAATCAAACTCAGAGGTCAGTTGGCTATCGAGTTACTTGGCAAGAGTATAGCGTTGCCTATGTCACAGATTTGCACCAGAATGCCGATCAAGTCGAGCGAAAGCGGATTTTACAGTTCATTCAAGGCGTTGATTTGCTAATTGCCAATGCTACTTACACTCCGCCTACATCTGACAACCATGACTCTGCTGATTTGCTTTGGCAAACTGCGGTGAATGCAGCTCTGAATGCTGGCGTTAAACGGCTAGCCATTTCTCATCATCACCCAGATGATCATGATGATTTTCTTGATCAGGTTCAAGTCGATGTTAAATCTGCTTTTCCTCAAGCAATACTAGCTCGTGAAGGTCTAATATTAGCTGTTGGTAAGTGATTTAGAGTAGTTGTAGCGATCGCCTAAGTTATCTTTAGGGTCATAGCCCTGACTTATGAATTTTATATAGAAAAATTCTGTATAATTACTCGATTTGAGGTATTTATATAGAAAGTTTCCGCATAATAAATAGTTATGCCGTCTCCGTTTCGGGTTAGGGCAGTAATTAAGAAGTTATTCATTAGTGCTAAAGTTCATTCTCCGAAGTAAAACTGTAAATTACAGCATGAGGTGGTAGGCTCCCTATGCAGAATGTTTCTTTACGCCCAGTTACCGTAGAAGATGCGACCTCAGTACAGCTTTACGCTTCGGATGCTCGGCTTGCGGCAACTTGTAATGTGCCTCACCCCTACCCGCCTAACGGTGGACAAGTATTTGTTGAAAGATGTATTCATGCTCGTGAGTCGCGCCAACGATTTCCCCATGCCATTCTTCTTGATGGGCAATTCGTGGGAGTGATCGGTCTGAATCTGCCTGACTTCAAGAATCTAAGTGCTGAAGTAGATTATTGGCTGGCAGTCCCATTTTGGGGGCAAGGAATCATGACTCAAGCTGTTGGTTTAGTTGCTAGTGTAGCGTTTCAAGACCTTGGCTTTCGTCGTTTGTTTAGTGGCTGTTGGTCTAAGAATCCAGCCTCCTGTCGCATTTTAGAGAAGAATGGTTTTACGGAAATATCGAGTGTTGTGAATGATGGTCACTTTGGACAGAAGTTTGCAGGAGAGACAATTCGTAGATTTACCCTCTCATATAACGAATGGCAAACGTATGTGATGACGGTATAACAATCGCGCTGCACCGGAACATTTCAGTATGGTCGGTTAGGATGCAAGTGTTATCTGCGTCCGGTGGGCGCGAAGTTGGGCTGCTTTAGTTACTGAGGCGAGTCAGTGGGATCGCAGTTTCTATTTAAAAAGGATATTTGAAAAGTCTAAATTGTTACTCGCCTTGGCTATTGAAAGTCGCGGCTACACGAGACTTTACCCACCTTTGTAGGTTAAAAACCTTTATAGACTACACGCGCTTTGGGCACAGCATTGCTGTGCCCTTACTATTCCACACAATTAAAATAGGCTATATTGCCCCTACGATGCATTTTGCAACTCGGCTGTGCGGACTGAAAGCTGCTGTGTCTGATTACCTCGTTGCACTTTCACCTGTAATACTTGACCAAGACGACTGTCTTCCACAACGTTCTGCAATTGTTCAGCACTGGTAATAGCTTTACCATCAACTTGAAGAATTACATCCCCGCGCCGGATACCCGCAGATGCAGCTGGAGAATTGGGGACAACTCGCATTACAAAAACACCATTAATTTCTGGTATCTGAATAGGAGAGTTGGGATCGGTATTATTTTGCTTGGCAAGATCGGGTGTCAAGGTTAGCATTTGCACGCCCAAATAGGGGTGAGCAACTTTCCCATCACGTTGCAATTGTCCTGCGATCGCTTTAGCTTTATCAATAGGAATCGCAAACCCAATACCCATCGCATCAGGGCGAATGGCTGTGTTAATGCCAATCACTTCACCTTGGCCATTCAATAACGGCCCACCAGAGTTACCAGGGTTAATGGCAGCGTCTGTCTGAATGAAATCTAAGCGTTTGTCACTAATGCCAACTTGGGCGCTGGAACGTTTCAGAGTACTGACAATTCCCAAAGTAACGGTATTATCAAATCCCAGAGGATTACCAACTGCGATCGCCCAGTCTCCTACTTGGACATTATTAGAAGAACCCAAGGGCGCGACTGGTAAATCGCCACCAGCATTAATTTTGACTACTGCCAAATCTGTAACTTCATCAATACCTTGAACTTTCCCTTCAAAGGTGCGACCATCTTTGAGTCGGACTGTTACTTTATCAGCCTTATCGACTACATGAGCATTAGTCATAACTAACCCGCTCTTGTCAATAATGAAACCTGAACCTAAACCGCGTAACTGTTCAGAAGGAACCTGCTGCGAGAAACCGTCACCAAAAAACCGACGGAAAAAAGGGTCTTCCATAAATGGATCAACCCGACGAGTAATTGTCCGCTCAGTATCAATCCGAACAACTGCTGAACCAACACGATTCACTGCTGCTGTGACAAAGCTACTGCTACCAATCGCACCAGTGGCTGGTGATTGCCGTTGGGCAATCAATTGTGAAGTATCTCCAGTAGTTACTATAGGTGCTGGTTCGGCTTGGGAGGGCAACACTTGCAATGTGCTAACGGTTAGCAGAACTCCTAGCGCGATCGCTAAAACATGAGTACTGAGTTGGCGTAAAGACCTGGGTAATTTGAGAAATCGCATAATCACAACCTGATTTATAAGCTTAATTGTTGCTTAGTCGTGACAAATCTATTTACAGTTATTTTTACAAAATTGACGTTAGCTTTTACTTCAGGTTTCGCCTGCTCTCCTCAATAATGGGGTTAGGGCATTTTGCGAACTACCTGTACTCAACTTAATAGAAAATTTAACCCAAAAGCTATTATGGACATTTACCCTTTACAAGTTCGGTTTTTACCCATCAATAAAACTTTTGGATTGCGAATCAGACAGGCTTACTCTCTGTTTTAACGGTAAAGTATAGATGAACTAACTTTTGAATAAAATTTCATTGCGACTATCTGCGCCTAGCTGGGGTAAAGAGTTGATGGCTGAATGAGGAGTAAGGGCAACAGGAACGGTTAGAGGTAGTTGTAATTGTTTTACAACACTTTGCAACAGTTGATCTTGTCCAGTCCGCAAACCCCAGACATTTGTCCCCCGGTTGATAATAGCAAACCAAACCAAACCGCGATCGCGTGTAGGCATTACTCCCGCTAAGGCGCTCACATCCCGCAGAGTGCCAGTTTTAATCACAGTAGCAAGGGGAATGTGTCTGGAGTGTACTGTCCCCCGATGATCAAATCCAGACATAGGAAATAAGTCAGCGAGATTCAATTGATGAGCCGATGCCTCAACTTGGATAGCCATTAGCATGGCACAAACAGCTCTAGGGGAAATGCGATTTTCCGGCCCTAGTCCAGAACCATTGATTAACTGAATTTCCACTTGTGGCACTCTAGCAAGGTTAGCAGCAGTTGACTGTACTACAGCTGCTCCTCCTACTGAGTCTGCCAGCATCTCTGCCATATCGTTGTTACTGTAAATATTCATTTCCTTGAGCAGTTGCTTCAAAGGCAATGAACGATGACGCAGTAACAAAATCTGTCGGGGGTTTGGTTGCGCCTCAACCTTCACCGCACCAGCAATAACAACTTGAGGCTTGGGCGTTCCCTTAGGCATGATTGAGTGTATATAGATAGCGGGGCGGCCCCAAGTCGCACGATTTAGTGTTTGCTTGAGCATCAAACCTGCTAACATCGGCTGACGTTGGAAATTCATGGCAAACCTGCCATTAATAATCAAATTTCCTTTTACCTGCTTGATGCCCATTTTATTGAGAGTATTACCAAGAGCGATCGCTTCTTCCCAAACAAACATCGGATCGCCACCACCAGTAATCACCAAATCGCCTTGCACAACCCCATTTACCACTGGCCCAGTGGCACTGATTAAGGTATCAAATTGGTAATCTGGCCCCCAGGTTTTCAAAGCAACTAATGAAGTAGCAATTTTGGTTAAAGAGGCAGCTGGCAGAGGTGTTGTACCTTGGTGATTTGCCATCAGCATCGGCCCCGACTGCATCCAAATTCCTTGACTCTGGGCCAGATTTTGCGCTATCAGTTTCGATGTTATTAGCTGTTTCAGATATTCCTGCACCGTAGTAGCCCCAGTTGGATTAGGATCGGGGGCAAGAACTAAGCCAGGGCTACTTTGCCAAGTCAAAGCGTCTAAGGCATCTAGAGGTTTGATTTGTACCCCGGCCATCTCTAGCCAGAGCGACACCAAACCTGAACCCAATAATTCCAGCATATTTTATTCCTCTGTTAAGATGTGACACAGTGTTTACTGTGCTAATATACAAGCTTTTTTGCAAGAATCAGTATTGAGTCATAATAACTGCTGTTTCTCTCATCTGTAAGTGGGGTGAATCGTATTGTTTTCGCGGCTCCTTTAACAATGCCAAAATACCCATTCCTCATAAGATAGCCGCATGGAAATAAAAAATCTCTAGCTGAGGCAATGATATGAATTAGTTTAGTTATAAGAAAATTTTATGGATAGGTATGAAGCGATCGCATCTCATGAAATAAAAATAATTCGTAATTCGTAATGACGCTGGAATACTCGATAACGTAATTCGTAATTGGGCATTACTGATTAGATGTATAAATCTGGGTGTAGAGAGGTTGCAATTGCTAGTCTCTAGAAAAGTTTTGAAATCACCCAAAATCATTTTCATGCCTGAATTCAGTAACGCTCGTAATTGAATTAGTTAAGGATTCATACCCCGACTAATTATAGACCAACGATTTTAGAATTTAGTACGGGACTCAAATCCGAAAATTACGTTAGCGCAGAACGTTCGCTTTTAGCGTTTTGAAGAGAAGAAGTCCGCAAATATAATTACGAATTACGAATTACGAATTAATTAATATTTACTTTCTTTCTGGATGTGCTGCATCCTCTGGTGAAGGAGTACCCATCCGGTTAATTGTGGCAATCATCTGATACAAACGCCCCAAGTCACGTTGATTGAAGTACAAAATGAGTCGGGGTAGTTCAACAGTTTCATCTTGTGCTTCTTGAGGTAATGCCTGACTTTTTTCAATCCGTCCTTGAATAATAATGTCGCTGAAATTAGCATTGAGTTGCTCTACCTGAGCATCTGATATATCTGTCTTCAGACGGATGACTAACTTCCCACCTACATATCGAGAAGAGTGATAAACCTGGTAAAAACGTGTAATAGCATCACAAGCCACATCCACATTATCTGTCACCGTGTAAAGACTGGGGTCTTCAGGACTGACAAGACCATTTTGCACTAGTTGCTTATCAACATATTCGCTCCAAGACCGCCAATAATCACCACCAGGGCGATCAATTAAAACTAGAGGTACAGGGCCAAATTTGCCAGTCTGGCTTAATGTCATGCATTCAAAAGCTTCATCTTGAGTGCCAAAGCCTCCCGGAAACAAGGCTACAGCATCACTTTCTTTAAGGAGAAACAGCTTGCGGGTAAAGAAATATTTGAAGTGAACTAGCTTAGGATCACCTTCTATAAAAGGGTTCGCCTCCTGTTCAAAGGGTAACTGAATATTTAATCCAAAAGAATTTTCTCGCCCAGCCCCTTCATGACCCGCCTGCATGATTCCACCGCCACCGCCGGTCATCACCATAAATCCTAATTGAGAAACAGCACGACCAAACTCAACGGCCATTTCGTATTCTGGTGTATCTGGTGCTAGACGCGCGGAACCAAAGATAGTGACTTTGCGAACGTGTCGGTAATCATAGAAAAGCTGAAAACCGCGCTCCATATCTGCTAAGGCAGCCGACAAGATTTTCCAATCAAGACGTTCAATTTCGGTATCAGCTAGACGAACAATAGTGGCAAGTGCTTGCTGAATAAATTGCCGATTTTTTAATGTCGGTAAGCGAACGATCAATTCAGCGATATCCGCCTGTAAAGACTCTAATGTGTCAAAAGACGCAGATGAGGTCATGAGAACTGCTGCAACAATGGCACTATATTTTACGTGAACTACTCACACTCTAGCAAGCGGGAATAGGCTTCTGATGTACATTTAGCATACTTAGAACTGATTTTGATGTAGTATTGGTCATTACTCAAGCTGAGATGCCCATCTTTTCACATTAGAACTCGGAAGTTCGTTTTCAAGCTTGGGTTTTACTTTCTCCCTCATCTCTCTCATCTCAATTCAATCCCAGTTCTTCCTTCAACGCCTCCGGCACATTAACTGCTGTCTCTAATCCCCGCACACCTTCCCACTGCTGCTTTTTACCCCAGGTCATTTTTTCCATGTTGGCATCGCTGAGGTCAGCCCCACCGAGAATGGCATAACTTAGATTACTGTGGCTAAGATCCGCACCATTGAGGATAGCACCACTGAGGTTACTGCCACTGAGGTTAGCATTGTTAAGGTTGGCATAGCTGAAGTCTGTACCGAACAGGATAGCGTCGGTGAGGTCAGCACCACTGAGGTCGGCTTCGCTAAGAATCACCCCACTAAGATCGGCTTCGTTGAGGATTACCCGACTCAGGTCTACACCACTAAGGTCTGCTCCTAAGAACATTGCACCGTTGAGTCTAGCGTCGTTAAGCTTGGCACCGTTAAGTTTGGCATAGCTGAGGTCAGCAGCGATGAGGATAGCATCACTAAGGTTGGTACTGAAAAGAATTGTGTCGCTAAGGTTAGTACCGTTAAGGATGGCGTGACTCAAATCAGCACCACTGAGGTCGGCACGACAGAGGTCAGCATGGTTGAGGTTGGTACTGCGGAGGTTGGCTTCACTAAGATTCGCACCAAAAAGGATAGCGTTACTTAAGTCGGCATGGCTAAAGTTAGTGCTGCTGAGGTCGGCGCGGTTGAGGTCGGCGCGGTTGAGGTCGGCGCGGCTGAGGTTGGTGCTGCTAAGGTCGGCGCGGTTGAGGTCGGCGCGGCTAAGGTTGGCACAACTAAGGTTTGCACCACTCAGGTTAGTGCTGCTGAGGTCGGCACCAGTGAGGTTTGCACCGCTTAGGTTTGCACCACTCAGGTTGGCATCGCCGAGATTAGCGCCGCTAAGATTGGCACCACTGAAGTTTACGCCAGTTAAGTTGGCATCACCAAGATAAGCAAGGCTGAGGTCAGCGCCTCTAAAGTCTGCACCAGTTAGGTTGGCATCGCCTAAATAAGCACTTTTAAAGTTGCCGCCTCTGAGAAATTGCCCGACTATACTGCTAAAATTGCCGATTTCCAAGGCATCGCTATAGTTGATGATCCGTAGTAGCTGGGATGTGAAAAAATTGTCTGTGTCTGGTTGAGCAGATGCATAGAAAGTAATTTTTTGTTTGAGTTCATCTCGCTCTTGGGCGTAGCGGTGTAACGCTAACAGTAAAATTAGTACGTTTAGCCCTGCATATATGTCAACCTGTCTCAGCCCGATCGCAATATTTTGCGCCGCTAACTTTAACATTGTTTTCTGAGGTAAGTTATCATCTGGTGTCTCATCGATGAATTTTCCCTGACACCAGCGATGATAAAAATCTTCTAGCCGCCAAAAAAGCAGTTCTGGGCGAATTTTTTGACCATTAACAGCCGATTCCATTAGTTGGTTGACTATTTCTGGTTTTAAAGCTCCATTGCCCAGTAAATCATAAATCTCTTCATGCATCTGGCGATCGCACACTCTAAAGCAGAACCCAGAAGATAATGTGTTTAATGCCCCATCGCCGATCTTATAAGTCAAACCGCTCTTTGTTATTGCCCATTTTTCTAAGCTTTCTTGCAGTCTTTGAAACCATAAATCTTCCTGTAAATTATCTTGAGCAAATTTAACGTTTTTATAAGGTTCTTTAATACTTTTTCCTTGAGGTAAAACTGCTTCGGTTTTTACAGATGTAGTCTTTGGCATCTCTTCTAACCTTATATCCCTCACATAATTTCTCAGCAGTTGCCAAACTTGAGATAAATATGTTGACATTTCTGTGTCCGTTGTTACATTTAAATTACTGTTTTGATAATTCTGAATTAAAAATTTATCTATGCTAGTTTCCTTGCCATTGTCAAAAATTAATAGTATCAATAAATACTACACGAAAAATCTTATAGGTTGGCAATTTCTCTAATGGTTTACACCAACTTCGTGGTGTTTCTGGAAGGCGGCTTCTCAGTAACACGTAGTAATCTCAAGCCTCTTCTCCTGATGAAATAAAGTATCATCAGAAAAATTATTTCAAAAATCAAGTAATTTTCTACCTTTGGCTAATTTGCTATGCTTTTTTCCCACAATATTTACAAGTCTGATGTAAAAATAATACTTACTGTTTGTGAGAGTTGCAATTGTTAGGAAAAATTCTACTGTACAACAGCATGAACATTGCGTAAAAAGAGCAACTAAAATTGAAGTCTAACTTAACAGCTTAATCTAAAGCATCTAAGAGAATCGACAAAAAGCAGGCTACATAGCTTTGCAAAAGTTAAAAATTAACTACGAAATAACTATCGGGGATACAGGGGATGAAGAACAGCTTAACTTTTTATATTATTTTGTTACATAGTTTGTTTTTAGGAATAGCAACGGCTAGTGCTAAGTCACCGTCTGTTAAGATTGATACATTGTCAGGCAATCATAAAGCTGTGCGGGTTGTAGAAACCTTAGTTACAACCAGAAGTGGAGAGAAATCTAATAGTCACTTAACAATAGAGACTCCTTCAACTAAAACCTCAGCATTATCGCTAAATAACATCAATATTGCTCAGGAAAAGAGGCTACCGTCAGGGCAAGTTTGGGTAGTTAATCAAAATAAACATGCACAGCCTCAACCATTTATTTGGGTGGTGAAAGACCTTAAAAAAGCAGGACAGCAACCATTATTGCAAGTTGCAAAACCCGCAGAAAAGCCTAAACCTAGCAAAACCCCAACAGCAAAGGATGATTTAGAGCCATTTGATGAAGTCATCAAAGACACTCAAAAGTCAGGGGGATTGTTTACTTTATATCGTAATAAAGAAAAGAATAAAATTTATTTAGAAATTAAGCCAGAGCAACTCAATAAAAATTACCTAGCTACAGCAACCCTGGAATCAGGTATTGGCGAACGGGGTATTTACAGTGGTATGCCTCTGCAAGATTTTTTGTTTTATTTCCAACGGGTAGATGATAAATTAAACTTTGTGATCCGCAATGTTAATTTTCGCACTCGTGAGGGAGATCCCCAAGTGCGATCGCTAACCCGGTCTTTTAGTGATTCTGTTCTCTACAGCATTTCCCTTAAAAGCATTCATCCACAACGCAAAACTCTTCTTATCGACTTGGGAGATTTGCTACTAACAGATTTAGGTGGATTATCTGCAAGTTTAGGAGTTCCAGCAACAACAGACCAATCTTATTTTGGTACTGCTAAAGCTTTTCCCCAAAACTTAGAAATTGAGTCAGTTTTAAATTTCTCCGGTAGCAGCGATCATGACAGTGAAGTAGCAAGCTTTGCATCGTTAGCTGACAACCGTGGTTATACCTTGCGCGTTCACTATAGTCTTTCGCAACTACCTGATAAAGATTATCGCCCGCGCCTTGCTGACGATCGCATCGGTTATTTCATCACCGCCTACCAAGATTTATCCAAAGACGATCGCGGCGATTCTTTTGTCCGCTACATCAATCGCTGGAATTTGGAAAAACAAGACCCGAAAGCAGCAATTTCTCCACCCAAAAAACCGATTGTCTTTTGGATTGATAACGCTGTTCCCTTAGAGTACCGCGATGCTATCAAAGAAGGCGTTTTAATGTGGAACAAAGCCTTTCTCAATGCTGGATTCAAGGATGCAATTGAAGTCCGCCAAATGCCAGATGATGCCACATGGGATCCAGCAGATATTCGCTACAACACCATTCGCTGGATCAACACAGTCGATGGTTATTTTGCATTGGGCCCATCTCGCGTTAACCCATTGACTGGGGAAATTCTGGATGCGGATATTCTCGTAGATGCCAGCTTTGTGCGGGAACTTAAGAGTGAGTATCACAAAATCGTTCAACCTAGCCAAACTGAAAATCGCACTACTTTATCAGCTTTGATGCAAAATCGTCTACTTTGTAGCAATGGTTTAGATGCGAAAGATAATGGTAAGCCCCAGCAGACGCAAACACAACAGGGGTTGTTAAATCGTTTATCGAAAATGGCAGGCGAGTACGATTTATGCTACGGGATGGAAGCTGCTAACCAGTTTGCCTATGGTTCACTAGCAATGTCACTGCTGCCAGATACCATGGCCACTCCAGACCATGTGAAAGAATATATCAATCAATATTTACGTTTGATTATCGCTCACGAAGTTGGACACACTCTTGGTTTACGTCATAACTTCCGTGGTAGTACAATGTTACCACCCGACGAGATGAATAATACGGAAATTACCAAAACTAAAGGTTTGACAACTTCGGTGATGGATTATATTCCGCCCAATATTGCCCCTCAAGGTACAAAACAGGGAGATTATTTTCCCAGTATGGTGGGGCCTTATGATGAATGGGCGATTAAGTATGGCTACATCCCAATTCAAACATCAACTCCCATAGCAGAAAAGCCAATTTTAGAAGAAATTGCTGCACAATCCTATAAGCCAGAGTTGAGTTATTCTACAGATGAAGATATGTATGACCTTGACCCAACAGTTGATGCTTGGGATAACAGTGGCAATGTCCTGCTTTATTCGCAGTGGCAATTGAATAATTCGCGGGTGATGTGGGAACGCCTTGATAAACGTTACCCTATGGCTGGTGATAGTTACAGCGATGTGAGCGAACGTTTTAGTACAGTATTAGGTAACTATTTTCAGCAGATATATTACACTACAAAATACATTGGCGGACAGTCTTTCTATCGCATCCATCCCAGCGAAATACCCTCTGGAGTAAGCCAACATCGATTACCATTTGAACCAGTACCAGTTGAAAAACAACGACAAGCTTTAGAAACACTGCAAAAGTATGTATTTGCAGAAGATGCCCTCAGCTTTTCACCAGAACTACTGAATAAATTAGCACCTTCCCGTTGGCGGCATTGGGGTAGTACTCCGCAAGTTGGTCGTTTGGATTTTCCAATTCATGACTTGGTGTTGTTCATGCAAGGTTCTGTGTTGCGAGATTTACTCTCAGGCGATCGCCTCTCTCGCCTCAAGGATATTGAACTGAAAACAAAGCCAGAAAATGCACTAACTTTGCCTGAACTATTTGACACTTTGCAATCAGATATCTGGACAGAAGTAATCAAACCAAAAGGTAAACCAATGAAGATTGCTAGTTTGCGGCGAGGCTTGCAACGGCAATACCTAGATATTTTGACGGGTATGGTATTGCGAAAAGAATATGTCCCAGAAGACGCCCGGACTTTGGCGTGGTATAAACTTAAACAACTAGATGAGAAACTCAAAGGAGTTAATTCAGATGATGAATATACCAAAGCGCACTTACTAGAAACGCGCGATCGCATTGAGAAAGTCTTAAATGCGCCGTTGCAAGCGAATTAAAAAAGTTGTAGAGACGCCATTAATCGCGTCTCTTTGGCAAGATCATTACCAATTAATATACATTGGCTGGCAAAATAGACAGAGGGTTTTTGGCCCTGTAATGCGTTTTGATATCAAAAACGGCAAGATTTGGATTTAGTGGAATGGTACAGAAGAGGATATCGGTAAGCAATTAGTGGCTATGGGAGTACCAAACACGATATTGTAGTTGGATTTCACCCACCTTACATCCAGCAGTATACGGATTATGCTGTAAGTTAATGACCACTCAAAATGAGGCAGCAGAAGAGAAACTTTTCTCCTGCTACCTCTGCATTATCCTAACTACTCAACGCTTTTAAAAACCGTTGCAAACTTTTAAACACATTAGGCTTTCTCGCAGGTGTCCCATCTGTTGTTTGCGGTTGTCCCTTTAAAAGGATAAGATCCAACTCATCACCCGATGGCCTTTTGGGTAATTCGGCAATTCTTTTATATTCGCCGTCGGTTTCTAGCCAAACTTCCCATTGTCCTGGGTAGGAGCGATACACGGCGGTTTCATCGTCTACAGGGCGAAGGTAATAGGCAGATTCAATAGTACTGAGAAAACGATCGCGGATTTTTCTTGCTGTATAACCAATACCTACAGTTCCAGCATCTTCTAAGCGGGGATTTAACAAGACTAAAGGGCGATCGCCTATGACTTCACATAACTTTTCCAACTGCGGTACTTCTACAGAAGTGGGCGCGATGAATAAGAAAATTTCATCCTCTGGCTGAATTTTTGTTTGCAAAGAAGCAGCCCTTCCCGTACCAATATCCAAAACTTGAAATGGTGCATCACCCCAATCGCGTCGGGCTAAAGCCGCAGCACCAGCGTCAGCAAAGAAAATCTTCAAACGGGAACCATATTCTGTAAACAGTGGCAGAAATTGTTCCGCTACCGGCATAAACTTGAGTTCTGGGAACAGGAACTCAACTTGTATACGAGTACAACCATCTGCAAGCGCAGCTTGGACAGCTACACGAGATTGAGCGATCGCATCTTCAAGAGTATTGGGAAGTTCACTCATGGTTTATTATGTGGGTTTAGCATTACTCCCATTGTTCCAGTATTAGCTCTTATTGAGTAGGCAGACGATGACAATCAACTCTAGGATATATCCCTCAAGCACAACGTGCCCTCTCG
Source organism: Nostoc sp. CmiVER01 (assembly GCF_034531135.2). Taxonomy (NCBI): domain Bacteria; kingdom Bacillati; phylum Cyanobacteriota; class Cyanophyceae; order Nostocales; family Nostocaceae; genus Nostoc; species Nostoc sp. CmiVER01. The sequence continues at coordinate 74,734 of NZ_JAVRBU020000013.1, forward strand.
AACCAACTCGATAAAGTTTTTTCTTTCTTTGTATGAAACCATCTTGGGGTTGGGGAGAAGGTAAGAAAAGTGATTTGTATCAATCCTTTGGTGAAATGGTATGACTATCCCAAATCAAGACCCCAACAAGTTTTTAGGTTTTAACTTTGAGTTTTCAGCGAACATTGTTAGAAAAATGTAAAATTAATAAAGATTTAATAGAGTCAGGAAGATCCGCCCAAGCTGGGGTATCTCGCGGCAATAAAGATGAAGATTAAAAAAAAAGAAATATCCTGCCCCAATCGCTGACAGTTTTCCGGTACAGTGGACGGGCTGTAAGTTTAGTATGGACTACTAGCCGATCGCTTACTATTCTTCTGGCGAGTTTAACAATAGTTGCTGGTCTTTTACCGGCGGCGATATCATACATCAGTAAGTTAATTGTCGATGCAGTGGTAGTTGCATCTCAATCTAACTCACACAATGGTTTTGTCAATATTTATCCTTCCCTATCTTATGTAGGATTAGAAGCGATCGCTGTAATTTTACTAGCAGGTAGTCAACGGGGAATCACCATTTGTCAGTCATTATTGCGGGCGCTAATGGGTCAGCGAGTGAATGTACTCATCTTAGAAAAGGCGCTGACACTCGATCTTAGGCAGTTTGAAGACTCAGAATTTTATGACAAATTGACCAATGCGCGACGAGAAGCATCAGTTCGTCCCCTTTCTTTAGTAAACCGCACCTTTGGGTTAGTGCAAAATGCCCTTTCTCTTTTCACCTACGGTATTTTATTAGTAAATTTCTCAGGTTGGGCAGTGGTGGTGCTAATTTTGGCAGCTATGCCTGTATTTATTTCCGAAACAAAGTTTGCTGGAGAAGGCTTTCGCTTGTTTAGTTGGCGTGCGGCAGAAACTCGTCAACAGCACTACTTAGAAAATCTACTAGCAAGAGAAGATTTTGTCACAGAAGTCAAACTTTACCAACTGGGAGAGATGTTGCTAGAGCGTTACCGCAACCTGTTTGATCAACTCTATGGCGAAGACCGCGATTTAACTCTCCGGCGAGGATTTTGGGGGTATCTTCTAAGTTTAGTTAGTACTGGTGCTTTTTACCTAGCTTATGCTTGGATTGTACTGGAAACAGTGCAAAGTAAGATTTCCTTGGGAGATATGACAATGTATCTCACTGTGTTTCGCCAAGGACAGTCTACTTTTTCCAATGCCCTCACTTCTATTGGAGGAATGTATGAAGACAACCTATATCTATCAAATCTCTATGATTTTCTGGAAGAAGAAGTACCAAAATCTTGGGGTAAGGCAACTATTGGTTTAAATCCTCAAGATGGTATCCGTTTTGAAAACGTATCATTTACTTATCCAGGAAGTTCTAAGCCAGCATTGAGAAACATTTCGCTGCATCTCAAACCCAGAGAGAAGCTAGCAATTGTAGGTGAAAACGGTTCCGGTAAAACTACCTTAATCAAACTACTTACCCGACTCTACACCCCTGACTCTGGGCGAATTTTCTTAGATGGCTTGGATTTGCAAGAATGGGATGTGGATGTGCTGCGGCGTCGCATTGGTGTGATTTTTCAGAACTTTGTCCGCTATCAGTTTACTGTAGGGGAAAATATTGGCGTGGGCGATGTAGAACATCTCGAAAACAAAACCTTTTGGAAAACTGCTGCTGAAAAAGGGATGGCGCAATCTTTTATTGACCAATTACCCCAAAGCTTCCAGACTCAACTTGGTCGTTGGTTTAAAGGAGGACAGGAACTTTCGGGGGGACAGTGGCAGAAGATTGCTTTGTCTCGTGCTTTTATGCGATCGCAAGCAGATATCTTAGTGTTAGATGAACCAACATCAGCAATAGATGCCCAAGCTGAGTTTGAGATTTTCAATCATTTTCGCGCTATTACTAAAAATCAGATGGTACTTTTGATTTCCCATCGCTTCTCAACAGTACGAATGGCTGACAAAATTCTAGTAATAGAAAACGGGGAAGTTATAGAACAAGGAACTCACGAAGAATTATTAGAGGTTGGAGGACGTTATGCCAAATTGTTTCTGTTACAAGCAGCTGGTTATCAATAGTATGTGAAGCTTTTTTGTGAATTGAGATAGCGATGCCTACGGCGGTCTGCGCCTACGCTCACTTTATACAAAGCATATAACATCTCTATCTAATCACGTTAAACTGTTGATTAAATATGGGTCACTAGACACTCCGTATCGTTAAACATTGCTACCTGATAAAATTATGCAAATAACAAAACAGCGATACTATACCCCAGAGGAATATTTAGAGCTAGAAGAAGCTGCTGACTACAAAAGTGAATACATTGATGGGCAAATAATTCCTATGGCGGGTGGAACAATAAATCATAATCGGATAGCTGGTAATTTCTATGCTGTGTTAAACTTTGCCTTCAGACAAGAAGAATACGAAGTGTTTAACAGCGATATGCGTCTTTGGATACACCAAAAGCGTATCTACACGTATCCAGATGTGACAGTAATAGCCAGTGAACCAGAATTTTTCAACAACCGTACAGATATTATTACAAATCCCCAAGTTATTGTTGAGGTTTTGTCTAAATCTACTAAAAACTATGATCGCGAAGATAAATTTCAGGCTTACCGAACTATTTCTACTTTCCAAGAATACCTATTAATTGATCAAACACGGATTCATGTAGATCAATTTTCCAAAACTGGGAAAAAGCAATGGACGCTTCGTGAATATGATGAAGAAGATGAAGCGATCGCACTTGTAACCGTACCCTTTGAGATTTCACTACAGGATTTATATAACAAAGTTAAGTTTGAGCCTGTTGAGTCCGAAGGGGAAAGTGCTGATATTGAGGAATTGGGGTAAGTGCGATCGCTTGATTTGATTTGATTAGAGTAATGAGAAATGTGGTTATTACTTAAATTAATTTAATAATATATAATAAATTTTACTTTTGAATAAGTAGGGTTACAGTGTGGCATTGCCGATTGCTTCTAGCTAATAGGCATTGTATAACCTACTTTGACATAACACAGCAATGATGGATTGGAAGAAACTCCTGACACCAAAAAGACTTGGCAAAACTGAGGTAGAAAATCTTCAGTTTGATCGTACTCCCTTTCAGAGAGACTATGATCGCCTAGTGTTTTCCTCACCTTTTCGTCGTCTCAAAGATAAAACTCAGGTTTTTTCTTTGTCCACAAATGATTACATTCGTACTCGTCTCATTCATAGCCTTGAAGTGTCTTGCGTCGGTCGTTCCCTTGGCAGAATAGTGGGTGAGGCAATTGTAAAAAAATATGAGTTTAATCAGGATGGGTTACGTGCTTCAGACTTTGGTGATATCGTATCTGCTGCTTGTCTAGCTCATGATATTGGAAATCCACCCTTTGGTCATTCTGGAGAGGACGCTATTCGTACAGGATTTGAATCGTGGTACAACACTGTTAACCATGTAGGAGAAGAACTTCTCAGCAAGTCTCAAAAAGCTGACTTTGATTCATTTGAGGGTAATGCACAAGGCTTTCGTATTCTAACCAAGCTTGAAATGCCCCCTAGAAAAGGCGGAATGCAACTAACCTGCCCAACTTTAGCTGCTTTCACAAAGTACCCTAGAGAATCTTCTCTACCAAAATCTATTTTTAACGGTTACTCAGGTAAAAGTGTTAAAAAATATGGTTTCTTCCAGGGAGAAAAAGATTTATTTGCTGAAGTAGCAGAAACGGTTGGTCTAATTCGCCGTCATGATAATGCAGCATGGTGGTCTCGACATCCGCTTGCTTTTCTTGTTGAAGCAGCTGATGACATTTGTTACTCAATTGTTGATGTAGAAGATGGCCATCGTATGGGTTACATCCCATTTGACAAAACTAAGGAATTACTGAATGTAGTTGCAAATATTGCAAATAAAGATATTCAAGGACATGGTGAAAGCAATACAGAAATAGTTAAGCGATTGCGGGCTTTAGCTATCAATAAACTCATAAATGAGGCAAGTGATATTTTCCTAAAACATGAAGAAGATATACTTTTTGGAGAGTTTGATAAAGACTTGTTATCTCTAAGCACTTATGTAAACCACCTAGAAGAAATTGGAAAGGAAACTCGCGCGGCTGTTTTCCAACATTCTGATGTTGTTAGTATCCAGATTGCCGGGTATGAAGTTTTAGGGAAACTATTTGCTGAATTTGTTAATGCCGTCCTGCACAATAGCAAGAAAGGCAATTTGGTTTATCATATGCTTCCCAAAGAATATAACAATCCGAATTCAGACGAAGATACCTATAATAAAATTCTTAGAGTTACAGACTATATCTCCGGTATGACTGATTCTTACGCTACCAGTTTATTTCAACAATTTAGCGGTATTTCTTTGGGATAAAGTGACAGTGATCGCCCTCTCCCCACCATCCCCCACCAACTTCGATAAAATCACTATGGTGCTACTTAACCCTAAATTTGATGAAAAGCGATCACCCTCGTTTTTGTCCCTTTTGATATTTCCCTAATTAAATTAACCAAATTCTCTAACTATCGTTGCCATCGGCAGAAATAGTGAGAGTTCATTGTCTTGAAAAGGAATAAACTCATACTTAAGATAAAATTCCTTTGCTTGCAAATCGATAGCATCAACTCTCACGGCGTACATACCAATTTCTTGAGAAGCACGAACAGCACGATAGAGAGTATCAGCTAACAATTCACCTCCCAAACCTTGCCCTTTAATCGAGTTATCTACAGCTAATCTCCCAATTAGCATTGCTGGAATCGGATAAGCAGGCATTCCACGATGATAAGATTCCGGTAACGATTCATACTCAATAACGCTAGCACTGACAGTATAATAGCCATCAATCTTCAAGCTTCCTGATGCCGGAATTGCTACAAATGTTTTAGCAATTCCTTTTTTATGATTTTGGCGTGCATATTTCTTGAGATAATCATTCAAAATTGCATAACCGCAATCAAAAGAATCTCTTTGATGCTTTTTATCAATTGGTACAAAATTCCATCTTGCCTCGCTATCACTTGTCATACTTCTGTCTATATTTGTGAATAGCAGATTTAAGTTTTCCCTTCAGTTCTGGTGGATTTTCCATTACTGACATAAACAAATCTCTATCAAGATTAGACAGTACCAGCCTTTCATTTGCATCTATATCTTGCTTGGCGACTGGCAAAACATGAAAAAGTGTATAAGCACTCAAAGAAATTCCTTTGAGACTCGCAGCCCTTTCTAATAGTTCTTTTTGCTCTTGGGTAACTCGTAAATCGATGCGACAATCTTTTGCAGATGATGTTTCTGACATGGCTAATTTCCACCTTTAGCTGAGTCTCTATTTACAGCATAACTAATATTAGTGGACAATGTACACACAATGTTTGGAAACAGGATTATTTTTTCATCACCTCCAGATGAATTAAAACATTAGCGTGGAGATAGCGATCGCCCCTTCCCCACCATCCCCCAATAACTTCGATAAAATCACTATGGTGCTAGTTAACCTTCCCTAAATCTGATGAAAAGCGATCGTCTCTCTCCACCTTCTTCTCTTCAACGCCCTGAACTACTCGCGCCAGCAGGTAACTGGGAATGTGCTAAAGCTGCTGTAGAAAATGGGGCAGATGCAATTTACTTCGGTTTGGATCGCTTCAACGCCAGAATGCGGGCAGAAAATTTTACTGAGGCAGACTTACCCCAATTAATGACATTTCTGCACCGTCGTGGTGTAAAAGGTTATGTCACTGTCAATACATTAATATTTCCCAAAGAACTAGCAGAAGCACAGCAATATCTCCGCACAATTATTGCCGCAGGTGTGGATGCGGTGATTGTCCAGGATGTGGGTATATGCCGTCTCATCCGTCACCTGTCGCCCGATTTTCCGATCCACGCTTCCACCCAAATGACCATCACTAGTGCGGCTGGGGTGGAATTTGCCAAATCCCTCGGCTGTCAATTGGTGGTGTTGGCGCGTGAATGTTCTCTTCAGGAAATCAATAAAATTCAGCAGCAGATTGCCCTACAAGATACTTCGCTGCCCTTGGAAGTTTTTGTTCACGGTGCTTTGTGCGTGGCATATTCCGGTCAGTGTTTGACTAGCGAAGCTTTAGGCGGACGTTCTGCTAACCGAGGCGAATGTGCCCAAGCTTGTCGGATGCCCTACGATTTAATTGCTGATGGCGAAGTTGTGAATTTAAAAGAACGCAAATATTTACTTAGTCCTCAAGACTTAGCAGGGTTAGATGTTCTGCCAGATTTGGTCAAATCAGGAGTAACTTGTCTCAAGATTGAAGGTCGTTTGAAAGCCCCAGAGTATGTTGCCAATGTCACCCGTGTTTATCGGCAAGCTTTAGATCGGGTGATGGATGAGATCCCCTCTAAACCCCCTTCAAAAGGTGAGAACATAGCCCCCCTTCAAAAGGAGGGTTGGGGGGATCTTCCGCTTAATCAACAATGTGCAACAGATCAAGAACACTACAACCTAGAAATGGCATTTTCTCGCGGACTCTACACGGGTTGGTTTGGTGGGATTAATAATCAAGAACTAGTTCACGCCCGCTTTGGTAAAAAACGTGGGGTTTATTTGGGTGAAGTCAGCCGCATTCACAACGAACAGGTAACAGTCAAACTGGAAGCGCCTGTAAAACCTGGAGATGGAATTGTATTTGACTGCGGTCATCCAGAGGTGAAGGAAGAAGGTGGTCGGGTTTATGCTGTGGTGTCCAAAGGTAAAGAAACCATGCTGACATTTGGGCGAAATGACTTGAACCTGCGCCGAGTGCATATAGGCGATCGCATTTGGAAAACCAGCGATCCAGAACTCGATAAGCAACTACGGCAGAGTTTTGCAGGCGAGAATCCTCAATTTCAGCGTCCGATTGACTTGGAGATTTATGGAGAAGTGGGTCAGGCGTTGATTGCGATCGCCCGCGATCAATTTGGTAACATTGTCCAAGTAGAGTCTGCAATTTCCCTGGTGGAAGCGCACACCAAACCCTTAGATACAGAACGTTTACAAGAACAATTCGGTCGTCTCGGTAACACCCCTTTTCGTTTGGGAACCTTAACCAACCACCTCAGTGGTACTTTTATGCTACCAGTCAGTGAATTGAACCGGATGCGGCGGGAAATCGTAGCACAGTTAGAAGAATTGCGAAGTCAACCCAAACGTTGGCAATTACGTTCTGATATCTCTTTCCATGACCTACTACCCTCCTCATCTCCCTCATCTCTCTCCCTGCAAGAAGCTAAAGCTATATCTCCCTCACTCATCGTCTTAGTACGAAACCTCAAGCAACTCCAAGCTGCCCTGAAAGCTGGTATTGAAACACTGTACTGTGAATTTGAAGACCCCCGCGCCTACCGAGAAGCGGTGCAAATGGTACGCCAACAACAGCAAAAAAATAAAGCAGACAATTCTTCACCCCCAACTCCTTTTTGTACAGACGCGATTCATCGCGTCTCTCCTAACTCCCCACTCCCTACAATTTGGGTTGCACCTCCCCGAATTACCAAACCGGGGGAAAATTGGATTTTGCAACAAGTACGTGCCTGTGAAGCAGATGGCTATTTAATACGCAACTATGACCAATTGCAATTCTTTGGTCAAGACCGTTGTATTGGAGATTTCTCACTCAATGTTGCTAATCCTTTAACAGCAGACTACTTTCAGAAAAACTTTGGTTTAGAAAGGCTGACGGCATCCTACGACCTAAATATTAGCCAACTGCAAGACCTACTCACCAGTTGCCCACCCCAGTGGTTTGAAGTGACAATCCATCAACACATGCCGATGTTTCACATGGAATATTGTGTATTTTGTGCCTTTCTATCGACAGGTACAGACTACACTAACTGTGGACGACCTTGTGAAAAGCAGGAAGTGAAATTGCGCGATCGCGTTGGTAGCGAACATGTCCTCAAAGCCGATGTAGGTTGTCGTAATACTGTATTTAACGGCACTGCCCAAACCGGAGCCGAGTACGTGCAGCGCCTCATAGAACTGGGATTACGTCAGTTTCGCATTGAGTTTGTCAATGAGACACCAGAACAAGTGAGTAAAACAATACATTGCTACAGCCAACTACTGCAAGGCGAGATTACAGGTTCCCAACTCTGGCGCGAGTTGAAACTGCAAAATCAATTGGGCGTAACTCGTGGCCCTATGGGGGTGTCTGCATTGCGATAATAATTATTGCGAGGGAACTCCAAAAAATAAATTATCCAATTTCTGGACTTCACTACGACTTTCCCTCCCCCTGCCTCTATTCACCAATGCTGGGCAGCTTGTTTAACTATTTCCACAAGCCTCAACACGGTTGGGGATGTCTCATTGTTTCGCCAAATCATCGCAATGGCTACTTTTGGAGTAGGTTCTTGTACAGTTTTATAAACTACCCCAATCCGTTGCAAATTTTGCAAAGATGCTGGAACGATCGCCACACCCATCTCGGCTGCTACTAGGCTGACAATGGTTTGCATCTGGATAGCTTCTTGGGCAACCTTGGGACTAAACCCTGCTTGCTGACAAAGACTAATAATTAAGTCGTAAAGTCCTGGTGCTAATATTCTGGGAAATAAAATAAACGGTTCATTGGCAAGGGATGTCAAACATACATTAGATTTACTCGCTAGCCAATGTGCTTCAGGTAGTGCCACCATCAGCGACTCTTGAAAAATTGTTTCGCAGCTAAATCTATTTTCTTCAACAGGTGGACGCAATAATCCTACATCCATTCTACCTTCTCGTAACCACTCTAACTGCTGATCTGTAGTCAGTTCATGCAACTCGATGCTCACACCAGGAACGCAACTACGAAAGGTTCGCAGAATAGTTGGCAAAATATTATACGCCGCAGAGCTAACAAAGCCGACCACCAACTGTCCAATTTCGCCCCTGCTGGTTTTCCGTCCGACTTCGATTGCCTGTTGTAATTGCCTCATAATTAGCTGAACCTCATCCAGAAACACTTGCCCCGCTTCTGTTAGCTGCACATTTCGTTTCGTGCGGTGAAAGAGTTCAAAACCCAATTCCCCTTCTAGCTGGCGAATTTGTTGACTTAGGGGAGGCTGGGCAATGTGTAATCGTTCCGCCGCCCGTCCAAAGTGCAATTCTTCGGCCAAAGTGATAAAGTAGCGCAAGTGTCGTAATTCCATCTGTTACCTAAACTCATATCTTTAAAATATTAGTTAAGGTGAAAATATATATTGGACATAATTAAAAATCTTTTTTATTGTGATGATCAGGCGGTCATCAATCGACAAATCAACACACTGTAATTTCACTACTTATGAATAATCTTTCAATACCTAAAAATTCTTGGGATGCTGCTCTTTACCAAGATAAACACGCCTTTGTCTGGCAGTATGGTGAGGACTTACTAAAATTCCTTAACCCCCAGCCAAGAGAATCCATTTTGGATTTAGGTTGTGGGACTGGACAACTTACAGAAAAAATTGCCCAAGCTGGTGCTGAAGTTATGGGAGTTGATTTTGCACCTGCGATGATCGAAAAGGCAAGACAAAACTATCCCCATATCCGTTTTGATGTTGCTGATGCTAGGAATTTTCAAATAGATAAGCCATTGGATGCTGTGTTTTCCAACGCTGTACTACATTGGGTGAAAGAAGCAGATAGTGCGATCGCTTCCATACATCAATCTTTAAAACCTGGAGGCCGTTTTGTGGCAGAATTTGGTGGTAAGGGAAATGTGCAAGCGATCGCCACAGCTTTAGAAAGCGCCTTAGAAGCAATTAATATCCCCACACAAGCCTTAAATCCGTGGTATTTCCCTAGTATTGGTGAATACGCCACCTTACTAGAACAGCAAGGCTTTGATGTCATTCATGCCATGCTTTTTGCTCGTCCAACTCCTTTAGCAGAAGGAGAAGCAGGTATGGCAAACTGGATTGGGATGTTCGCTTGCACTTTTTTAGCAGGACTTTCTAGTGAGCAACAAATACAAGTAATTCGCGTCGTTGAAGAATATCTTAAGCCAACACTGTATCAGCAAGGAACTTGGATAGCAGACTATCGAAGAATTCGCATCGTTGCCATTAAACTTTAATTAAAATTTGCGAATTTTTACTATTCTCTTAATTACGTTAGCGACTCAGACGCTCCTACGTCGCTAATGCTCCACTATCGAGCGTCATTACGAATTAGTATCAGCTATGCATATACTCAAATTGTGCGTTCGCCCTTGGCGTTGGCGCAGCCATCGCCAAACATCGTTTTTATTATTACTAACCATTAGCCTTACCACTTTACTAGTCCCGCCCTCGCTAGCGCAAACCCCCCCAATCCCATCACCTTCTAATGCCCCTTTGGAACTAGACTTATTAACCAAGCCAAAAGACTATGTAATCACAGCTAACACCATAAATCTAGAACGATTAACCGTTCCTAGTTTATGGTGGGCACAACAAAACTCTGAAAGGAAGCTATTGGATAATTGGATAGCATATCCACCTTCTGGAAAAGAACCTGCAAGAGTAGACTTGATCGTGAATCAGCAAATTTGGAGCTTACTAGACTATGTAGAACGTTACGACTTTGTAAATCGCTTGGGTAGCACTGCACGGAACTTTGGTTACAACGTCCGGGTATTTAATTATCAAAAAGAACCCTTGGCAACTTATACTTGCAACTTTAGTACAAGTCCAGCTTTATGCAGTATCCAAACAACTGTTAAGAACAAGATAGGATTAGAGCGTTCTTTGTAAAAAGAAGGGAGTAGGGAGTGGGGAGTGGAGAGTGGGGATAAGAGAGCAATTAATTATTGACCAATGTCCCATGCCCAAGTCCCAATTCCCAATTAAACCTTTATTTTGGCGAATAAAGACTCGTATTGTTTTATTGCTGACGGGGGTAGGGGAAGCAAAAATTCGCTTTTATCAAAAACTTGGCGTAGGTGTAGCCCGTCGTAGACATCGCTCTCTAACAAACTCCATAATGGTTCTTGGATATCGGAAGCGACTAGATTTGTAGAAATTGGAGAATTACTTTTGGTCAACACCGAAATTTGTTTAGCTGTGCTTGGCTGCCAACAAAAGTCAATCCATTGATCTGATAAAGTACTCTTAGTAGTAATACCTGCCGGACGTACCCACAAGTCTGCCCAGATTGCTGTTCCTGACTGGGGAATAACTGCACCAAGTTGCGGATAACGTCCTAAAATTGGCAGTACATCGCTTGACCAACCAACCGCTAGCCAAGTATCTCCCATAATTAGAGGTTCTAAGTAGTTATTAGAACTGTAGAACTTTACCTGTTGGTTTAATGTCTGTAATTCCTTTTCCAAGCCTGGTAATTGGTCAAGATTCTCTGTATTATAAGATTTTCCTAGCTTCTTTAAGACCAAACCAATAACTTCTCGTGGTTGATTGAGTAGGGAAATGTGCTGCTGCAATCCATCTCGCCACAAATCACTCCAATCTTTCGGCGTCCATCCCAATTTCTGCAACTTGTCACGGTTATAAATAATCACTGTGCTACCCCACCGATAAGGCGCACCCCACACCTTCCCCTGAGTATCCAAGTTACCTTGGTCGTTGCGCGTTACCAGTTGTTTCCACCTTTCATCTAAAGCAGACCACTGCTTTAATTGGTTTCCCTGTACCTCTTGAATTGGTTGAATCAGTTTCTGCTCAATAGCTGCTTTTAACCAGTAATCTCCCAATGTCACTAGGTCTGCATCAGCTGTTTTTTGACCTTGCCTAAAGGGTATAAACCGTCTCCATCCCTGCTCATCAGTGGTTTTTGGTTTCTGCTGCCAATTTTGTAATTGCTGAAATAAACCTTGTATCTGCTCAACTGGAGCAAACTTTAACTGCACCTGTTGCTGCAAACCTTTGTGGAACTGATTAACTACCTGACCAGGTATAGAACCTTTTAATAACTGTACTTTTAGTTGCGTCTGCTTGTTTCCACCGCAGCCAAAAAGCAATTGTGAAAGTGCCAGTGTGCTTGTACCTAGCAAAAACGACCGTCGATCCATTGATTTGGGATTTGAGATTTTTGATTATACCTAATATTAAGCAAAGATTCGCCAGAGGCTGACTAACTGAAAAACTGTAGTTAGAAAATTAACGGTATTTTTATTTGCAATACTGATAAATTTGGCTATTTAAATCAAAATAGCGATTTTTTGGGCAAATAGCTACTTAAAAATAAATTTATCTTCATAATTTTCCTCATTAATACTTATAGTTAAATTTTACTCATAGTTGTAAGTAATGATTTAAATGTTACATTTGCACCAAAAATTATCAATACTTAAATAATCCATAAGTATTGTTAACGTTGAGAGTAAATTGAATAACATAAAGAAAATATACGGATGAGGGTATTAAATGGAGCCATTACAGAAGCAAATCCTGACTTTAAGCGAAAAACTGGATGCGCTCTGCCAAGTGATTGAAAAGCTTGATGGTAAAGTCGCTCAAGCTTTCTCAGAGTGTTCTTTAGCGAATACACAAGCAAACCATAATTATCAGGAAAATAGCGCGGCTGGAAGCTACCAGTTCAAAGGACGTAACAATTTAAATCCAGAAATGGAACACAAGGATGTCTTGACAGATGGTATTTATCTAGACATGCATCGTCAAGGTGGAGATAACATAACACCAGAAATTCAAATACAACGACTTACAGCACAATTAACAGCAGCATACAATCGCATTGCTGCCTTGGAAGAACAATTACTTAGAGAGAGAATTCATTAAATTTAATCTCAGTTCTACTAATTAAAAAAATGGCTAGAGAGAAGGAAGTAAAGCCTTTAAATTTAACTAAATTCTGGGGTTTAGTTGCATAGCAACTAACAAGCGGAAAGTTTTGTGGCTCTTTCTCTCTTAGCTTGACTTTATCCAAAAATTAAGAACTCGGTTTTTTTATCCAGCAAAAAACCTGGTTTTTTGGCAAATACTTTTTCCACTTTATAGATTATCGGTAAAATCTAAAAAATAAACCTACCGTCCCATAAAGATTTCAGGGTCAGTTTGAGCATCGTTAAAGCTAGGCTAGCAAAGCGCCATTTTCTGGCACTCTGAACTTTACGCTAAATCCTCTTACAAAACTTAATTAAGAATTACGAATTACGAATTATTTTAATGTTGAGCGATGGCTTTGTAAGCATATATTAAGTATTAGAAAGTAATCCAGTAATTAAATTGATAAAAAACTTAAACACACTCTTGCATATATATACGTAAGAGTATGATATATCTACGTTATAGCTTTTAGTGAGTACCTCACTATGAAACATAAAAAAAATAACCCTAAGACTGGTGTCTTTAGGATGTTATATGGTGCAAAAACCAAAGTTTTCTTATTAATCTGCGTTTTTATCATTAGTATTTTTGGCATTTTGTTATCAAATTCGTTGATGACAAGCCAGACAGCTTTTGCAAAAATTGACCTTTTACAACCTGCTCCTACTCAACCACTAGGCTATTACGACTATTTTGGTAAACTGCTGAGTCCTCAAGAAGCATCACAACTAGTTGCAAATAAGGGACTCAATCCCAATAACCCCATTTCCTATCAACGGGTGGGGGCAGTTAAAATTACTAAAGAATTAATCACCCAAGGTGAAGATATATTTTTGAACCGGAAGATTGGTGACACAATTGGTTTGCAAGGGGTATTTGGTTTTGGACTTGGCATTGCTAAAATTTTGCCAGAATTACAGACAGCAATAGTTAAGTTACAAGGTCAGCCGACAACGAACTTACAAATTATTCTTGAGAAGGATATAGCGTTAGGCAGTCGAACTTTCCCCAAAGGAACTGTTGTCAATACAGGCTTAAAAATGGAAAAGGGAGGAACTTTTCCCATTGGATTAAAAATCACATCTAAGATTGATATTAGCTGTGCTGCTTGCCATGTATCCCTTTCAAATAAGGGTGAACGTCTTTTGGGAGTACCTAATGGCGAAATTGCTACGCCTCTTCTGGTTGCTTTAGCACCAAATTCAGCCGCAGGGTTTTCACGATTAAAGTTTAATCCTCTAGATCCACAATACAAAGGCAATGGAAAAATTATTTTAGACAGTAAAGGTAAGAAAGTTGAATTACCTGATCCTGAAAAGTTTGAGAAAGCTTTCGATGATGCAGTATTAGATGTGCCTTTTGGTAATTTTGAGAGTTCATCAGATAGTATCAATAACACTACTCAAATTCCCAGTATGTTCACATTTAAGAATCATCCTTATTTCCTTGATGGACAGTTTGCTGTAGGGCCGTTTGCAGGACTCAGCGCTGTCAGCAACGGTGTTCATTCTTCAGAAATCAATCTCTCAGCAGCTGCTCAACTCAGTGCAGAAACTCTTGGTATTGATCCAGAGGTTTATATTGGTACATTTCTGCAAAACGCCGCCAATCCCAGCCTACGTTTACCAGAAGGGCCTCCGGTAAAACCCTCACAGTGGTTGCGGAAGCTTGCACCGAATTCTACACAAGCAGAATTAGAAGACCAAATTCCTGCTCCTGGCACAGGAACTTACCCAAACCTACGTCCCAGTTTGTTTACTTACAACGGTTTGGTTTTCAGTCCAAATACTGGAAAGCCTGGTGATATTGCTAGTGGCACTTTCTTATTTGCTGACAACGCTATGTCTGCTTTCCAAAATAGCTTAGTACCACCTGCTAACCAGACTTCGGAAAACTGGCAAGCGTTAAACAGCAATTCTGTTAAGCGTGGCGCAAAAGTTTTTGAGAAAGCTAATTGTGCAACTTGCCATATTCCACCATTCTTCACAGACAATAAAATTCATCCAATTGATGAAATTCGTACTAACCCCGCTCGTGCCCAATCTCGCTTGGGGCTGAGTAATTTGTTAGTACCACCCAAGCTATATACTTTCAACACTCCTGTTCCTATACCTGCTAAGGCTGAAGTGCTGGATGTACCAACGCAATGGATTTCCGATAGTCCCACAACTCTACCCAAAGGTATTTTGCCCAAAGGCGGTTATAAAACTACTTCCTTGCGTGGTCTTTATTTAAGCGCACCATATTTGCATGATGGTGGTGTAGCAGTACGAGCAAGAAGCGTGAAAGTTGACTCAAATGGAATCACGTTTGTTGACAAGACTGGCTTAGGGCTTTCTGGCACTCTTAGCCAAAGTATACCTGCCGATCCAGCTAGCAGCTTGCGTGCCTTGGTTGATCGCGATCTTCGTGCCTTAGTTGTGAAAGCCAACAAAGCTAACCCTAGTTTAGTACGTAGTAACCTTGATGGCACTGGTCATTATTTCTACGTAGATAGACAGTCTGGGTTTGATTTCAACCAGCAAACAGACCTGATTAATTTCTTGCTAGCACTTGATGACAATCCTGGAAGCTTTTAATTTTAGTTACAGCTAATATTCTATGTTAATACCAAGTCGTCTAGTGATATACCATGAACGCGACTTGGTATTACTGTAAAAGTAGGATAGCAAGCACTTTTTTTTAATGCAATTTAGATTGCAGATGCACTATGAATCTAACAGATAGATGTTGTGCGTTGTGGTGAAAATCCTTGTAGAGACGTAAAATTTTACGTCTCTACATCCAAGTCCATACCCCGATTCAGTAACGCCAGATATTTTTATAGGGCTTCTTCTGGGAAGCTAATGCTTGCTTTCGCTTCATCCACCAGCCAAAACCAAGAGCAAGAAATGAACCACTTACTGTGTAGGGTTCGGGAACAGAACGTGGCACAAAAGTAAAGCTGCCATAATCTACATCGCTTGAAAGCTCTGAATAACCTTCATTGAAACTACTATAGAATACGTTAACGTTTCCATTACCGTCTTCCCCACTTCCAGAAACCAAGTAAGAAAAACCGTTTTGGGTTAACAGGGACGTATTTGCATTTAAAAGATTATCATTGATTCCGTATGTACCTGGTGAGAGCAACCCGATGATTGTCTCAGTAATTCCTTGGGCTTTCCTTGTTCCAGTTATCCCTGTAATTGTGTAATTGTTTTTTATAGGATCTAAATCAGTGGTGGTAAGAGTGCCGCTAGCGGAAATCCCTGTACCATCTGCTTCATAACTGGGAAAAGAGTATTGAAAATCAAATAGCTGTACAGCTTGTGCCGTAGAAAATGTACTGACACCAGTAATACCTATAACAGCACTAGCAGTAGCAATACCAAGCTTTTTTACTAATTTCATTAGATAATTCTCCTGAAAAACAAGATGGTAAACAAAGTTGCATAGTTCAAATTGCTAGAAAGACGCTCTTACGCACGGACACACACATCAGGAGCTTCTGGCTTCCTAAGATCAAAAGTTCGGAAAACACCCAGATGCAATTTGAATAACGATTAGATTATTAACTGTTGATTTGGCTAAGTAAAGCTTTGCGTAAAACTGTAGTGCTTTTAAACGTAGAGAGAGGTATGAGCAAAGGAAACCTCCGCCTATAACTTTGGTGGGGCGCAGAGTCTTGCCGAATTTAATTTGCTATGAATTAATAAAATGCTGTACTTAACCGTTCAAGTTGGGCTTCAATGGCTGCCAAAAGCTGGTGTTGCTGCCAATTTTGGCTAAGATGGGCGGCTATGCAAGCGGCTCCAGCGCCCATACCTTCTTTTACAAAGCCCTGCTCATAAGCTCTGAGTTGGGGATAACGAGAATCAGCAAAGCTTAAATGAGTTGCTAATAGGGGAGGGATTCTTGCACTTTGAATTAAGCTGGCTTTTTCTAAGCTGAGGGCTAAATCAACTGTAGCGCCAGTAGGATCTTCTGCCACCCAGCGAGTTGTGCCTACAACTACTTCTTCTGGTTGCCATGATAAGGCGTAAGATTGAGCGATCGCATTTGTCAGCGCATAAACTGCCAGCATTTGCGTCCCACCAGCAAGCATTACACCACAACTTCGACTAGCAGCGATCGCCATTCCAGCTACCACCACTTGCATCGGATCACCCACAGCAGCGACGAGTTGCAAGGGGTTAACTGCGGAAGATGAGGAGGACAAAGTAAAATTTTCTCCCCCTGCTTCCTGCTCCCTACTACCCCTCATCTTCTCCAGGCCAGCTTGCACTAGCGCCCACTTTTGCGCGTGGTTACAAATAGGGTGGCTACTGTTAACTTTTCCGGCAGCATCTACACCCAAACCAGTTAAGATTGCCAGGGCGGTTGTAGTGCCTCCAACGACGCACTCACCGAGAATCACATACTTATGTTGGTTATTGGCAGCAAGGCGTTCTCCCCAAAGTAGCCCTTGTTTAAACAAGTGGTGTACAGTTGTGATTTCCATAGCAGCACCACTACTTAAACACCGAGCAGCTGTGCCGCCTAAATCAATTACTGGCACAGCCGGGGGCTGAGGTAAACCAGCATTAAACAAATGAACTGGTATCTTTAGCGACTCAAAGACAGCGCGAGAAATCAGCACAGGTGAAGCCCCGGCTGCTAATGGTGGTAGGGGATATTTGGCTTTATGTTCTGGGCCATAGTACAAAAACTCGGCATCGGCACAAGCAGTATATTTCCGATCCTCTGGAGTGTGACCGGCTGCTGAAATCCCTGGAATTAAACCAGTTTCAGTAAATCCTAAAACACAGGCAAATACGGGTAGACAGCCACGATACCGTCGTAGCCATTCTTCACCCTGTTCTTTTTGCGTATAAATACGAATTTGGGAATTGGGCATTGGGTATTAGTTAGAACTTATCATTCAACTAAATGACAAATGACAAATGACAAATGACTAATAACTATCCTTCATAATCCATAAGGACTTGCACCCAGCGTGGTGGAGGGGGAATAGGGTTGCCCAGGCGGTCAAAAAGAAACCATGCTGCTAGGTGTACCACAAAAAGGTAGATAAAGTTGTTGAGTACAATTAAAGCGATCGCTCCCACTTGGATTAAAAACACACTGGGACTCGTCAACAAACTTAAGTTAAAAAATACCCACTCTATGAACTCAGTCACCTGGGTAATTACATAAATCCATAGGTCTTCACCTGACAAAACAGACAACAACCACAGCCGAAAAAAGACCCCCAAAGTACCCAACAGTGTACCCAAGCTGATAGAAACAATCCAGGGAACACGACGACGACACCACGTAGCTCCCAAAAGCACGCCCATAAACCCGTAGGGCATGACAAACAGCAAACTGCGGGCTGGCCCCATCAATACCGTCAGCAGTAACCCGGAGGTGAGTGCTGCCATCCATGCCGCACGCCTGCCCCAACGCAGATAAACTAGAGCGATCGGTACCGGAAAAAATATCCGCAAAACTGGGCCTAAGGGAAAGTAGAAATTAATAAACCAAATCAAGCTAGCGGCACTTGCTAAAAACGCTGTTTCCACCATCCTTAAGGGGGCATCAGCCTTGAGTTGAGGAGGTATTAACTGCTGTTCTTTGTCTAACCAATGATTATGGAGAGTTTGAGACTCAGAGGATGGATCTTCCTCTGGCTCATCTGGCAAAGAATCTAAAATACTCATATCTGACAAGTTTTTAAACGATCATTCTTTCTAAGGCTGACAAATTGGGAATACAAATGGTGTCTTGATCCCGTTTAATCAAGCCTTTTTTTTCTAGCCTTGTCAACACTCTTGTCACAGTTTCCCGCGCCAGTCCGCTCAAACTACTCAATTCTCGATGAGGTAAATTGGGGATTTCGGTTCCTGTTTGCCCTTTTATTCCCTGTCCTTCTGCCAAAAATACCAACGTATCTGCCACCCGTGACTGGCTATCAGATTCCCGCAACCGCAATCGGCGATTTACTTGCCGCAAACGTCGTGCCATTAGTTGCGCCAATCGAACTCCCGCTAAGGGTTCTATCTGAAGTAACTTGACAAAATCCTGAGCAGGCATACTACCAATTACCGTTGGGGCCAAGGTAATCACATCTGTAGATCGAGGCACTTCATCTAGCGCCGCCATTTCACCGAACAATTCCCCTTTACCAAGAATATTCAGCGTTACTTCTTTTCCCTCCAGATTGTAGGTGCGAATTTTTACCCATCCGTCCAAAATAAAATACACAGAACCGCCCCAGTCATTTTCGAGCAAAATTACCTGATTGGCTGGGTGAGTGCGGGTAACAAGATGGATGAGGGCTGATTCTACAGCAGTTTCTGGCAACCCTTGAAAAAAGGGAGCCGACGACATGATCATCCAGGAATTAGCCTGTGCTTGCAAGCTATATCGATCTTCCATTACGACATCTTTATTCAAGCGGCTATATACACACAACAAACAAGAGCGCCATTTTCAGCCTAAGCTATCATTGCACAGCTCCCTTTCAAAAAGAAAACTAAACTATGCTACATAAGAAAGCGACAAGAACCTTTTTCTAAATAATCTTTACCTATAAGTTTAAACAGGGTAATAGTTTTGCAAAAAGTAGTTTATAGCCGACATTTGTATTGCTTAGGAGCTGACTGCACTGCAAACTTGATTAGTTCACAATATAGGCAAACAACATTAATGATACTAAAGGGAGTAAATTATTGCTCAGGTATTTTAGCCATTTTCAAAAATAGGCAATTTAATGGTCTGTAAAACTAAGCTTCCACACAAAGGCTGACTGAAGATTGCCACGACTCGCAGTAATCCATAACATAATGACAGTCACAAGTCCAAGCAGGGGCTTTTGCCACTCAAAACTTCTCTTATGACCGACGTTGCGCGTAGCAAGACTCCATAAGGTACGGTGATTGTAAAGTAATTGTCACATTAGTTGACATATATCTCTAAGTAAGGTGATAAAAGTGACTTCCAGTGCAGACGAAATTCAAAAGCTGATCGCAGACATTGACAACTTACTTGCCAGTGGTGGCAAGCGTATGTCTAGATTTCTGTCTGGTCAGGCGCAAGAGCCTAAAGAAGTTTTAGAACGAATTCGCAACTTCTTAGTGAGGCTAGAAGAAAAAGAAGCATTAGAGAATGGCATCCCAAATCAGTCTTCTAAAGAACCGCGTTCGGCGTTGGCAGAGCGATCGCCTTTATTAACAAAATTTATTGAGCAAGGTTATAATCAGTCACCACTACCTCGGCCCGAACCCAATCAGGAACAGAGTAGTGTTGGAGCAGAACAATTAAAAAGTGAATTTTCGAGCTTGCTCCAGCCATTGCGATCGGAATTAGAATTGCTCTTGCAAGAGCGAGCCGCTCTCCTACAGGAAATTAGGCAGTTAGAGCAAAAGCGATTGCAAAATTACTCCTTAGCGCAGCAGTTGACCAATCAGGAGCAGATGATTACCGAGTTTTTACAGGTACTCATGAGTCATCTTGTGCCAACTTTAACGCCACTGCTAGCACAGGCGCGGGAAAATTCCGCCATTTCAGGAGCAAATAGTGCAAACTCAGAACCAAGAATCTCTGCAACTCAACCGTTATTAGAATCACTAAACCCTGTGGAACGTTTAACTCACCTGTCCAGGGAGTTAGATCAACGTTTATTATCACTAGATGGGACTGTAAATGTAGTTTTTGAAGCACTACAACGCAACATTAATACTTATCACGAGTCGCTGTCGCAAGCATTGGCAAGAATGCATAGTCAGGGGATGCAAGGCGAACAGTTGATGGCCAGCTTTCTCAATAATTTGACCCAGCATTTGCAGCAATCCCCTAGTTCCCAACCATCTTTCCTTAAGGTCGAATCTGATACACCAGGATCATTAACTGATGCCACCAAGATTTCTGCTGGAGTTGCACCCCAACCCTTAGAACTTATACAGCCAGAAACATCTTCACTCACAATTGATTCTAAGCAACAGGACACTAACATTACAGAAGATTTAGATGCAGCGCTGTTGCAGCTTGGTATAGACTCGTCTCAATCTTTCCAGCAGACTGAATTACCGCAAGATATTTCCGCGTTAATTGGTGATGAAGTAGACCAACTTTACACCAGCTTGTTTGGTACTGGTGATGTTAATAATGCAAGTCTTGAAGTTTCCACAGCCTTAGAATCAACGTTGAACATCGCTGAGGGCGGATCTGTTCCTCCAAGTGTGAATTCTGAGGCTGTAACAGCAGATACGGATTTGTTTGATCTGGGTAACGTTAACCCAGAAACAACCCAACAAACTCCAGTAGAAACTACAGCATTATCAGATTCACATGAAGAACTATTTTTTGAAGAAGATACAGATATAGAGCTTGTTAGTTTCTCTACTCCACAATCAGTTTCCGCAATTGACAGCTTGGAGATCGGCAATCAGCCAGCTAGCGCTGATACAATTAATAATCTAACTGAGCTATTGCCTGATACAGGTAATGAGCAGGAACTGCTGGAAGTGTCATTTTTTGAGGATAATGGCACAACTACAGCACCAATTACTCCCGAAGTAAAAGAAATTGCGGAAACTGCGATAGCCAAACCGGAAGTATTAATTAACGATAATCAGCCAGAACTGTCTTCAGATGACTACATTGCTGCCTCGCCACAAGAAAACTTGCTTTGTGTTGAGTCAAATCAGGCTCCAGCCGTACTTGATATTTCTTTAGATGATGAACAGTTACAACAATTAGATCAAGATTTAGCTAATTTTGATCTACAGCTAAATTCGGAGTCGCAGCCAGCTACCAACTTGGATATTTTTTCAGAACTACTTGATGAAAATCTACACATAATTCCCATAACTTCTCCTGAGCCGCCAACAGAAAATCTCCAAATAGTAGAAAATACCTCAGCAGTTCCCCAGGTAGAAACTGAACAAGAAAAGGAAGTCACTACCCCTGTTGAAGAAAGCTCTTTACCTCCAAGTTCCAACTCCATCAACAATCCAGAATCGCTAAATGTTTTAGAATCAGTCTGGTATTTAGGAATTGATTTAGGTACAACAGGAATTTCTGCGGCATTATTAAATCGCTCTACTTTTGTTGTACATCCTATTTACTGGTCAGCAGAAAATCCACCGGGAACAACTTCTTTTCAGCAATCATTTCGTTTACCAACAGAGGTTTATTTGCCTACAGCTTCTGTACCCCACGGAGAAAACGAAAGTATCGAAGTACATGAACGAACTGTAGCTGCTGTTGCCCAAGATAAAGTAACTGATCGTGCCAACACTCCTGCAACACGGACGACAGATGCGACGCAAAATAATCTCTACTCGGCACAGTTGAAGCCTTATTTACAAGTAGCTATTCCCTACAAGAGTGAACGGCAGAAATGGGAACCTGTTTTGCAATTAAATGAATTTTCCGCAGGCCCTTTAATTTGGGTTGTGCGATCGCTCTCTAAGCTACTATTAACCCTCAAATCTGAAAAAACTAGTACCACCCCTAGTTTAATAGCTGCTGCTATGGGGATCAGCGAACAAGATTTCTCCAAAATTATTAATAATATTGCAGGTGTAATTTGCACCTGTCCATCTAATTGGTCGGAACAATACCGCTTTAACGTGCGGTCAGCTTTACTTACCAGTAAACTCATCCAACATCCACAGCAAGTCTTTTTTGTCGAAGAAGCGATCGCTAGTTTACTCCCAGAACTCGATGCTGCTAACGGTGAGCAAGTAAAATTAAGTAAACATCAAGGTTCTCATCCGGCAAAAACCAGCGAAGATCCCATTGTTGGGGATACCCTTGTGATTAACATTGGGGCAACTGCCACAGAAATGTTGCTGGTCAATCTCCCAGAGACATTACAGCAATTGACATACAATGATTTCATGCTCCACAGTTTTGCTTATGCTGGTAAGGGAATTGAACAAGATATAATCTGTCAGCTACTATTGCCACCTAAATCTCGACAATCACGAAAAGAAACCCGAAGCGATGCCTACGACGGGCTACGCAAAACTACCACCAATAATCCTTGGCAGTGGCAATCGTCAATTCCCGGTTTAGACCAAATGCGCTGGCAGAGTTTAGGGTTAGAAGAATTAGAACTACCCAGAGTCGGAGAGCCAGATATCACCGCTCGGATTCGCCTCCAGCAGCGTCTAGAAAGTTCCTTGCTGGGACAGGGAGTATTAGATGCCGCACTAGCTCTAAAGCTGATTTTGCAACATCAAGAATCTTTTACCTTAGAATTGGCTGATCAGCAGTGGATTTTGCTGCGACGAGATTTAGAAAGCCAGGTATTTATCCCTTTTGTGCGTCGCCTGAACCGAGAACTTAACAAGTTGTTGGTAGCTCGTGGCATCCCCACAGAATCCATTAATCAAGCTATCCTAACTGGTGGGGTGGCTTGTGTTGGGACGGTGAATCGTTGGCTACGGCAAAAACTTCCTAGCGCTAAGATTATTCAAGATTTATATCTTGGCGAAAACGGCGCTCCTAATTGCAGCCGGGTTGCTCATGGTTTAGCGATGCTGCCTTTGCATCCCCAGATATTAGATATACCCAGGCAACAATACACTGATTATTTCCTATTTACAGAATTACTGCGGTTGCTACCAGACCGATCTTTATCTTTCGGTGAAGTTATCCAGTTATTTGAGGGTCGTGGAATTAATACTCGCACTTGTCAGCAACGTCTGCTGGCTTTTTTGGAGGGTGAACTGCCTTCGGGTTTGATACCTTCAGTTACAGATTCGGCTTGGCTGACTCAGAGTTCGCAAGAAAATCCTGATTATCAGGCGATCGCTACAGCACCACTTTTTGAAAAACAAGGGAGTCTCACATATCGTCCCAATTTCCAACAACTGTTGTCTTTGCGTCGCTATCTAGATGCAATCAAGGCTAGTAATCAGCAATCACTGGAGGAAGCATACTTAGCAAATTTCGCTTTAGAGGTTAATCATTGACATTAGTAAGTAAGTCGGTGCGAATAAATTGAACTATTTTAAGTAATGCAAAATTATTGTAATCAATTTCGTAGTAAGAGCTTCAGTCCTTCTTTTAGGACTAAAGTCTTTACTACAAACCTTTAATTATTTACACCGTTTTACTTACATCACAGATGAACCTATCCCATTAATAATATATGTACTACAAAGCTTAAGCTTATTGAGAACTAAAAACGAAAAATCAAGGTTTTTAAGCACATTTTACGAAAAGAAGTAGAGATTATTAGAAGTGTAGGATAGGTTCATGTGTCTTTTTGAGTCGGTCACATCCCGATTAGCTTTCAACTTTCAACACTGTAATGCTTTGGATGTAGTATATCCATAACACTAGCTTTTTTAGCTTATGGGATGATACTGTAATTTTACAAATTCCTACCTTAATTAAAAGATTCTGTAAACTTTAGGTTTTCTGTTTTTATATTACTTAATTTTTGTGTATGTTAACACTCAGTAGTATTGACAAAATCAATAAAAATCATCTAGTAATTATTTTTATGTCTACACTACTGATTCAAAAAGTCCTGTTGTAGATAAGTTTAGTCGTTGTGAATCATCTTTATCTTTATTCAGTTAATTGCTCGCAACAGCCTTTCCACCCGTCAACCTTAAGCGTGAGAAAACGATTAATTGACATTGTTGGAGCCATTATAGGGCTGATAATTACGTTTATTGTAGCAATTCCTGTAACAATTGTTACTTTTATAGATGCTCCAAGCCCAATATTTTATTCCCAAATTCGCTGTGGTTTAAACGGAAAAACTTTCCGCATTTGGAAATTCCGTTCCATGATCGTCGATGCCGATAAACTCAAGCATTTGGTTGAAAACCAAGCCAAGGGTCACATCTTTAAATCTTTTGACGATCCTCGCATTACTCCTGTGGGTAAATTTTTGCGGCGTACTAGTTTAGACGAGTTGCCTCAATTTTGGAATGTTCTGGTAGGGGACATGAGTTTAGTTGGTACTCGTCCACCGACTCCTGATGAAGTCAGCAATTACGATCCACATCACTGGGATAGATTGCGAGTTAAACCAGGTATTACAGGAGAATGGCAAGCTAATGGGCGCTCCAGCATTACAGACTTTGAAACCATTGTCAAGATGGATCTAGACTATCAACGTAAGTGGTCTGTAACTTATGACCTGAGTCTGATTATTAAAACTATTGGGGTAGTCTTGAAAAAGACTGGGGCTTATTGAATTAGTCATTAGTCATTAATTTTTTCCCAGGTTCGTGCATCTCCACTTTCTTCTTCAACCCTTGACCCCGCTACCAGTTTCTGTGGGTACAATGTAACGCTGTAAAAATAAAAATAGTAATAATACTGGGGCGATCGCAATTACTGAACCAGCAGCTACTAACCGCCAGTCAAGGGAAAATGTACCTGCTAGCTTTGCCACTCCTAACGGAAGAGTGTATAAATTTTCATCTTGGATGACAATTAAAGGCCATAAAAAGTCACTCCAAGCACCAATGAATACAAAAATGGCTAAAGTTACTAATGCTGGGCGAACTGCTGGTAACATTACATGCCACCACAAACCTAACTCCGAACTTCCATCCATTCGAGCCGCTTCTTCTATCTCTTTGGGGACACTCATGAAAGCTTGGCGCAGCAGAAAAATCCCAAAGGCAGAAGCTAAACTCGGAAAAATCATTCCTAAATAACTATTTCTCAAACCCAACTGGACTGTCAAAATATAAAGGGGAATCATCACGATTTGGAAGGGAATCATAATCGTAGAGACGATCGCTACAAAAATCCAGTCTCGCCCGACAAATGATAATCTTGCCAACGGATAGGCAGCTAAAGCGCAAAACAGCAGATTTAAGCCCACAGTCAGCACTGATACCAAAGTACTGTTATACAGGTATTGTCCAAAAGGTAAAGAGTTCCACACACTGAAGAAGTTATCTAGTGTAGGTGAGGCAGGCAATAACTGTGGCGGCGACTGCAAAATATTTTCTGTAGGCGATTTTAAGGCAGTACTAATTAGCCACAGTAAAGGAAAGAGCATCACCAGTGCGATCGCTCCCAATAGCGCATACATTAACAGAATCTGCGATCGTGATTTTTTCCAGTTCAGCATTTGATTAATAAATTTCCAAGCTTTATAAATATTTATGACAGCTTTCTTTATAAGACTCTTGCTTGCTTTCCATCTGTTGTACTTGCTCAAATATTTGGTGGATGTTCGCCCATTATTACCCACATTTTCCGCACACGATTTAATTGCAAACTGACTATTAAAGCTTCAGCAGTGCGACAGTAAGCACAACAATCAGCAAAATAATTACGAATTTCCTTTTTTAATTCAACAGGAATGTAAACACTCATGCTAATTGCTGTTTATTTTGAAAAATATCTAAGGTATATCTAGCTCTAGTTTTAAGAATATTTAATTGGTCAATCTGTGCCAATAATCTGTCTAAGGTTTCAGTTTCGTCATCTGACAAATCATTGCCAGAATTTTTAACTAATAATTCCTGTAACTGTCTATGAGCTTTTGGAGATAAATAACTTTCTGCTAAAGCTTGCAATTCATCTATATTTAAACCAATCAATAATTCCGAATCTACAGATAAGTTAGTTAGTTGTTGGTAAGTTTCTAAATCTAATAGTACTCCAACTTTTTTCCCCTCTGCATTAGTGACATACTGAACTGAGTCAGACATGGCTTTACTTGAGAATTTGGCTAATTTTATCGTAACTTATCATCAAAAATCTGGTCAAAGCAATTCATATAATTCTCTTGGTGTGATTCTAGATGTAATTCTGGTTCGTGCTAAGGTTTTAAATCTAGGTTTATGAAATGTAATGCACCATACTATGTATATGTAGAGACGTAAAGTTGTACGTCTCTACATATACATAGTTTTGGCTACACAACTCATAATCTTTATACATCAAATCAGCAACACCAAAAAATGTATCTAATCAAGTAGGCTTGTAACCTATGATCCTACAGTTTTAAATTATAGTGATTAATCTTCAATCGCTACATAAGGTTGTGGTTCCCGCGAACGTTGGGCAATTTGTTCTCGTCGATACTTTGCAAGTTCGCTGTAAAGCCTCTTACGAGAGAGATTGACACTTCCAACAGGCTCATGGTCTAGCAGTGTATGCCAAGGGGAAAACAATATACCCTCATCTAAACGTTTACGTTCTTCAAAGTTAAATTTCTGGCTGGGAATGCGGACAGTTGCAACCTTAATAAATGGTGAATCTGCCTCTTGCCATTCCTGAACGTGGTCTTCAATCGGTGTTTTGTCATCATCTACATAAAACTGAATTAAAAAATCAAAAGACGCTTCTCTACCTTCTTCAGTCAAATATTTTACCAGCGTTTCTCGAAGGTAATTTTCTGATTCTGGAAGTGTTTCTGGTGGTTGTTCAGGCTGTTGAGATTTGACAGATAATTTTACAATCCGCTCACCAAATTTAAACGGAGCCATGCTCCAATATTGAATCAAAAGCGGATTTCCTACCTTCTGACTACCAATTTTTTGCAAGATAGCAAAGACGTAAGCAAGTTCCTCCATCCGTTCTGGGCTGAGTTGTCCACTACCTGCTTTTGAAAGATCAGCGTAATCACGAACGTCTTTGGCCAAAAAAGTAGGATAATTGTTGAGTATAAAATCTTGAGTTTTTTCTTCATCATCCAGCACTTTTTGCCCGTCCACATTCATCACTTTGATGGCGATACCGCGAACATCAGGTTGGCTATCGGAGTGAAATTTACCACGTTTTTCAGGCGAACCACCACTAGAGAACCGAATCCATGCAGGATAGGTTTGAGGCGTTTTGAATAAACCTACTTTCAGGTCTTCAGGAAGATTGGGTTCAATAATGAACTCTCCCCAAAGGAGTCCATGACTTTTGCTATGAATTTGGCGGAGGTCTGGACCTGTTTTTTGTTGAGATTGGAGACTACTTGCAATAATTTCGTCAATTATTGCTTCTTGCTCAGTGGTAGATGACGTTGGGTTAGTCATAAAACATTTGATAATGTGTCCTCATTATCCTGAATCCTGGAACCTTTATGAGTCAATCCGGTTTCCGTACAAATAACTTGTAGTGGTTTATCCCAAGGCTCACTAAGTATTTCGGACAAATAGGCAAACTCAAAGACAATTCCCATAGTCGGCTTTGTCTGCCACTGCGGTAAACTGAGCAAGCGATCGTAATATCCGCCGCCATAGCCCAGGCGATATCCTTGATAGTCGCAAGCGACACTGGGGACAAGAATCAAATCCACTTCAGCCGCATCTAATAGGGGAGCGTCGGCGTGTGGTTCAGTAATGCCATAAGCGCCACTTTGGATAGAATCACTCGGTGTCCAAAGATGCCAAGATAGGGATTTTTTATCAATGCAGCGAGGAAATCCCCAACGGTATTTCGTATTTGCAAATAGTGGACTGAGATCGGGTTCTTGGCGGAAGCTGAAATAAGCAAGTATTGTTTTTGCTTGGGTAAACAAAGTAGAGTTTTGTAAATGAAAGCATAAGCGATCGCTTTTTTCTCTCCACTCTCGAACAGACATTGATTGACGGGTTTTAAGTAGAGTGCGCCGTAGTTCTGCTTTATTTAATTGATGATTAACTTTGTCCATAAAAATAGCGTCAAATAAATAAGCTGGGCATCGCCCAGCTTAAGTACTCTACACTCAGCAGTACATTGTTATACAGCGTGTTGACGATACCACTCAATGGTATTCTTTAGCCCTTGCTCAAAGCCCACCTGAGCCGTGAAATTAAAGGCAAGATTCGCCCGTTCAGTATCTAAACAACGGCGGGGTTGACCATTAGGCTTGTCAGTTTGCCAAACAATTTCACCCTTAAACTCCATTAATTCGCAGATTAGAGTTACTAAATCAAAGATGGAGATTTCATAACCTGTTCCCAAGTTAACTGGTTCTGATTCGTTATAGAATTGAGTTCCCATAACAATCCCCCGCGCGGCATCTTCTGAATACAGAAACTCACGGGTGGGACTGCCATCACCCCAAACTGGGAGTTGCTTTTCTGCCTTAATTTGGGCTTCGTGAACTTTGCGAACTAATGCTGGAATAACGTGAGAACTTCCTGTGTCAAAGTTATCTTCTGGGCCATATAAATTCACTGGCAGGAGATAAATTCCATTAAAACCATACTGCTGGCGGTAAGATTGCAATTGGACTAAAAGGGCTTTTTTAGCAATTCCGTAGGGGGCGTTTGTTTCCTCTGGGTAGCCATTCCAAAGATCATCTTCTTTGAATGGTACCGGGGTAAATTTAGGATAGGCGCAGATTGTGCCAACACAAACAAACTTTTCTACTCCAGCTTGATATGCAGCGTGAATTAGCTGCGTTCCCATAATCAAGTTATCGTAGAACAACTCTGCGGGTTTTTCACGGTTCAGGCCGATACCCCCAACATGAGCTGCTAGATGGATAATTATGTCTTGCTGGTCAACTGCGCGTTGGCTGTTTTCCCAAACCCGCAAATCACAATCGCGCGATCGCGTTACTGTAATCTTCTCACGAGCAGCGCCTGCTTTACACAGTTGATCTATCACCTGACGACCTAGAAACCCCGACCCACCAGTGACAAGAATGCGTTTATTTTTTAATTCTAAGCCGGTCATATTTTTATCCTCTGTGGTGCTAATCAGAAGTGCAAAGCGCCCAGTTGTTGACGAATAGTTGCAATATCTAATGGAAATTGCGAACCATTTCCATTGGGTGAAGTGTAACCCAATGCTTGTAAATCTGCTTCTACCATTAAGGAAACTAATTCTTGAAAGGTTACTGATGGTGTCCAGCCCAAGTTTTGGCGTGCTTTGGTAGAATCTCCAATCAACAACTCTACTTCCGATGGACGGAGGTAACGCTCATCAAACTCTACATAATCTTCCCAATTGAGATTTACGTAATTAAATGCCAGTTCCAAAAACTCGCGCACCGAGTGGGTTTCACCAGTAGCAATTACATAATCGTCTGGCTGGTCTTTCTGCAACATCAACCACATTGCTTTAACGTAATCCTTCGCATAGCCCCAATCTCGCTTGGCGTCTAGATTACCCATGTAAAGTTTTTTCTGCTTACCAGCAACAATACTAGCTACTGCTCTAGTAATTTTGCGGGTTACAAAGGTTTCACCTCGTCGTGGTGACTCGTGGTTAAAAAGTATGCCATTACAAGCAAACAAATTATAAGACTCACGATAATTTACAGTTTGCCAGTGGGCGTAAACTTTCGCACAGGCATAGGGACTGCGGGGATAAAAGGGCGTTGTTTCAGTTTGAGGTATTGCTTGTACTAAACCGTACATTTCTGAAGAACCCGCCTGGTAGAATCGCACCTGAATTCCGGTACGGTGTTGATAGTCCCGAATTGCTTCCAACAGACGTAACGTTCCCATTCCGACAGCATCCACCGTGTATTCTGGTGAATCAAAGCTTACTCTGACATGGGATTGAGCGCCCAGATTGTAAATCTCTACTGGCTGGACTTCTTCTAAAATACGTCGCAGCGTTGTACCATCTGTCAAGTCACCATAGTGAAGAAACAACCGCACTCCCTCTTTGTGGGGGTCTTCGTAAATGTGATCGATGCGGTCTGTGTTAAAGGTAGAAGTCCGGCGAATAATGCCATGAACCTCATAACCTTGTTCCAGCAAAAATTCACTTAGATATGAACCATCTTGACCAGTAATACCAGTAATCAACGCTCGTTTCTGTTGCGTCATGCTTAATTATCCCTTATTATCTTCGATTAAAAAGTTACAGCCAATCTGATACAACCTAGCAGCTAATTGCTCAATTGCCTAATGGTAAACCTACGAGTTATTGTTGTTCAGAGACTTTCTCCCTAAATAGATATACTTAATAAAAAGTAATTTAACACGTAAGTTCAACCTAGATATATCAAGATTGTTTAAATATATATATTTCTTTTCTCAGATAAATCAAGATTCTTTTTGTATACGTTCTTTGTTTGTGAAAATTTTATAATGTAATAGGTTTTATGAAGACTGAATAAAATAAATATTTTAAATTAGATTTTTGCTAAAAATCAGAATAAGAGCAAATCACAGATAAACACTCAAAAAAGTCTAAGTTAAGTAGAAACGGATAAATTATAAATAAACAATAACAATCATTTAGTCTTAGATAAAAATTGGTATTTAGGGGCATTAACTGCCCCACAGAATTGATCCTAAGTAATTACTCAGTATGCCCCGTTATTTTTGGGCAGAATGACCACATCAACAGTTTTCAAGATGATCCATAAATCAAGCCAGAGATTCCTAAACCTAGCATAATGCAGGTCTATTTGGACTCGCCGAGGATAGGGAATATCATTACGCCCAGACACCTGCCACAAACCTGTAATTCCTGGACGGATTGTTAAAATCTCATCAATGTAAGAACCGTATTTTGGCAATTCTTCTGCTACCAAGGGTCGGGGGCCAACTACACTCATGTCCCCTTTTAAAACGTTCCAGAACTGGGGAAATTCGTCTAAGCTAGTAATTCGCAAAAATCGACCAATTTTGGTAATCCGGGGGTCTTTTTTCAGCTTAAAACTGCTTTCAAATTCTTGTCGCAATTCGGGCGATGTTTCCATCATTTGCATGAGGATTTCGTCAGCATTGCTTACCATTGTTCGGAATTTAATACAATTAAACGTTTTGTAATTTTTCCCTACCCGTTCTTGGACATAAAAAATTGGGCCTTCTGAGCTGAAAGCAATCAGCAAGGCCAAAATTAAGTAAACGGGCAAGAACAAAATTAACACCGACAGCGAAAACACTATATCAAACAGTCGTTTGGCAAACTCTCCGTTTAAACCCTGAAAAGATAAACCTTTTGGTTTAACTTTTGGTGTTTTCGTTTTTTGACCGCGTTTTAAGAAACGCGTAGACGTTCTGGTGTCTTGCCTTACGCCTCGTTTGCCGGAGAGGAGTGAGCTCTGGGCAGTCATCATACTCCTTAATAATCCACACCACACATAGTCCCAATATTAAAGCCAAAATGAGGTGCTTCTGGGGAAAATTGCCAAAAGCCTAAAAAAATAAGACGTTATTCAAGACCATCATTGCAAAAATGGTCTTTTTTCGTTACATTTGTTTACAAAATCTAGATAACGATCTGCAAAAATTTGCGGTGAGAACTGCGCGGCGTGCGATCGCATATACTCGGAACTGAATGAACCCTCATACACTTCAAACTTTTCTACTGCCTCCACCAAAGCCGCCTCTGTTTGCGTCCTGAAGAATATACCTGTCCCTGTATCCGCATCAGAGCGAATATCTCGCACTGTTTCTAAAGCACCCCCTGCACCATAGGCAATGACTGGCGTGCCACAGGCTTGTGATTCCACTAAAGCGATACCAAAATCTTCACAAGCTGCATATACAAACGCCTTAGCCCTAGACATATATTTTTTTACCACATTATCAGGTTGCCATCCTAATATTTGGACATTAGAGTTTGCCATTTCACGAATCTTGTTCATTTCATCTCCTGTACCAATGACTACTAATGGTCGTTTGAGTTGATTAAAAGCTTTGACAATCAACGATATTTGCTTGTAACTCACTAAGCGGGAAACAGTTAGGTAAAAGTCGTCTTTTTCAGACAGAAATGGAAATTGAGCAATATTCACTGGTGGGTAAATGACTGTTGCTTCTCGTCGATAGCAACGCCAAATCCGTCGAGCTGTATGCTGCGAGTTGGCAATGAAGTAATCAACTCGATTGGCACTTAATACATCCCACTGACGCAAATTATGTAATAAATATCGCGTCACCCATCCAGGAAAACCACTACCTAGTTTGCTGTGGCGCAGGTAATCAAAAGTCAAGTCCCAGGCATAGCGCATAGGGCTGTGACAGTAGCAAATATGCGTTTGTTCTGAAGTAGTAAGGATTCCTTTGGCAACGGCATGGGATGATGAAAGAATTACATCATAATGCCGTAAATCAAGTTGTTCAATTGCCAAAGGCCACAAAGGCAAGTATTTTTGTATACCGTTGCGAGCAGATGGAAAGTTCTGGAGAAACGTCTTGCCAATTTGACGTTTATATAAATAAC
Organism: Nostoc sp. CmiVER01; assembly: GCF_034531135.2. NCBI lineage: Bacteria > Bacillati > Cyanobacteriota > Cyanophyceae > Nostocales > Nostocaceae > Nostoc > Nostoc sp. CmiVER01. The sequence continues at coordinate 107,576 of NZ_JAVRBU020000013.1, forward strand.
TTTCAGGATTACTAGATTCAAAATCTATGAGAGCATACAAATCAGCATCAATATGATTCAAAATTTCTCGGACAACGAGTTCTGAACCACCTGTGGCTTTAGGTGTCAGCCACTCATGAACTAGAGCATATTTCAAGGGCACAGCTAACTTGAATAAATTGAAATTACAAAGGGCAACTTGATGACGTTAACTGAAAAGTCTTCCCCTGTGATTAATTAACGGGAAACGCCCCAGATTAGCACACAAGACGCAATTTTACGTTAGAGGTTCCAGATGGATGCTGCAACCTGATAATCTCAGAGTGGGGAATGGGCATTGGGCATGGGGCATGGGGCATGGGGCATGGGGCATTGGGCATTGGGGAAACATTTACTACAATTTCACCTCTGCTCCCGTGCTCCCCTGCCTCTTCATCCTCCTCATCTCCCCTAATCCCTAGTCCCTTAACAACAACTGATATAGAAATGGTGAATTTATGCGAATTTTAATTATGGGTGGTACTCGGTTCATTGGTGTCTATTTGACTCAACTATTAGTAGAACAAGGACATCAAGTGGTGCTGTTCAATCGGGGAAATCGGCCAGCACCTGCTTTAGAGGGAGTAGGACAAATTATAGGCGATCGCACTGATGCTACTCAATTCAAGGCAAAGTTATCACAAGAAAACTTTGATGTCATTTTTGACAATAATGGGCGAGAACTTACTGATACTCAACCACTAGCAGAGATTTTTCAAGACCGAGTGCAACATTTTGTCTATATGAGTTCTGCGGGGGTATATCTCAAATCTGACCAATTGCCCCACGTAGAAGGTGATCCAGTAGATCCTAAAAGTCGCCACAAGGGTAAACATGAAACAGAAGCTTATCTGACTCAATTGGGATTACCTTTTACTTCCATTCGTCCTACTTATATTTACGGGCCTCGCAATTATAATGAGTTGGAAGGCTGGTTTTTTGATAGAATTGTGCGCGATCGCCCCATTCCTATCCCCGGAAATGGCTTGCATATTACCCAGCTAGGTCATGTAAAAGACTTGGCACAAGGAATGACTAAGGTTTTGGGCAATGAACAAGCCATAGGACAGATTTATAATATCTCTGGCGATCGCTTTGTCACTTTTGATGGTTTAGCCCGTGCTAGTGCTGTAGCGGCTGGCAAATCACCCGATGCTGTGAAAATCGTCCATTACGACCCGAAAAAGTTTGACTTTGGCAAACGCAAAGCTTTTCCGATGCGAGTGCAGCATTTCTTTGCTTCGGTGAACAAAGCACAAACAGAATTAAATTGGCATCCTGAATATGATTTAATTTCTGGGTTACAAGATTCTCTGGAAAATGATTATTTAGCTAATGCAAAAGATAAGGCTGATGTTGATTTTTCCGTAGATGAAGAGATTTTACAAGCTGTGTGAGTAAAGATGTTTAGGGGCACATTGCTGTGTGTCCCTACTGATGCGATCGCATCTTCACAACTCATCAGGGTTAACGCCTAACTCTCGCAGTTGTGCTGCTAATCTGTTAGCACGTTGACTTTCTCGTTCTAGCGGCGTGGGAAGCCAATTCCCTAATGCATCATACCAACGTAGCCATAATCGCTCAATTCCTTGGTAAGAACCTTGCCAAAGTCCTAAGCCCAGTTCCAAACCTGGCATCCACAGCCGTGGGGTAGTCAAGTCCAATTCGCTGTAACTATCTGCAACTAATTGGAATGCTTGGAGTTTGTCAGTGTAGCGGTCAAACACAATGTAGTAAGGAACTCGCAAAATCCGTTCATAAACTTCCCATTTAGTCGGCGGTTGGTCAATTTCCCGCAGAGTTTGTCCTAAGTCTTCTTTTTCAGTGCCAGGAGAAAGCAATTCTACCACTACAAAAGGAGCAACCCCTTCTTGCCAAATGACATAACTCAGACGCAAGTTTTGCTGGTCGTAGAAACGCGAAACTCCGACAGCAGCAAACCAGTCTGGGCGTTTGTACCACAGTGTATGCCGGAGGTCATAATAAAGGTTTAAGTCAGTGCCAACAAATACCTCCTCTGCTGGATAGTTAGGTGGACAAAAGGTTTCGCGCAGAAGTTGGGGTTGAAAAAGGTGAAATTCGTCAGGCAAACCAGAGTCCTCCGGGTATTCACTGGGAAGATCATACATTGTAGGTAGGACTTCTTTGGGGGAGAGAGGCGGGTCTGTTTGGTACATAAGGGGAATCTTGACCGACTAATTTTAAGTTAACGGATCACGATAAAGGTTTGACCAAAGTTAAAAGAAAATATTTATTCTTATACCTGGGAAAGATGCAATTTATCGCGTCTTTAGCTTTTACTGGAACAGGAATTTGGAAATGGTATACAAACCCTGAACTTGAATAAAAAGGAAGAAGTGGTATAAATGTGTCGTAAATGTTTTACCCAATAAAAGCAACCATTTAAATATATGCTTTGAAGATTTAATATTTAAATTAACTGTTTATGGCACAATATCCACTCTCCAATGTTCTAGGAGCCAGGGCCCGCTTGGGTGAAAGCCCAATCTGGGATTCAACCAAAAACCTACTGTACTGGATCGATATTTATAATCATCGGGTGCATCAGTTCAATCCCGCTACGGGAGAAAACTGCTTTTTCGATGTGGGAGATGTTGTAGGTGCGATCGCAACAGCAGGTGCAGATAGATTAATAATGGCACAGCGTCATCACCTAGCATTCCTCAACACCCAGACAGGTGAAGTTACCCCCATTTTAGAAATTGAAGGGCATCTACCAGATAATCGTTTCAATGATGGTAAATGTGACTCTCAAGGACGTTTTTGGTTTGGCTCAATGTGTTCTTTAGAAAAACCACAGTCTAGCCTCTATCGCTATGATAATGATGGTTCATTGCATGTAATGGAAACAGGATTGACTATTTCTAATGGTTTAGGTTGGAGTCCAGATCAAAAGACATTTTACTTAACAGATTCTCCTCAGCAAAAAATATATGCTTATGACTTTAATTCAATAACAGGAAATATTAGTAATCGTCGAATTTTTATTGATTTAACTCATGAATCTTTCCATCCTGATGGTTTGGCAATAGACAGTGAAGGACATATTTGGTCAGCTATGTGGAATGGATGGTGTGTGATTCGGTTCAATCCCAAGGGTGAAGAGATATTGCGAATAAAGCTACCTGTGCAAGTGCCAACTAGCTGTACTTTTGGCGGCGAAGATTTGCAAACACTCTACATAACTACTGCTTCAGTTGGACTCAGCCAAGCAGAGATCGAAAAAAGTTTCTACTCTGGTGATTTGTTTGCCCTCCAAACTGATGTTGCTGGATTACCTAATTATAATTTTTCTAAATTATAGAAATTTCCAGGTAATTAAATGATTGTCCTATGTTTTATTGTCTCCAAAGCGCCACTTTCTGTTTAAGTTCTTTCATATCTAAAGAATCGCTAGCAAAAGCTTTTCGTAAAAGTGAATGAGGAATAAATTGATCATACTTTTGAATTTCCGGTGCTTCTGAAGTACTGAGTAAATCTTCTGAGATAATTCTTTTATCACACAATGAAGCAATTTCGTGATAAAGATATTTAAATTTATCTTTGCCTAATTTAATTATTAAATAATAAGGATTTACTCCGCTAATACTTGTAATTTCCAAAGATTCTCGACAGTAGGAATTGAGTAATTTTTCTAAAGTGCGATAAGCAACCGTACCCATCCAGGGAAAAATGCAGCATTTACCTTTTTCTAATTGCAATATATTTTGTTTATCTAATCCTACCTGCTGCACCAATTGGCGAACTTGAAGTAAACGTTGCAAAGCATTTTTTTGCAAATAGCTGTACTCAACATTTTCAAATAGAACCTGTTGCATTCTTTGTAAAACTTTGGTGTGAATAGTACCACCACTACCACGCCAATAAATAGTAGCTTTACCCTCGGCTTGTTTAACAAAAATAGTTTTCTTTTTAAAGTCAACTTCTATGACTTCCCAAGTTCTCCCAGCTAAAGCAAATTGATTTCCAACAGCAGGCGGCGTGACGATACTGCCAATTTGCGTTGCACCTTGCTTAACAATATATTCTTGCTGTTCAGCAAAGACAGCATAAAACTGGAATTTTCTCACAATCTTTTCTCCTGCTAAACCCAGGATTAATTTACCTTGCTCAGTATGCTGAATATGACCAATATCAATTAAATAGCGGAGCAATAGTTGAAAATCTTCTTTTAAAATAGTAGCAAAAGGTGGCAAGCTAAAAATTTGTTTAGCTAAGGCATTAGGTGAAATTCCCTCTGCTGCTGTTAAAATACTCATTGTTTGGTGATAAAGCAAACTCCAAGGATATTTAATCGGTCTGATGGGTTCAATCCATTTTTCCTCTAAATAAAGTTGAATGATAGCAATAGACTGCAAAAGTTGCCAAGGTATTTGCTCCGGTAAAGAAGCTTCTGATAATGGTTTATTTTCAGCACAGATAAAGCGCATATCGGCAGCTTCACCTCTTCTACCACTACGTCCTAAGCGCTGTAAAAAGCTAGCTACAGACAAGGGTGATTCTAGCTGAATAACTCGCTCTAAATGACCGATATCTATGCCTAATTCTAAAGTCAGAGTGGCGGCGGTAACTGCTGGATTGTTAGGTTCACGCATCGCATTTTCAGCAGTTTGCCGTAAGCTAGCAGATATACTCCCATGATGCACATGATATATATCTGGTAGCTTTTGTTCTGTGGCTATTTTTCGCAAAGATGCTATTACAGATTCAGTTTGCGTGCGATTGTTAGCAAATATCAGACATTTCCTAGATTGGCTGAGGTTAAAAATATATTTTTCATAAGCTGTTGCCTCTGATTCATCTACTTCATCAGTAATATAAAAATGTTCTACAGCTAGTTTGATTTGGCGTTTTATGCCGTCAGTCTGGGGTGTAATAACTGGCTTACCTGTTCCTGAACGCAACCACTCTTCAGCTATTGAGTAATCACCAAGAGTTGCCGACAAACCAATACGGCGCGGTTGCTTTTGCGTCAACTTTGCTAAACGTTGTAATTGGCAAATAATTTGACAACCGCGATCGCTTCCCATAAAAGCGTGAATCTCGTCAATGATGACAAATCTTAAATCACCAAATAAGCGAAGGAGGTCGTTATTTTTGTTTATTAACAAGCTTTCTAAAGATTCTGGTGTAATTTGTAGAATACCTTGAGGGTTTTTTAAGAGTTTGTTTTTTCGAGTTTGAGAAACATCACCGTGCCAATGCCAAACTGGAATATCTGCTTCTTTGAGTAAGTCATTGAGGCGCTCAAATTGATCGTTAATTAAAGCTTTGATTGGGCTAATATATAATGCGCCAATGGTGGTAGCAGGGTTGGTATGTAATAAAGTCAAAATTGGCAGAAAGGCTGCTTCTGTTTTACCCGCAGCAGTTGCAGCAGTAACTAGCAAATGAGCATCGGTGTCAAATATAACTTGACAAGCGGCAATTTGAACTGGTCGTAATTCAGTCCACTGGTGATGATAAATATATTCTTGGATGAAGGGTGCAAGTCGGTTAAAGGCATCGCTCATGTTTTTTATGAATAATAATTAGTAATAGGAAGTTACACCAATCCTAAATCAGATATGAAAACTTCTCTTTCTTTTCTTGGCGGTCTTCTCTTCGAGAGGCTGCGCCAAGGCGGCTTCTCTGCAAGACGCTACGCGATGGCGGTTCGTTAATTTTACAAATAATTAGGACTGTTATAGATAAATCTCTGAATTAAATAGGTTTTTGAAAAAATTGCCGATTTTCCTCCTGTTGACTCAAGACAGATTAACATCCATAACTCAAACTGAAGTAATAGGAACAAGTATATAAATCAGGTTAAACCTATGAACAAATATAAGGAAACATTACGAGTCATCCTTGCTATATGCATTATTGTGGTTGGAGTGACACACTTTCTTGTCCCAGGAGAATATGTCAAAATTGTGCCGCCACAACTACCTTACCCTTTAGGATTAGTTTATCTCAGTGGTTTTTATGAAATTTTGGGTGGTATCGGTTTATTAGTCCCGCCTGTCAGTCAGGCTGCTGCTTGGGGACTTCTTGCTCTTTTTATTGCTGTTTACCCTGCCAATATTTATATGGCGGTTAACCTTATTAAGATTGAACATATACCAAATTCACCTTGGGTACACGTAGTCAGGCTTCCCTTTCAAGCAGTTTTAATTGCTTGGGCTTGGTGGTACACGAAATCTTATGATGGGGAAAAACAAGCTTCTATTATTCCCAAGTCGCTCATTCCTGAAGAATTAGAATTGAAATGAGGGCGTTTTTTATATTTGAATTATGCGCGTTACAACTTTGTTTGGCATAACACTCTCGTTAGCAATAAGCATTGGAGGAGTTGCTGTTCCGGTGACTCAAGGGGTGCAGCTTAGAGATGGTACAGTCTACTTTGTCGAACCGCCGAAACTTGTTAAAGCGATAACTATTTACAAAGAAGTGAATGTTTGGGGCGGAACTTATTATTTTACTATTAACGTGCCGGAGAATGCTGGAGAATCGCTCCAGAAGGTAACGATCGCACAGAAGGAGGGAGCAGAAAACATCGACTACAAGCTTAAGGATACCCGCGCATTTCTCGGAACTCGCGATCAAAAAGAATCTCGGCTAACTCTAGGCGCAGTCACAGCAGAACGCAAAACACGAACTGTTACTGTGAACTTTGATCCGCCTGTAACTCCGGGACAGACAGTTACAATTGCCCTCCGCCCTGTAAGTAATCCTAGCATTTCTGGTGTCTACTTATTGGGTGTCACTGCGTTCCCAGTAGGTGAGCAATCCCACGGACAATTTCTCGGCTTTGGACGGTTTCAGTTTTACAGCAATAGAAGTAGCTGGTGGTTTCCATAAGTAGCACTATGTCAATGCTATGAACAACACAAGTTTATGTAATAAGTACAGCTTAATCTTATTGAGAACCAATACGGCAAGTGAGCGATCGCAGAATTTTGGGATAACTCTATATCAAAGTAGAATTAGTGAGCGTATAAGGAAAGCGTTTTTATGAGCATTCCACTTGTAGACCAGCCCACAGAAGAAAAACTGGTAACTCTCAAGGATGTTTCTTGGGAGCAATTCAAAGGGATTGAGGCACAACTTCAGGAAAATCGCAATGTCAGACTATCTTATTTGTCAGGAATTCTAGAAATTATGTCCCCCATTGGAGATAAGCATGAGAAAGTGAAAAGTACTGTTGGCTTGCTACTAGAAGCTTACATGAAAAAGTTGAGCATCCGGTTTTACAGACGTGGTGGTTTCACTTTGGAAGAACCTGGGTATGCTTCTGGCACACCAGATGAGTCTTACAGTATTGGAACAGAAAGAGAAGTTCCTGATATTGTGATTGAAATTATTGTTACTAGTGGAAGCATTAGCAGGAAGGAGTTATACAAGCCTAAAAAAGTGCCGGAAGTTTGGTTTTGGAAATCTAATCAAATAAAAATATTCCATCTTAGCGAGAGTGGCGAGTATGAAGAAGTAAACCGGAGTGGGTTTTTTCCAAATTTAGACCCCGCTTTAATGCTGAGTTATATCGCAATGCCTGACCAGTACGATGCTATTATTGAATTTGAGCAAGCACTCCAAAATCAATAAATTTTTATCCCCAGATTATTTGTAGATTTAAAATAAATCCTGGTAAAATATCTTCTCCTGATAATTCTTGGGTAGATGCTAATATTTCTACTGGTTTACCAATCCGATAGATTTCTACCTGACGCATTTTCGGATTAATTAACCAGCCTAATTTAACTCCGTTATCGATATATTCCTGCATTTTCGCTTGCGTTTCTCGCAAACTATCGCTTGGTGACATTAACTCTAAAACAAAATCTGGTGCGATCGGCGGGAACTTTTCTTGTTCTTCGGGTGTGAGTGCATTCCATCTCTCTTTTCTGATCCAAGCTACATTAGAAGAACGGTTTGCACCATTGGGAAGTTTAAAGCAGGTGGAAGAATCGAAGCCAACTCCAAGTTTAGTTTGGCGATTCCAAATTACAAAATCTGCCGCAATTTCAAAATTGCGATTTCCAGTTTCTCCGCCTGTAGGTGGCATTATCAGTAGTTTTCCCTCTGCATTGCGTTCAAATTTGACTTCTGGGTTTTCCCGACAGAGTTGATAAAATTGGTTGTCGGTGAGTTGGATGATGGGGTTCAAGTTGACGGTGATAGCTGTCATGGGGATTATTTTGAAGATGACATTTTTAAACCAGTAGAGTAGCTTTTTCTTAAATTCTACTAACCAAGCAAATAACCGTGTTTGATTACCATTTCCCAAACACTGGCAATACTTAAGCAATTATCATTATTTTCAATTTGGTTTTGCAAGTTATTACTAATTCTTGGGTGCTTTCAGCCGCGCTAGTAGCGACTGTCAAATTTCAGAGTCAAGCGTTGGCTAGCAAATACCCCAGGCATCGCTCTTTGATGCCATTTTTTCAGATTAGCTGTGCGATCGCTTAATTATAAAAACTCATTGCCACCAAAGCAATCTCTGAGCGTTGCGTTGGCTAGCAAATACCGCAAGCATCGCTGTTTGATGCCATCTTTTCAGATTAAATGCAGAGTTGACGGGAGTGACTACAGGGTTGACGAAAGCCACTACAGGGTTAACGAGAGTGACTACAGGGTTGACGAAAGTGACTACAGGGTTGACGAAAGTGACTACAGAGTTGACGGGAGTGACTACAGGGTTGACGAAAGTCACTACAGAGTTGACGAAAGTCACTACAAAGTTGACGGGAGTGACTACAGGGTTGATGAAAGTCACTACAGGGTTAACGAGAGTGACTTCAGGGTTGACGAAAGTCACTACAGGGTTAACGAGAGTGACTTCAGGGTTGGTTTTTGTTTGGTGCGATCGCCTAATTATAAAAACTCATTGCCAGCAAAGCAATCCCCGGAAAAAGCGATCGCTATTTGATACCATTTTTTTAGATTAGCTCTGCGATCGCTTAATTATCAAACTCATTGCCAGCAATGTTCACTTAGCTGGTTCTGGTGATAACCCAAGTTTGGCACGAAAATCCTCGTCATATATTGCCTTCTCCCAATTTTTAGCAGCTTTCACTTGCTCAGAGGTCAGGTTTCTGATACTGCGGAAGTCGGCATCTTGGAGGTTAGCACCACTGAGGTTAGTATTGCTGAGGTCAGCATTGACGAGGTAGGCATTGCTAAGATTGACATAGCTGAGATTGGTCTGGCGGAGTTCAGCATCGCTAAGGTTGACATAGCTGAGGTCAGCATAGCTGAGGTCAACACCGTTGAGGTAACTAGTACTTCTGAGGTTGGTACCTCTGAGGTTGATACCCTTAAGGTTGGTATTATTATCAATTAGATACATTTGTTTGTCAGCAGGATTGAAATCGTCGCTAAACTTAGTTGACTTAGTATAAACAGCACGTATAAGGTAAGCACCACTGAGGTTAGCACCAATGAGGTAAGCACCACTGAGGTTAGCACCAATGAGGTCAGCATTGCTGAGATGAGCACCACCGAGGTTAGCACCATCGAGGTTAGCAAAGCTGAGGTCGGCAGCTTCGAGGTTAGCAAAGCTGAGGTCAGCACCACCGAGGTCAGCACCACTGAGGTCAGCATTAGAATCAATCAAATACATTGTTTTATTAGCAGGATTGAAATTCTTAGGAAACTTAGTTTCCTTAGTATAAGAGGCACGAATAAGTTCAGTATTGCTGAGGTTAGCGTTGCTGAGGTTAGCACCACCGAGGTTAGCAGCTTCGAGGTTAGCGTTGCTGAGGTTAGCACCTTCGAGGTTGACCCCCCAGAGACATGCACCAGCCAGTCTAACTCCAATGAGGTTGGCATGACTGAAGTTGGCATAGTTCAAGTTCTGGGGGAGGTTGGCATGGCTGAGGTTGGCATGACTGAAGTTGGCAAATTCCAGGTCAGCATCACTGAGGTTAGCACCACTGAGGTTAGCACCACTGAGGTTAGCACCACTGAGGTTAGCACCACTGAGGTAGGTACGGCTGAGGTTGGTATTGCTAAAATCTCGGTTAGTTAGACTCTCACCAGCTTTTACCAGCTTTTCAAGTGCTTGATTTCTGGCTTGACTATACTCTTTACCCTTATTAGCATCGACGGTTTGCCAAAGTTCCCTTACCCTAATCTCTTTCTCCGCTACAATGCCTAAATATATCGATAAACCTAGCGGAATAATTGAGAAAAAAACTATTGATTTAAAGCGATTACTCCACCTTTGCCTGATGCTTACTTGAATAAAATTAATAGCTAGGTTGGATAATATCAAATTTTTAGATTGTTCTTTCTGAAAAACCTTTGCTTCTGTTAAACGTTTTCCCTGAAGCAAATAATCTTTTACCTTTCTCCTATCTCGCCATTCAATAGCTGCCGCTTCAATTTTCCGCTTTTGTCGCAGTATGTCCCGACTTTCCTCAATCCATTTGCGTAATAGTGGCCAATGGCGAATTAGTGCTTCATGTGCCACATCCACCACAGCAATTTGATTAGATAAGGTACTGGTGACAATTAATTTCTCATCAGCTAACCGTTGAATTATTCTATCAATCACAACTTCTGGATGCTGTGAACTAACTAAATCTTGTTGCACAACCTGTCTACGCGTATCTTCTGTTCCTTCTCCCAACTGCGTCAGTTCTAAAAAAATTTGCTTTGTTGCTTGCTGTTCCTCTAGTGATAATGACTCATAAACTTCTGTAGCGCGTGTTTGCAGGGTTCCCCTGACTCCACCTAGTTTGCTATAGGTAGTCAGGGTTAACCGTTCTTCAGTTCTTTGCTGCCATAGTTCTGTCAGCGTGTACTGCAATAACGGTAAACTCCCCGGTGAATCTTCTACATCTGCAATCATCTGAGAAACTAATTCCGGTTCTACGGCTAAGTTCACCTGTTGGGCAGGTTTGATAATTGCTGTTTCTAATTCCTCCCGAATCATCGGTGTTACTGTTACTAAATGCTCTTGAATTTTCTTAGCTAGTCCGCCATACTCTTGTTCCAGACATTTGCCAAAGAAATCAGCCCGCATTGTGATTATTAGGCAGAGTTTATTATCATTACGCTGCAAAGCACCTAGCACACATTCAAAAAACTCCTGTCGTTTTGTAATGTCTTGACATTGAGTAAAAGCTTCCTCAAACTGGTCTACCACTAGCACTAGGCGCTGAGTTTGACTAGCACTAATCAACTGTCCTAAACCAACTGCGCCTTTAGCAATTAATTCTTCAGCTTTCGCTAATTGAGATGCGCGTTCAATATCTGATAATTCTGATTCTACAAATGTCAGTGCTAAATTTTGTAAGGGGTTAATCCCTGGTCGAAATATTTTAAACTGCCAAGTTTCACTACCCGATAACCTGCGTCCTAACTGTAATTGATAAAGTAAACCGGCTCTGACAACACTAGATTTACCACTTCCTGATGCTCCCAACACAGCGAGGAAATTACCCGATCGCACTTTTTCTAATAATTCATCAGTTAACGCTGTTCTGCCATAAAATAAGTTGGCATCTGCTTCTGTGCAATCAAAATAAGACAACCCTTTGTAAGGACAAATTGCTGATACTTGTACTGTGGGGTTAACAACAGAGGAATTCCATTTGCGGGTGAGATTAATTGCTTCACCAGAGTTAGCAAAAATGGGACGCTGGGGGAACGGGTGATGTTCTTGATTGAGCAAGTCTACTAAAGTGTAGTTACTCACCCAACGGTCTTGTTTTGGTTCCAAACCTTGAAGCAGTGCAGCAGTGAGAACGCTGTGTTGGCTGTTAATATCTTCAAAAGCAACTTCAAAATCACGAGAAGCCGCAATAAAACACCTGTCTCTGCCTTTACCGCGATCGCCTGGATCTGCCTCTGCAAAATTTAGCACTTCTCCGCTATAGCAGCAATCCAAAATCACAATTTGTTGTCTTACTTCACTTTCTTGCAACAGTCGCCGCAGCCATTGCAAAGATAATCCCCAATTACCTGTGTCAGGGTTGACTTCACTTGTCGCTAAAAAACCTTCCTGAATCCCTAGATTTTTCCGCAATCCATGACCAGAAAAATACAGCAGTGCTGTGTCTGGTGGCTTACCGTCTGGCTTAAACAATTGGACGATCGCTCTTTCTAACTGAGTTAAACTAACTTTAGTTTGCTTACCAATGCGAATTGTCTGGTTTTCCTTATCTTTGACCGCTGGTAGCCGCGTTACCCGAAATTCACCATATTGTTGTAAGATTTGAGCGATCGCTTCACCATCGGCAGCAGGCGCATTAAGACTCTTTAAGCGGTCATACGTATTAATTCCCACCACCAAAGCGTCTCGACTCATCCTGCAAAGCCCTATGATAGTTGTGCCGAATTATTTCCAGCTTCTACAAGAAATTTACTGCATTTTCCGTAAAATTTTGTAGATAAGCACTGCTGGACTACCCTAGACGCAATTCTTTTAGGCGAGATTTATCCCATGACTCAACTCACACCTATTTATTTAGAAGATGGCACGATTATTTACATCGAAGCCACAAATAATATAGATGTACCACCAGTTAACATCGAAGTTTCCCCAGAGGGAGAAGAAGCACTAATTGATAAGGGATGGGATGCTGATACTGCACAAAAACAGATAGTGCAAAATTTTCAAGCAATTGAAGGTACAATTCGGGCTTACACTGTTTATTCACTTAATGCTTTTAAAAGAATCCCTGTTGCTAATATTGATAAAGTCACTTTAGAATTTGGCATCAAAGTTGGCGGTGAAGCAGGTATACCTTACATAACTAAAGGCACGGCTGAAAGTAATCTTAAGGTAACGGTAGAGTGTTCGTTTTCTGACCAACCGGAAAATAAAACTCAGCAATCATGAGTGAGAGTACTGGTGCTGCCAAAATTTCTATTATTATTCCGGCTATTAATGAAGCGGGGAATATTAAAAAAGCCATTGCTACTACTCAAGCCAATCTACATATAGAAGTCATTGTAGTTGATGGTGGCTCTAGTGATGATACTGTAGCGATCGCTCAGTCTTTAGGTGTCAAAATTATCTCATCATCTCCCGGTCGTGCTGTGCAAATGAATAGGGGTGCTGTAGCTGCTAGCGGCGAGATTCTGCTGTTTCTCCATGCAGATACCTGTTTACCGACTGGGTTTGATGACATGGTTCGCACGGCACTACAACAGCCTGAGACTGTAGCTGGTGCATTTAAGTTGCAGATTGATGCATCACTTTTAAGTTTACGATGGGTGGAGTTGGGTGTAAATTTGCGATCGCATTTTTACCAAATGCCTTATGGCGACCAAGCAATTTTTTTAACAAAAGCAGCATTTCAGCAAATTGGCGGTTTTCCTGAATTGTTTATCATGGAAGACTTTGAACTCATGCGTCGTTTAAAACGCATCGGACGGATTGTAATTATTCCCACACCAGTTGTTACCTCAGCCCGGAGATGGTTAAAAAAGGGAGTGTTTAAAACCACGCTGCTTAATCAAATAGTAATTATTGCTTATTTACTTGGCGTTTCACCTAAGCGAATTCGTTGCTGGTATCGCCAAGAAAAATTTAAGAGAATTTAAGCTGTTTCTAATATGGCTAGTATATCTTAGGGGCAATTGGATTTAAGGTGTAAGTTACAACGTCGAGCCTCAGAAGGTCAAAGTTGAGCCTCAGAAGGTCAAAGTTGAGCCTCAGAGGGTCAAAGTTGAGCCTCAAAAGGTCAACATCGAGCCTCAGAAGGTCAACATCGAGCCTCAGAAGGTCAAACTCATAAAAATGAAGAAGCGTTTGTTAAATTCCAAACTCAAACTATTACTCTTAAGTTGCCTAATTGTCACTCTGATAATTGTCGCTAAACAATTCAACTTTCAGGGACTTTTACAAACCTTAGTGATTTGGGTTAAGAGCCTTGGCGTTTTAGGGCCTATCGCCTACATAGTAATTTACAACTTGGCAACATTACTGTTTATACCCGGTTCCCTCCTAACGTTCGCAGGTGGTTGGCTGTTTGGAGTATTTTGGGGGTCAATATATGTGCTAATTGCTGCAACAGCCGGAGCAACCTTGGCTTTTATCATTGGACGCTACCTTTCACGGGATTGGGTTTCTCGACAAATGGAAAAACATCCTAAATTTAAAGCGATTGATTTAGCAGTTGCCAAAGAGGGATGGAAAATTGTCTTGTTGACTCGCCTATCTCCCATTTTTCCTTTCAATTTATTGAATTATGCTTTTGGAGTAACACAGGTTTCTCTCAACGATTATATATTGGGTTCCTTTGGCATTATTCCCGGTACTGTGATGTACGTTTATATTGGTTCGTTAGCTGGTAATCTTGCCATGATTAACACCTTTTATCAACCAACTACTCCAGAAACTCAAGTCTGGCAATGGGTAATGCGAATAATTGGGTTGATTGCTACCGTTGCTGTGACTGTGTATATCACAAAAGTTGCTCAAAAAGCATTAGCTCAAAGTGTGGCATTAGAAGAAATAACAACCCATGACAAAATTAACAATAATTCAGATATTTAAAAGTATTAATACTAGAAAATTACAGAAGTTTTTTAGGCTAACTGGATTAATATTACTAATATTAGCGAGTGTTTTCGCATTAAACACAGACCCAGCTTTAGCACAAGAATCTACAAATCCAAATTCTTTCAATCCCCAAGCCATTTTACGAGACTCGTTGCAATGGATTGATAGTCTGGATGCGCTGGGAGCCATAGCTTTTATTGCTCTTTACATTATCGCTAGCATCGCTTTTTTCCCAGGTTCTATTCTCACCTTGGGGGCTGGTGTGATTTTTGGTGTAGTTTGGGGTTCTCTCTACGTGTTTATCGGTGCAACCCTTGGCGCTACTGCTGCTTTCCTTGTGGGACGCTATTTAGCAAGGGGCTGGGTTGCTCGGAAAATTGCAGATAACAAAAAATTTGCCGCCATTGACCAAGCGGTTGGTAGAGAAGGATTAAAAATTGTCCTGTTAACGCGACTGTCCCCAATATTTCCTTTCAATTTATTAAACTATGCCTTTGGTATCACAGGAGTTTCACTTAAAGATTACTTCATCGGCTCTGTAGGCATGATTCCTGGAACTATTATGTACGTTTATATTGGTTCCCTTGCAGGTAATCTTGCCATGATTGGTACTGAAACTCAACCTACTAATCCAACTTTACAATGGGCAATTCGGATTTTGGGTTTGATGGCTACAGTAGCTGTGACAGTTTATGTCACCCGGATTGCACGCAAAGCTTTAGAAGAGGAATTGTAGAGACGTACAACAACTGTGCATCCTGACCAAAGAGGCTCTTGAGCAAGCAGCGCTTTGTAGGGGGAGAAAAATTCTGGAATTACCCTAGCTTTTAGGGTTTCAGAGCAAATAAATTTATTTATGGGGTTCTCCTCCCTGCCCCCCGCCCCCTGCCCCTTGTCCTCTTCTTTGACTGTGGTCTATTTAACTGCAAGTTGCTCTAAATTATCAATTGTTGAAATGTTTATACAGGAAAGCTTCAATTGTATCTGTCAATTCCCAAACGGACAAAATAATTCAAAGGCTGTATTCCTTATTAAACAAGCATAAAAAATAAAAGACTGAGCCGCCTAAATTCATTAGGATTCTTAATTTTTAATTTTGAATTTCCCTAAAAGCCAATTGAATTTAGTATTTTCAATTCTTAAAAGAGGTTTTGCTAATGACCAATTCAGATTTAGAGAGAGTTACAGTTCGCCCAACGGATGAGTATAACCAAAAGTTGGTGTCTTACGTTCATCCACCAAATTGGGTTAATCCTCAACCCGCAGATGTTTACGATTTGGTAGTAATTGGGGCTGGTACGGCGGGATTAGTAGTGGCTGCGGGTGCTGCGGGTCTGGATTTGGGTTTAAAAGTGGCGATAATTGAAAAGCATCTCATGGGTGGAGATTGCTTAAATGTTGGTTGCGTACCATCTAAAACTATTATTCGGTCTGCTCGCGTTGTTGGCGAAATTTGGAATGCTCAAAACTTGGGTGTTAATATTCCCCAACATAATATTGATGTTGATTTTCCCAAAGTCATGGCAAGGATGCGGCGGATAAGAGCTGGTATCAGCCCTAATGACTCGGCGGAACGGTTTCAAAACTTGGGTGTTGATGTCTTTTTGGGTAGCGGCCGATTTGCGAGTAAAAATACTGTAGAAGTTGGCGACAAAACCCTCCGGTTTAAAAAAGCTGTAATTGCTACTGGCGCAAGAGCCGCGCAATTGGCGATTCCGGGAATTGAAAAGGCGGGTTATCTAACTAATGAGACGGTTTTTTCACTGATTCAACGACCGGAACGTTTAGCGGTGATTGGTGGCGGCCCTATTGGTTGCGAATTGGCGCAAGTTTTCCGGCGCTTAGGTTCTGAGGTAGTACTTATCCATAGCGGTTCTCATCTTCTGAATAAAGAAGATGCTGAGGCTGCTCAAATTCTCCAAAAGGTTTTGATTAGCGAAGGAATTCGTGTGGTGCTGAATTCTAAGTTGGAAGAAGTGGTAACTGTTACCGAGGGAAAACGACTTTACTTTTCCTCTAATGGTCATCGAGATTCGGTGACAGTAGATGAAATTTTAGTCGGTGCGGGGCGATCGCCAAATGTTGAAGGTCTAAATTTAGAAGCAGTGGGTGTAGAATATGACAAGCGCCAAGGTATAAAGGTAAATGATTATCTCCAGACGACGAATCCCAAAATTTATGCAGCTGGCGATATCTGCATGAACTGGAAGTTTACCCATGCTGCTGATGCTGCGGCGCGAATTGTGATTAAAAATACGCTGTTTTCTCCCTTTGGCATAGGACGCTCGAAACTCAGTAGTCTGGTGATGCCGTGGGTAACTTATACTAATCCAGAAATTGCCCATGTAGGCTTGTACGAGCACGAGGCGCAGAAATTGGGTATTGAGGTGACGACAATTAACATACCTTTTAGTAGTGTAGACCGAGCGATCGCAGATGGTGAAGAATCAGGATTTCTCAAAATCCACCATAAAAAAGGGTCTGATGAAATTATCGGTGCAACTATTGTCGCTAGTCACGCAGGTGAGATGATTTCAGAAGTAACTACAGCAATGGTGAATAAAATCGGTTTGAGTAAGTTAAGCAGTGTAATTCATCCTTACCCCACTCAAGCCGAAGCGATTAAAAAAGCTGCTGATGCTTATCGTCGAACTCTCCTGACATCAAATACTAAAAAATTGTTGGGATTTTTAACAAAGTTATCCTGAATTGGGCATGGGAAAGAGGACTTGGGGACAAGGGGACAAGGGGACAAGGGGATGGGAAAAGAATCTATCAAGAGTCATGAAGATTTAGAGGTTTATCAACTGGCGTTCTCCGCAGCAATGAAAATCTTTGAAATCTCGAAAAAATTTCCTGTTGAGGAGCGATATTCCTTAACTGACCAAATTCGCAGATCATCTCGCCCCGTGTGTGCTAATTTAGCTGTTCGCGCAGCGTTCCCGAAGGGTAGCTTGGCGCAAGCGAAGATATGAGGCAGCCTTTATCGCTAAACTAAGTGATTGTGTTCGCGGAACGTGTCGTAGACAAGCAGAGGCGGCAGAAACTCAAGTCTGGCTAAAGTTTGCGGTTAAATGTAATTATTTAGATTTAGAACAAGGCCGAGAATTGTATGGACTTTATAACCGAGTCCTTGGAGGATTGGTGAGCATGATTAATAACCCTTCTGTTTGGGTAATTCGGCGATAAAGCATACTCCCCTTGTCACCTTGTCCCCCTGTCCCCCTGTCCCCTTGTCCCCTCTGCTTCCCTCACTCCCCCTACTTTCCCACTCTAAACAGGTCGGAAGCGATCGATCTCACCCCCGGTCAAGTTTGCATAGTACAAATTACCATCCTTTCCAGTGGTAATTTGTACAGGAACTCCTAAATTTGGTCTGTCTGCTTCAGAAGCAAACCGCTTAACTGAGACAATTTTGCCCTGATTATCGAATTTCAAAGCATCAATAGTTCCTTGACTGAAATCACCAACGAATAAAGCACCTTGATAGATTGAGGGAAAAGTATTGCCTGTGTAAAAGTCACCCATAGTAATCGAATTAGAACTAAAATGCTTATAAGTGTAAGCTGGTGCTGTAACAGTTTTGTCACTACTATAGAAGGCTTTCGCTGCATCTAAAGTAGAATACTTTGGTTGTTTCAGATTGACGATATTGCCATTTGCATCAAGACCACCTTCATAGAATGGCCAGCCAAAGTTAGCTCCTGGTTTTCCGATATTGACCTCCTCGTAAGAATCGAAGCCAACATCACCAATTACAGGGGTATTGGTGTTTTTATCAATTGTAAAACGGAAAGGGTTACGCAAACCTAAGTTATAAACTTTGGAACGATTGCTATCAGGATCGCCGTTATAAAAAGGATTACTTGATAAGCCTTGACCAGTAATTGCATCAATCCGCAGAATCTTGCCGGACAGATTATTGACATCCTGAACACGAATTGCTCGTGGATCTATCCCATTGTAAGAAGTACCATCTCCGAAGCTCACAAACAAAGAACCATCGGTGCCAAAGCGCACAGAACCAACTGAGTGAGATTCACTATCATTAGCTATAAAGTTTTGGACATTTTGGACTTTATCAATATTATTGAGATAATCCTGTAAGCTGGTAAACGGCTTACCAGTATCTTTGTTGAGAATTCCTGATGGTGCCAAGCCAAGTGAGACACTTGTGCTATTTCCATCTGGGTGGCTAATATTCTCCCAAGTGCCATTAGTACCTAGCAGCACAACTTCACTGCCAGCAATAGCAGTAGTGTAATTAGTCTTGGGGTCAGCTTCTACCCTAATTAGCCGTGCAGTCCGATTCCCATTCTGATCTGGATTGTCTAATGTGGTATTGGGATTGTTTTTAGAATTGTTTGGATTGGTTTCTGGTGGATCGTAGGTATACAACAGGTAAACATAGTTTTTGGGGTTTGTGGCTTTGCCAAAATCTGGATGTACGGCAATGCCTAAAAGACCGCGATCGCGCGTATCATTAACCTGTCCAGAGATGTTGATGAATGGTGTTGATAATAGAGTGCCATTGTTCAAGACTCGCACCACCCCATTTTTCTGGGCAATGAACATGCTTTTACCGTCAGATGTCCAGTCAAAAGCTGTAGGTTGATTTAAACCAGAAGCTATAGTTTCTAAAGCAAAGTTACCAGCGTCATCATCAATAATAGTGATAGTTGTCTGTTGAGTATTTAACTGTACTCCAACTGCGTTACTGAACTTCAAAGTAAATGTTTCATTTTCCTCGCTAACAGTGTCATTCTTAAGGGCGATAGAAATGGTTTTACTGGCTTGTCCTGCTGCAAAGGACAAGGTTCCAGATACAGCCTGGTAGTCAGATCCAGCTTTAGCAGTCCCATCCCAGGTTATGTAGTCTAGGCTAGCAGCCCCTGAACTGTTACCCCGTGTAACTGTCACTGTAGCAGTACCGTCATTCTCATTAACTACTGGCTTACTGAAATCGAGGCTAGAGTGATCGTTATCTTGAATTGTAATTCCCAGAGTTCTTTGAAGTCCTAATGTTGCTCCCTCTGTCTGATCGATGACAAAACTAAAGGTTTCATCTGCTTCTACTAAGGAATCGTCATTAATTGGAATGGATATCTGTCTGCTGCTTTGTCCTGGGGCAAAAATAAGTGTTCCAGCGCTTTCGGTGCCTTCACTTCCGTAGTCAACTCCTGCTGTGGCTGTACCAGCTAAGGTTGCATACTTGACTGAAGATGTGCTGCTTAAATCACCAGTTCTCAACAACGTTAAGGTCACATTATCAGCACCTTCGTTGACTGTCATGGAAGATGATCCTAATGTGATAGCGGTTTGAATATTTGGTGAATATAGTTGTGATTGAGGAATAATTTCTTTGGTCTGAGAAGAACTTGACCAAGATAGTTGAGAAACTGCATAGCGTGTATTGTCGTAGTACTCAAGTTTAATATCGTACTTCTGACCTGCAACCAGTGCGATCGCGCCACTGTATTCTGTAGCAGATTGATTGACAAATTTATTGATGATTTGCTGACCATTCACCCACAGTCGCACACCATCATCACTTGTGGTGTAGAAGTTGTAAGTCTCACTGTACTTGGCTTGCACCTGACCCGTCCAACGCACTGAGAAAGTATCTGCACCGATAGATGGATCTGGAGACCTCTCACCCCAGTTAAAGTTGACTGTCGGATCTGTGCGAGTTTGCTTCAAGTTAGTGAAGTCGATGTTGTCGTAGTACTCTGCTTTGAGTCCGTTGCCATTACCAACTGTGCTGACATTACTATAGAGTTGCGATTGGGGAATGATTTCTTTGGTCTGAGAAGAACTTGACCAAGATAGTTGAGAAACTGCATCGTATTTATTTTCGTAGTACTCAAGTTTAATATCGTACTTTTGACCTGCAACCAGTGCGATCGCGCCACTGTATTCTGTAGCAGATTGATTGACAAATTTATTGATGATTTGCTGACCATTTACCCACAGTCGTACACCATCATCACTTGTGGTGTAGAAGTTGTAAGTCTCACTGTACTTGGCTTGCACCTGACCCGTCCAACGCACTGAGAAGGTATCTGCATCAATAGATGGATCTGGAGACCTCTCACCCCAGTTAAAGTTGACTGTCGAATCTGTGCGAGTTTGCTTCAAATTGGTGAAGTCGATGTTGTCGTAGTACTCTGCTTTGAGTCCGTTGCCATTACCAACTGTGCTGACATTACTATAGAGTTGCGATTGAGGAATGATTTCTTTGGTTTGAGAAGAACTTGACCAAGATAGTTGAGAAACTGCATCGTATTTATTTTCGTAGTACTCAAGTTTAATATCGTACTTCTGCCCTGCAACCAGTGCGATCGCACCACTGTATTCTGTAGCAGATTGATTAACAAATTTATTGATGATTTGTTGACCATTCACCCACAGTCGCACACCATCATCACTTTTGGTGTAGAAGTTGTAAGTCTCACTGTACTTGGCTTCTACCTGACCCGTCCAACGCACTGAGAAGGTATCTCCATCAACAGATGGATCTGGAGACCTCTCACCCCAGTTAAAGTTGACTGTCGGATCTGTGCGAGTTTGCTTCAAGTTGGTGAAGTCGATGTTGTCGTAATACTCTGCTTTGAGTCCATTCCCTTGAGATAATACGCGATCAATGCTTTGTAGAGATGATTGAGGAGTTATTGGACTTAAAGATGTTGACAAAAGTTGATTTTGTGAATCAGTCATTGAGATATATGCCTCACAATAGTACTAAAAGTAATTCCATAACAAATGTTCTAGAATCAGCTTGATATTGAATATTTTTTAAAAATATATACCTTTTTTAGATATCAATATTATTAGCGCAAATATATAATTAGCTGATTAATATACTTTTTAATTTCAATCTTTTTCCATTTAATTACTGATACAACTTTTTCTTACCTATCTAGTGTTTTGCTAAGTTACTTTATTAGCATCTATACTGTTTATTGAGATAAAACTTATAACAAGACAGTATAAAGTTATATACCTTGCTTTATCTTCCTTAAAAGCAGATATATATAAAAATGTGTATGACAAAAAAATCAAAGATTACTTTAAGGATGTATTAGTTCTTACAAATCTTTGTTTTATTTCGACAATTTCCTAACTTTTGATAGATGGAAATATAAGTTTGATGAATTTAATCAAAAATTATAGATCACCTCCCTGAGAGCTTCTAATCTCACTTATATACAGGTGTATGAAGTTGAGATCAAGCAACCCTAATCGCGGCGGATACCCATCTAACTAGCTAAACTAATATCTTTACATATTATTACTTAAGTATTTTTATGGAATCAATTAATTTACCATTTGACAATAGTTTAGGGGCTTCTGTCCATCTTCTTCATGGAACCTTGTTTAAAGATTCATATTGATTTATCTTTTTTAAAGGAATATAAAAGTTTTGATGATCTTAAAATAAAAATTCCTGATCTACCGGATGAAGTTTTTGTTTTGTATTTACATAGTTTTTACTTACATAAAATTTAGATAAAGAAGATATTTAATATTTAAAGATTTGAAGAGGTCTTGTTTATCTATGCTTCATAATTGAGTGTTAATTCATATCTTTGTTATAAAACCCAGCAGAGAATAAGCTAATCAGCATTCAGTTGCATAATCAGGATGGGCAAGATACCAACTCTACAAAATATTGATAAAATTTTGATATGCGAATTAGATGTGTTTTAACTTAGTATTAAACGTCCAGTAGAGAATAGTACTAACAAGTAAAAAAGTGATTTTGCAAAAGCTTTACCACTCTATGTATTTAAGATAGAAAACACAATCTGTTGGAATTAAGAGATTATCGTACTTTTCGAGTAAGCTTGTTGTCGGTGGACTATCCAGGGAATAGTTACACGACAACTTCTCTACGTTCCCTGCGGGACGCTGACGCGTAGCTTGCTTCCTTGGAGGAGTACGCGTAGCGTGTCGTAAACTAGACGCTTTGCGTAGCACAATCCCCTACAGAGTAGGTTGAACGTAAGGAATTATCAGCGTTTGAAACTCTGATTATTTACTTATTTACAAAAGTTTTCAATTTATTTAAAGTCAGAAAATCACAAGTTTAGCCCTGCACATTCCCACTTTCCCCTAGACTAAGGGCAGCAACCTTGTTCAAACTGGCTAAGGAAAGTGGACTTTGACTGAGACTAACAATTTTAACTCTACCATTCAGAATGTCTCACGCAGGGAATTGCGAGATTTAGTGCGGACTCAGCTGCAAATGCTCCTAGAAGCGGGAGACTTGCAGGGAGCAAAAGCTATTCTCGTGCCTGTGCAGCCTGCCGATATTGCTGAAGCGATTGAGGGTTTGCCAGAAGCGATGCACGCTTTGGCTTTTCGCTTGCTTTCTAAAGATGAGGCTATCGAGGTTTATGAATATCTCGACTACAGTGTTCAAGAACGCTTAATTGAGGAACTTAAAAGTCAGGAAGTCCGCGATATTGTCGATGAAATGTCGCCGGATGACCGAGCTAAGTTATTTGATGAATTACCGGCAAAAGTCGTTAATCGTTTGCTAGAACAACTGAGTCCAGCAGAACGCCAAGCTACAGCCCAACTATTGGGTTATGAAGCTGATACTGCTGGGCGAATTATGACGCTAGAGTTAATCTCGCTGAAAGAAAACTTTACAGTGTCTCAAGCTCTAGAGCGAATTCGCAACCTAGCTAATGCTAGTGAGATGATTTATTATCTTTATGTCATGGATGCCCAAAGGCGTTTAACGGGGATTGTATCGTTGCGGGAGTTAGTTACATCTCAGCCTGAGCAAATTATTGGCGAAATTATGACCCGTGATGTGGTGTTTGTCCACACTGATACAGACCAAGAAGAAGTTGCTAGATTAATCCAAAGATATGACTTTCTAGCTGTGCCAGTGGTAGATCGAGAACAGCTTCTAGTAGGTATTGTTACCGTCGATGATGTAATTGATATTCTGCAACGCGAAACCACCGAAGATATCTACGCCTTGGGTGGTGGTGTGCAGTCGGGGGGCGACAACTATTTTCAGATGAATTTACTGGAAATCGCTCGGAAGCGGGTTGTATGGTTGTTGGTTTTACTTGTAACTAATACTATTACAGGAACGATTATTAAGTCACAAGAAAACCTTTTGGCACAAGTGGTGACACTGACGGCGTTTATCCCTTTACTGACTGGTACTGGTGGTAACGTGGGTGCCCAGTCTTCCACAGTGGTGATTCGCGGGATGAATACCGATGAAATCCGATCGCTTGGTGCATTTCAGGTAATTGGCCGAGAGGCGATCGCAGGGGTATTATTAGGAGGAATGTTAGGTACGATCGCTACTGTCTGGGCTTATTTTCTGCAAGGACGATTAGAAGTAGCGATCGCTGTTGGCACTAGTCTGGTAGCTATTTCTCTTTTAGCTTCTATCTCCGGTTCAGCACTGCCATTTCTATTTCGCTACCTCCGTTTAGATCCGGCATTAATGTCAGCACCATTCATCACTACAGCAGTTGATGTCGTGGGCGTTTTGATTTACTTCAATTTGGCACGGGTAATTTTAAAGTTATGAAAAAAGTTATTAGTCATTAGTCATTAGTGAAGAATAAAGTACAAATGACTAACTTTTACAATTCTGTTTCTGTATCTGGAGCAACAATTTCGCCAGTACCTAATTGCAATATCGAGTCCTGGTCAGTAATCAATCCACTAAGTTCTTTTACTTGTAAATTCATGTCTTCACAAGCTTGTCTAAGTTCTTTGGCAAATTTGTTGAGGTCTTGACCATAGCCACATTGATAAGCAGCAGTTTCAATTCCTTGCTGGGCATTTGCTCTAGCACAATCTACTAGTTCTGTGCCATTCAGTGGTGTAGGAGATGCCATAGACGTACTTATTATTTCTTAAATGTTTGCTGCTAGATAGAGTATCAATATTCCCGCATTTACTCATCCCTCCAATGGAAGACCATCAGGGTAGAGTTACAAGTAATTATTTTTTGTCATTAGTCATTAGTCCTTTATCCAAAGTGAACAACCAATGACCAATAATTAACTATTTCACTTAACCATTGACAACATCTCCACCATTGACGTGTAACACTTGTCCAGAGACATAAGAAGCATCATCAGAGGCTAAATATACATAGCTAGGAGCAACTTCTTCTGGTTGTCCGGCTCGTTGCATCGGTACTTGTTTACCAAACGTTTCAACTTTTTCTTCAGGGAAAGTTGAGGGAATTAAAGGTGTCCAAATTGGGCCGGGCGCGACAGCATTAACGCGAATTCCTTTAGATACTAAATTTTTTGATAAGGAACGAGTAAAAGCAACGATCGCACCTTTTGTAGAGGAATAATCTAGTAACTGTGGACTACCTTTATAAGCTGTTACCGATGTGGTATTGACGATAGAACTGCCTGCTTGTAGATGCTTGAGTGCAGCTTTAGTCATGAAAAACATCGAGAATATATTAGTGCGAAAAGTTCGCTCTAGTTGTTCTTCGGTAATTTCTTCGATACTTTCTTTGGGATGTTGTTCGGCGGCGTTGTTTATAAGAATATCCAGTTTGCCAAATTCCCCAACTGTTTGTTGAATAGCTTGCTGACAAAAACTTTCATTGCCAATATCACCTGCAATGGTTACTGCACGACGCCCTTGTTTTTCTACCAACTGTTTTGTTTCTTTGGCATCATCGTGTTCATTGAGATAAAGAATTGCTACATCTGCACCTTCTTTAGCAAATGCGATCGCTACAGCACGACCAATACCACTATCTGCACCTGTAATCAATGCCACTTTATCTTGTAACTTGCCACTACCCCGATACTGGGCATCATCTGCCTTGGGTTTTGGCGTCATTTCTGATTCAACACCTGGTGCTTCTTGCTGCTGTGGCGGTTGTAATTTTTGCTCTTTTTGGTCTTTTTTCTCTTTTGATTTAGCCATAGGTTTTGTCTCGCTAGTTTAATATTGATTGAATGTAATTGGATATCGGGAAAAGCCGTTTCCAATCATCTACTTCCCATTTCAAAACTAAACCTTGGATCGAAACTTCAACCCAAGGTTTAATTTTTGTTTTGGCTTCTACTAGCCATTGCAACTTTAGGCGTTTATACCCACGACGCTTACCAAACTTACTTATAACTGGCAATTGTACGCGGCTGACATTATTTCTCCTCACACCTGACTCACACTATTCACCGACCACGAAAACCAAGTACATAACTCTCAATACAATGAAGAATTTCTGCTTCTCATGTGCTTTTAAGTTAACTATTATGTCGCTGTCCTTTATCACTCCATAGAGGTAAAACAAGCTGAAATTTGCTCAACCTTAAGACATAGAATAAATTAAATAAATTAGAGTTACTGAAGTAGTCTATAATTAATAGACATTTATTGTGCCTCAATAATTAAGCCATTTTCGCTAAATGAAAATTAAGATTTATACTTGATCACTTAGTGGTTAACAAAAATACTTACATAAATACCATCCATTTTTGTTAATGTTAATATTTATTTAGACTGATATTTGCATAGTTGCTTTCTTGCAGACTAAAAGGTATCTGACGACTAGTTTGCATAATAGCCCAAAAGCCTGCATGGTGCGCTACATTGAGATTATTAGAGGGTAGGGGTTATGGCAACACTAAATATTTCTGAGTCAGAGCAGGTTGAAAAGTTTCACCACTTACAATTAACCCTGAGCGATCGCTGGAAAACGAGCGAGTCATTTGACAATAATGAAGCGGATATTTTAATTATTCCCTCCCTGAGTCTCGACCAGCGCGAACTCCGAAAGATTGAAGGCTGCGAACATTATGAAGAAAGATTACTATTTTCCTTAATTCGGTTGCAAAATCCCCGGACTCGGCTGGTTTATGTAACATCAGTACCATTGCATCCTAGTATCATTGATTATTACTTGCAACTGTTGCCAGGAATTCCCTTTTCTCATGCTCGCAATCGGTTGCTGCTACTTTCTACTTACGATTCCTCTCTTAAACCCCTGAGTCAAAAGATTTTAGAACGTCCCCGCCTGCTTAAGCGGATTCATGAAGCTTTGAGGCTAGATAAATCATTTATGATCTGCTACAACTCTTCGCATTGGGAAGGCGAATTGTCTGTAAAATTGGGTGTACCTTTGTATGCTGCCGCACCAGATTTACAAATTTGGGGGACAAAAAGTGGCAGTCGGCAAATCTTCGCTGAAAGTGGAGTACCGCATCCAGATGGCAGTGAAAAAATTTGGAACCATACAGATTTAGCAGAAGCTACCAGCGATTTGTGGGAACGACAACCCACATTAAAACGGGTAGTAGTGAAACTCAACGAAGGCATTTCGGGAGAGGGAAATGCATTGCTGGATCTTAGACCAATTGAGAATCTAGCACCGGGTAAAGGTACTCATGACGAAAGGGTAGCAGCAATTAGCGATCGCTTCTCAACAATGCGCTTTCAAGCAAAGCAAGAAACTTGGGATAATTTTTCGGGAAGAATCCCTGAGTTGGGAGCAATTACCGAAGCATTTGTAGAAGGGGAAATTAAGCGATCGCCCAGCGTCCAAGGAAGGATCACACCCACTGGTGAGGTGGAAATCCTTTCAACCCACGACCAAATTCTTGGAGGCCCAGACGGTCAGATTTATCTTGGTTGTAGCTTTCCGGCTGATGAAAGATATCGATTGCAATTACAGCAATTGGGGTTACAAGTTGGCAGAAAGTTAGCAGAAAAAGGCACTTTAGAGCGATTTGGTGTAGATTTTATCGCCGTTGACAAAGGTAATGGAGATTGGGATATTCAGGCGATTGAAATTAACCTGCGTAAAGGCGGTACAACTCATCCATTCATGACCTTGAAATTATTAACGAATGGTCGCTATGACCTTTCCACGGGTTTATTTTATAGTCAACAAGGTCGTCCAAAATATTACATTGCCACTGATAATCTGCAAAAAGAGCGCTATCAAGGATTATTACCAAATGATTTGATGGATATCATTGCTCATCACAGACTGCACTTTGACAGTGGTACTGAAACAGGTACAGTGTTTCATCTGATGGGTTGCCTTTCCCAGTTTGGCAAATTGGGATTAACCAGCATCGGAGATTCTCCACAACAAGCACAAGATATTTATAACAAAGTCGTCAAAGTTCTGGATGAAGAAACCCGTAGCGAAAATCGTGATTTATCGGCGATTTCAGATTATTCTTTTCCCGTGGCTTGGGATGAGTATAGTTAAAGAATATTGTTTGCAATATTCTTTTATATTATGTCCGGGTAATTAGTTCTGATTCCTGTAGTCATTGCACCCTACCCCGCCAAAGCTATGCTTTATTTCCTCTAAGAGCAGGCGGGTAGGGCGATCGCGTTTCAATATGTATTCTTTTGCCGTTAACCTGACTTGCTCAATTTCTTACAGAGAAATTGAGCAAGTCAAAATGTAAAGTCTTGTAAAAATAATTCATTTTTGCATAAAACTCGCCTAATTAAACCAGAGATAAAAATAGAGGGAAAGTAAACTTCTGGAGTGCTAAACATCCTTTCAAGCATTCAAGTTTGACTTCAAACAGCATTAACAGCAACTTGAGAATTGAATTGACTGTAAAAGTAGTGAAATTGATTTAGTTAGGTAAAAGTTATGGCAAATATCATTGGAACCAACGGTAATGATCGCTTGGATGTTGGAGGTTCATCTGACAATAACCTGCTCGATGGTGGCGATGGCAATGATGCTCTCTTAACCCTTGGCGACAACGCCTATTATTACTTTTATCCCTCTTTAGGCAATAATACCCTCAACGGTGGCGCTGGTGATGATTACTTGAATATTGACTTTTCAACAGGCAATAACCTGCTCAATGGCGGCACTGGTGATGATAGCTTGGATGCTAAAGGTTCAGAAGGCGATAACCTGCTTAATGGTGGCGCTGGTGACGATACTCTTGACGCCAGTTACAAAATCATAGGCGATAGCGGTCCACAGGCTATTCCCTCCGAAGGTAATAACACCCTCAACGGTGGCGTTGGTGATGATCGCTTGAATATTAACCTTTCATCAGGCAATAACCTGCTCAATGGTGACGATGGTGACGATTCTCTCTTTAGTTATACCTCCTTTGATAGCCTGTATTACTATTACTATTCACATAACGTTCCTGGCAATAACACACTCAACGGTGGCGCTGGTAATGATACGTTAGATATTGAGTATTCAACAGGTAATAACCTACTCTCTGGAGGCGATGGTAAGGATACGTTGGATATTGGCTATTCAACAGGTAATAACCTACTCTCTGGAGGCGAGGGCAATGATTCTCTTAGTGCCTCTGGCTACTACGAAGACGACAACTACCAACTATATCTTAGGGCATCTGGCAATAACATCCTCGACGGTGGCGCTGGTAATGATACGTTGAATATTGACAATTCAACAGGCAATAACGTACTTTCTGGAGGAAATGGTAATGATTATCTTAGTGCCTCTGATGCGTTAGGCAATAACACCTTCAACGGTGGTACTGGGAATGACACCCTAATTGGAGGATCTGGTACTGATACCTTTGTTTTCAATAATTTCAATGAAGGCATTGATAGTCTTTATGGCTTCAACGCTACTAATGAAGTTATTAAAGTATCGGCTACTGGTTTTGATTGCAGATTATCAATCGGTTCACTTAAAGCAAGTCAGTTTACGATTGGAACATCTGCAACCACTTGCACTCAACGATTTATCTATGACTTCACCACAGGTGCGCTGTACTTTGACCGAGATGGTAGTGAGGGTAGTTTTACTCAAATACAATTTGCACAACTGTTTGGTGGAGTTTCACTAACTGAAAACAATTTTGTGGTTGTTTAATTACAGCAAAATTTAGAATTCAGAAGTTAGCACAACTTGAAGCGTTTCTTGCCAACCTAACTGCAACTTTGAGTAAGCATTGCCACTATTAATGGCAATTTCTATCCATCCGTGACTACCAACTAAAGCTATTATCTCTCCCACCTTGACATCACTGTAAGTTTCACAGCCTGGTATACTCAATCCAGCAGCTTGCACAGACCAAGTTTTGCCTTGTACATAACTTCCTGCAATGTTGCTCACTAAGTTGCCAAAGTGGTCAATATATTGAATGCAACCCACTACACCAGTGGTTGTTTGCTGGCACTCGCCTATATGCAGTTTTACCAAACTTGCTGGATCAATTTCTTTTCCTAGCTCTTTAAGGGAGACACCACTAGCAAGATTAGCTCCCACTGGTGCAAAGATATCTCTACCGTGAAAAGTCTTGCTTGGTTGAGGACGCCAATAGTTAAGATTTGTAAGTTCAACAGCTGCGATCGCTGGACTTTGACTGAGTACGCCGCTAAAAATACCATTATCTGGGCCTACGAGAAACCCTTGAGCAAATTCTACTGCGATCGCTCGTCGCTTGCTTCCCACACCCGGATCTACTACTGCCACATGTACTGTCCCAATTGGGAAATAGGGGTAAGCATTCATCAAAGAAAATCTGGCTGCGGCTATGTCTTGCGGCAGAATTTGGTGCGTTAAGTCTACTACCGTAAGTCTGGGGTTGATTTGGGCTATGACACCCTTCATTATGCCTACATAAACATCGCGATCGCCAAAATCGCTCAGTAAAGTTAGGAGTTGTTGTTGGCTTATCTGCTTCTTAGACATATTTTTGATAAAATATATATTAAGTTAGAAATTTCTGTAGCAACAGCTACAAAAATTGTGTTATGTTAAGAATGTAAGACATAAAGCAAAAAATTAAAGAAGGTAATCACTATGAATCAAAATAGACTACAAAGTGGCAGAAAAGCACAAGAAGCTCACAGAGAGAATATTCAAAAAAGCCTAGAACATCGCTTGCAAGTAGCCAGAGCAAAGGGTGACGAACAGCTGATTCGTCAACTGGAAGCTGAAATGAGGTATTCCAGCTAAATCAAGTTTTCAATGTTCTTAGTTTGTTGTGTAACCCGCTATGGCGGGTTTTTTTTGTTTTGAGGAGGTTTCCTAGCAATTTCGTTCTTACAGCGTTTTTCAATTAATTGAATTAGCCCACTCCCCACCCTCATACTTCTGGCTCAACACCCAAGGCTCGTAACTGTGCCGCCAAGCGTTCAGATCGTTGCAGAGCAGTTTCTTTATTAGCTTCTCGCTCAAGTTCGGCTCGTAAACGTTCTTGTTCAGCTCGTTCTGCACCAGTAGGAATTACATTACCCGTAGTGTCACACCACCTCAGCCAAACATCCCGCTTACCTTCATACGCACCTTCCCACAAACATAAACCTAGCTCAACTTCAGTCAGCCATTGCTCACTCATGGGTATATATTGCCGCCCACGCAACTCGTATATCTGTAAAACTTCACCACCAAGTTGTCGAGTTGGATCAAAGATAATGTAGTATATTACCCGCATCCTGGCATACTCTAAGATTTTTCGTCCTGTTTCATTGCCTTCTCGATTTGAAACAATTTCAATCACTACCTCTGGCGGTTTACCAAAATCCCAGAAAAAATAAGAGCGATGCCGTCTTTCCCACCAGTTATCAGCTACTTGTACATCCAGGCTCAAAAATACATCAGGTACAATCGGCGGTTGTTTGTTACTGGGAAACAACCCTACATTGGACAGCCACAAGAAACCCTTGGGCATTACTAGGCCCGTTCCAAGAACTGTAAAGTGTTTCTGCCAGCAGGCGTTGTTGTTTTTCAGATGGCAGATTATCCAAGGGTTCATCGTCCTCTGTCACCAGATGGCTAACATCTGGTAACAAATCTTCTGGTAATAAGCCAGCGTCTGTCAAGATGATAGATTCACTCATAAATAATTCTGGAGGTAGCAGCTTAATTCTATTGTGACAGCAGCATTAATCCCTTTCATCCTACCAGTAGATTTTCTACACCTATTGTTGTCGTAGTTGCTACCTGAATAATCTACCTTATTGCGATCACTACTGTAATGCATTAGAAATTGTTAGATAGCCAATTTCTGGCAGTTGCTGCAAAATGGAGAAAAAGAACACTTAGAGTGTTTAGAGCTTCCCTTAGAATACAGTCCATCAATTAATGAAAGGCAAAGGGAGCATAATAAACAGAACAGAAAAGTTAAAAAGGAATTGAGCTATAAAAGCTTACTTTAACTGTCTGTACTCCCCTTGCGCTTTGTTAAGACTTTGGTTTATAAGTTGAAGCAACGTGCAATTCTTTCAACTGTTTAGCATCTACACTCGAAGGTGCATCTGTTAACAAACAACGTGCTTGTTGTGTCTTCGGAAAAGCAATTACATCTCGAATAGATTCTTCTCCAGCTAGCAACATTACCAAACGATCTAAACCGTAGGCGATGCCACCATGCGGTGGTGTACCATATTCAAATGCTTCTAAGAGAAAGCCAAATTTACTTTGTGCTTCTTCAGGAGATAAACCAATCGCTTCAAATACTTGCTGTTGAACTTCTCGCTGATAAATCCGCAGACTTCCGCCGCCAACTTCTACGCCGTTGAGTACTAAGTCGTAAGCTTGAGCGCGTGCAGTTTTTAAATCGCTCAAATCATCAGGATGTGGTGCTGTAAATGGGTGGTGCAGTGCTTCTAAACGTTTTTCGTCAGCATTCCACTCGAACATCGGGAAATCTGTAATCCAGAGTAAGTTGATTTTTTCTGGATCAATTAAGTTAAATTCTCTAGCGATCGCTTGCCGTAATCTATCTAATGTTTTATTAACTGTAGCAGCTTCCCCTGCCCCAAATAACAGCAAATGTCCAGAAGAAGCACCTGTGCGGCGTAAAATTTCTCCTTTTTGTTCCTCACTTAGGTTATCTTTAATCGCGCCAATGGTGTCAATTTCGCCATCATCTCTGACGCGGATAAAAGCTAAACCCCTTGCACCGGCTTCACTGGCTTCTTTAAATAAATCACCGCCTGGTTTAATACGGACATTAGAAATTACATCGTTACCGTTGGGAATGGGCAGGATTTTGACGATACCGCCATTGGTAACAGTGTCTCGAAAGACTTTGAAACCAGAGTCTTTGACAATATCTGATACATCAACTAATTCCAAACCATAGCGAGTATCTGGTTTATCACTCCCGTAGCGTTCCATCCCTTCTGCGTAAGTTAGCCGGGGGAAAGGACGCTGTAATTCAATGCCTTTAACTGTTTTGAAGATATGGCAAACTAAGTTTTCATTCAGTTCGATAATTTCTTCTTGAGACATGAAGCTCATTTCCATGTCCAACTGAGTAAATTCTGGTTGTCTGTCGGCGCGTAAGTCTTCGTCACGAAAGCAACGGGCAATCTGATAATATCTATCTAAGCCGGATACCATCAGCAATTGTTTAAATAGCTGGGGTGATTGCGGCAAAGCATACCACTCCCCAGGATTGACGCGGCTTGGTAGAACATAATCCCGCGCCCCTTCTGGGGTAGAACGGGTAAGTATTGGGGTTTCGACTTCAATAAAACCTTCCAAATCTTCCAGATAACGACGCATGGCTTTGACAATTTGATGACGCAGTTGCAAATTTTGCGCCATGCGTTCGCGTCGCAAATCCAAATAGCGATATTTCAACCGCAAATCTTCCCGCACTGTCTCGGTGTCAGCTACAGAAACTTGGAAAGGTAACTGTTTGCGAACAGCATTCAGGAGTTGAATTTTATCGGCGTAGATTTCTACCTCGCCTGTTGGGATGCGGGTATTCAACGATTCATCGGGACGTTGCGTTACCCTACCAGTGATTTCGACAACATATTCATTTCGTAGGGCATTCGCCTGTTCGTAAGAATCTGGGGTGCGTTGCGGATCGCTGACGATTTGGACAATTCCAGAGCGATCGCGTAAATCTAAAAATATCACACCACCGTGATCGCGGCGACGGTCTATCCATCCGTAAAAGGTAACAGTTTCTCCAATATGTTCTTTTCGGAGTTCGCCGCAATAGTGAGTTCGCATAAGTCTTAGTTATTGTTTCCGGGCTAGATTGGCAAGCAAATGTCAAAGCTTTCCCATTATCTAGCATCAATAGTAATTGTAGTAGTTCTACTTGAAGAAAAAATGGAATAATCTCATATTATATATAGGAGAATCCATGACATCAGAAGGGTAAATTTTACCTATTTTTACAATAGTTCCCGGAATTCATCACGGCTGATCTGACAGTCACGGAGTATCTGTGCTAACAAACCAGAACCAATTGTTTCACCAGAATGCACTGGAACAACAGTTCGACGACCATCACTGTGTATCAAAAAATGGTGACTACCTCGGATTCTTGCTACCTCAAAACCTGCTTTTTTTAAAGCTGTAATTACTTACCGTCCAGTCAAACTCGGTAGCTTGCTCATACTTGAACAGAAACCCTCTGCACACCAATAAACTCTAGTGCTTCGGCGTTTTCTTGTTCAACCTCTAAACAAAGTTCAATAGCTTCTTTAATCCGCTCTATAAGTTCGTCTAGAGATTTGGCTTGGGTGTGACATCCAGCAAGATTAGGCACGGAGGCAACAAAATACCCCTCAGAGTCGCGTTCTATAATGACGTTAAATTCTCTGGTCATCTGGAGGTTGTTGTTTGGTGGGGTAATCTAATTTTAGAGTAATTGAGTAGCTGCGAGCAATTATCGCTGATGCAACCCACAACTTTAATCAATAAATGACCGTTTCTCTGACTTTCCCATGCTTTCTAATTCTAAAAGCAAATGCTCCCAATCTATATCATTAAAACGATGTTCTTTAATCTGCTCAATAAGGCTTTCTCGCCACAGATTAAAATCTCGTTCGTACAGTTGATTGTTCATATATAGCAATCCTCAAAAAGGAAACGGTAAACAGGAAACTTTAATCAGGCTTTTAGCGGTAATTTTGCTCTTGAGTTTAACAATTCTTTAGCGCATAGTCTGACGAACACCGTCTTAATCTTGAGCAATCATTTTAGTTAGAGTTCTAGAGTTAAAACCTTTTAATAGCATACATAAACTGGGTGTTAGTGAGTAACATTGTAAGGGAAACCGCTCCCATGAACCCGAAGACCGCTACAGTTGTAATATTGATACCGACAGCTTAAATATGGTGTGCAGCAAGTCGTTGGAATGCCGACGGTGCTGGAATATCTGCGAGGTGCTTGCGTATCACCTCGGCACATGCACCAGGGCTTAATAACGAGGTATCGACTTCAAGATCATAGATGCCAGGGATGTGGACTTCACGTTGCCATAACTCAACCGGATGTGGCATTAACAAGTCGGCTGCATTTCCCACTTTTCTCCTCGTCTTTTGTCGCCGTTCCATAATGATTTCAATGGGGCAACGAACACCTACGAACAAAACCGGCAATCCGTTTAAACGCCGCGCACTATCGGCCAGAATGCCCCGTGGGATTGCGTAGGCATCATGGTGTCCGACATCAACCACGACATTCACACCCAGGCGGCTATGGGCGGCGATGGACTCATACATGGCGCTGTACAGAATGGGAACAAGGGGTTCGATGTCCTGGCGTTCTCCCCCTGGCCGCAGACCGATCCCAGGCAGGTATCGTGGGGGAGTCATTTGCATAAACCTATCGACACCCAAGTTCATCCACAGACCATCAAATGTCTCCTGGATTATTGCAACAATGCTCGACTTGCCTGATCGTGGGGCACCATTCAGGATGATAATCTGTCCTAGCTCCTGTGTCTGCCCCATGATCACTCCTCGCGTCTTTAATATATAGTTAGCAGTTCCACGTTAAGGCTAAAACGTTGAATCGGCAATTGAAAATACTTCTACCTCAGCCAATGCCTCATGGCTGAGGTAGAGATTTAATTATGAGTGCAAGCAGCACATTGCAAGGAAGACCGCTCCCGTCACGAGTTAGACCGCTCCCGTCACGAGTTATATTGCTCCTGTCATGAGTTATACCGCTCCCGTTACGAGTTAGACCGCTCCCGTTACGAGTTAGACCGCTCCCGTCACGAGGTAGACCGCTCCCGTCATGAGTTATACCGCTCCCGTCACGAGGTAGACCGCTCCCGTCATGAGTTATACCGCTCCCATTACGAGGTAGACTGCTCCCGTCATGAGTTATACCGCTCCCGTCACGAGGTAGACTGCTCCCGTCACGAGTTAGACCGCTACAGTTGCAATATTGATAACTACAGCTTAAGTATGGTAACACCAACTTCAATATTGCTGATGATAACTTAAGCATTCAAAGGTGAGGGCGGACAGGTATGCTCTTAGGTGAATTCTAGTAATAAATTTACCATAGCCGTTGGTTTCGACTTCGCTCAACCAACTGAGTGGTCGAGAGTTGAGCGAAGTCGAAACTCGTTAACACAGGCATTTTTTTCATCAGATTTCCTTATTTTGCCAAAATCCGAAATATTGCACAGCAAACTTGTATAAAATCTCAGTAATACTAATTCTCTAATATCCGTCACCAAATTCAAAGCCCCAAACCCAGATTTAATCTGACTTTCTGAATTACGAATTACGAATTACGAACTTGTATTGAGCGCAGTCGAAATATTACGAATTAGTACGCCATTATGCCGCCAGACTACTCCGGTCAAAATCTCCGAGGCCGCTCTTTTAAAGGTCAAAACCTGACTGGGGCAAACTTTAGCAAGGCGGATATTAGAGGAGCAAACTTTACCAACGCAATTCTTAAAGATACTGATTTCAGAGGTGGTAAGGCTGGACTACAGCGACGTTGGACTATTGGGTTGCTTATAGCCTCATGGCTGCTATCGGGAATATCAGGGTTTTTCTCAATCTTCGTTGGTGTATTTGTCGCATCTATTTTTAATACCAAAAACACTGGAAACTTCATCACCGGGATAGTTTCCCTAATTGTGATACTGGTTTTTTTTATTATTACTATTCGTAAGGGTTTAACAGCAGGTTTAGGAGCCTTCGCCGTAGCCTTAGCCGGAGCCGTAGCCGGATACGTAGCCGTAGCCGGAGCCTTAGCCGGAACCGGAGCCGCAGGCGGAGCCGTAGCCAGAGCCGCAGCCGTAGCCATAGCCGTAGCCGTAGCCGTAGCCGCAGCCGCAGCCAGAGCCGTAGCCGTAGCCGCAGCCGCAGCCGTAGCCGGAGCCGCAGCCGTAGCCGTAGCCGTAGCCGTAGCCGTAGCCGCAACCGCAGCCTTTTCTGGAGCCGGAGCCGGAGCCGTAGCCGGAGCCGGAGCGTTTACATTATTTAGCGCTTACATTGGCTGGCGTAGTTTAACGGGAGATGAAAAAGATGCTTGGGTGCGCTCATTTGCTCTTGCCTTTGCTGCGACAGGTGGTACAAGTTTTCGTAATGCTGATTTAACTGATGCTAATTTTACTGGTGCAATTTTAAGAAATACAGATTTTAGAAAGGTTAACCTCACACGTACTCGTTTTTATGAAGCTAAAAAATTGGACTTTGCTAGAGTAGACCATCCGATATTAGCTAACCGAGGTGTTCTCAATTTGCTAGTAACTGGCAATGGTAGAGGAAAATCTTATACTGGTGCAAATCTGAAAGGTGCAAACCTGATAGGTGCAGATTTAAAAGAAGCGAATCTAAAAGACGCTAATATTACAGAAGCCACCTTCCAAGGCGCTTGTTTAGAGCGGGCAAACCTAACTCTAGCTCAAGCTGTAAGTACTAACTTCACCAGCGCCCAAATGACAGGTGCTTGTGTCGAAGCGTGGAATATTGAAAGTACAACCAAATTAGATAATATAGATTGTCGCTTTATCTATCTTTTAGAACATCCCAAGCCTGAAACAGACGACCGCGAACGCCGTCCCAGTAGTGGCGATTTTCAACCAGGAGAATTTACTAAGCTATTTGAAGAAGTTTTAAACACTGTTGATTTAATTTTCCGCAATGGCATAGACTGGAAAGCTTTTGTTAACGCCTTCCAAACAGTGCAAGACCAAAATGAAGACACAGAATTAGCCCTACAGAGTATTGAAAATAAAGGTGATGGCGTTGTTGTCGTTAAAGTCGGTGTACCTGTTGATGCCGATAAAGAAAAGATTCATAGCGATTTTACGCAAAGTTATCAACTAGCACTGCAAGCTGTAGAAGAAAAATATAAAGCACAATTAC
The DNA here is from genome assembly GCF_034531135.2 of Nostoc sp. CmiVER01. NCBI lineage: Bacteria > Bacillati > Cyanobacteriota > Cyanophyceae > Nostocales > Nostocaceae > Nostoc > Nostoc sp. CmiVER01. The sequence continues at coordinate 145,194 of NZ_JAVRBU020000013.1, forward strand.
AAGCTAAAGATGAGCAAATAGTTATCTATCGCCAACAAAGTGGAGAGATGGCAGAGATTGTAAAATTACTAGCTAATAAGCCGATTAATGTTCAAGTTGATAATAAAGTTGAGAATAAAAATATGACTAACAGTAATGATGCCAGCCGCAAAATTGAAATTGGCAGTGTTGGCAGAGATTTTAATGCTAGCGGACAAGCTTTAAATTTAGGTGATATTAGCGGTACAGTAACAAATACTATCAACCAGTTACCAGCGTCTCTCGAACCGGAAAAACCGGGAATTAAGGAATTGTTGACGCAATTGCAAGCAGCGATTGAGGCTGATACAAATTTACCGCAAGAAGATAAAGCTGAGGCATTAGAGCAAGTGAAAGCTTTAGCAGAAGCCGGGAAAAATCCTCAAGAGGGCGCGATGCAAAAGGCCGCGAAAACGGCTATAAAAATTTTAAAAGGGACGATCGCTAGTTTACCCAGTGCCACAAAGTTGGTTGAACAGTGCAGCAATCTATTGCCGTTAATTTCAAATTTCCTGGGTTTAGGGTAGCGTATCTAAGACCCGGCGAATGAAATTTGCGGCTATACAAACAAGAGCTTTCCTCGTGGCTAAGAGAAAATTAAGGTTTTTATTTAACCCGCGCAGGCGGGTTTTGCCTGTGTAGACTCAGTTTCTAACCGCTTTTTTATCTGCGATGCCTGCGGCGGGCTACGCCTACGCACCCTTCATGCCATTCAACTTAGAGATTAAGGTAAAATTATAAGTAAAAGTATTAAGAATTTTAAAGAAGCTAATCAATGTCCAGCATTTCTCTTGACAAAAGTAACTCTCATGTCGTCGTTATCGGTGCGGGAATAGGTGGACTGACTGCTGGAGCATTATTAGCTCATAAAGGTTACAGCGTCTTAATTTTAGATCAGGCTCTTGTACCAGGAGGCTGTGCTTCGACGTTTAAACGGCAGGGATTTACCTTTGATGTGGGCGCAACTCAGGTGGCGGGGTTGGAACCAGGGGGAATTCACCACCGCATTTTCTCAGAATTAGACATAGATTTACCACCAGCAACGCCTTGTGACCCTGCTTGTGCGGTCTATTTACCTGGGGAAAGCACACCGATTAATGTTTGGCGTAACCAAGAGAAATGGCAAGAAGAACGACAAAAACAGTTCCCTGGTAGCGAACCGTTTTGGCAATTGATGGCAACTTTATTTGATGCTAGTTGGGAATTTCAAGGACGCGACCCGGTGTTACCACCACGTAATTTATGGGATTTATGGCAACTAGCGCAAGCAGTGCGTCCCAGTACATTAATTACCGTACCCTTCACTTTGTTTACGGTAGGAGATGCTTTACGGTTATGTGGGCTGGGAAATAACCAACGATTGAGAACTTTTTTAGATTTGCAATTGAAGCTATACTCCCAGGTGGATGCAGAACAAACAGCATTACTTTATGCAGCTACAGCATTGAGTGTATCCCAACTGCCCCAAGGATTGTTTCACCTCCAGGGAAGTATGCAAGTATTAAGCGATCGCTTGGTACAATCCTTAGAAAGAGATGGCGGCAAATTGTTGATGCGCCACACTGTAGAAGAAATCAAAGTAGAAAACGGCAAAGCTACTGCTGTAGTCATTAGAAATCAGAAAACTGGCGAAGTTTGGACTGAAGCCGCCGACCACATAGTTAGCAATGTCACCGTGCAAAACTTGGTGCAATTGTTGGGAAAACAAGTGCCATCTGGATATAAAAACCGGGTGGAAAAACTACCCCAAGCATCGGGTGCGTTTGTAGTCTATTTGGGTGTAGATGCCAGCGCGATTCCGGTTGGGTGTCCTCCGCACTTACAATTTCTGTACGATGCCGATGGCCCCATTGGCGAAAATAATTCTCTATTTGTTTCCGTCAGTCATCCTGGAGATGGTCGCGCACCGGAGGGGAAAGCGACAATTATTGCTTCTTCATTTGTCGATCCTGCACAGTGGTGGCAGACTGATAATTATGAAGGACTAAAAGAAAAGTTTACCCAAGAAGCGATCGCTCGTCTTGCTCAATACTTCTATCTCAAACCAGAAACGATTATTCATCAAGAAGCGGCAACACCGCGCACTTTTGCCCATTTTACAGCCCGCGATCGCGGTATAGTTGGCGGTATTGGTCAAAGGATTCCTACTTTTGGCCCCTTTGGGTTTGCTAATCGTACACCCATCCAAAATTTGTGGTTAGTTGGTGACTCCACCCATCCAGGCGAAGGTACGGCTGGGGTAAGTTATTCGGCGCTAACGGTAGTCAGGCAAATTGAAAAAGAGGCAAGGGGGCAGGGAGCAGGGAGCAAGGGGGATAAAAAAGAATTGGGATTCTAACCACACCTGTTGCATTAGCTTCCCGCTTTTTACGAGAACCACTGGTGCAAAAGTGGAGTCATTTCCCCCTGCTCCTTCGTTAAAAAGTCTTCCCTCCTTAGCACGGCAAGTCATACTTGTAACCGATGGCAAAGGGGACGAAAAACTGGTCAAATTAAGTTATTGTTGCGAATGCTGGAGTAATGATAGACAGCGTTTTAATTCTTGGTGGACGGGGGCGGATTGGTAGCAGTGTTGCTCAGGATCTTGCTACCCATACGCAGGCTCAAATTACGATTACTGGACGTTCTGCGGAGTTTGGGAAGGCTGTTAGCTTGTCTTCGGGAGGACAAGTGCAGTTTTTAGTGTTGGACTTGGCAGAAGTTGACAAGTTGCGAGATGCGATCGCAAACTCTAACTTAGTCATCCATTGTGCTGGCCCATTTCACTATCGAGATACTAATGTTCTCGAAACCTGTATTGCTCAACGCGTTAACTATATAGATGTTAGTGACCATCGTTCTTATACCAGCAAAGCCCTCAATTTTAGTGAAAAAGCTGCTGCCGCCGGAGTGACAGCAATTATTAATACTGGCATTTTTCCTGGTATTTCAAACAGCATGGTACGTCAAGGTGTTGAACAATTTGATAAACCAGAAAAGATCCATTTAAGTTATTTAGTTTCCGGTTCTGGCGGTGCTGGCATTACAGTGATGCGGACAACTTTTCTGGGGTTGCAGTATCCTTTTGAAACTTGGATAGATGGAAAATGGAAGATAATCAAACCTTATAGTGAAAGAGAGTTAGTTGAGTTTCCACCGCCTTATGGACGCACCGGAGTTTACTGGTTTGATATGCCAGAAACTTTTACACTGCCTACAGCTTTCCCATCAGTAAAAACTGTAATTACTAAGTTTGGCTCTGTTCCTGATTTTTACAATCACCTAACTTGGATTGCGGCACATATTTTTCCCAAGTGGTTAATGCAGCGTCGTTACATGATTGAATTTCTGTCTCATGTCAGCCATTCAATGACAGATGTCACTAATAATTTTACTGGGATTGGTGTAGCAGTTCGTTCAGAAGTTACAGGGCAAAAAGATGGTGAAACCGCCGTTTATTGTTCAACTGTAGTGCATGAAAACACAGCCGTGGCTTCTGGTTGCGGTACAGGTAGTATTGCCCAGTTATTGCTAGAAGGTAAACTCAAGAAACCAGGTGTTTTTCCTGTTGAAGAAGCACTACCAACAGATTTATTTGAAGAAGTAATGCAAAGCCGAGGAATAAAAATTAATCATACTTGGTTATAGGTTAATACGCTTGGGTTAAGCACACTGGATAGAAATTTCATTAGATTTCACGAAATATTCAGATATGGAGGTAAGGGCGTACAAATGTACGCCCTGACTATAAGCAAAAATTAATATACCTTGCGATAGAAGTAAAAACTGTACCTAAACATTTAGGATGCCTGTGAGCCTGAAATATTGAATATATTTATACATCACCACGGCTCATAAAATAAAAACAGGAGCGTTTTTTTGTGCAAAAAATTTTATTAACTTTAAAGCAAGCGTTACGTTCAAGCTTTTTGGTCGTTGGTTTAATTATTTTCATTAGCTTATCAGGTTCTTTCATTTTCGTTCAGCAACCTAGTTATGCAACTACTCTTGAAGAATTAAAGCTAATACCGTCAGAGTATAAACCAAATTCTGAAGAGAAAATTAATCGCGCTAACGAATTTGACCCAGGTGTTGGCACTCAAGAAGAACAACGACAAGAAGCTTATGAGCAAGCAATAAAAGATTCAAAAAACCTTAATACTATAGAAAAGACTTATGAAAGAAATTTGAAAGCTGAACAAGGACAAAATCCCTCAGAAAGCTTTGGTGAAAAAGCGAAAGAAGTTATTGAAAAGGTGACAGGTAAATAGGAAATATACACCGAACCCACAACCCCTTCTCTTGCTGGGAAGGGGAGTAAGATTCAAAACCTCTCACAGGTTTAAAAAATTAAATTACTTTTACTCAAATTCATCTATTGTGGCGGGAGGATTAGCCTTTATCTTATTAGCAATATTGCGCTCATACCACTTCATTAATGGAGTTGCACTGATGCCATGTATAATTACAGAAGCTACAATAGTAGTGTAAGTTATCCAAGCAATTTGTTCGGCAGCTTCACCTTTTAAACCATTACCAAAGGCATAGGCTAGATAATATAAAGAGCCGACACCGCGAATACCAAACCATCCAATCAACCATCTAGTTCCTGGATGAAAGGTTCGGCGGTGTGATTCTACAGGACGTTTGCCTATTGTGCTAATCCAAACTCCTACAGGTCGGATTATGAATAATAATAAAATTATCACTAATAAAGATTGCATAGCATAATTGAGCATTGGCTTGAATAACAATATTGATCCCAATAGTAAAATTGTTCCAACTTCCAGTAGTTTTTCAAGTTGCTCAACAAATTCCAACTGTGCTAGTGGTTTTTCAGTATTTCTGTAACTGCGTTGGACAACTAAGCCAGCAACAAATACTGCCAAAAATCCATAGCCATTCACCATTTCTGTTAAGGAATAAGTTATTAAAATTGTGCTGATAGCAATAAAATCTTCCATTAACTTATCAGCACGACGGCGTTTTTGAATTCTTTTTTCAATCCAAACTATAGATTTTGTTACAACAAATCCCATAACAATGCCAGCTGCGATCGCCCAAATTAAATCAACCGCAATCCACTGTTTAAACCAGCTTTCCCAGTTATCATCTTTTAATGCATGAAGTCCAAAATAAACGAAGGGAAAAGCTAAAGCATCATTTAACCCACCTTCAGAAGTTAAGCCAAATCTCAACTCATCTTGGTCATTTATATCGGTTAGTTGTACTTCAGATGCTAATACTGGATCAGTAGGTGCAAGAATTGCTCCTAATAAAATCGCTTCTCCCCAATTCATCCCTAAAAATAATTTACCCACAATAGCCAGAGCAAGAATTGAAATTGGCATCAGAAATACAATCAATCGCGCCGTAATGCCCCAAGTCCCCAATCTTAGAGGGCGAACAATTCTTAAGCCGCAGCTAAACACAGAAATAATTACTACAAGTTCTGTTATTTTTTCCAGCACTTCGGCATTAAAAACGTCATCTCGACGAAATTGAATCAGCCCAAAGGCATAAGGGCCTAGCAAAATACCAACTACTAGATAGATAAGAGCAAAAGAAAGAGGTAAACGAGCAATCCAACCTGACCCTAATGTGACCATTAACAGAAGTAGACCAATCACAAATAGGTCAATAATATAGATATCTACCATATAGCGATTTTTATAAAAATTAAGCGTTACTCTGTAAGTTTAGTTGTAATAGCTTGGTGTTATAAATTACCTATGGGCTGATTTTCTGTAATTGGAGATTGCCGATCCACACTCGCTATCAAATTGAATAGATAAGATCGCGCTTTGATTATTTGCGTCTAGATTACAACACAGCCCTTAAAGTAATGGGGAATATGGCTAATACACAGTAACTTTCTTCTATTTATCTCTACTAAAAGACTGAGTGAAACTGTCATATTTACCGACATCCCACCCAGAACTAAAGTTTAGGGCTATGAGACTCGGAATTCATTTCGAGGTGGGATAGAAACGCATTACGAGATTTCTTAATAAAGATATGACCAGTCGGGGCAAGGCTTGTGTGTACACTGGAGCCTGAATACACCTGTACGCTCCTAGTAGTCTGCCAACCCAAAAATGCTAAGTGAGGGCGCAGGAATTGGGGAAAGGTTAAAGGAGTAAACATCTTTTCCCTTTCCCCCTTGCCCTTTACCCCGCCAAGTTTCCTTGGCGAACTACTAGTAATGGCCTATATTCTCTACTTTCTCACTCAGATATCGCCTATTTAGTACAAATATACTATAATATATATAGCGTCCACAAAGCCTAGCCAAACATATAACGGCTGTGTGAAAACCTTCTGGAAGATGGATTCAAGGGTTAGTTCGATGATGAAGCATTACATTCTCAACCTCAATCCGACTGCCAAGCATGAATGGGATCGGTGTATTTTACGTGACCCGTTGACTGCCAAACGCCCAGACATTGCCAAATTAATTTCTGAAGCGGTTGGTGCTGATACAGGCAGTTATTTAGTGAGCGTAAATATCGAAGTTCAAGTTTTGGAGCAAGCCGCAGTCCCTCAAGCCGAACAACTCTCGCTTTCATTTCCAGAAGTGAGTGTGCCGTCACAACCACAACTGCGGGAAGCGGCTTGAGCTAAAGTGCAGAGTTTAGCAGAAAATAAAGCCTGCATAAGCAGGCTGACTTCGTGTAGCCGCAGATTTCAGTCTGACGGCTAACGGAATCATGAGTATATTTGATTCTGAGAGGAAAATTATTAAATGATGCAACTGAGTCATTATCCAGCTGCAATCGCACAAGCTGCCCAACGGGCTAATGAAATAGACTCTCAGTTGATGGCAGTGCAGCACCAAATTAACCGATTTGAAGGCAATGCGGATCGTATCGCCGCCTTTGAGATGGATTTGAAAAATGATGCTCAACGCAAGGCACGTCGCTTTGAAGTGCTGCTTGTGAATCATGAATATCAAAAGGCAATAGACACCCAAATTCGATTAACTCTCGATAAAGCAAATGCCATTGCTCATTTGGAATATCTGCGTAACCAGTTTAGTGTAGGTAAGTTAGAAGCAAGATTAGCAATCGCTCAACAACTCTCTGATTTTGAATCTCGTGAATTAGTTGGTTTGTAATCACACCTGAACCTTAGTCTGATTATACAACTGCTAAGGAGGCTAAGTTACCCTTGTAGCAACTAATCTCAATCACAGCATCCGTGAGGGCAGAGAATCCATTAGTGTTATCGTTGAGTGCCAGAAAAGTCTGCTCCTTATTGCCTGTACCAAGGGTAAAAGTTGCCGCACCTTTAGCTACAAAAGCAGTTGCAGTCAATATCTGTTGTATATCTGAGAGATTTAGACTTGCAACTTTGCCAAGTTGAACTAAATTAGCCGCGCTAACTGCATACAATCCATCAATTTTATCTTGACAAATGTTCAAGTCAGTTATTTTATCAAAGCTAGACAGCAGGGAATCACTCAGACTGTTGAACACAAATTTATCAGCGCCATAACCGCCTGTGAGGGTATCACGCCCAGCGCCACCATTAAGGATGTCATTACCACTACCACCAACTAGTTTGTCATTTCCGGCTAATCCAAAGAGTTTATCGTTGCCGTTTTTGCCAGAAATTTGATCATTACCAGCCCCACCACTGAGTTCATCTGCACCGTTACTACCTTTTAAAGTAATCTTTGGCACATTTTCGTCTGTAGTGGTTTTGCTGATTAATTGACCATTGGTATCATATAGATAAGTGGCAACTGCATCAGTAATGCCATCACTGTTGTTGTCAATATCTGCGGAAATTAGTTTGCCGTTGCGATCGTAGTTGAAAGTGGTAATCTCATCAGGGATGCCATCATTATTTTTGTCAGCTAGCTGTGCAGTCTGTTTGCCGTTAGCGTCGTAACTATAAGCGGTGACTTCATCAAAGATGCCATCATCATTATTGTCAATTTTTTGTGATTTCAGGTTGCCGCTCAAATCGTAGCTGTAGATGCCAACTGCATCAATTACACCATCATTGTTGAAGTCGTAGCTGGCAGATGCGCGTCCATAAGTAGAGGTTTCGACATAATCAACTTTGCCGTCGCCGTTGTTGTCACGGCTATTGGATGTCAGGTTGCCCTTGGCATCATAAGTAAAGGTTTCGACATAATCAACTTTGCCGTCGCCATTGTTGTCACGGCTATCGGATGTCCGGTTGCCCTTGGCATCATAAGTAAAGGTTTCGACAGAATCAACTTTGCCGTCGCCGTTGCTGTCAAGGCTATTGGATGTCTGGTTGCCCTTGGCATCATAAGTATAGGTGTTGACATAATCAACTTTGCCGTCGCCGTTGGAGTCAACGCTATCGGATGTCCGGTTGCCCTTGGCATCATAAGTATAGGTTTCGACAGTATCAACTTTGCCGTCGCCGCTGTTGTCAAAGCTATTGGATGTCAGGTTGCCCTTGGCATCATAAGTATAGGTGGTGGCATAAATAGGTATGCCGTCGCCGTCGGTAAAGCTACTAAATGTCCGGTTGCCCTTGGCATCATAAGTATTGGTTTGGACATAATCAAGTTTGCCGTCGCCCTTCAAGTCAACGCTATCAGATGTCAGGTTGCCCTTGGCATCATAAGTATAGGTTTCGACATTACCAACTTTGCCGTCGCCGTTGGCAAAGGTAGTAGATGTCCGGTTGCCCTTGGCATCATAAGTATAGGTTTCGACATCATCAACTTTGCCGTCGCCGTTGTAGTCAGAGCTATAGGATGTCTGGTTGCCCTTGGCATCATAAGTATAGGTGTAGACATTATCAACTTTGCCGTCGACGTTGTTGTCAAAGCTATCGGATGTCACCTTGCCCTTGGCATCATAAGTAAAGGTTTCGACAGAATCAACTTTGCCGTCGCCATTGTTGTCACGGCTATTGGATGTCACGTTGCCCTTGGCATCATAAATAGAGGTTTCGACAGTATCAACTTTGCCGTCGCCGTTGTTGTCAATGCTATCGGATGTCCGGTTGCCCTTGGCATCATAAGTAAAGGTTTCGACATAATCAACTTTGCCGTCGCCATTGTTGTCAGAAGTAAAGAATGTCCGGTCATAGCGGTAGGTAATAACTGAGTCTGTTATTCCATCACTGTTGTTGTCTGTCCTCTCAGATATCACTTTGCCATCGACATCGTAAGTGTAAGTTGTGGTTGAGGTCATAAAATTAGTGTTCTTTATCTGCTTTGATTCCACTTGTGTACTGCTATGTGTTTTCGTCACACATCGCTATGTTCTGCAAAATCTTTTTATCTACCAAGTCTGATTAGTTAAATTTATTTTTGCTGCATCAGTCACAAAATATGATATAGTATATAGTTTTTTAAGTCAATCTTGTTAATGACATTATTGCTAACTTAACCAACTTCGTATACTCATTCCCAGGGAAAGGCAAAGTTTTTAAATTCCATTCGCTGGAAACTTATCCCCCAAGCGTGGAGAGGCTTTGAAACTTAGTAGGTAGGGGCACACAAAGCTAGCTGTGCTACCCTACGAATTGTCTGTACTCCACGCAATTTAAAACCGCTATATGTCTATTTAAGCGGACGTGATATGAGACAGCAGTTGGGCAATTTGCTGATTAATAATTGCGACATCAAAACGCCGAGTAGCAGAAGTCTGGGCATTATTAGCTATAGTTGCAGTTATTTCCGTCTCCTGAAGACAGGTGATAATTATTTGTGCAAGTTCGTGGGGTTCTCCTGGTGTCACTAGAAAACCATTAAGTCCATGTTCTACTAATTCCATTACACCGCCAGCTTTGGGTGCAACTACAGGTTTTCCACATAGCATCGCCTCTACAATGACTCTACCAAAAGGTTCTGGGGAAATAGAGGTATGTGCTACTAAGTCACAAGCTGCCATTAACTGAGGAATATCAGAACGAAATCCTAAAAATTTAACGCGGTTTTCTAATCCTAGTTCAGCAACTTGTCGGTGTAACTGTTGGACGTAATCTTGTTCCCCAAATAGTGCATCACCCACTAAAATTGCTGTCACCTCTGGCGGACATTTGGCAAGAGCATCAATTAAAATATGCTGCCCTTTCCAAGGTGCAAGACGGCTAAAGTGTCCGACTACAAATTTTCCTTGCAATCCTAACTGTTGCTGTAATTTATTAATGTCAGACTCATCAGTTTGATATTTTTTTGTTTCAAAGCCGTTATAGACAACTTCGATAATATCTGGGCGGCCTCCCGCTTGTACAAAGGCTATTTTACTAGCTTGGGAATTTGCAATTACTAATGATGCAAAACGATTAGCTAAGTTAACAGCAATGTGAAGATTAGTTTGGCTAAAATGTTCTTTGGAAAGAATATCATGTAAATGATAAACCAGAGGACGACGACTGAAAAAACTTGCTAATGCTCCGACAACTAACGCTTTTTGAGTATTGGCATAAATTAAATCGTATTCATGCGCTATTTTAATTACTTTAGTAATTAAAGGCGCAAGTTGTACCAAACTCTTTAATCCTTGCACCAAACTGCTTTCTTTGCGAACTTGGATTGCTTGAGTTGCAAGAACTTCTACTGGGATATGATTTTGCTGCAATAAATCTTTAAACGGCCCATCTGCAAATAAACCGACTAAAGCACTATTACCATAAGGTTTAGCAATATCTATTAAACATAATTCTGCGCCGCCTGGTTTACCACTTTGGTCTAGAAAAAAAACTCTCATTAAACCTCTATTTTAGCTAATTTTACTCACTTAGCACCCTTAATATCTATTACAATCAATTATTTAAGCTAATAAAATTTTCCGTACTTGTTGGGCGATTTGATTCCAGTCGTAGTTTGCGGTGGCGTACTGGCGACAAGCTTCTCGTGAAGGTATAGGGCTATTTCCCAAAAGTACTTGCTCTAGTTTTTCAGCAATGGCTGAGGCTTCTGTTGAAGTAGTAATTAAATCGGGTGAAAATCCTGATAAAATTTCTGGCATTCCTCCAACTGGGGTACATAAAACAGGAGTACCACACGCTAGAGACTCAATTATTACTAATCCAAATCCCTCAAAAGATTGGCTAGGCATAACAGTTAACTCAGCAGCTTGATAAGCTATAGGCAATTGCTCATCAGGTAGAAAACCTAAAAACTTAACGTTGTCGGCTAGCCCTAATTCTATAGCCTGTTGTTGTAGTGCAGCTTGGATGTGACCACGACCTGCGATCGCTAGCCAAACATCTGGTATTCTGGGCTTAATTATAGCCAGTGCCTGTAATAATTTGTCTACTCCGGTTCGATGTACTAAGCGGCGTGATGTAAATATGATCCGGCGATTAGTTGGCCAGCCTAGCTTTGTACAAGCCTCTTGGGGTGATAAATTTGGTTGAAACCAGTTAATATCAACTCCACCAGGAATAATATTAATTTTGCTCCACGGTACTTGATATTTATCATGTAGAATTTTACCAAATGCTTTGCTCAAAACAATAAAGCGATCGCACCGATTATAAGTATTTCGTTCTATTAACCAGTGCTTGATTAAAAGACTAAGATTTTTATTAACTACTTCTTGCTGACTCTCAGAAGCCCAAGGGCCATGAAAGTTAAAAGTAACTGGTACTCCCTTTGGTAAAATATCTAAAATAGGAAAGCTATATAATGCAAAGTGCAAATTAATAGCATCTGGCTTGCCTGCTCTTGTTTTCTGAAAATTAGTGCGAATAGACCATAATCTTTGCCAAATAGCACTGTCGGGACTTGCCAAATTAGTCAACTTAATCGGTAAATTTACTTCAGCTTCTGGTAAACCGATTCCGCATAATTCAATCTGGTCTTTATTTGCAGCTAATTTATGAGTTAATTCATAAATATACCTTTCTAATCCTCCTGGACTTTTGGGAAACCAGCCTAATCCAAGAGTGAGAATAGATGCAGATGATGAAGCAAAATTTTCTGATTTATTTTCCACTGAGATATCTCCTATAAATATATTAAAACAAGCGCATAGATATGTGCTTCTACATCTGTATCTAAACCTGAATTATTAAAATTTATGAATTCACTTACCAATAAGATTTTTTGTATAGAACACCAATTTATAAACTATTTATACGTCAACGTCAACAAGGAATGAAAATTGTGTTTTTATTGACTAAATAACACCGATATAGATATATATGATACTTGCTAATTAAGAAAGCTGAATGCTATATAGAGAAAGAAAAGACTGATATCAAGTAATAATTATATAAACTATTTTGTATTAAATTTTACCGCTAAAATCGAATAATAAGTAAATATTAATACCTCAAATATATTAGCTGTAAATTTAAAGAATCATGTGAGCTTGATAAAACTTATGTAAAACTTGCTATTAAATGTCATCTCTATACATAGCCTGTATCTTAAGCACTTCAAAATAGTTATATTTTTTGCGGATTACCGAAAAAACCATTGTATATAAATAATTAAAAGCTTAAAAAGTATATGAAAAATAAATTACTGACGCGGTTAATACAACTCCGTCACCAACTCAACCAGTACCTCAAAAAAATATTTAAGATTAGATATATACAAAAAAGTAAAACTTTTAAATTTTTACTCAGTCTGACTATTGGAGTAATTGTTACTACTCTTGGAATTACAACAGACTGGGCAACAACTGGAACACGCACGCTTATCTACAAAACATCATCCATAAGTAATACTATTGGTGCTAAAAACCTTACGATACAAAACAATACTGAAACAGCCACGCTTACACACAAAAAATTATCGACAAGTAATACTATTGCTAGTGAAAATTTGCAAGTAAAAAACAATACTGAAACAGCCACACTTATACATAAAAAATTATCGGCAAGTAATACTATTGCTAGTGAAAATCTACTAGTAGAAAACAATACGGGAACATCCACATCTACCTATAAAACATCGTGGATAGGTAATACGATTGGCAGTGGAAATCTGCGGATACAAAACAATATTGAGGCAATGTATGTTGCCCCTGATGGCACAGTTTATACTAACAGCCATTGGGATGAGGCAGGAATGGAAGCAGCCATTTATAAGGATGGTAAAGTTGTTGGTGCTATTGGAGATACTCACGGCTGGAGTCGTGGTGGTGGCATAGCTGTAACAGCAAATAGTAAATATATTTACCTTGCCATGACTCAGGGATCGAAGGGTAAAACCGATGAAGATTACCCAGCAGAAGGAACAACTTGGCATTGCGTTAGACGCTATGATTTATCGGGAAAACCTGCGCCTTTTCCTAATGGGCGTGGCTGGGATAAAAGTATGCTGATTGCCAGTACTAAAAATGAAGTTACTGGATTAGCAACTGTGGGAAGCGAGTTGTATGTGAGTGATTTTGCTACTAATCAGATTCGTGTCTATGATACTAATACGATGAAGGAACTCCGCAGCTTTACCGTTGCTAATCCCGGAGCAATAACTATTGATCCACAAAAAAATCTGTGGATTATTCAAAGCAAAAATGGTAGTAAGCCTGCCAAGATTTTACATTATTCGCCGAGTGGAAAGCAGTTAGCCCAACAGATTGCAGATATTATTGAACCAACTGCGATCGCAATTGATCATCAAGGTAAGTTATTAGTGGCAGAAAATGGGCCACGTCAGCAAATGTTGGTTTATGACATTAAAGATAAGCCGACGCAGGTGAGTAGTTTTGGTGTTAAAGGCGGTATCTATGCAGGAGTTCCTGGTGAAGTTCAAGATTTGAAACTTTATGGACTTACCGGAGTTGGTACAGATGCTTTAGGCAATATCTATATAAATAGTAATGGTTTCAACAAATCAGGCACAGATTTGCGGAAATTTTCGCCATCGGGAAAACTAATATGGCGATCGCTAGGATTGATATTCGTCGATAATGCAGATGCAGATCCGAAAACTGATGGTGTAGATTTATTCACCAAACAAGAACACTATCTCATGGATTACAGTAAGGCTGCTGGTAAGCAATGGACTTACAAAGCCTATACTTTAAATCCTTTCAAATATCCTCAAGATCCACGTCTGCATACATCGCCAGATGGAACCTTTGTTCGCCGCATCCAAGGAAAGCCGTTTTTGTTCCTCACAGATATGTATAACAGCTTTCTGCAAATATATCGTTTTAATCCAGCTACAGATGGTAAAGTTGCTATCCCAGCCGGAATGTTTGTTGGCAGCAATGATAAACCATTTCTTAAGGGAAATTGGCCACCGAATCAACCAAAACAAGGGGAATGGATCTGGCGCGATCGCAACGGAAACGGCAAATTTGAAAAGAACGAATATGATACTAGCAAAGATTATCCCTATATCGGCGGCTGGTGGGTAGATAGCAAAGGAGATGTTTGGAAAGCTTTGCGAACAGAAGATGGCATCCGACACTATCCTTTACAGAGAATAGATGCTAAAGGCAACCCCATCTACAGCTATAGTTCGATGGAAAAGCAAACTACTCCCAAAATATTTAACGACTTGCGACGAATCGAATATTTCCCCCAAACAGATACTATGTATTTGTCAGGCTTTACAGGAGATCACCCTGCATTCGGTGATGATACTGGAGTTGCTGGATCTGAAATTGCCCGTTTTGACAATTGGAGTAAAGGAAATCGTACTCCCCGTTGGCGGATTGTGATTCCCTACGACACCACTGGTAAACGCGAAGTGTCTACAGCTGCAATCAGTGTGACGGGAGACTATGTATTTGCCGTGACAGTCAAAACCGCAGAGATATATGTCTATAATGCTAAGACGGGAGCGCAGGTACAACAGTTAAAACCAGGCCCAGAAGTTGGCAGCGAAAGTGGCTGGATTGATATACCTTACGGTATCCGCGCTTTTCGTCGTTCAAATGGTGAACATCTAGTATTTGTGGAAGAAAATTGGAAAGGAAAAGTAATTATCTATCGGCTGCCGAGGTAAGCGTTTAATATCGTGTGCGCTTAAAAACTTATCATCAGGTTTAGAGAATAGCTATAGCAATCCTATCTGATTTGTAAAAATTTACGGTGTTTAGCTCCACGACTTATCAAATAAGTTGTGGAGCTAACTTTTCACGAATGATTTAGGATTGCTATATGTAGGGAGATATGTGATTAAATGTATCGCAAGTTGAATAAATTAAGCATAATGATTCATGCGCCGAGACTCCATTTTTTATAAACTATTTCAACAATCTCCCACTTTGCTATTTGAATTATTGACAAATCCGCCCACAAACGCAGATGCTTATCGATTTGATTCAGTAGCTATTAAAGAACCTAAATTTGAGATAGATGGGGTATTTCTTCCACCAGAAAATGAAGGTGCAGGTGTTGTATATTTCTGTGAAGTACAGTTTCAAAAAGATGAACAGCTTTACGAAAGAGTATTTGCAGAATCTTCACTATATTTCTACCGCAACCGAATTAGATTTAGCGACTGGCAAGCAGTGATAATTTATCCATCTCGCAGTATTGAACAAAGGGATATTTATCCCCATCGCTCATTGCTGAATGGTGAGCAAGTACATCGAGTGTATTTGGATGAATTAGGGGATATTCGCCAATTACCTTTATGGTTAGCCCTAATGGTGTTAACTACTGTGGAAGAAGAACAAGCACCACAAGAAGCTAGATATTTACTTGAGCGATCGCGCCAAGAACAACCTCAACCATCAAGTAGCGTCATAATGGAATTAGTGACAACGATAATGGTGTACAAGTTTGAACAATTAAGCCGAATAGAGGTAGAGTCTATGCTAGGAATCACGCTCAAGGAAACAAGGGTTTACCGCGAAATTAAAGAAGAAGGCCGAGAGGAAGGACGAGAAGAAGGCCGACGAGAAGAGGCTGCTAACCTCATTATTCGACTGTTGACTAAGCGTTTTGGAGAACTCTCTGAAGAAATACGCTCCGCAATTTCTGGTTTAACCCTACCTGTTCTAGAAGATTTGAGCGAAGCAGTGTTAGATTTTACCAGTTTGGCTGATTTACAAGCTTGGTTAGTGGCAAGATGAAACCAATTCGCAATGGGCTAACGCCCGGCTCCGCTAACGCAATGACGCTCCTACGGACGCTTGTTCCTCGCTACCGCTTCGCTAACGCTAACGCAATTAAATCAAGCCACCCACAAAAAGCGAGGTTTTTACTTTTTTCCTTCTTGATAAAAGTGCGTTAACGAGATCGCGCAGCGTTCCGCAGGAGAGCTACGCGTAGCGTATCGGAGAGTAGGCATTGCTTCTGTAGTTGATCAACCAAAAATCATACCGGGATTTCCATGATAAATTCTGTACCTTCACCGAGAACTGAGTTAAAACTTAATTTTCCGCCGTGGGTTTCTTCGACAATTTGACGAGCGATCGCAAGTCCTAACCCCGTTCCTTTCCCAACAGCTTTTGTAGTAAATAAATGATTAAATATTTTTTCTTTTACTTCTTCATTTATTCCTTTACCATTATCAGCAATAGCTATTTTAACTAGATTACTTTCGACTGAGGTTGTAATTGTAATGCAGTTAGGATTATTCTTAATTTCCTCAAAACTTCGTTCTTGATTAGATTCATCTAAAGCATCAACGGCATTCGCAAGCAAGTTCATAAATACCTGATTTAATTGACCAGGAAAACATTCTACTTGAGGTAAATTATCGTAGTTAGTAACAACTTCAATCGCGGGACGTTGTTCATTTGCCTTCAAACGATGTTTGAGAATGAGAATGGTACTATCAATACCTTGGTGAATATTAAATGGTACTTTGTAATCTTGATCGGCACGAGAGAAAGTGCGTAAACTGGTACTGATGTTTTTGAGCCTGTTGCACGCCATAGACATAGAATTAATCATCTTGGGCAAATCTTCTAAACTATAATCTAAATCGATTTCTTCAGCGTGCTCAATAATTTTCTCACTCTTGTCAGGAAAAATTTCTTGATAAAGTTTCAAGTGTTCAGTAATATCAGCAATGGTAGGTTTAGTTTGTTTGAGACTGGCAGAAATAAAACCTAAAGGATTGTTCATTTCATGGGCTACACCTGCTACAAGATTGCCCAGTGCAGACATTTTTTCACTTTGCACCATTTGTAATTGTGCTTGTTGCAGATTTTGTAAAGCAGTTTCTAGCTCTTGTGCTTTTTGTTGGAGTTGGACTTCGGCAACTTTGCGTTCGCGTAGCGCAGCTTGCTGTTCTGTAATATCATCTGCTAGAGAAGCAACTCCGATTAACTGGCCATCTGCACTTACAAGCGGATTATTATACCAAGCACAAATGATAATTTTACCATCCTTAGTCACATTTTCATTGATACTGTAATTACCGCCCTCCTGCGATATAATTTCGACGCTAACTTGCTCCATTTCTGCTTGAATTATTTGAGGAATGATGAATTGAAATTGACAACCTAAAGCCTCCTGTTTGGTGTAGCCAAAGATTCTTTCTGCTGCTGGGTTCCAATCCTTAACATGAAAATTAGTATCCCACTCTATGACTGCTAGTGGAGTTTGCTGAACTAATAGCTGGAGTCGTTGCTGGGATGCTTGCAAGCCAGACTGTGCGGCGCTTAACTCCTCAAGCGATCGCTCTAGCTGTTGAGCATGTTGCTGCGATCGCTCATAAAGTTGGGCATTTTCTATAGAAATTGCCGCTTGAGCGCACAGCAAGTTCAGCAGTTCGACGTGATCGCTCGTAAATGCTCCAGTTGCTAGATTGTTTTCTAGATACAACATGCCAAGCAACTTACTTGCATGCAAAATTGGGCTACACAAGATACTCTTGGGCTGCTGTTGCCCAATGTAAGGGTCATGAATTAATTGCGGATGTATACTAGCATCAACAATAATGGCAGGTTGTAAGCTGCGTTTGACTGTATTAATTAAGCCAATTGGTACGTCAATAGACTCTTCAAATGGCTGGGGATTGGTCAGTATTGGAGAAAAATTAACTTTGGTATTTCCATTATTCTGTAGTTTTAAGTTTGCTAATGCCCGAACCAGCAAATTACCTGACTCTGCAAGCATTAACACACACTTATCAGCTCCTGCATTTTCAATGACGATATGCAGTAATGATGAAAGCAGTTTTTCAAATTCGATTTCGCTTGAGATAGTTTGGGAAGCTTTGAGAATGGCAGCTAAATCTAAAGCAATAGAAACGCTGCTACTGCTAGATGTGGCAAAACTGTTGGAGGTGACACTTTCCAAGGCAAAGATAGTGTCATTAGTAGAGAAGGAAGAACGGATTTGCTCAAGGATAGGAGTAAGGAGTTGAGGATAACGTTTTTCCAAGTCGGCAACTTTGGCTTTAGCACCCCAACGGGAATAGGCATAGTAGGCTTGGATTATATATTCCCCAGCGATGCGCTCTTTAGTCCATTCTAGGTAAAATTTTGCTGCTAGTTCATTGGCTAAGGCTTCATCGTTGATGAACTGATGTTCTTTGGCAAGAGTTATGGCTTTGTCATAATACTCAATTGCCGCAATTTTTTCACCCAAAATTCGATAACGTTCAGCTTCAACTAAATACCATTTATGCAAATGATTCATTGGGGTATTTTGTGCCCATTGATGCAAAATAGTTTGATGAGTTTGTGCGAGAGCAAGAATTTCGGCTTGTTCAATTTCTGGCTGGGTGCATAAAAAAGCGAGGTGCGTTAGCGCAGCATAAAAATGAAAAATGGGAATATAAATCGTTCCCGATAGGGTCATCAAATATAGGTTGGCTTGAGCAATATAGTTGCTTGCATCTGTATAATTACCAAAATAGTAGGCAAGTAGCAGTTTGTATATGTAGAGTTCTGCGATCGCTGTTAGATCGTTATCCTGCTGGTGCTTAGGAAGCATCACCGTTTCATTGTAGGAATTGCCAATTAAGTTATGTGGTTGACTGGCTAGTTCAATCAAGTTTTCTGCCATTTGTTTTCCCAGATCCACATATACTTGAGCAGAATATTGTTTCACCTGAGCCAATGCCACACTATAATCAGCCATATCTTGAGCAAAACTATTCAGTTCTGCACCACTAAAAAACCTGGCATTACTGTGGGTAGCCAAAGAAAAACTAGCATGTAAGAAATTACCAGTTTCTATCCCAGTATGGTAAGCTGCTTTCAAAATAGGAATTGTGGCACTCAATCGCTCTTGATGGTGCTGAATAAAGCAGCCAAACAAAAACATAACGACGGTCTTAACTTCTTGTATATTAAGTTTTTCAAGTAAATTTAGAGCTAATTTACCAAAAGCATAGCCTGAGACAACATCTCCCAAGAAAGCAGACATCACCATACCATGAATCGCATACCCAGTTATTGATGCCACAGTATTACCAGATTGCAGAGATAAACTCACCATCGTTGAACTCAGTAAGGGTAATAAACCGGGCATCCCTTGGATAATTGGTGCAAACAACATTCCCATCACTTGCATTGCAGCCTGAGTGGTGGCATCATTTGTTAGTGGTAGATTGAGTAATTCTTCAACTTGTCTACCTTCAAGTTGGGTAGCAACGGTTTGTA
This sequence comes from Nostoc sp. CmiVER01, assembly GCF_034531135.2. Taxonomy (NCBI): domain Bacteria; kingdom Bacillati; phylum Cyanobacteriota; class Cyanophyceae; order Nostocales; family Nostocaceae; genus Nostoc; species Nostoc sp. CmiVER01. The sequence continues at coordinate 164,666 of NZ_JAVRBU020000013.1, forward strand.
GTGCCTTGCTAATCTTAGCTTCGTCAGGTTCTGAAGGCAGTTCAACCCCCAATTGGCATAAGGCTTTTCTGCCAACTGCGATCGCTTCCAACACATTACTTTGTAAAGTTTGCGCTCCAATTTGAATTTCGTAGATTTTAACTTTATCTAAAATCATCTGAGCTTCTTGCAACACTATTGTTGCTATCTGTTCCATAGCATCAAAGTCGCCATTCAAATAATTGGCTTCAGCAGATGCAACGTAAAGGTTTAGGGTTAATTCATACTGTTGAACCCAACAGTTTGTCTGTAGTAGTTCGATACCTGTTTGTAAATAGACTCTTGCTGCCGTGTATGCTGTAGAATTTTTAGCCTTACCTGCGGCTTTTAAGTTGAGTTCAGCTAATATTTCTTGTTCTCTTGGCTGAGTGATTAACTCCTGTCCTTTGTTCAAATGCCCGACAATATCAAACAATTTTTCTTCTTGCTCTATCTCTGATAAATTTTGTTGAAGTAATCGCCCTATTTTAAGATGAGTTGCTTGTTTTTCGTGAGCAGGAATCAGCGAATAGGCTGCTTGTTGTACTCGATCATGTAAAAATTTATATTGTGCTAATTGTTTACTGTTATTAACATTCTCTATTGTAAATTTATCATTATGATCTCCTTGATAAAATTTATAAACATCACTAATCGGTAAAATTAGTCCTTCTTGTAAAGCTTTCCATAATTCAGCAGCAATTTCAATTTCTGATTGTTCTGAAACAATTACCAAAGTTGCTAAATCAAACTGATTACCAATACAGGCAGCTAACTGCAATACCTGTTGGGTTGACTGAGGCAATTTCCGTAATTGCAATGCCATAAAGACAAGAACATCATTTGTAATCGCTAGCTGATTCACCTGGGCAATATCACATTGCCAAAATCCTGAATCAAAATTAAAGTTAATTAACCTATCTTGATATAATAATTTAATAAACTGTATAGTAAAAAACGGATTACCTTGAGTTTTCTGATAGACAAATTGAGAAAGAGGCAATGCTAATTTTTCTGTACATTTAAGTGTGTCAGCAATTAACTGATTTACTTGCCCTTGGCTAAGTGGTTTTAAAACAATTGTATTAATGGTTGCTTGGCTTTTTTGAATATCACTCAAAGTCAACATTAATGGATGCGCTGGGTTGACTTCATTATCACGATATGCACCAATTAATAAAAGATGACCTGTATCAGCCATTAATAGCTGCATTAACTTAAGTGATGCTGAATCTGCCCATTGCAAATCATCTAAAAATATCACTAATGGATGTTCTGCACTGGTAAAGACTTCGGTAAAATTTTGAAACAATAAATTAAATCTATTTTCGGCGGCAGTTCCTAATAGCTTGATTGCAGGTGTTTGTTGACCAATAATTCTTTCTAGTTCAGGAATGACTTCAATAATTACTTGTCCATTTTCTCCAAGGGCTGATAATATTTTGTTCTTCCATTGCTGAATTTGTGTATCACTTTCTGTTAATAACTGCCCCATTAAATCTCGAAATGCTTGGACAAAAGCCGAAAAGGGAATATTGCGTTGAAATTGGTCATACTTCCCTTTAATAAAATAACCGCGTTGCCGCACAATCGGTTTATGAACTTCATTGACAACCGCAGTTTTCCCAATTCCAGAAAACCCAGCTATCAACATCATTTCTGTTACGCCAAGGCTGACTCGCTCAAATGCTTGGATTAGGGTTTCAACCTCGCTTTCTCGTCCATAAAGCTTATCAGGAATGATGAAGCCATCACACACATCTCTTTGGGCAATTTTAAATTTGTTAATCTTACCAGTTTCTTGCAGTTGAGTTAGACAAATTTCTAAATCATATTTTAATCCTAATGCGCTTTGATACCGATCTTCTGCATTTTTAGCCATCAATTTATTGATAATATCTGAAAATACATACGGTATTTGTAGGTTATTTCTATGTACTAAGGGTACTGCTTTAGCAATATGACAATGTACCAACTCCATTGGATCATTTGATTGAAATGGTAGTTCTCCGGTGAGTAATTCGTAAAAAGTTACACCTAAAGAATAAAAATCAGTCCGATAGTCAATTCCCCGATTCATTCTGCCTGTTTGTTCTGGGGAAATATAAGATAATGTCCCTTCTAACACATTGGGATTGATCAATATTTGTGTTTCCCGTGGTAGTAAAGATGCAATACTAAAGTCGATTAATTTAACTTCTTTTGTTTCGGGATTAATTAAAATATTGGCAGGTTTAATATCTTTATGAATAATGCGCGAACGATAAAGTACATTTAAGGTATTGCATAGTGCGATCGCTATCTCTAAAAACTCCATTAGAAATTCTACGCTTCCCCCCATTCCCCACTCTTTTAAAGAAATTCCCCCAAAGTGTTCCATCACCAACGTATAACCATTCTGATAGGCTTGGAGGCTGTAGGTTTGGACAATCAGAGGTGAGTTAAGATTTTTAGTAATAGTGTACTGATTGCGAAAAGACAAGAGTTCGCTGAAACTTGGATAAGGATTTTTTAGCAGCTTAATCACTACTGGTAATAAGTCAGTCTCTCTATACCCTCGATAAACCAGCGTTCTGGAACCATTGTATAGTTCTTCACTGATGCGATATCCGGGAATACTGGGAAAAGTACTAACCATATTGCTAAATCCTGAAAACTTCCAGATTTAGTATTCCCAGATATATTAAGTTTTTTATAAACAAAAGCAAAAATTTACACCGGAATTTCAATGATAAATTCTGTACTCTCTTCTGGTACGGAAATGCAGCTTAACTGACCCCCATGTTTTTCTACCACAATCGAATAGCTAGTTGATAATCCCAAGCTTGTACCACTACTACTAATTAAACTATCTCTTGTTGTTTTTGACTTAGATGCATTGCAATTCCTTTTTCGTAGTAAGCTGCTTCATTAATAAAAATAGGATAAACAGTAGACTCTCCCTCATAGAAAATGTCTTTTCCTTCAAAAGTTATAAACATTGGATCGCCTGGATTCAAAGGTTCATAATCTCTAAACTGGAGTTGAGGGTGAATCATGGCTTTAATCTCGCCGCGTTGGTGCAGCCCGCCGTAGGCATCGCTTCTTGGATAATCGACAGATTTAATGTATTGATAGAATGTCAGCGTATTATTTATCTGCGGAATATTCCCTTGGTTGCAGCCTTCAAAATAGTCTAAAATTCCATAGATAAGCTGCTCTGTTTGTTGAAATAATTCTGCGTTTAAGATATTTTGAGCCACAGCACCAACTTCTATAACAAAACCCAACTCACACAGAGAACGGAGAAATCCACCTTCTCTAGATTGTTGATTTACAAAAACCTTTACCATCGGATTTATAGAACTTAAATAAGCACCTAATCGAAGTAAAAAAGGATGCATGTTACAAAAAATCAGACTTAACCCCATATTGGCAGTTGTGCTATGCAAATCAACAATTACATCTACAAAGGGCTGATTTTGCGGTTGTAATATCTGTTGAATTGCTTTTGCCCGCGTATCTTCATAACTTGAGAGTTGAAGATTTTGTAAGCCTTGATTAGTAAAGCAACGATTTAAATCCTTATCAATGTATCTTTTACCTTCTTCAATAGCTTTGAGATTACCAAGTAATGCCAAAGTTTTAAAACTTTCTCTGTCGATTAAATTTGGATACTGCTGAAACTTTTTGACAAGATGTACTCCGGTTAACTCATTACCGTGGCTTCCTCCAACGATCGCAACTCGTTCAATCTGACTCATAACAACCTCATCTCTAAAAAATTACCCTACGGTTATTGAGAATGGTGCAAGATACAAGATAGAAGTATACCTGCTGCTGACTAAATCTTGTAAAAGGCTGACGCGATATCTACGACGGGCTACGCCCAATACTGCACGCTTTGTGCATTTTCAACTCGGCATTGAGTTTGGGGAAAAGGTTAAAGGTTTTTCCTTCCCCCTTCCCCTTTTCCCCTTAACCGACAAGTATTGGGGCTACGCCTACGCTCCATATTAGAGCCAAAATATGATAACTGTTAAGCTGTTGGTTTTAGCACGAAAGGGAAGAAAATTTATGGACTATAATTTTCAAGCACTCGCTGAACTTTACAAAAACGCTCTCCTCAACGATGTCCTCCCCTTTTGGGAAAAATATTCTCTCGATTGGCAGCAAGGCGGCTATTTCACCTGTCTTGATCGCTACGGCAAAATTTATGATACCGACAAATTCATTTGGCTGCAAAACCGCCAGGTGTGGACTTTTTCCATGCTTTACAACCAGCTAGAAAAACGCGAAAACTGGTTAAAAATTGCTAGCAATGGCGCTAATTTTCTCGCCCAACATGGCAGAGATAGTGATGGTAACTGGTACTTTGCCCTCACTCGTGAAGGGAAACCACTGGTTGAGCCTTACAATATCTTTTCTGACTGCTTTGCAGCAATGGCATTTAGTAAATATGCACTCGCTGGCGGCGAAGAATGGGCAAAGGATGTGGCGATGCAGGCTTATAATAACGTATTACGCCGCAAGGATAACCCCAAGGGCAAATATAATAAAACCTATCCCGGCACACGCCCAATGAAATCGTTGGCTGTACCAATGATTTTAGCCAATTTGACTCTAGAAATGGAATGGTTGCTACCAAAGGAAACACTAGAGAATGTCTTAGCTGAGACTGTCCGCGAAGTGATGACTGATTTTCTCGACCAAGAAAGGGGGTTAATGTACGAAAATGTTGCCCCTGACAGTTCTCACATAGATTCTTTTGAGGGAAGGCTGATTAATCCAGGCCACGGTATCGAAGCTATGTGGTTTATCATGGATATCGCGCGTCGTAAAAATGACACTAAAACTATTAACCAAGCCGTTGATGCGGTGCTAAACATCCTGAATTTTGCTTGGGATAGCGAGTACGGCGGATTGTATTACTTTATGGATGCAGATGGTCATCCCCTACAACAATTGGAATGGGATCAAAAGCTGTGGTGGGTTCACCTAGAATCGTTGGTTGCATTAGCAATGGGTTATCGCTTGAGTGGGCGTGAGGAGTGCTGGGAGTGGTATCAAAAGATGCACGATTACGCCTGGTCACACTTTGCTGATTCAGAATACGGTGAGTGGTTTGGCTACCTCAATCGACGTGGAGAAGTATTGTTGAACCTTAAAGGTGGCAAATGGAAAGGATGTTTTCACGTACCGCGTGCATTGTACCTTTGTTGGCAGCAATTTGAGGCGTTATAACCCCTGCGACGGTAAACAACGCAGTCAGTTTGAAATCAATTAGAAATTACGATTATTTAGAAACTGCAAAATATATTGAGATGTGATTTCTGGCTGTTCAACTTGAGGAGCATGACCACAATTTTTGAGTTTTATTAATTTAGAATTGGCAATGGATTGCTGAAATTTTTCTGCATCTTCAGGTGGGAGCATTCCATCAGCTTCTCCCCATAAAATCAGTGTTGGTTTTTCAACTTTGGCAATTCTATTCGCCAAGTTTCTATAACCCCCCATTTTGACATAAGAAATCATAGCATCATGCCAACCAGGCATTTCTTGATGTAGCATGGCGCATTGAATAGCCAAAAGTATTTTGGTATCTAAATTAGGTAATTTACTACATAAATTTAATGCCAAGATGTGACGTTGACGTAGATATTCCACAGCCAAAAAGTCAAAAGGAGGAAACAAGTATTTGGTAAAGGGGGGAGAATTAGTGTAACCTAAACTATTAATCAATACTAGTGATTTTACAACTTGAGGATAAGTAAGAGTAAAATCAATTGCAGTTGCACCTCCCATTGATGCACCTACTAGTATTATCGGTCTGTTGATTAAAGTTCTCCAAAAATCGTAAAGGTGAATTTTGATTGTAGTTGGACTATAATTTATTTCTTTTTGCCTTTGTGTAAAGCCAAAACCTAACAAATCTACTGCCCATGTTTCATTTTGAGTAGCAAGTAATGGCAACAGAAAACGGAACTCTAGGATGGAACTGTCGAAGCCGTGTAGCAGCAGAATTGGTGTGACTCCCCTACCTTTGTGAATGTAGGTTGTGAGGATTGGGTGTTGGCTTAGGGAGGTTGTAAGGGCAATTCTCTCAATACTTTGAACAAAAGCGATCGCTTTTGGGTCTGTTAGCTGATTAACTTGTGCTGGTAGAAAATTAGGAAACATTACTATTCACTTCAAACTAATTTTCCACAACCCTTCTAGTAGATTGTTGCAATTGACTATAGTAGACGACTTTGCAGTACTTCTAGAACTTACCCTTGGTACGCAAGGTTATTCCTCAAAAATATATTAGTATCATTTTTGCAATTATTGTTGCGGTTATTACTGCCGTATTTCAGTGTTGAGGAGTGATTAAAAAATTTAAATTATACAATAATATCCGGAAACAAAAGGTGAAGTTAGGAAAATAGTGAAGATATGATTGTAACTTTCTTTTCTTGAGTTAATATAAAAGGCTTTCACAATGGTTACTACTCCTGTATACTATTTGCAAATTCTGGACAATCCGAATATTGAGATTTCTCAAGATGAGTTGCGATCGCTTTTAGGAGAAATAGAAGTACAACTGCATCGTAGCGGAGTTTATCGACGTGCTTTAGCGATTGTGCAGAAGTTAATAGGTTCAGAAACAGACCAAGCTCAAGATTTATTAAAAGCCGTAGGTAGAGAAGCGATTGGGTTAGCATTTCGACAATTTGCCCAACAATCTCAAAAAGTTGAAACAACTACAGATACCAAGCAAGCCACAGAAACAGTCAATTCTTCACCAGAGATACAGCAAGAGCATTGCACTCTTCAGGAGGAACCCTCTAAAAATACAGCAGAAAATTCGCTGTGGAAAAAACCACTACAATTGCTGAATCATCAGAGAATTTCTCAAGCAAAACTCGCTCAAAAAGCCGAACTTGCAGCCCAACAACGCATAGTGTGCCTACGTCAAATCGGGCAACAACTCCAAAAAACCCGTCAGTCCAAAGGGCTTTCTTTGGATCACATCCAGCTTTCCACTCATATCCGAACAGAGCTGATAGAGGCATTAGAAAACGGCAACTGGAAAGAATCATCAGATGACATTTTTATCCGTGGATTTATCCGACGTTATGGAGATGCTTTAGGACTTAATGGTGTTGCTTTAGCTGCCTCTTTGCCATTCCTAGCAGCTACACCAGTAACTCAGCCCTTTTTGGATCAATCTAAAAAAGGAATGGGATTGGAAATTCGTCCGACGCATTTATATGTAGGTTATACAGCTCTTCTTGCTGGTGCAATGGGAGGATTAGCTTTGATATCCCAACAACAAGCAAATACTAATATATCAATTGAGCAAGATAACTCTTCCTCTGTTTTACAATCGTTAAAACAACAATCCCCTACTGTTAAACCAGGGATTAAATCTACTAACACTGGTGTGACTGTCGGATCTGATATTTCCCCACCAGAAGGATTATATTAACGAACTGCGCCTACCTGATAACTTGTGTACTTCAGCAGGCTACTAATTTCCACTTACATTATGATGAGATTAAGAAGACGAAAGAGGAAAAAACTATGTCAGTGAAACTTTTACCCGACCTTGGAGATTTAGTGGAAGGATTAGGAGTCACAGGTATTGTAGGGATAATTCTTTTACCAGTATTCTTGCCAGTAATCGGTGGTGCTGGTAGGCCAATAGCTAAAGCGCTTGTCAAAAGTGGAATCGCTTTTTATGACAGAAATAAAAAAGCTTTAGCCGAATTGAGCGAAACTTGGGACGATATTATCGCAGAGGCAAGGGCTGAGGTCGGTGAAGAACGGATGAAATCAGCTGAACCTATGGATACTTAGACTGAATGCTGGAAAAATAGTGGTAGTAGTCTCAATGTTTTTCCAAATTCGACTACTTCCACAGCTTAATGTAGAAAATCAAGATAGCGGTAATGATAGCTCCTGCGATCGCAGTTAAAATTATGCCAGTTCTCTACGATGGCTTCATGTTGCTAATGTTGTCACAATATTAAGAAAACATAATCTTAATCCCACTGAACATTTACTATATCTGTACCTGAAACCTTTACAAATTAGGACTTACACACGGGTAACGGAAAACGTAGACGCATTAACGAAGCGGTAGCGACAAAGGAGCGTCAGTGGCTTGCCGTAGACTACCACAGAGAAGCCAGTGCGTTGGGCGGTGCCGACTTGTACCCCTACGGGGAAGCAAGCTACGCTCTTAGCGTTCCCGCAGGGTAGCATCTGGCGCGGCACAGAGGTCACGGAGGAATCAGAGTTTTAGAGGGTTTTTGCGTAAGTCCTATAAATAATGAATTTGCCCTAATCAAGCGTACTATTTAGATATAAACTTTAATTCTTAAAATTCTTAACTGATAAAGTTAGCTGTGTTTCCCTGCACTAAATCTATACTCTAATTAACGTGTAATTCAAACCCTATGAGCTGCGAACATTTAGATAGTCTGACTGCGGAGACTCTGATTTCTAAAGCAAACTACCCAGTATTTCGTTGTGAAGAGTGTATCTTGATAAACAGTCGCTGGGTGCATCTCCGTATTTGTCAAAGTTGCGGCAAGATGTTGTGCTGTGATTCTTCTCCTCATCAACATGCCCGGCAGCATTATGAGGAAACTGGACATTCAGTAATTAGCTCGGCTGAGTTAGGAGAACAATGGTTATGGTGTTTTTTGGATGAACAGGCAAAAAACTATTAAAGTGAGGCGAACACAGGAGCAAAAGAGTGCAGGAAGCTTACAATAAAAAAGTAATCAATCGCTGTGTAGGCAGGAGAGCAGGAAGAGAAAGAAAATATATATTATTTGAGTAAATTGGATAATTTATTTTCTGGAAGTCCCTTAACTTTGAAACCTTCAACTCATACCATTTCACGAAAAATATGATATAGATGCAAACCTTGAAAGCATTGCTGTATCTAATTTTTTTAATTGCGTTAGCGTAGCGGTAGCGAGCCTGCGAGCGTCATTGCGAATTGCGAATTGCGAATTGCGAATTGTGAATTGGTATCATCCCACGGCTACGAAAACATTTGACATGCTCTTGCGATCGCGACACTCATAGACTCGTTAACGCTCCGCTATCGTTTTCATAAAAAGCCGTGAGAAAATCTAGTCATTAGCTATTAGTACCAGTGACTAATGACTAATGACTAAATCCAACGATTTTTGTTCAGTAACCTGCTCAATTATATTTGCTGCCTGTTTCACGCCGCCTGAAAGTTCAATTGACTGCTGAATTCTGCGGGCATTTTTTTTGTAAGAATTTTTCGTCAACACTCGCTTAATTGCCCTTCGCAAGCTGGAAATATTTAGTTTTTGTAGAGAAATCACTTCTCCTATTCCTGTGGAACTAATTCTTAAATAGTAAGCTAATCGGCATTTAAATTGCATAAAAGCAGGGCTGAAGCCCTGACTACAAGCGAATCATTCTGGAAAAATGAATGACGATTAGCTTATCAGGCTGTTGTCGCTGCGATCGCTTTAGGTACATCTTGCAAAAAGTTCAAATTTCAGCGATCCACAGCATAAATATAGTGCGGTATGTCGCGCCAGAGTGTTTTCTGAACAACCTTGAGTCCGTTCTTTTGGGCTACGCGCCGAGAGGGGATGTTTTCTGGGCGAATCAAGGAAATGACGCGAGCGCAACCCAGCACGTTAAAGGCGTAGTCTTGGCAAGCATACGCGGCTTCGGTGGCGTAACCCTGCATTTGTTGGTCGCGGCGGACATGATAACCAATTTCGAGTTCTCGAAGTCCCTCGACTTCTTGCCAAACCAGTCCGCAGTCGCCAATTACCTCGCCCGTTGCTTTAAGAACCATTGCCCATAAGCCCACGCCATGCTGTTCGTAGTTGCGGCGATGTCGGTCAATCCATTGTTCCACCATCTCGCGGTCAAAGGGCTTTGGGTAGTAGCGCATCGACTCTGCATCGCCGAGGACAAGCAGTAGCGCGTCGAGGTCAGAAAGCGTCATTTCCCGCAGGAATAGGCGTTGAGTTTCCAATATCATTAGTGAATCCTCGTTTAGCCATTGTCCAGTTTATCTTTGTCTGGTACATAGTAAGGACTTCAGTGCTTATAGGGCTTTTCAAGTAATTAAACTAGACTAGTTCCCGCCTGATTGTGGTCTAAATACCTGAAAATTGCTATGAGACTTCTACCAGTGCCGATACCTGTTTCATAGAATTTTGTTTCTGCTGTTGCTGAAACTAGATTCAGGATAAAATCTGTGATTTGCTCGGAAATCTCAGGCGGTAATCCTCGTGTTGCATCGTAGATATCAGAAACGCGATCAAATGAAATGGTTGCAGTCATTTGTCTCTTATCCTTTAGTGAAGTTATTGACAAAAGCAACTCTAGCCTGATGACTAAGAAAATTGCACTTTATCAAGTTTTTTTAGAGCCAAAAATAATGAACTAATATGTAATGTTTGCAGCAGTATACCTTCATCAATACCTCCAATGAGCTTTTTTAAAGGTAATAAAACTACATCAATTTGTTCGGTTATGTCTAACTTTAAATTAGCTACATATTCCACATCTTTTGCTAAAAAACAATGGGTTAAATTGGTATGAGTAGCTGGATTTGGTGATAATATACCAGTTTCAATAAAATGATTGCTAGTGTAACCAGTCTCTTCCAATAATTCGCGTTTTGCAGCTTCCACTGGTAAAATATCTTCAATCTCTACAGCACCACTGGGCAACTCTAAAATTGTTTTTTTGAGACCGTGGCGATATTGCTTTACTAAAATAACTTCCTGATTTTTGGTTAAAGCTACAACATTTACCCATGTTGGATATTCCAGAACATAATAGGGGTCAACTATTGTTCCATTAGGCATTTGGCAAGTATCAGACCTGACTGAAATCCATTTATCTTTTACTAAATGTCTAGATTTTAATACAATCCAATCAAATGAATTTTTCATATTTAAACCTCTATTTGTCTGCTTTTTACAGTAATTATTTCATTGAATGCATGTTGCTAGAATTACTGAATTTTTTGCCGTCACGCGAATTTCTGTGGCAACAATCTGAGGATCTTTGAGCCAAAATTCCCTAATTGGATCTGTGCGTCCGTACCATTCTGGAGGCCAGTATTCTTCGGGTGTGAGATCGTCTAGTAAGATGAAGCCTCCAGGTTTGAGTGCTGTGATTAATGTCTGAGGTTCTGTAAGTTTTGCCTTTCCGCCATCGGCAAATAACAAATCAAAGGGAGCGTAGGTGAGCAAGTCGCGCCAGTCGCCTTGAAGTGCGCGGACATTAGACTTATCAGCAAATAGCTGTTGCACAACTTTGGCACAATCGCGATCGCTTTCAATAGTAATGAATGTACTATTTGGCTGTAATGCACTCACAATCCACGCTGCACCAACTCCACACCCGCTACCAATCTCGCCAATTTGACCCTGTGTGATGTGGCTGGTGAGGACGTGCAATAGGCGACCAACTTCTGGGAGTGAGGATTGGGTAAACTCAAGTTGTGCAGCTAGAGATTCGGCCTGCTGCACTAATGATGGACTTGAGGCAATAGGATAAGTGGTCATATCTACTTCTTCACCAAAACTTCTCGCAACACAACTGCTAAATCCTGCAATGCACGTTCACCATCTCCCACAAACGTTGAACCATGCATTGTCGCCAGTGTACGCGGCTTGAGAGCTGCTAATTCTTGGAGAATGCGATCGGTATGTGTTGTATATGGTATGTAATTGGGAAAAGGACTGGCTTCATAATTGACGATTGTTTGACGGAACCGTTCAATCACATCAGACTCAGTTATTGCTTCCACATCTCCAAACTGGTGGAAAAGGTCTGAGCAAAATAAGGTTTTATGATTAGTTTCCAAGAATAATCCTGCATCCCAACCGTGAGGAACTTGTGGTGTATGGTGAAACTGAAAACTATATTTACCAGTATTTAAAACTTCAGCGTGTTGCATAATTTTGGATGGGCGAATTGCAAAATCATCTACACTCACAAAGGCTGCTATAGGGCTACAAACTGTCTGAGCATTTGGCGCAATGGACAGCCATTCATTTAGCGATCCACATTCATCAGCTTCAAAATGGCTAAAGCCAATCCAGCGAATTTGTGATGAATCAATAATCTTTGCCACTGCATCATGTACTAGTGAAAACATCCCCTTTAAACCCGTATGAAATAATAATGGTTCTTCATCCTTCACTAAAAACTGGATGAATTGCATATCTATTTTTGGGTCATAGGTTGAGATGCGATAGATATCTGGGGCAATTTCGGTAATGCTAGTCACGTCGCTTCGCTCCGAATTCAAAATTCAAAATTCAAAATTCAAAATTAATTTTTAAAATTCACACTGGCAATAAGGAAACATGGGCTGAAACTACCTTCCAGCCTTCGGTAAACCTGTACCAAGTCTGGCTTTGTCGCCCGAAACGCTCTACACCATTGATAATCCGGCGAAATTCTAAAGTCACTGTTGCAGCATCTTTCCCAAAGGTAACAACCTTGAGATTCGAGATTTCTCGCTCTATTTTCGGGTTGGGTCGATTCTGACGAAAGTTACGAATTTCATCGCTACCATAGAGGTTTTCTGTGATTCCAAAGCGCACGACTTCAACCGCATCCCAAAACAAGCTATCCATCACCTCCAAATTGTTATTAGAAAGGGCTTCTTCGTATTTGAGGTACAAATCGGTTACTTCAGCTACAACAGCAGGGTCATTTATAGTAGTCATTATTGTTACCAATTTTTGATGTTATGGTTGATTATGCACTCTTTTAAATCGTCAGAGCTATTTTTCTTTTAAGCTCCTTCAGTACGTAAATTCAGACGAATCAAATCGCGGAAAGTAGAGATTTGCTGCATAAAGAAAATTGAGCCTGCAATACAAATACTTGCACCAAGGATGACAGTATTGCTACTACCAATTTTGCTTGCTAGTGCGCCAGCTATTAAGTTGCCGATAGCAAATGCGCCTGTAGATGCCATAACGTAAAGACCTGTAATTTGCCCGCGATTTTCATCGCTCACCAATAACTGAAGCAAAGTGCGTCCGGCAATTATCTGCAAAATAAAGCTGAAACCAGCTGCTAATAATGAGAGCAGCGAAAGCCAGAATACACGGGATAGGGCAAAGATAATTAAGCTTATTCCCATAAAACCTATACCCAATGCTAGAACTTTACCCGATTCCAGTACATTGCTATGCTTAGTTAAATAAATACCACCTGCTAAGGTTCCCAAACTGGAAGCTGTCATCAAGAAGCCGAAGGTGTTAGGGCCACCTTGCAAAATCTCCTTGGCAAAAATCGGCCCCAAAGCTAAATAAAATCCCCACACGCAGCAGACTAAAGCCGAACCAATCAAAACTGAGCGAATTGGCAAAAACCCGAAAGCGTAGTTAAAACTAGTTTTCAATTCTTCTAAGGGTTTCCGTGTGGAAATAACGACTTTTTTGGGGGCAAGGTGCATTGCTAGGAGGGCAATAATTACGGCAATGTAACTGATAGTATCAATTAGGAAACAAGCGCCTGAACCAATGGCCGCAATTAACAAGCCTGCGATCGCAGGCCCAACCATAAGTGAAACGCTGACAAGGGAGGAGTACAAGGCGGTCGCATTGCCGAGATTTTCCTTACTGACCGTTTCTGGTAAAAATGCCTGCCGGGTGGGAATATCGAAGGCGTTGATTATCCCTTGCAGTACACCAAGAAATCCAATCTGCCAGACGTTAATAGTACCGCTCAAGGCCAGCCAAGTCAGAGCCAAAGACTGAAGCATCCCCAGAATCTGGGCAACAAGCAGAATGCGGTGGCGGTTCGTGCGATCGGCAATGATTCCACCCAGAGGAATCAATAGAAGTGTGGGAATTTGGCTAACAAAACCCACTAAACCTAGTAACCAAGCAGAATCAGTGAGGCGATACACCAGCCAACTTGTAGCCACTTGAGTCATGGACGTACCAATCAAAGAAATTGCCTGACCTATGTAGTACAGGCGAAAATTTCTGGAACTAAAAGCACGGAGCATGACTTGTGATTTTTTTGATGCTTCCATATATCACTCCTGAGTAGTTCCCAGTTATTAACCGTGAATAAAAAAGTAGGCAGTCATGCTGAAGGCAACAATCATCACGAATTTCCGAATTAAGTGCGGTTCAAGTTGACGAGCATAATGGGCACTTAAGTAACCACCAAGAGAGCCACCGACAGCCATCAAAATAGCTTGATGCCAAGCAATTACACCTGCAAAAATAAATGGAATAATAGCAATACCATTGATACAACTCCCTAAAAATGTCTTGAAAGCATTCATTTTGTGAATACTTTTTATACCTAAAAATGTCAGAGTTGCCAGCATTAAAATCCCTAAACCTGCGCCAAAGAAACCGCCATAGATTGCGATCGCTAGTTGAGCCAGTACTAAATTAAACAACGGTACAGATTCCGGTGATGTATTCTGGTTTTGACGCTGTAACCATTTTTTGAACGGTTCGCCAAAGGTAAACACAACTGTTGCTAGCAGTAACAGATAGGGAATCAGCTTTTTAAAGACATCTGGCGATGTATACAACAAAGCGATGGAGCCAATCATGCCACCAAATAAACTGACGCCACATAAAAGTAAAAAATCTCGCCGCTCGATGCCCAAATCTTGACGGTATGCTCCAGCACTGGCTAGGGAAGCCACCCAAATTGCAGTATTATTGGTGGCGTTAGCTGCGATCGGGGGTACACCCGTAAAAATAAGAGTTGGAAAGGTGATAAAACTTCCACCACCCGCTACAGCATTTAAGCCGCCTGCAATGAAAGCGGTACTAAACAGAAGTAAGCTATGGAAAAGTGTTAAAGATGGTGGCATTATTACTGAATGCAACTAGTAATACTAGGTTTAGGATCTGTCAAAGTCCCGTCGAGATCAAAAAGGATAGCAGAGAAAGGCATATCTTAATTCCCAATTCAACCCCTAATTTTGAGCGATTTCAAAAAGCCTTCTGCACTAAGTAACGCGATCCCCAATGTAACAACACCAATCCCTATACTCTGAATCACGTTTAAAGTTTCGTTAATGGTTATCCATGCCACTAACGCCGTCAATGCTGGACTGCTAGAGCCGATTATGGAAGCGGTAGATGCGCCAACCATCTGAATCCCCACATTGTTTAAAGTGTGTCCGAGAAAGCTGACAAGACCCGAAAATATGCTACCAATCCATAAAGGTGTCCAGTCAAGTTGAGCGCTTTGACCTGGCCAGAATACTAAGCTAATACCGGAGAGCAGTAGAGTGCAGGCAAAACTGATCCACGTAAAGGGAACTGGATGGAATTTTTCTAAACATTTTTGAGCAATGATGCAATAAAAGGCGTAAACAATCCCAGCGCCAAAACTAGCGAAAATACCGATCGCAATGGTATGACTGCTGTAGGTAGCAGATGATTGGGGAATAGTGAGAGCGCTTCCCACCAGAATAATAGCCATTACCAGCCAACGGAACAATGTGGGGCGATCGCCAAAAAACCTCCAAGATAGCAGTGCTGTAAATACGGGATAAGTAAAGAAGAGGGTCAAGGCAATGCCAGTAGGAATCAAGCCAATAGCAATGTAGAGTGAGGCAATATATACAAACATCAGCACTCCACAGCCGAGAGCTTGGATTAGAACATCTCTGCGCTTGTGGGTGAACAAGTCTTGAAATTCTGTCCAAGCAGATGGATACAGCTTAAATGACAGAGATGCCATGAGTGGAACTACCAGCAGCATTCGCATGAACATCAGCAAGAAGGAATTCTGCAAATCCGGTTTAACGTATCCACCGAGTAAAAATAAACCTAGTACGAGATGTTCTGAAAACAAAACTCGGACAGTAACGTTGTGAAACGTCAAAACAAAGGAGGATAGAAGAACCGTCAGGATGCCCAACACGATAAAAAGTTTCCTTAGAGACGACTCGATTGTATTGTTAAAATCACTGGAATAACAAACCAGATGAAGTTTGAGGAAATCAAAGCCGTCGCTTCAGAAACGCTGCCAGTTGTTCAACCAAGACTATGCAAAGGAACCAACGCTCACAGGTTCAGGAGCAGTCTTTGTAATGAACTGGTTCACGGGACGGGGCAAACCAAGATTTTCGCGTAAAGTACTACCTTCATATTCAGTACGAAATATTCCTCGGCGTTGCAGTTCGGGAATTACCAAGTCCACGAATTCCTCTAAACCTCCAGGTAGCCAGGGCGGCATAATGTTAAATCCATCAGCCCCACCATTGACGAACCAATCTTCTAACTGATCGGCAATGTGTTCTGGTGTTCCGCGAATCGTTCGATGTCCCCGCGCTCCTGCAATCCACAAATACAGTTGTCGGATTGTTAAATTCTCTCTGCGGGCAAGATCGGTAATCAGCTGCAAGCGGCTTTTGCCGCCGTTAGTATCTGGCAGATCCGGCAGCGGCCCATCTAGGGGATACTTGGACAAATCATGGCCACCCACTAGCCCAGAAAGCAGCCCTAATCCAACCAAGGGATGAATCAACTCCTGAAGTTGCTCATATTTATCCTTAGCTTCCTGCTCAGTCTTACCAATTACCGGGAATACCCCTGGCATAATTTTGAGATGGTCAGGGGAACGTCCGTATTTAGCCAATCTCCCCTTGACGCTGCTGTAGAAAGCTTGAGCTTCTGCCAATGTCTGTTGTGCAGTGAAAATCGCCTCTGCTGTTTGGGCAGCTAAATCCTGTCCAGCCTCGGAAGATCCAGCTTGTACGATTACTGGATATCCCTGTGGTGGACGCGCCACATTGAGCGGGCCGCGCACCGAGAAATATTTACCCTTGTGGTGGGGAACATGCAACTTTTCTGCATCAAAGTAAATACCTGACTCCTTATCGTGGAGAAAAGCATCGTCTTCCCAACTGTCCCAAAGTTTAGTGACAACATCCACAAATTCTCTCGCCCGTTCATAGCGCAGTGAGTGTTCTAGGTGCTTTTCTTGGCTGAAATTTTGCGCTGCGGCTTCAGCAGCAGAGGTTACAAGATTCCATCCAGCACGACCACCGCTTAGATAATCTAATGACGCAAACTTGCGGGCAAGATGAAACGGCTCATCATAAGTCGTTGATGATGTCGCCACCAACCCGATATTTTCTGTCACCGCAGACAGAGCCGACAATAAAGTTAAAGGTTCAAAATGGACGCTGAATTGTCCCGAACGGCTAAAAGCCTCAGCCCCTTGTCCTCTATCCCAGACAGCTAAACCATCTGCGAGGAAAAGCATATCAAATTTACCCCGTTCAGCTGTTTGTGCCAGCTGCTTATAATGTTGGAAGTTCAGACCTCCATCAGCCGGGGTGTTGGGATGTCGCCATGCTGCAACGTGATGTCCACTACCGGGTAAAAATGCTCCGAGTTTAAGTTGTTTTTTTGTACTCATATTTGTATTTGCGAGGGCGTACTTATGCTTTTTTCGTTCTCTTGTTTGGAATAAGAAAATGTTAGTTATTAAAACTCTGGTATTGTTGCTTGCATGGAAGATCGTTTTTGGATTTTAGATTTTTTCTTCAATCCAAAATCCAAGTTGCGCTATAAGCGCACCAACGGTGCGACTCAAAATCTAAAATTGGTAATATCTGCTGACTTCTGGCTCATTTAAGCTGCTAAACACCAGGAGTAGAGCCACCATCAACGATAATCTCTGTTCCTGTAATTGATGCAGCTAAATCAGATACTAAAAATAACGCCAGCGCGGCAATTTCTTCTGGCTGGGCAATTCTTTTTAAAGGAATACTTTGGATGTTTTGCGCCTTTACTTGCTCGACGGTGATCCCTTGCGCTTGGGCGTTCTGCCGCGCTAAAGTCTCGGCACGCTCAGTAGCTGTAGCACCGGGCGATATGGCATTAATGTGAATGTTATACTCGGCTAACTCTTTAGAAATGCCCTTTGTGAAATTCAGCAAAGCAGCATTGCTTGTACCACCAGCTAAAAAGTTAGGGCGAGGTGTGCGTCCTGCACCACCGACTATATTGACAATCCGCCCATCACCGCGACTTTTTTGATGTGGGACGACAGCTCTAACTAAGCGAATATAGCCCAATAATTTTAAGTTCCAAGCATCCAAAAATAAATCATCAGTGGATTCCAGGAAAGATCCAGCACGGGCTGAACCTGCATTGTTAATCAAAATATCAATCTGATTAAATTGGGCTAATGTTGTAGAGACAAC
Organism: Nostoc sp. CmiVER01; assembly: GCF_034531135.2. Taxonomy (NCBI): domain Bacteria; kingdom Bacillati; phylum Cyanobacteriota; class Cyanophyceae; order Nostocales; family Nostocaceae; genus Nostoc; species Nostoc sp. CmiVER01. The sequence continues at coordinate 182,886 of NZ_JAVRBU020000013.1, forward strand.
TTTCTCAACATCCTCTGCTTTAGTTAAATCAGCGCTGATGGCAATAACTTTAGCGCCTAGCGTGGGTAAGGACTGGATGTCTGCTACAGCCTGATCTAAGCGTTCTTGATTGCGGGCTGCGATCGCTACATTCACACCTTCACTATAAAGTGCTTTGGCAGTGGCTAAACCAATTCCTGCACTTCCTCCTGTGACGATCGCTGTTTTACCTGATAATCTTAGTTCTAAACTCATACAACCTTACGCTCAAAAATGTAATTTACTTGCGAAGCAATAATATTGCCGATTGAGAGCCTGTATTGTGAATATCCAAGATGACTCGACTCTCTTCAGATGTACAACCCAGAAGTATTTTGATTTCTGTATCTCGCTTTTCCAGATCAACACCACAAATGACGGCAGTTACTGTTTGACTAGACAAACTACCTATCCAAACATCAATATCATTTCCATCTCCAGAGCGAGTGTCTTGCAAATATCCATAGTCAAGTGGATAAACTAAGGATGGATAACGTGGATGTGATGTCCCTTTTGGGCGTTCTATCTTGAGATTGCTAGCGGCTACAAGCTGATCTAGTTTGAACCAGAAGTCAGTACTATCCTCCATGCCATCTACTAATACTCAATTGGAAATGTGCAATACAGCTTTGCCAGGAAAACGCCTGTCGAGTAATTGTTGGGCTACATCAGCTATTTGTGTCCAAGAAGCTTCTAAATCAATGTGAGGACGCAACTGACCTGCTTCTACTAAACTTAAAAGCCGTTTTAGACCAACTGATGCTGATTCAAATCTCAATTCATCAAACAGACGTAAACCATACAGACTCACGCCACCAGTCCCGAAAAATTGGGCAGCGTTGAATGTCACTTCTGCTCCCCCAGATACTCCATACAGCACAGTTTTTCCATCCTGTGCCAATAAGCCAAGGGCTACCCCCAAAGTCTTGCCACCTACTGACTCTACAATTAGATGATAAGGGCCATACTCGCTGGCGGGTGAGAGGTCTTCGCCAATCACCACCGATTGTGCGCCTGCTTCTCTAACTAGAGTTTCATAGCTACCTTGACGAATGTATGCGACAACGTGCGCCCCTGACAGCCGCGCTAATTGGATCGCAAAGTAACCAACACCTCCTGATGCACCTGTAACCAAAACTGGGCGACCTAATAACGAACCACCTTTTAGCAGAGCATGATACGCGGTTAAACCTGCTACAGGCAGCGTGGCAGCTTGAGCAAAAGATACCGATGGCGGCACTTCTGCTAAGGTGTTGGTAGAAACAGACACAAGTTCTGCCCAAGCGCCAGCGCGGCGCAAGCCAACGACACGCGTCCCTTGGGGAGGGCCCGACCCATCAGCAGCAGAGGTTTCCACTACACCTGCCAAGTCCCAACCAGGCTGCCAACCAGCCTCAGCAGAAGTTGAACGTTTCACCTCTCCCCGATTGAGGGAAATCGCCGCCACTCTGACTAGTGCCTCATCTGGGGCAGGCTTCGGTGCAGTCACTTCACTCAGTGCCAAACGTCCAACCACATTCGGATCAACAATCACAGCACGGATTTTACTCATAGAGAATGCCCTGGCTTAGAGATGAATTTCTAGAGCGGTGGTTCACGATGTACTGCCTACAAGAATAAAATCGATAGATTTAGCTAGTCCTTCTTAACCCAAATCTCTACAACTAGGTTAATGATATTTAATAAACTACGGTAATTTGATGGGTTTATAGTATTTTTTAGGACGTAGAAAGAAAAGTATCACAAGATAGACAAAAGAATCAAGCACCCAGCAAAAAGATTTGTTTCATCCATGCTTGCATTTATTGCTACGTTGTAAGCTAGTCGCTGTCTATCTCCTACTCTATGATAAGCCGCCTTGCAGGCATCTAGAGATATTACTACGTACTAGGGGAGTATTTAAAAGCAATAATTTTATCTTATGAAAATCAAGCGTTATTTATGGATCGCTATTTTAACCATAACTGCATTATTAGATATCATTCTTCCAGGTAACACTCAGCAAAATACCTCATCAAAAACTCTGTTTCAAACATCTACATTTACTGCTTTGTCAATAGGTCTTTATGAGGGAAATACTAATTTTAAGCAGTTGAAAAAATACGGGAATTTTGGTTTGGGGACAGTAAATTATCTTGATGGAGAAATGATTGGATTAGATGGCAAATTTTACCAAATAAAAGCTGATGGAGTTGCCTCTGTGATTCCTGATTCGATGACAAGCCCTTTTGCTACAGTCACCTTTTTTAAACCACAAATATTAATTAATCTAGAAGGGCAGATTAATTATCAACAATTGCAGCAATTATTAGATCAGCGTTTACCAACTAAAAATTATCCTTATGCTATTCGTATTCATGGTGATTTTCCTTATCTAAAATTTAGAAGTATTCCCAAACAAACACCGCCCTATCGTCTTCTGACAGAGGTGGTTAAAGAACAATCATCAATTTTTGAGTTAAGGAATGTCAATGGTACTTTAGTAGGTTTTCGGACACCCAAATATATGCAAGGAGTAAATGTTAATGGCTATCACTTTCATTTCATAACTGAAAATCGGAAAACTGGAGGACATATTTTAGATGGACAATTTCAAAATGCTAAAGTAGAACTTGATACTTTATCAAACGTTGAGATAAATTTGCCCAAAACTGCTGAATTTGACCAAGCTGATTTGGGAGATGGCAAACCTGCTGAAGCCAACAGAGTTAAACGGTAACTAAAGATTTTTGGATTAAACCTATGTCACTACCAGAGACTATTGCACAAGAAAAAGATATGCGTCCCCCGGTGGCGATTGGGCATGTGAGATTATATGTAAGTAATGTACCAGAGGCTAGGGATTTTTTCGTTAGGATAGGGCTGCGCCCGATCGCTCAATCAGAACAATTAGCTGTTTTAGAGTTACGGGGAGGAACGCATTTAGTTTTGAGAACAAGTTCAGAGACGATCGCTCCTGGAATTAATGCACCTTTTGATCTGATGGTAGACGATGTTTTTGCCACAAGAGATACTTTTAAGAAGTGGGGGCTGACTGTTTCTGAGATTGAAACAGGCAGAATCCACAGCTCATTTACTTTGACTGGGCCAGACGGCTATCTATTAACGTTAACTTCCTCACATACAGGCGGTAGAGAAGTTTAACAAAAAAAGAAGAAAGGTATTAGCCGTCAGAATGGGGCATGAATTGGAGTCCGGCTTAGGTGTAGGTGCATAATCAAGGCGATCGCCATTCATGAAAATGGATAAAGTCGAGCTAAATGGTCATAGCTGTCAGAGTATTTTACATTTTTCAACACCAGGTTTGCACAACATGACCCTTGATTTGTTGTCCTAGCCAAGGTGTATTTTGTGAAAGTGTATAAAGACTTTTTCGTTCAACTTTCCAAATTTGCTGGGGATCAAATAAAGTAAGTTCTGCTGGTTGATGAGGTAGAATCGCACTGACTTTTTGCCCCAAACACTCTGCTGGACTAGTACTCAATGCCCGCCATAATTCTAAAGCTGTAAATTCTTCGGTTTCAACAAGATATTGCCACAGTAAAGGTAATGCTAACTCTAAACCAATTGCTCCTGGGGGTGCTTCGGCAAAGGCTTGGACTTTTTCTTCGTAGCTGTAGGGTGTGTGATCAATAGCGATCGCATCTATCACACCTGCACGCACCCCTGCACGTAACGCCGCGACATCACTAGAATTTCCTAACGGCGGGTCTAAATGCAAGCTAGTGTTATAACTCTTAATCGCTTTTGTATCAAGTAAAAGATGCATCCAGGTGGTGCTAGCGGTGATGGGTAAACCAGCAGCCTTAGCTGAAGCGATGAGTTCCACGCTGCGAGATGTAGAGACGCGCATAATATGGACTGGTGTACCGATAGCTGCAACCAATTCTAATAAAGCTGCGATCGCACTAGTTTCGGCGCTGGCGGGTATTGGGGGTAAACCGAAACGCAGAGCATCTACCCCTTCTCTCATTACACCATTTGCTGATAACTGGCGATCGCTAGGCCAAAATGCTACTGGTTTACCCAACGGCTGGACATACTCTAACACTCGCCGCACCAGCGCCAAATTCTCCAAAGGCTCACCATCGCTAAAACCAACAACTCCAGCAGATGCTAAATCTGCCAATTCCGTCATTTGCTTCCCAGCAACATCTAGGGTGATAGCACCCCAGATATGAAGCAGGGGGAGAGGAGAAGACAAGGGAGAAAAATTATCCCCTTGTCCCCCTGTCCCCTTGTCCCCTTGTCCCCTTATCCCCTTGTCCCCTTGTCCCCTTGTCTCCCCTCTCCTCTTCTGCAACTGTGCCACAAGTGCAGGGTTATCAATAGCTGGGGATGTATCGGGTAAGATGCTAATTCTAGTAAAGCCGCCAGCAGTAGCAGATTGTAAGAGAGACAACAGAGTTTCTCGTTCTTCAAACCCTGGTTCACCGGAATGGCTGTATAAATCTACTAACCCCGGCCCGATAACTAATCCCCGACAATCTCTGATTGAAGCATCGGGGCTGATGTCAGTAATGTGCGAAGCCACTTCTTGAATATAACCATCAGCAATCAGCACATCAAAAAGTTCATCGATTTTAGAAACTGGGTCAATTACTCGTACTTTTTGCAGTAGTTCAGTCATAAAAGTTTTTAGTTATAAGTCAGGGGTTAGGAATTATGAGTTATTTGTTCCTCAGTCATTGCTTCTAACCTTAATTCCTCACTTCTAATTCCTTACTTCTAACTTTATTCCTCAGACACGATTAATCAATCGTGTCTCTCTTGGCAGACGCGATTAATCACGTCTCTTTGTCTCTTTATCACAACGCCCCTGCTGCTGTTTTATCTAGTACGCCTCCACCGAAGTGAGCGGTGATGTTCATCGCTTGCAATACTGGTATACTATCGATTCCACAAGGATAGTCGATAACACTAACTGCGCCATTACCCTGACGGAAATTCCAGAAATTTTCTAGCGATAAACCTAGAACGTGACAAAGTAAGGTTTTATTAGTTGCATCATGAGCTACTACTAATACAGTTTTGAATTGATTAGTTGATGCAGTTTCTACAATTGATTGCCAAGCTGCAACGCTACGTTCCCACACCTCTTGCAAATTTTCTCCTTCAGGCATTTGCACTTGGGCTGGCACTAACCGCCAACGCTGCAACTCTCCGGGAAATTCTTGCTCTATTTCGGTCTCAAATTTTCCTTCCCAGAGTCCGTGGCTGATTTCTCTTAAACCATCTTGCAAGTCTAACTTTACATTAGGATGTTGTTTTATGATGATCTCTGCTGTCTCTTTAGGACGCAGCATTGGGCTACTGACAGCATAATCAATCGCTACATCTTGAAGAAATTCGCTTGCTTTTTGTGACTGTTGTCTACCGTTGTCGTTGAGGGGGACATCAATTTGCCCTTGAAACCTGGTTTGGCGATTCCAGTCAGTTTCACCGTGACGCACCAATAATAACCGTATTCCTTGATGATCCGGTCGCAATGAGGGCAGACTTTCTCCAGTGTGTTGTGTCTGATTTAAGGATTCTAGCTGAACTGGTTCCCCCAATCCTCCAGCAAAATTTAGTACGCTGATACCACAGTTAGATTGCTGTATTGAATGGTAGCGACTTGGAGGGATTCCTAAAGCTGTGCTAATCAGGGCGCGATTAATGCCGTTATGTCCCACTATGAGAATAGTTTCGCCTTGATGTTGAGACAAAGTTTCTTGCCAAAAGTGCCGCGCTTGTTCGTATAAAGCAAGAACAGGAAAATGTTCTCTTGTGCCTTGTGCATCATTTAGCAGCATCCGCAGTTCGTCGGGGCGTTGATGCCAAGTGCGGTAGTCTTCGGCAAATTTCTGCTTAACTTCAGCAGTCAGCAGTCCTTCCCATAGAGGTAAATCAATTTCTAGCAGCAAATCAGAAACTTGGATTACAGCAGACTGTTCAGGATGAGTAGCTAACTCACTATGAATAATATCTGCTGTGTGTTTGGCTCGTTGCAGGGGACTGCTGTAAATTGCATTAAATAAAATATTGCTGAGGGCTTTGCCAACAATACTGGCATCGTTACCACCTTTCTCGGTTAATGTTGACGCATCAGTGCGTCCCTGAATACGCCGCTCGGTGTTATAACCGCTTTGACCGTGGCGCACAATGATGACACGAGTCATCTAAAAGCCCTCCTCTTATCTAGACGATTAATTTTACTGCAAAATGATTGCACATTTAGCAACTCAGGAAGGCTGATTTAGTTAGATAAGAAACTTTATGCTTGTGGAGGACGTATTACGAGCAGCTAAAATTGCTGCTGTATTAATAATATTTCCTAACAAAACTATTTTGATTCAAGCAGGAATATTTGGTCTGATACTATTGACAAAAATTTTGCAACAGATGAATAGTAGGGGACTTTAACGTAAAAGTTGTGTCCTGCAAGGCATTGAAATTCCTTGCTAATAGCTAAAGTCATCTGAAGATGACTAAATATAGTTAAAACTCTTTATACCAATTCTTTATGAAGATGCATAGAATTAAAAACGAACCGCCAAGAACGCCAAGAGCGCCAAGAATAGAGGGTTAATCATTTTGTGCAGCTTCACATGAAATTGATATTAGTCTACTTCAGTATGACTTTAGCTGTTAGCCTGGAACTTTAAGGGACTTCAAAAAATCAATTATCTAATTTTTGGAATTAAAACGATTTTTCTTCTCCCTGTTCCCTGCTCCAAATTATTCTCTTCCTATATCTAACTGTACTTGCAATCCATCATTGTCACTCCCAGACTGAGCTGGTGCTAATAAAACAGAGGTGTCTGGCTGTGATAATGATTCGTTAAAGTTGATTTTGACTGGAGTTTTATTGTCTCTTCTATTATTGTTGGAAAGGCTTGCTGGATTAGTTTGCTCAAAAAAGCTTTTAAAGTCTTCTTGAGCTGTTCTTTGATCAATTCCAACGAGAGAATTACCAGTTGATCTGTGTTGTTGTAGATTTGAACTTGATGTTGGTGATTGTGCGTATACTTGGCTTCCTAAGCTTGCAAAGGCTGCCGTAATCCCCAAGAAAGCAATAATTTTGGTGTTCATCTGTTTTATCCAAATTATCTTTAATATTGCTTGTGTTTATTTTCTGGGCAAATTATTTTGATTAAGCGCCATCGTTAGGCTCTACAACAATAATTTTATTGCGTATCTACTTAGAACGTCAATGATTCCGGCTCTATCTAAAGATACTTATATTGTTATCTTATTGCTTAGATTTGTACAAGTTAGACAGTAGGGTTATCTGGTTCAGTTTTCACGCGATCGCAGTTAACTTCCTTGAGACATACCAGGATGACATCAGCAATATTATCAGGTAAATTAAGCGATCGCCTGAGTTTAACGACAAGCCAAAGAAGCATCTACGTATCTACTCAGGGACTTGCACACTGTGAGCGATGGCATTTCCCAAACGAGTAAAGTGATTTGGATTGAGGGTCAACAGAGCATCTACTTCTGCTTTTAAAGCAGCTTGAGCAATTAAAGCATCAAAAATACCGCCACCTGGAAGATTTAAGGCTGCCATTTGAGCGATTGCAGCTTGATAATCATTGAAAAGCAGTGGAACTCCCTCTAAATACTGAGACATATCTACAATAATCATCTCAGCTTGTTGGGGACTAATACGCGGTTGAATGGGTAAGCGTGTGATGACAGAATATGTTTCAGCTAAACTGTGAGTTGAGATAAACCCTTGAGTTTGCCCAGATTTTGCAGCTTTAATCTTGGAGAAGCAAACAGAATGTTGTGGGTGATTGACAATGAATGCAGGAACTAAGACAGAAGTATCAAACAAGACTTTCATTAAGTTGTTTGATCCTGAATGCGTTCTTCTCTCAACTCATCTATAAAAACATTAATATCAAAGGTTTCTGGTAATTCTGCCTCTACAACTAAAATCCCTTCTTTTCGGTAAATGTTTGCTTGGTTAAGGGGCAGTATATTGGTTATTTCAGAGTTTTGTTGAGTATGTTCTTCAGTGACTTGCTGACTCAGTGTGTCAATTTTTTCTGCAATAGCTTGCAAAACAAACTGCTCAGTCGAAATTCCCTGACTGTTCGCCCATTTTTCAATCTTTTGTTGGAGTTGGGGAGGAAAGTTCATAGACGTAAATACAATTAACACTCCAATTGTAAAAGGCGATCGCCTACGATGGTCACTGAGCTTGCCGAAGTGCGGGCTACGCTTACGCACCTTCGTTGATGAGAAAATAGCGATGCCTTCGGCAACGTCTTCTCTACGAGACGCTACGCGTAGCTTGCTTCCACGAAGTGGTACGACGAACGCTCTAAACTACTAGATTGCAAATATCGCCTAGACTCGCTCTTTTAATTACGAATTAATTTTTTAGCCCATCGCCACAGTAGGGAAAAGGGTAAAATTAATATCGCCTTTAACGTATACACAGTAGCTCGGTTTCGCAGAGAAATTTTGAATCTTACTCCCCTTCCCTTGTAGGAAAGGGGCTGGGGGTTAGGTAACACGCTAACTTTTCCTAATAATTTAAAAAGACATATTTTCAATATTACCTGTCCCACCTGGCATAACTACCTGACCAATTTTATCTGCTAATTTTTCTAGGTTAGGCATAGCCAGAATTTCAGCCAATTTAGGATTTGGTTCTGCTTTAGCTGCTGCGGCCAGTTCCTGCATAGCTTGAGCTACTTCATGATTAGCTTTAGCAGCTGATTGCACCTCTAGTACAGCTTTACCATAATCGAGTGGTTGCTCTGGTGCTTTCTCTATAGCCACTACAGTCTGGGGAGACTGTCTTTTAAGGGTGACAAGAAACTTGCCAATCTTATCCACTAAAGTTTCTGTTACCTTTTCAGTTGTTTTTTCTAAGGCTTTGGTGGCTATTATAGTACCAACAGCGATCGCCGCAGTTTCAAGTATCATATCCTATCTTGACTAGGTGTATCCTATCTACTTCTTAACACACCGCTTTTGTTCTAAAATTTCGCAACAAACTTAAAAAATTTAGACTTAGCTGGGTTTTCATCAACAAAGACATCTTTTTCGTTAACAAGAACATCTTTTTCGTTAATAAAGACATCTTTTTCATTAACAAGAACATCTTTTTCGTTAATAAAGACATCTTTTTCATTAACAAAAACATCTGTTCTGCGATAAACACTGACATACACGCTATATTAAATACTAAATTATGAGGATACTACTGAACTAAAACACAGCTTTAGTAAGGCAAACTAGCTTTAAAGCAGAATGAAAGGGATATATTTATGCCTAGTCACAAACGTACATACCGTGTGTTAGAAAAAGCTGAATTAAGAGTAGCGGGACTGAAAGCAATTGATCCTAGTATAGATTTTGGGGATACTCGCAACTTGCAAAACATGACACAATTAATTGAGCAGTATCGTAACAAGATAGACGCTTATAATACTGCTTTAACCGTGATCAACTCTTCTAGAACTGAGATGGACGAATTGGAGAAAACTTTAAGTGACCTCACAGAAAGAATGCTAATTGGAGTGGCTTTTAAATACGGCAAAGATAGCCGTGAATATGAAATGGCGGGTGGTGTTCGCAAAAGCGATCGCATCCGCAAAAGCACAGCGACACGTTTAAAGACGACTTCTAAAGAAGCATCTAGTGAAAATACTAAAACTGCATTATAGTTTAATACGCTTGGGTTAATACCAATTCACGAAAACCCTGATATATATAGATATATCGTAAAGGATGGCATTGCCTATTAGTGTCAACTTAAGCAAAAACTCAGCATAAAATTTAATCTAAGAATATCAAACTAGATGTTCTTAGATTACATCATAAGTAAAAAACGTTAGCATTTAAATATTTTAATCAAATAGCGATCGCTATTTTAAATAAAGTTTAATTCTCCAACTAATATCATGTCCGCATAATTAGTTATGCTAACCACAGTCATTACACCCCACCCCCAACCCCTCTCCGCTCTTCGGGCTACAGTGTACACATAAGTCAAACTACCCCCCTTAATCCCCCCTTATAAAGGGGGGAAAAACAAATCTAGTTCCCTCCCCTTTATAAGGGGAGGGTTAGGGTGGGGTAAAACCTTGGTTAATCAGCTATTTCAAACTTGTGTGTACACCGTAGCGCTCTTCGGAAGGGGAGACAAAGCGTAGCTTTGGCGGGGTGGGGTTCTTCGAGTTTAATAAGCAATTAAGCGGACATGATATGATATCTATCTGATCTGAGAATTTCACTTCATACTTCAATTCACCAACGCTTGAAATTAAGCTGTTAAATTATATTTTCAATTGCCTCTGCTTGGAAATGATGAGTATCATCAAGGCTCCAGCTTAGGAGTTCGCCAGCTTTGCCGTTTTGAACAGAAACTATTATATACGAGTATCCTTGCCAAGCGTATAGGCGATCGCATTCTGAAGGGATAGCAGCATGATCTGGGTGGGAGTGAAAAATGCCAATAATGTTGAGCGATTTATTGCGTGCTTCCCTTTGTGTTTTTAACATAACTTCGGGTGCGATCGTGTATTGCCGTCTTTTACTATCTGCTGTGTATTCCCCTGCAAACTCAGCCGCCGCTTCTGTATTCCAGGCATTTTCTGTTGGTATGACTTCTACCACAATTTTATCCCCATTAGCCTGATAGCCCAAAATCATACCACAGCACTCATCTGGATAGGTGCTTTCTGCATGGGTGCGGATAACTTGCAAGTGTTCTTGGCTAAATCGAATCATCTCTGCGTTTGTAATTTTAGTAACCTATAACGATTTTTGCACAGATATAAGATATTGCTAGGCATAGGCTAAGAATAATCGCAGCGATCGTACTATTCAAATACGTATTTTGTAACACTCATTTAAACATTTGCCTACTGCTTTCTAAAAATTATTGCCTAGAAACTAAAACAATATGAAGAAGAGACAAAGTTCAGTATCTCTATATACATTTATTGGCAAGTAATGTGAAGAGTATACGAAGACGTTCATTTAAATATAAACATCTAAGTAAAATGTTGACTATGTAATTATTTTGAGGCTACCTATTTCTATTCAGATGTTCTCTGTTTTCAATCTAGACACCTGCGGAGATAGGTGAATATGTACAAGACTTTTCATAAAGTGAATCTTCAAGAGTGGCGTGTAAAGTATGCCGAAAAGGTGAAATTTTATGCCTAAAAACAACATTAAACTCAAGGTTGAGAACTGAAGTTACTGAAAAAATCGATTTAAGTAGGTAAAAATCATGGCAGATATTATTGGAACCAACGGGAATGATACCCTCCTGGGCACTAACAGCGCAGACACAATTAAGGGTCTTGCAGGCAACGATACCATTAGAGGGAACGAAGGCAACGACACCTTAACTGGTGGTGGCGGCAAAGATACATTTGTTTACGACTTCGGCAAGGACATATATTTAAACCTTGGCATAGATACCATCACCGATTTCGGTGGCGTAGGTAAAGGAACAAACCCAACAGCAGCAGTTACTTCCGAAGTGGACACCCTAAAATTTCAAGGTACTCCCTTCACTCCTCAAAATCTGCTGCTCACCCAGAATGGTAGCAATCTAGAAATCACCTTTGAAAACGACTTTTATAATACCAAAGTCATCCTGCAAAACTTTGCTCTAGAAAACTTGGATAACCTGAGCAAATCTACAGGAGCCACTGTAGACTTAGGCAATATCCTTTTTGATGGGCAAACTACTGTTAGTGATAGCTTTGATGTATTCAATGCCAACTCTACCCAAAGCACTATCTTCAATAAGAACACAGTCACCTTTCTTAACGACCTCGACAATAATGTTAGCGGCTTTGACAACTCAAATGATGTCATAAATGGTCAGGGGGGTGATGACATCATTGATGGCAAAAGTGGCAACGATTTACTGCGGGGTGGCGCGGGCAATGATACCCTTGACGGTGGTACTGGTGACGATACATTAAATATTAACTATTCAACAGGCGATAACCTGCTCAATGGTGGCGATGGCAATGATTTTCTTAGTGCCTCTAGCGACGAATACAAATCTTTCAAGGACGGTTCCGGCATTCGCAGTTCCGGCAATAATACCCTCAACGGTGGCGCTGGTGCGGATAACTTGAATATTAACTATTCAACAGGCGATAACCTGCTCAATGGTGGCGATGGTAATGATACTCTTACAGCCTCTGGCTACCTGAATAGCTATGGCTATTCTATTGGTGTCTCTGGCAATAACACCCTCAACGGTGGTACTGGTAATGATTACTTGACTGCTGACAATTCAACAGGCAATAACTTACTCGATGGAGGCGTTGGTAATGACACCTTGAATATTGACGCTTCACAAGATGATAATCTGCTCGATGGTGGCGATGGCAATGATTATCTATCCGCCTCTGGCTATGGTACTAGATACGATATTGTTCGCTCTTCAGGCGATAACACCCTCAACGGTGGTGCTGGTAACGATATATTTAATATTGACTATTCAGAAGGCAATAACCTTCTCAATGGTGGCGATGGCAATGATTCTCTTTCCGGTTCTGGCTCCTTTGAATTCTACGGAGGATTCTTCGGCGCTTCTGGCAAGAATACCCTCAATGGTGGCGCTGGTGACGATACATTGAATGTTAACTCTTCACCAGGTAATAACCTCCTCAATGGTGGCAATGGCAATGATTCTCTCTCCGGTTCTGGCTCTTATTATAATGTTTACGTAGGATTCGTCGCCGCTTCTGGCAATAATACCCTTAATGGTGGCGCTGGTGACGATACATTAAATGTTAACTATTCAAAAGGCGATAACCTCCTCAATGGTGGCGATGGCAATGATTCTCTCTCCGGTTCTGGTTCCTTAGAGGATTACCAATTGTTCAACGGTTCTGGCGGCTACTTGGAGGTGCACGAATTCTTCGCCGCTTCTGGCAAGAATACCCTCAACGGTGGTACTGGTGACGATACATTAAATATTGACTATTCATCAGGCAATAATCTGCTGTCTGGAGATGATGGCAATGATACTCTTAGTGCCTCTGGCTATAAGTATGACAAACAGGGCGAGTCAGGCAAAGGAGTCTATTACAGAACATTAGGAAATAATACCCTCAACGGTGGCGCTGGTGCTGATAACTTAATTGTTGATTATTCAACAGGCACTAATTTGCTTTTAGGGGGCGATGGTAACGATACTCTTAGTGCTTATGGCGCATTAGGTAATAACACTCTTAATGGTGGTTCTGGTGACGATACGTTAAATATTAGCTATTCATCAGGTAAAAACCTGCTCGATGGTGGCGATGGCAATGATTCTCTTTATGCCTCTAGCGGCTACGATAGCTTTACCATTGGCGTCCTTGGCAATAATACCCTCAACGGTGGCGCTGGTGACGATAACTTGAGTGTTGACTCTTCAACAGGCAATAACCTGCTCAATGGAGGCGATGGCAATGATTCTCTCTCCGACTCTGGCTTCCAGTACTATAATGTCATTGGTGCTTCTGGCAATAACACTCTTAACGGTGGTGCTGGTAATGATTACTTGACTGCTGACTATTCAACAGGCAATAACTTACTCGATGGTGGCGTTGGTAATGATACCTTGAATATTACCGCTTCACAAGGCGATAACCTACTTAATGGTGGCAATGGCAATGATTATCTCAATGCCTCTGTTAATATTACTAGATACGGCATTGTTAGCTCTTTAGGCGATAACACTCTCAACGGTGGATCTGGTAATGATACCTTGAATGCTGACGGTTCAAAAAGCCAGAACCTGCTCGATGGTGGCGATGGCAATGATTATTTATTCGCCTCTGGCTCTTACGATTATTACGAAGGATTCTTTGCCGCTTCTGGCAATAATACCCTCAATGGAGGTGCTGGTAACGATACCTTAAATATTTACTTATCAACAGGTAATAACTTTCTAAATGGAGGCGATGGTAATGATTCTCTCTCCAGCTTTAACTTAGACGAGTACGACGACTTGTTAGACGAGTACGACGACTTGAGGCAATCTGGAGTTTTGGGCACTATTTTCACATCAGGGAATAATACTCTCAATGGAGGTACTGGTAACGATACCTTAAGTGTTTACTTATCAACAGGTAATAACCTTTTAAGTGGAGGCGATGGTAATGATTCTCTCTCCAGCTTTAACTTAGACGACTACTTGAGCCACCCTGAAGTTTTGGGCAATATTTTCACATCAGGGAATAACACCCTCAACGGTGGTACTGGTAACGATACATTAAATATTGACTACTCATTAGGCAATAACCTCCTCAATGGTGACGATGGCAATGATTATCTCTTAGCGTCTGGCTTCCAGTACAACAAATACAACAAGAGCAATATTGTCACATCAGGGAATAACACTCTTAACGGTGGCGCTGGTGACGATACATTGAATATTGACTATTCATCAGGTAAAAACCTTCTCGATGGTGGCGATGGCAATGATTTTCTTAGTGCTTCTAACAGCTCTGATCGTAACACCCTCAACGGTGGTGATGGCAATGATCTCCTCACAGGTGGCAAGGGCAATGATCTCCTCACAGGTGGCAAAGGTAATGATACCCTGTATGGAGGGGATGGTGCTGATAGGTTTGCTTTCAATAGTTACAATGAAGGCATTGATAGACTTTATGATTTCAACCCCACTAATGACCTGATTCAAATAGCCTATAATTTTGATTCCAATAGTTCTGATTACGGATATTCATTATCAGCTACTCAATTTACCATCGGCACATCTGCAACCATTAGTGCTCAAAGATTTATCTATGACAATGTTACAGGTGCATTGTACTTTGACCAAGATGGCAGTAACTCTGCATTTACTCAGGTACAATTTGCCCAACTATCTGCTGGATTATCACTAACCGAAAAGAATTTTGTATTTAGTTACTGAAAAAATCGATTTAGGAAGTTAGGAATTATGGCAGATATTATTGGAACCGACGGGAATGATACCCTACTGGGCACTAACAGCGCAGATACAATTAAGGGTCTTGCAGGCAACGATAGAATCACAGGGAACAAGGGCAACGACACTCTTCTACCTGGTGGCATCTACGACTTCCACTACTCCCATAACATTGATACCATCACCGATTTCGGTGGCGTAGGTAAAGGAACAAACCCAACAGCAGCAGTTACTGCCGAAGTGGACACCCTAAAATTTCAAGGTACTCCCTTCACTCCTCAAAATCTGCTGCTTACCCAGAATGGTAGCAATCTGGAAATCACCTTTGAAGACGACTTTTATGATACCAAGGTCGTCCTGCAAAACTTTGCCTTGGAAAACCTGGATAACCTGAGCAAATCTACAGGAGCCACTGTAGACGTGGGCAATATCCTTTTTGATGGGCAAACTACTGTTAGTGATAGCTTTGATGTCTTCAATGCCAACTCCACCCAAAGCACTATCTTCAATAAGAATACAGTTACTTTTCTTAACGACCTCGACAATAATGTTAGCGGCTTTGACAACTCAGATGATGTCATAAATGGTCAGGGGGGTGATGACTTTATTGATGGCAAAAGTGGTAACGATTTACTGCGGGGTGGTGCGGGCAATGATACTCTCATTGGTGGTGTGGGAAATGATACACTCTTTGCTGGTGTGGGGAATAAGCTCCTTAGTAGTATTCATGACAATAACTTGAGTGCTGACTATGAGTATTTTGAAGGCGATAATAATCTTCTCTCTGGTGGCGATGGCAATGATTTTCTCTTTGCTTCTGGCGACAGCAAATTATACGACCTAGCATTATACAGTACTGGTCATGTTTATGATTATGTTTCTGGCAATAATACTCTCAACGGTGGTGCTGGTAACGATACGTTAAATATTAACTATTCAACAGGCGATAACCTGCTCGATGGTGGCGATGGCAATGATTCTCTCTATGCCTCTAGCGGCTACGACAGCTCAAGCATTAGCGTCCTTGGCAATAATACCCTCAACGGTGGCGCTGGTGACGATAACTTGAGTGTTAACTCTTCAACAGGCGATAACCTGCTCAATGGAGGCGATGGCAATGATTCTCTCTTAGCGTCTGGCTTCCAGTACTATCTTGGTGGCAATCTTGGTGGTTCAGGCAATAACACCCTTAACGGTGGTGCTGGTAATGATTCCTTGACTGCTGATTATTCAACAGGCAATAACTTACTGGATGGTGGCATTGGTAATGATACCTTTATTGTTGCCGCTTCACAAGGCGACAACCTACTTAATGGTGGCGATGGCAATGATTATTTCAATGCCTCTGGTGCGAGTCCCAGAGTCGGCATTGTTAGCTCTTCAGGCGATAACACTCTCAACGGTGGAGCTGGTAATGATACGTTTGATATTAACTTTTCAGAAGGTGATAACCTACTCAATGGTGACGATGGCAATGATTCTCTCTCCGGTTCTGGCTCTTATTTTGATGTTTTCTTTGGGAGTTACGGATTCTTAGCCGCTTCTGGCAATAATACCTTTAATGGTGGCGCTGGTGACGATACATTAAATGTTAACTATTCAGCAGGTAATAACCTCCTCAATGGTGGCGATGGCAATGATTCTCTCTCCGGTTCTGGTTCCTTGGAGGATTACAAATTCTTCAACGGTTCTGGCCCCTCGGAGGCGCACGGATTCTTTGCCGCTTCTGGCCAGAATACCCTCAACGGTGGTGCTGGTGACGATACATTAAATATTGACTATTCATCAGGCAATAATCTGCTGTCTGGAGATGATGGCAATGATACTCTTACTGCCTCTGGCTATGAGTACGACAAACAGGGCGAGTCTGGTAAAGGAGTCTATCGCAGAGCATCAGGAAATAATACCCTCAATGGTGGCGCTGGTGCTGATCACTTAATTGTCGATTATTCAACAGGCACTAATTTGCTCTTAGGGGGCGATGGCAATGATACTCTTAGTGCTTATGGCGCATTAGGTAATAACACTCTTAATGGTGGTTCTGGTAATGATATCATCACAGGTGGCAACGGTAATGACATCCTAATTGGAGGGGATGGTACTGATACCTTTGCTTTCAAGAGTTACAATGAGGGCATTGATAATCTTTATGACTTCAACGCCACTAATGAGTTGATTCAGGTATCGGCTGCTGGTTTTGGTGGCAACTTAGCAACACCTTCACTTAAGCCAAATCAGTTTACCATCGGTACATCTGCAATTACTAATGCTCAACGATTTATCTATAACAATGTTACAGGTGCATTGTACTTTGATCAAGACGGCAGTGCATCTGCATTTACTCAGGTAAAATTTGCCCAACTATCTGCTGGATTATCACTAACCGAAAACAATTTTGTGGTTGTTTAATTGTGATACGACTTACGCAAAAATCCTCTAAAACTTTCATTCCTCCGTGACCTCTGCGCCGCGCCAGATGCTACCCTGCGGGAACGCTAAGAGCGTAGCTTGCTTCCCCGTAGGGGTACAAGTCGGCAGAGCCGCCCAACGCACTGCCTTCTCTGTGGTAGCCTGCGGCAAGCCGCTGACGCTCCTTTGTCGCTACCACTTTGCTAATGCGTCTACGTTTTCCGTTACCTGTGCGTAAGTCCTATGTAATTAGCGTTCCATTACTTTAGGCAGGGATTGCGAGGTGTTAAAAATAGCAATCTGGGAGTCAGAGTCTCCTATGAATAATATAAATGGCGTGTTTCAGTCGGGGTTAAATTCCGACTGCTTTCAACGAGTAACTGTTTACTGTTTTACTTTCAGTATGTGTATGAATGATTGCTACTCAACTGAAAAAATCGATTTAGCTAGGTAAAAATTATGGCAAATATCATTGGAACCAACGGGAATGATACCCTACTGGGCACTAACAGCGCAGACACAATTAAGGGTCTTGCAGGCAACGATAACATCACCGCTAAACAAGGCAATGACACCCTGATAGGTGGTGGTGGCAAAGATAGATTTGTTTACGACTTCGGCGATGACATATACTCAAACCTCAACCTCGGCATAGATACTATCACCGATTTCGGTGGAGTAGGAAAAGGAACAAACCCAACAGCAGCAGTTACTGCCGAAGTGGACACCCTAAAATTTCAAGGTGCAGGCTTCACTGCCGAAAATATGCTGCTCATCCAGAATGGTAGCAATTTGGAAATCACCTTTAATGGCATAAATTCTACCAAGGTGATCCTGCAAAACTTTGCCCTAGAAAATCTGGATAACTTGAGCAAATCTACAGGAGCCACTGTAGACTTGGGCAATATCCTGTTTGATGGGCAAACTACTGTTAGTGACAGCTTTGATGTCTTCAATGCCAACTCCACCCAAAGCACCATCTTCAATAAGAACACAGTCACCTTCCTTAACGACCTCGACAATAATGTTAGCGGCTTTGACAACTCAGATGATGTCATAAATGGTCAGGCAGGTAATGACATCATTGATGGCAAGAGTGGCAACGACTTTTTGAGAGGTGGCATGGGGAATGATACTCTCATCGGTAGTGCAGGCGATGATACTCTCATTGCTGGTACGAGCAGTAATAGCATCTTTGCTGATACTCCTGATACTGATGACGAGAACTTGAATCTTAACTATTTAGAAGGCGATAACCTTCTGTTTGGTGGCGATGGCAATGATTTTCTCTTTGCGGCTGGATTACAGAAAGTCAACAGTGATTATAATTATGGCTATTATTATGTTTCTGGCAATAACACTCTCAACGGTGGCGCTGGTAACGATAACTTGAGTGTTAAGTATTCAACAGGCGATAACCTTCTCAGTGGTGGCGATGGCAATGATTCTCTTTATGCCTCTAGCGACAACAACAGCTTTACCATTGGCAGCTCTGGCAATAATACCCTCAACGGTGGCGCTGGTGACGATAACTTGAGTGTTGACTCTTCAACAGGCAATAACCTACTCAATGGTGGCGATGGCAATGATACTCTTACTGTCTCTGGCTTGCAGTATCAAGACATCTTAGGTGCTTCAGGCAATAATACTCTTAATGGCGGTGCTAGTGATGATTACCTGAATGCTAACTATTCAACAGGGAATAATTTACTCGATGGAGGCATTGGTAGTGATACCTTGAATGTTAACGCTTCAACAGGGAATAACCTACTTAATGGTGGCAATGGTAATGATTATCTTACTGCCTCTGGCAAGGAAGATGCTATCAGAGCAAGCATTCCTCGTTTAGGCAATAACACCCTCAACGGTGCTGCTGGTAACGATACCTTAAATATCGACTCTTCACAAGGGGATAACCTACTCAATGGTGTCGATGGCAATGATTCTCTCTCCGGCTCTGGCTCCTTTGAGTATTACGGTGGAGGATTCCTCGCCGCTTCTGGCAAGAATACCCTCAACGGTGGCGCTGGTGAGGATACGTTGAATATTAACTATTCATCAGGCAATAACCTCCTTAATGGTGGCGATGGTAATGATTCTCTCTCCGCTTCTGGCTACTACGAAGACGACGGTTACTACTACGGTTTTAACATTTTGTATCGTGTCACATCAGGCAATAATACCCTTAATGGTGGTACTGGTGACGATACATTGAATGTTAACTATTCATCAGGCAATAACCTCCTCTCTGGTGACGATGGCAATGATTATCTCTCCGGCTCTGATTTTCAGTACAACAAATACAACAATAGCAATATCTTCACATCAGGCAATAACACCCTCAACGGTGGCGCTGGTAACGATACATTAAATATTGACAATTCAACAGGTGATAACCTTCTGTTTGGTGGCGATGGCAATGATTCTCTAAGTGCCTTAGAAGCGTCAGGTAATAGCACGCTCAACGGTGGCGCTGGTGATGATTACTTAATTATTGATGGGTTTACTGGTTCTAGCTTCCTTAATGGGGGTGATGGCAATGATTCTCTTAACGTCTCTGGCGCTTCTGGTAGCTACACTCTCAACGGTGGTAATGGCGATGATTATCTTTTCGTCTCTGACGCCTCTTATCGCAACACTCTCAACGGTGGTAATGGCAATGATACCCTCACAGGTGGTTACAATGATAGCCTCACTGGCGGTAACGGTACTGATACCTTTGCTTTCAATAGTTATAATGGGAGCATTGATAATCTTTATGACTTCAACGCGACTAATGAGTTGATTCAGGTATCGGCTACTGGTTTTGGTGGCAACTTAGCAACACCTTCACTTAAGCCAAATCAGTTTACCATCGGCACATCTGCAATCACTAATGCTCAACGATTCATTTATAACAATGTTACAGGTGCATTGTACTTTGACCAAGATGGCAGTGCGTCTGGGTTTACTCAGGTACAATTTGCCCAACTATCTGCTGGATTACCACTAAGCGAGAACAATTTTGTGGTTATTTAATTGGCATTAGCGCTCCATTAGTAAGCGAAAAATCTTGAGAATGCCAGGTGCTTAGTACCAATTCTCCAAAAAAGATCATTTATCAGTTTTATATCAAGTCTGAACCACTTATGATTACCGCATCTGTGCAAAAATCAGAAAAACCTCTTTCCCCTTGCTCCCAGCAAGAACCCCCCCTGCGGTCTTAATGATAAGTCTTTTGCCGGACATGATATTACTAGTTAATTTGGGCTATGTCTCCATTGTTACACTTATGTACTCATACTTATTATTACTTAAAAAGTACATTACCACATAGTTTCTTTATCTTACTCACTGGGTAAACGTAGCCTAACCTAAGCGATCGCTGCGATTAATTCTATATTTTTTTATGCTTATTTCAAGCATCTAACAAGTTTTATCCCTTGAAAGCCTTGGCACAAAGCACTTTTTGTCTATTGCTTTGTGGAAATAAATTCTGACTAGAACAATGTTAAACATACGTGAGTATAAGTATTTATATATACATTGTTAGTAAGTAATATGAAGAGTATACAAAGATGTGTTTTAACTATGGACATCTCGGTAAATATTCATATATGGTTATTACAGATGGTTATTAGAGTGTTATTTAAATGTTTTCTATTTTAAATTAGACACCCACGGGCAATAGTCCACAATCAGAGTATTAAATATAAGTTTCAGGCATTTAAGCTTAATTTGCCGACTTTTTTCAGTGATTGAGATCAATCAAAGATGATTATAAAAAGCCTGAAACGACTTATTCGAGTTGATACACACAATCATGAATTTGGACAGTGTGTGAAACTTTAATACTTAGATAAGTGCTATTTGTAAGCTTGTTAATAGGATAAATTTTCGATAATAATTACTGTTCCTCAACAGTTACATAAAAAAACTTGCCGAAAGTTTTAATTCTCGGCTAGTTAGTTGTGCGCTAAAACAACACTTAGAACTAAAGTTACTCTAAAAATTGATTAAATAAGGTAAAAATTATGACAAATATTATTGGAACCAACAGTAATGATACCCTCATTGGTGGTGCAGGGAATAACACCCTCGTTGGTGGTACTGGCAGCGATTACTTAGATGTTAATTCTTCAACAGGCAATAACCTTTTAGATGGTGGCGATGACAATGATACTCTCTCGGCTTTAGGTGACTACGATGTGGTGTCTGGTAATAACACCCTCAACGGTGGCGCTGGTAATGATAGCTTGAGTGCTGACAGTTCAGCAGGCAATAACCTACTGGATGGTGAGAATGGCAATGATTATCTTAGCGTCTCTGGTAGCTACTATGACCCAGAAGTATCTGGTAATAACACCCTCATCGGTGGTGTTGGTAATGATAGTTTGAGTGCTTTCTATTCAACAGGCGATAACTTTTTGGATGGTGGCGATGACAATGATTATCTTAACGTCAATCTTGCCGATGGTAATAACACCCTCAACGGTGGTCTTGGTAACGATTCTTTGAGTGCTAACATTTCAACAGGCAATAACCTGCTCTCTGGTGGCGATGGCAATGATACTCTTTGTGCCTCTAACTTCGAGGGCTACAGGTTTGATAACACCTCTGGACAAAATACCCTCAATGGTGGCGCTGGTGACGATTACTTGAATGTTAACTATTCACGAGGCGCTAATCTGCTCAATGGTGGCGATGGCAATGATACTCTCACAGGCTCTAGCTACGGCTACGGCTACGGAGGAAGGTGTTATACTTGCACTGGCAAGAATACTTTTAACGGTGGTGCTGGTGACGATAACTTGAACGTTGACTATTCATCAGGCCATAACCTGCTCTCTGGAGACGATGGTAATGATATTCTTAGTGCCTCTGGCTATGAGTACGACGAACAGGGCGATTTTGGCAAAGGAGTTTATCGCAGATCATCAGGAAATAACACCCTCAACGGTGGCGCTGGTACTGATAACTTGATTGTTAATTATTCAACAGGCACTAATTTGCTCTTAGGGGGTGATGGCAACGATACTCTTAGTGCTTATGGCGCATTAGGTAATAACACTCTTGATGGTGGTTTTGGTAATGATATCATCACGGGTGGCAACGGTAATGACACTCTAATTGGAGGAGATGGTACTGATACCTTTGCTTTCAATAGTTACAATGGGGGTGTTAATAATCTTTATGACTTCAACGCCACTAATGATTTGATTCAGGTATCGGCTGCTGGTTTTGGTGGTGAGTTAGTAACACCTTTAGTCTTTGCAAATCAGTTTAGCATCGGCACATCTGCAACCACTGCTACTCAAAGATTCATCTATGATAATGTTACAGGTGGACTGTTCTTTGATCAAGATGGCAGTGCCTCTGCATTTACTCAGGTACAATTTGCCCAATTATCTGCTGGATTATCACTAACCGAAAACAATTTTGTGGTTGTTTAATTCTAATTAGCACTCTATTACTTTAAGCACGGATTGCGAGGTGTTAAAAATAGCATCTCGCACTTAATTTATTAATAGACATCTTTGAAAACTGCATAAGTATCTCGGTGACTAATTCATGGAGTGCGATCGCCTAAATCTTTGTCAATAAATAAAAATTTAGATTCTATTAACAACAAACTGTTATTATTTACATGACGCAGCCACCTTGGTAATAATATGAAGAATATGTAAACTTATTATTTTCAACATAAATATTTAAGTAGCACGTTAGTATGTAATTATTGTCAAGTTATTTAGATTTTTCTTAAATCATTTGGCAAGTAATACTTACAAGCCTTTTTATATGCTGAATCTTCAAATATAAAGTGTTATCCCTTAACGGTGAGATAAAAGTATACCTAAAACTTAAATTTTCGGCGGCTTTTTGGTGTCCGAAAACAGTACTAAACTCAAGGTTGATAATTTAAGTTACTGAAAAAATTGATTTAGTCAGGTAAAAATTATGGCAAATATCGTTGGAACCGACGGCTACGACTTGCTACAAGGTGGAACTGGCAATGATACTTTCATTGGTGGTCAGGGGGATGATACGCTGACTGGTGGCGGTGGCAAAGATATTTTTATTTACAACTTGGGCGACGGCACTGATACCATCACTGATTTCGGTGGGGTAGGTAAAGGAACTAACCCGACAGCAGCAGTTTCTGCCGAAGTGGACACCCTAAAATTCCAGGGTGCAGGCTTAACTGCTTCAAATCTGTTGCTTACCCAGAATGGTAGCAATCTGGAAATTACCTTTGAAAACGACTTTAATAATACCAAAGTCATCCTGCAAAACTTTGCCCTAGAAAACCTGGATAATCTTAGCAAATCTACAGGAGCCACTGTAAACTTGGGCAATATTGTGTTTGATGGGCAAACTACTGTTAGTGACAGCTTTGATGTCTTCAATGCCAACTCCACCCAAAGCACCATCTTCAATAAGAACACAGTCACCTTCCTTAACGATCTCGACAATAATGTTAGCGGCTTTGACAACTCAAATGATGTCATTAATGGTCAGGGGGGCAACGACCGAATTGATGGCTTGAGTGGCAACGATTTGCTGCGGGGTGGTGCAGGGAATGATACTCTCATTGGTGGTGCAGGAAATGACACCCTCATTGGCGGTACGGGTAATGACTCACTCGATGGCAATAACCTGCTTTCTGGGGACGATGGCAATGATTTTCTTTCTGTCTCTGGCTACACAAGCTTCAGCTACCCAGACGACGTATACGACTCTCGCTCATCTGGCAAGAACATCCTCAACGGTGGCGCTGGTGACGATAGCTTGAGTGCTGAGGGTTCAACAGGTAATAACCTGCTATCTGGGGATGATGGCAATGATTCTCTTAGCATCTCTGGCTACTACAAAGGAAATGACTACCAAGACTACGACTCTCGTTCGTCTGGCAATAATACCCTCAACGGTGGTATAGGTAAAGATACCTTGAGTGCTGGGGGTTCAACAGGCAATAACCTGCTCTCTGGAGGTGATGGCAATGATTATCTCTCCATCTCTGGCTACTACAGCTACACTCCCAGCGACCCGCTTTCACCCCGCGACGTCTCCATCACATACGACTCTCGCTCCACAGGCAATAATACTCTTAACGGTGGCGCTGGGGACGATAACTTGAATGCTAGCAATTCAAAAGGCAATAACCTACTGGATGGTGGCGCTGGCAATGATTATATTTCCGCCTCTAATGCCTCTGGTAAGAACACAATCTATGGTGGTACTGGGAATGACACAATCTATGGTGGCAGTGGGAATGATATCCTTGCAGGTGGTTTTGGTAATGACACTCTCTATGGTGGCAGTGGAAATGATACTTTTGTTTTTAATAGTTTCAATGAAGGCATTGATAGACTTTATGACTTTAACGCCACTAATGAATTGATCCAGGTATCGGCTGCTGGTTTTGGTGGCGGATTATCACCAGGATCACTTAAGCCAAGTCAGTTTACCCTTGGAACATCTGCAAGTACTAATGCTCAACGATTCATCTATGACAATGCTACAGGTGGACTGTTATTTGACCAAGATGGCAGTGCGTCTGGGTTTACTCAGGTGAAATTTGCACAATTATCTGCTGGATTATCTCTAACCAACAACAATTTTCTGGTTGTTTGATGGTGATTAGAGTTTCATTTCTTTAGGTAAGTATTGCGAGGTGCTGAAAATTACACCTCGCATTTGGTAAATTAATGCAATTCAGTGCTAACAGAGAATAGATGTTGGGTTTAGTTTTTCAACTTTCGGTATGTGTGCGGATGATTTGCAAGTGTTCTTGTCTCAGGGTACGACAGAGCTACGTGACCACCGCAGGCATCGCTGCCATCAAAAAGGAAATGTGTATTTTTTCTGACTCGTTTAAACATTTGCCTACTGCTTTTTGCTTTCTTATCGTCTAGAAGCTAAAAGAATATGAAGAAGGTATAAAGCTCGACGCTTGTATATACATGTTGTCGGCAAATAAGGTGAAGATTATACAAAGATGCTTAGTTAAATATATAAATTTAAGTAAGATACTGACTGTGTAATTATTTTGAAAATATTCAGTCAGATGTTTTCTATTTTCAAGCTAGACATCTAAGAAGAATAGCCCAAAAGGAGGGCAAAAAAATATTTTTACCGCTCAATAGTCAACTGTTGACTATTTTATTTTCTAGTAGAACTTAGATTTGGCAAAAAACTAGATATGAAGAATGGCTTTTAGACATTTAATAGTCAGATTTTTTTATCATTATTACTCATTATAAATCGCTGAATAACGATGATGAAAAAGACTGAAATGGCCTATGATACCGAATGTACATGCTCATTAATTTGTACCATCATTAAAACTTAGATAGTCTAAGATAACTAGACAAATGCTACCTGAAAGCCTTTTTATATTGGGAATCTTCGAGAAATATTACTGATCCTCAAAGGTGACGGATAAAGTATGCCGAAAACGTCAAATTTCGATGATTTTTTTGTGTTATAAAACAGCACAAAAAGCAAATTGGCAACTTAAAAATTACTGAAAAAATCGATTAAGGTAGGTAAAAGTTATGGCAAATATCATTGGAACCAACGGTAATGATACTTTAGCGGGTAGTTACGAAGCGGACACGATTAACGGCCTTGCAGGCAACGATACTATAAAGATCATATATGGTAACGGTGGTAACGACACCTTGACTGGTGGAGGCGGTCAGGATAAATATATTGACAACGACGACGCTGACTATAATTCCCAGCGTAATAATATCATCACCGATTTTGGTGGCGTAGGTAAAGGGACAAATCCGACAGCAGCAGTAATTGCCGAAGTGGACACCCTAGAATTCCAGAGCGATGGTTTCACTGCCCAAAATTTGCTGTTGACCCAGAATGGTAACAATCTGGAAATCAGCTTTGAAAGGTATCCTTATCAAAGGAGGCTTTTTGGTGCAAAAGTCATCCTGCAAAACTTTGCTCTGGAAAATCTGGATAACCTGAGCAAATCAACTGGAGCCACTGTAGACTTGGGCAATATCCTGTTTGATGGGCAAACTAGCATCACCGACAGCTTTGATGTCTTCAATGCCAACTCTACTCAAAGCACTGTCTTTAAAAAAAACACAGTCACCTTCCTTAACGACCTGAACAATAACGTTAGCGGCTTTGACAACTCAGATGATGTCATCAATGGTCAAGGGGGCGATGACATCATAGATGGCAAGAGTGGCAATGACCTGTTGCGAGGTGGTATGGGGAATGACATCATAGATGGCGAGAGTGGCAATGACCTGCTACGAGGTGGCATGGGGAATGATACTCTTGTTGGTGGTGCTGGAGATGACACCCTCGTTGATGATACGGGCAATAATTCCCTTGTTGGTGGTATTGGTAACGATCACTTCGATATTCAATTTTCAACAGGCGATAACACCCTCAACGGTGGCAGTGGTAACGATACCTTGAGTGCTGAGGCTTCAAAAGGCAATAACTTACTCTTGGGGGGCGATGGCAATGATTCTCTTAACGCCTCTTACTATTTAGAAGGATACGACTATATTGACTCCACAGGCAATAACACCCTCAACGGTGGCGCAGGTGACGATTACTTGAATGCTGAGTCAACATCTGGCAACCTACTCTTTGGGGGCGATGGTAACGATACCTTGAGTGCTGGGGCTTCAAATGACACCCTCAACGGTGGCGCTGGTAACGATAGCTTGAGTGCTGGGGTAACATCTGGTAATAACTTACTCTTGGGGGAAGATGGCAATGATTTTCTCTCCACCTCTGGCTATTTCTACTCAGATAGAGGTGGCGATGGTTATGTGTCCTCCAAGGGCAATAACACCCTCAACGGTGGCGCAGGTGACGATACATTGCGTGCTGAGTATTCAACAGGCTATAACTTACTATCTGGGGGCGATGGCAATGATTCCTTCTATTTAAGCCCCACAGATACTGCCCTCTCTTCTTTAGTAACTCAAACGGTAGATGGGGGCAAGGGTGACGATTTGTTGTCCGTCGATTACACCTTAGCTAAAGGAGGTATCACAACGACCATCAATGCCACTACTAACATTGGCTCAATTACGGCGGGCGCGTATCAGGTTAGCTACAAAAATATCGAACGATTAAATATCTCAGGCACACAATATAATGACTTGATTGTTGGCAACGATGGCAACGATACGCTCTCCACGGGCAATGCTGGTAATGATACTATCGATGGGGGTAAGGGTGACGATGTGTTGTCCGTCGGCTACAAGAATTCTACAGAGGGTATCACAACGACATTCAATGTAACTACTAATATTGGAGAAATTACGGCGGGCACGAATCGGGTTAGCTACGACAATATCGAACGATTAAATATCTCAGGTACACAATACGATGACTTGATTGTTGGCAACGATGGCAACGATACACTCTCCACAGGCAATGCTGGCAATGATACGATAGATGGGGGTAAAGGTGACGATGTGTTGTCCGTTAGTTACAGCAATGCTAGCGGGGGTTTGACTTCGACTTTTGATGCTACTACGAACATTGGCTCAATTACGGTGGGCACGTATCGGGTTAGCTACAACAATATCGAACGATTAAATATCTCAGGTACACAATACGATGACTTGATTGTAGGGAACAATGGCAATGATACGATAAATGGCGGCTATAATAATGATGTGATTATTGGCGGTGCAGGTAATGATATCCTAACAGGTGCGGCTGGTAACGACACCCTAACTGGTGGCGCTGGCAATGATATATTTGTTTACAACCCGGCAGAGGGCACTGATATTATCACCGATTTCGGTGGCGTGGGTAAAGGCTCAAATCCGTCAGCAACGGTGATTACCTCCTTAGACACCTTGCAATTTAAAGATACTCCCTTCAGTGGCTTCCTTGGCTTCACTGCTCAAAATCTGCTATTAACTCAAAATGGTAACAACTTAGAAATCACATTTGAAGACGCTAATGCTGGTAATACTAATAATAAAGTCATTCTCCAAAACTTTAAATTAGAAAACCTGGATAATCTGCCAGCAACTTCTTCACAACCAGCTATTGGCAATATACTGTTTTATGGACAAACCAGCATCGCCGATAGTTTTGATGTGTTTGATGCTAATTCCACTCAAACTAGTCTGTTCAAAAGGAACACTGTTACCTTCCTCAATGACCTATCCAACAACATTACGGGTTTTGACAACTCCAATGATGTCATCAATGGTCAGGGGGGTGACGACATCATCGACGGCTTGAGTGGTAATGACCTTTTGAGAGGTGGTGCGGGAAATGATATTCTCATTGGCGGTGCAGGAAATGATACTCTCATTAACCGTGCAGGCAATGATACCCTTTACGGTGGTACTGGTGACGATAGCTTGAATGCTAGCAGTTCAATAGGCGATAACTTGATCTCTGGGGGCGATGGCAATGATTCTCTTGACATTTCTGGCCTCTACAGGTACAACGGCTCCTCCTTTGACTCTCGCTCTTTAGGCAATAACACCCTTGACGGAGGTGCAGGTAACGATAGCTTGAGTGCTAGCGGTTCAAAAGGTGATAACTTGCTCTTTGGGGGCGATGGCAATGATTTTCTTGACCTTTCTGGCGGCTCCGGCTCCGATTTCGGCTTCTTTGACTCTCGCTCTTTAGGCAATAACACCCTCAATGGAGGTGCAGGTAACGATACATTGAGTGCTAGGGGTTCAACAGGTGATAACACTCTTAACGGTGGCGTTGGTGACGATTCCTTGGATGTTGGTAATTCACAAGGCAATAATCTGCTCTCTGGGGGCGATGGTAATGACTCTTTTGCTGTACAGCCTTCATCTACTGCCTTATCTTCTTTAGTGACTCAAACAGTGGATGGGGGTAAAGGTGATGATTTCTTGTCCGCCGATTACACCAATGCTACTGGAGGAATCACTTCGACATTCAATGCTACTACTAACATTGGCTCAATTACGGCGGCCAATAATCGAGTTAGCTACAACAATATCGAAGGATTAAATATTATAGGTACAAAGTACAATGACAACATTGTAGGGAGCAATGGCAACGATACGATAATTGGGGGCAATGGTGGCAATGATACGATTATTGGCGGTGCAGGTAACGACTTCCTTTCAGGTGGGTATTTAGGTAATAATACCCTTTATGGTGGCGATGGCAATGACATCCTCTCAGCTAGTTTTGGTAATGACACTCTCTATGGAGGAGATGGAACTGATACCTTTCAATTCCAAATTTACAATAAAGGCATTGTTAATCTTTATGACTTCAACGCGACTAATGAATTGATTCAGATATCGGCTATTAACTTTGGTGGCGGGTTATCACCAGGTTCACTTCAGCCAAGTCAGTTTACCCTTGGAGTATCAGCAACCACTGCTGCTCAACGATTCATCTACAACAATGTTACAGGTGGACTGTTCTTTGACCAAGATGGCAGTGCGTCTGGGTTTACTCAGGTAAAATTTGCCCAATTATCTGCTGGATTATCACTAACCGAAAACAATTTTTTGTTTAATATTTAATCGTGGTTAGCGTGCCATTATTAAGGATCACGGCTTACGAGGTGCTATTTTCAGCACCTCTCATTTGATGAATCAATGCAATTGGCTAAAGTTGATTCCGGGCTTTAAGTTGCAGATATCGCTCAACTACCTGATCGGCAATTTGATTTGCTGGTGCATCTAGTACTAATACACCTTTTTGCTTCAATTGAGCATAAGCTACTTGTCGTTGCATTAATAAATCTAGTGCCACTGCACGGGCATAAGCATCTGTAACATCATCTGTGAAAGTGTGTGCTAAACGATCAACTTGCGGATCTCGCAGAGTCACACAAAAGGGCAGATAGCGGGGTGCTAGTTTGGAAAGTGCAGCTAAGAGTTCTGTAGAAGCGGTGACATCAATTAAGTCGGTAATCACCACTACCAGCGCCCTGCGAGTTTGACGCTGCACAACATTTGTCACTGCCCCCAAATAATCAGATTCAAATAATACTGGTTGAATTGGTGTTAGGCGATCGATTAGCTGATTTAAATGATGTTGACCGCGTTCTGGGGGAATCCACGTATGCATCTGGCGGTCAAATACACCAACACCGACGCGATCGCCTCGATGCAACCCCGCTAATGCTAAGGATAAAGTTGCATTCAAACCCCAGTCAAATCGCTGCAAATTCTGCACCTTTGCTGTCATTAATCGCCCGCGATCGAGCAAAATCAGTAAAGTTTGTTCCTGTTCGGGTTCTAAAACTCTCACCAGTGGCGTTGCATTATTATATGCCCCAACCCGACGGGCGGTAGCTTTCCAATCAATAAACCGCAAATCGTCACCAGTGCGATAGTTCCGCAGTTCGGCAAACTCTGTACCAATACCAGTTTTGCGAGATTGGCGGATTGATCCTGATGATTGCAATGTTAAACGAATTGTCAGCGATCGCAACCCAACCAAATCAGGATAAACTTTCACCGGCAAACTTTGGCTAATTTGCCAATCATCCCAAGCTAATCCCCAAATTCCTAACTGTCGAACTTGAATATTTCCCCAAGGAAACTCGCCGCGCTGTGTTGGGTTGACGGTATATGTCAATTCTTGAGTGGTATTACTGGGAATAATAGCGGTGAGTGTGGGTGCAGATATGCCAAACCCTGTTGGGTAGTAATCGCAGATTTCAATTAGGGCGTTGGCATTTGGCGATGTTACTTTTAGCACCACTGGATTATCCCGCCCAATAGATAATCGTGAGGGTAATTCGCGGGTAATTTGCACGCGAGAACGGCGTACCTGCAAACCATCTATAACCATCAATCCGAGAACGATCGCATCAAATAGCAAAATGATGGCGATCGCTGCTTTAATGTTGAAAAAAAGGCATAGAATCGGGGCGATTGCTATACCTAAAACCAACAATAAATAAACTCGTCTGGAAGGAACCATTTTTTAGAATGAAAACTTAGGAAAAGATTAGCTTAACCTACGTCATCATGGGCAAAGCGATTAAAGAGGAAATCTAAGGCATAATTACGTAGTTGGTAGTATTGTGGATCTTCCATAATCCGGGCGCGATCGCGGGGACGAGAAAAAGGAATTTCCATAACTTCGCCAATTTTTGCATGAGGCCCATTGGTCATCATTACCAATTTATCTGCTAAAAATAGTGCCTCGTCGATGTCGTGGGTAATCATCAGCACTGTACAACGGTTATCGCCCCAAATTTTCAGCAATTCTTCTTGTAATTCTTCTTTGGTGATAGCATCCAGCGCCCCAAAAGGTTCATCTAAAATTAAAACTTTCGGACGAATCGCCAAAGCACGGGCGATAGAAACCCGTTGTCTCATCCCGCCGGACATTTGCATTGGTTTCTTTTCCATTGCATCAGCCAATCCCACCATTGCTAAATGATCGCGCACGATCGCTCTTTTTTCAGCTTGTGGTTTGTTAGGATAAACGGCGTTAACAGCTAAGTAGATATTTTCAAAAGCAGTTCGCCAAGGTAGCAAAGCATAGTTTTGGAAGACAACCATCCTGTCTGGGCCTGGCTTGGTGATTGGTTCTCCTTCAAGTAACACTTGCCCGGAGGTGGGAAAGTTAAAACCGGATACCATATTTAATAGTGTCGATTTGCCACAGCCAGAGTGACCGATGACGCAAATAAATTCGCCCTGTTCTACGTTGAGGTTAACGCCGTCGAGTACGGTGAAGGGGCCTTTCTTTGTCGGATAGACTTTGGTAACGTCTTTAATTTCTAGGAAAGGTCTGTGATTGGTGGTTGTAGCGACGAATGGTTTTCCTAATGTGTTTGTAGCTGTAAAGTTACGATTTTGCATGGTATTTGGGGATTAAAAAGCTTAATGTGAAAGTTCAAAGATTCGTTGACTCAGAATTTGCATCAGTTCCCACGACCGCCTCAGAATGAATTCTGAGGCTTATAGCTAAAGTCTTCTAAAGAAGACTAAATGAAAGGGAGTGGGGGAACTAAGCCGCTTAATATCGAATGGAGTAAGGTTTTAAGCTGTTCGTCATCTAGTTTTACAAGGCAATCTAAGGCAGTAAAGTGGTTCAAGGCGCTAAATTATCAAATTTAAATGCGCGTCAGCTTAGTCCACTTAAGTGGACTTGGGCTATTAGCCTGAGAATTTATTCTCAGGCGATCGTAGGGACTGATGCAAGATATAACTTAACGGAGATAAAAGGTGGATTCATCCAGTTCAAAGACTCATTAACGGAGTTCAAAGGTGGATTCATCCAGTTCAGAGGTTTGCGCGTGATGTGCTACTTCTCCCACTCCCTCTTTCTCTCACCATTGTTTTATGATGCGAGTCTCCTTCTTGGTGCATCAAGAATAACTTCCGCGACTGAAAAATCACGTTTAATTTTCAAGTTGTTGAGATAAGCGATCGGATCGTCGGCGTTAAAGGGAGTACCATCGAACAGTTGAATCGGTTGGCGAATATAGCTAATATCCAAACCTAATTCTCGTGCGGCGGTGCTGAAAACACGCACTCGACACACCCGTTCCACAACTTCTACCCAATTTCTGGGGAAAGGAGTGTCACCCCAACGCGCCAATTGACTCATAATCCAAATTTGTTCGGTGCGACTAGGGCGGTTAATGGCAGACTCAGAATAAAACTGGTGATGGGCATAGTCCCGCAATGGATGATCTAAGTCACAGGTAAGACTATCTGGATCTTCGAGTTGAATGTATTCTAAATCAGTGCTGACATAATCTCGCCCTGCTAAAATTCGGCGAATTTCTTGAGTATTTTCGGGATTTGCACAATACACGCAAGCTTCTAACAAAGCTTTCGTTAAGGCGATATGCGTATTTGGATAATTTTCTGCCCAATCTTCCCGCACACCAAGAACTTTACCGGGGTGTCCCAGCCATACTTCTAAGTCAGTAGCGATGGTAAAACCGACATTTTCCACAGCCGCGCGATAGTTCCAAGGTTCGCCGACGCAGTAGCCATCAATGCTTCCGGCTTTTAGATCGGCTACCATCTGCGCTGGGGGAATGGTCTTCATGTCTACATCACTGTCGGGGTCAATTCCACCAGCCGCTAGCCAGTAACGCAGCAGTAAATTGTGCATAGAAGCGGGATGCACTACCCCCATTGTATGCCGTTGTTCGTGGGTGAGAATCAGGTGATTTCTGAAATCTGATAAGGTTTGCACACCTTGGTCATAAAAGCGTTTTGCCAAGGTAATGGCGTTACCGTTGCGAGTCATGGTAAGGGCAGTGACAACGGGTAGAGGTTGGTTATTATGTCCTCCCAAAGTTAGCCACATCGGCATCCCTGAAGGCATTTGCGCTGCATCTAAATAACCGCCACTTATGCCATCTTCTATACCCCGCCAGCTACTTTCACGCACCAGGTTAACTTCATCTAAACCGTGCTTGAGAAAGAAGCCTTTTTCTTTAGCAACAGCTAAAGGGGCGCAAGCTGTTAGAGGTAAAAAGCCAATTTCCAGGTTAACTTTTTCTAATCCATGACGGGCAACGTCGCCAGTTTTCCGCGCTCGAATTTTCTTGATGCGCTTCTGCTGATTGAGGAAGTAAATCATCTCACTCCGCAAGCTGTAGTAGCTAGGATGTTCTACTACTTCCATGCGCTTGCGGGGTCTGGGAATATCCACTTCTAAAATGTCGCCGATTTTAGATTCGGGGCCGTTGGTTAACATTACGATTCTGTCAGATAATAGCACCGCTTCATCTACATCATGTGTCACCATCACGGCGGTAACTTGATTTTCTTCGCAGATTTGCATCAGTTGTTCTTGCAAATTGCCGCGTGTGAGTGCATCTAATGCACCAAATGGTTCATCTAGCAAGAGTAATTTGGGACGAATCGCTAAAGCGCGGGCGATCGCAACTCGCTGCTTTTGTCCACCTGATAACATTCCCGGTTGTTTATCAGCATGAGGACGCAAACCCACCATATTTATATGTTTTTCGACGATGGCGTTGCGTTCGGCTGCGGATGAACCTTTCATTACTGAGTCCACAGCGAGGGCAATATTTTCTCTAACTGTTCGCCAAGGTAATAAGGAATAATTTTGGAACACCACCATCCTATCTGGGCCGGGTTTGGTGATTTTTTGTCCTTCGAGAGTGACAATACCTTCTGTAGGCAAATCTAAACCTGCAATCATATTTAATAGGGTAGATTTGCCGCAACCGGAGTGACCAATCAAAGAAACGAATTCTCCTTTTTTAATTTGGAGGTCGATTCCTTTGAGAGCGATATATTTGCCACCACCAGTTAATTCAAAAACTTTTTCAATTTGATCTACAGCTACGAACATAAGAGATAGGGAGTAGGGAGTGGGGAATGAGGGATGGGGGATGGGGGGATAGGGGATGGGGGATGCGGAGTGGGGATTAGAGATTAGGAAAATTCATTCTCTGTCCCTACTCCCTACTTCCCATTCACTATTTTTGCTCTGCTGGTAAAATCTTGTTTTGCAGCCAACCCATTGCTTTATCTAAGAGCAACCCAACAACGCCGATATAAACTAGAGCTAAAATAACTTCGCTGACGTTGTTATTTTGATAAGCGTCCCAGATGAAAAAGCCGATGCCGACAATACCAGACATGACGATTTCGGCAGCGATAATTGCTAACCAAGCTAAACCGATCGCAATTCTCAAACCGGTAAAGATGTAGGGTAATGCCGCAGGAATCAAAATATTAGTGAAATATTCTTTGCGGCTAAGTTGGAGAACTTTGGCGACGTTGTTGTAATCTTGGGGAATTTGGGTTACGCCGACAGCAGTGTTAATTAAAATTGGCCAAATGGCGGTGATGAAAATTACGAATAATGCTGCGGGTTCATTTTGTCGTAAAGCTGCTAAAGAAATCGGAACCCAAGCTAGAGGTGGTACTGTCCGCAATAGTTGAAAAATGGGGTCTAAAGCTTTGGACATGGTTTTATTAACCCCAATTAAAATGCCCAAGGCAATACCAACGATCGCAGCTAAGGTATAACTGATAGCAACTCGTTGCAGACTAGCGAGAATCTGCCAAAATAGACCTTTATCAATGCCACCCCGGTCATAAAATGGCCAGAAAATCAACACCCAAGTGTCTTGGATAACTTGTATTGGCCCTGGTAATGTGGCTCCTGGAATCCAAGCGAAAAGTTGCCAGAGAACGAGGAAGATGGCGATCGCGATCGCTGGTGGTATCAGGTCAGGAAACTGCTTTTTCAGGCTGGATATAAAGCCATTACTCAATCTAGGGCTTGCAGGACGTTTTTGAGCTATTGTCATGATGTTGTATTCTCCGCAAATTTTATTGTTATTTGTTTTAGACGCGATGAATCGCGTCTCTACAAGAGTTTAATGGTGCCTCTAAATACTGACTTTTTTGATTTTTAAACTCTTCAAATATTCTTCTGGTTTTTCAGGGTCAAATTTTATGCCATCAAAAAACTGTTCTACACCACGGGATGTATTTGTAGGAATATCAGCAGCAGCAATGCCAGCTTCTTTGGCAGCTTCTTTCCAAATATCTTCACGGTTGACTTTGTTGATAAGTTCTTTAGCCTTAGCAGCATTATTGTCTACGTAATCTTTTGGTAAGAATCCCCAACGAACGTTTTCAACTATGAACCATAAATCATGACTTTTATATGGATAAGAAACATTACCTTTTTCATCTTTCCAGTAGTAAGCAGCCATTGATTTATCATCAATTTTGCGGCCATCACCCATGTCATATTTGCCTGCGTATGGGTCTGCTAGGATTTCCGGTGAAGGAAGATTGAAATAATTTCGTCCAGCCAAAATCTGAGCCGCTTCTTTACGGTTATCAAAATTATCTAGCCACTGTTGGGCTTCCATAATTCCTTTTAAAATTGCTTTGGTAGCCTTAGGATTTTTATCAACCCAATCGCCTCTCATGGCAAGATATTCTTCAGGATGATTCTTCCAAATTTCTGCGGTTAATGCTGCTAAGTAGCCGATTTTGTCTTGAACAAGGCGATAAGGCCAGGGGTCGCCTGTACTAAAGGCATCCATCGTTCCTGTTTTCATGTTGGCCACAGTTTGCGCCGCAGGTACTGTGAGCAACTTGACATCTGCATCTGGATCTAAGCCGCCTGCTGCTAACCAGTAGCGAATCCACAAATCTTGGTTGACGTGGGGAAAGGTAAATGCAGCTGTGAAAGGGGTTGAAGATTTTAATTCTGTAAATAGGGACTTAGCGCTGGCAAGTTGTAAGCTGATACCTTTACCTTGATGCTTGTTTGCGATCGCAATTCCATTTCCATGTGTAATTAATTGACATAAGACATACATGGGAATTTTTTGATTGCCTTTGGTAATAAAACCTTCTGTAATTAAATGTGGCATTGGCATCTGCCATTGACCACCATCTATACCACCACCAGCAGAACCAATTTCTACGTTGTCCCTTGCTGAACCCCAAGAAGCTTGCTTGGAAAGGTCAACATTAGTCATACCATACTTGGCAAAAAAGCCTTTTTCTTTAGCAATAATTAAGGGAGCCGCTTCTACAATAGGAATATACCCCAGCTTGACTGTAGTAGTTTCTGGTGCTTGTTCCGAACTAACATTAGCAACCGACTGAGCAGTTGGTTGTGATTTAGTGTTTCCACCAGTTAAGTTTTCAGGGGGATTACCTAAACAGCCTTTAAGAAATACAGCACTCGCCGATACTCCAGCTGTGAAAATGAATTTGCGGCGGGAAATTTGATTAAAAAATTCTGTCATAATATTCTCCTGAAAACGTAAATTTTATTTTTATAGCTATGGCAATTTAGACAATAAACGTTATGTTTATTGCGCTATTAATGATTAAGCTATATTTTGCAAAGCAACGGCAGTCATTGGATCAATGACAGAGCTACCTATATAAAAACTCGGCTAATTTATTGGCTCTGCTCTAGTGTGGTGCAGAGGTCTCATTCACCTTGTTGAAATCAGTTTACAGCCTTTCAAGTTCAATTTGTTCACTTGGAGTCTGGATTTATTAAACAAATATTAAATTGGATGTATAAGGAAAAGGTTATGTATTTTCCTTAACTATATGAATAATTTTTAATGTATAAGATTTTATCTATGGAGACTATTACTTTTATCTTATGATTTGTTTTTTTGCTTATTTTGCAGCTTAATATTAG
Source organism: Nostoc sp. CmiVER01 (assembly GCF_034531135.2). NCBI lineage: Bacteria > Bacillati > Cyanobacteriota > Cyanophyceae > Nostocales > Nostocaceae > Nostoc > Nostoc sp. CmiVER01. The sequence goes on from NZ_JAVRBU020000013.1 coordinate 220,369, forward strand.
TAGTATTTACTAATATATAAACTTTTATTTATGAAGACTATTATGTTGGCACTATGATTTAGAGTAGCACAGCTAGCTCTGCTACCCTAAAAACGCATTTGTATCAACTTGAAAGGAGAAACGGTATACCTATAAAGAAGATTTTAAGTAGTGTATTCGGCATTAATCCTCACGTAGTCATAACTCAAATCACAACCCCAAGCTTTACCTGAACCATGACCATTGCCAATGTTAACGGAGATTAATACGGTATCCTCTTGGAGATAAGCACCTACCACTGCTTTTTTCAAATAAGCGCTCGCTGCTACACGGTCGAATTGTAGAGGTTGCCCATTTTCCAGCATTAAGAAATCCCCTAGCTTAATTTGCAAGTTTTCTTGTTCAAAGGGTACACCTGCACGTCCGGCGGCGGCGGCGATGCGTCCCCAGTTAGGATCATGCCCAAAGATTGCAGATTTAACTAAGGACGAACCAGCGATGGTTTTGGCTATTTGTCGGGCTGAAATTTCATCATGGGCCCCTGTTACTTCTACTTCAATTAGACAAGTTGCGCCTTCACCATCACGAGCGATCGCTTTTGCTAAATGCTGACAAACTGCTGTTAACATCGCCTCTAATTTCTCTGCTTCTGTGCCCCATTCTGTAATTGCTGGGGTACGAGATTGACCATTTGCCAAGGCGATTAAGCTATCGTTGGTGCTGGTATCACCATCCACAGTAATGGAATTGAAACTTTTATCGGCTGCCCTTGCCAACATCTGTTGCCAAAGAGCTGGCGAAACCACAGCATCACAAGTAACAAATGCCAGCATGGTTGCCATGTTAGGGTGAATCATACCGGAACCCTTGGCAATACCACCAATTCGTACCGGACGGTCGCTTATAGTTGTCTCTAGGGCGATGGATTTTGTTACCAAGTCTGTAGTGATAATCGCTCCGGCGGCGGTATCTGAGCCTGTTTGTGATAGTGCTGCTACTACCTTGGGAATCCCACTTCGCAAAGCATCCATCTTAACTCTTTGACCAATCACGCCAGTGGAAGCCACTAACACAGATTCAGATGGGATGTTTAGTGCTTGACCTACTGCCATAGCAGATTCTAAAGTATCAAGGTAGCCTTGACTCCCTGTAGCGGCGTTTGCTTGTCCGGCGTTGCAAAGGATGGCACGAGCGCTCTGTTTAGCTTGTAAGCGTTGGCGACAATATTCTACGCAGGCGGCTTTAACTTGACTAGTGGTGAATACACCAGCTGCGATCGCTTCCACCTCTGAGAATATCAAAGCTAAATCTGGCAACCCCGAAGGTTTCAACCCTGCGGTAATTCCCGCCGCTTGATACCCCCTTGGTGCTGTGATACCACCTGTGATTTTTTGCCAATCTGCCATTATTCTTCCTTAAACTATCAGGTTGGATAGGTCAATTTGTGCTTTGGAAAAGTGCTTTCAAAAAGTGCTGAGTTAAGAGTTAGAAGTTAGGAGTTGAAAGTTATTAGTTTTTTCCCACTTCCCCTAATCCTTACTCTCCTCTCTCTTTTTTATGAGTTTATTTGCTGATGGCAATAATAATCCACTAGTTGGCGATTAGCATAATTGTTTTTACCTTTCTTATGAAGAAAGACAAAAGCAGAAAAAAAGAGCCACTTGGGTCACTCCCCAGATCATTACGGTGCATCTTTTTCTGACACTATATCATCTATGATCTAAGGGTTAATACTTATATATAAAATGGGTTCTAAAAATTTTATGAAGCATTTACGTAAATACCACAGAAATCCAATAAAAAAGAGAGCCACTTAGGCAGCTCTCCAGATCATCAGGGTGCATCTACTTACCACAGCATAGCATTTTAGGTATGGGGGCTGTCACCAGTTTTTATATGAAGATTTTGTAAAGAATCACCGGGAAAATACGTAGTTGGGGATTGGGGATTGAGCATTGGGCATGGAAAAGAGGAATTGGGGACAAGGAGAATTGGGGACAAGGGGAAAGACTTGTTGGAAGTTCTAAACTTTTGTCCCCTCCGCTCCCCTGCTCCCCTGCTCCCCTGCTAGGCGTTCAGTTTTTTCTCCACCAATTCCGTAGTTAGCTTAGGATCGGCACGTTTGCCTGTTTTTTTCAGAACTTGTCCGACAAAGAAGCCTTTGATGTTGGTGTTACCGTTGCGATATTTTTCTAGTTCTTTGGGATTGGCAGCTATGACTTCATCAACGATAGGTTCTAGTACACTAGGATCGCTGATTAACTCTTGACCTGCAAAGGCTTTTTCAGGAGAAATACCAGTGAGTAAATCTGGCAACTTTTCTTTAGCTTGAGCATTGCTAATTTTGCCCGTTTCAATGCGAGTGATGATATCAGCTAGATTGGTGGGAGTTAGGGCGATTTGAGTAATACTGAGTTTTTGCTTATTGAGGTGGGCGGTGATATCTTGAGTAATCCAGTTTGCAGCAGCTTTGGGATTTGCTCCAGATGCGATCGCAGTTTCAAAATATTCCGCTATTGAACGATCTTCTGTCAGCACTCGCGTATCGTAAGCCGAAAGCCCCAACTCACTTTCATAACGATGGCGTTTGTGGGCTGGTAATTCTGGTAGTTCGCTACGCCATTGATCTAATTTTTCATCTGTCACCTCAATTGGTGATAAATCTGGTTCGGGGAAGTAACGGTAATCGCTAGAACCTTCTTTCACCCGCATACTACTTGTGCGTTGAGCGCCTTCTTCCCACAGCCGAGTTTCTTGGATAATGCGATCGCCTGCTTCGATGGCTGCGATTTGACGTTCAATTTCATAGTCAATTGCCCGTTGGATGGCGCTGAACGAGTTCATGTTTTTAATTTCTACCTTCGTGCCAAATTCCTTTCGTCCCACTGGACGCACAGAGATGTTGACATCGCAGCGCAGAGATCCTTCTTGCATATTACCGTCACTTACGCCGAGATACCGGACAATCCGGCGCAACTCTTCGGCATATTCAGCAGCTTCTAATCCAGAACGCAAATCAGGTTCCGAGACAATTTCTACTAACGGTACACCTGCGCGATTGTAGTCTACCAGAGAATAGGAAGAACCGGAGAGGCGATCGCTACCTGCGTGTACCAATTTTCCAGCATCTTCTTCCATGTGCAGACGTGTGATGCCAATGCGTTTACGAATCGGATTCCCCTCAGCATCTACCAACTCAATTTCTAACCAACCATGTTCTGCGATCGGTAGATCATATTGAGAAATTTGGTAATTTTTGGGTAAGTCAGGATAAAAATACTGTTTCCTGTCAAATTTGCTATATTTAGCGATTTGACAATTCAATGCTAAACCAGCCTTGACGGCGTATTCTAATACTTTTTCATTGAGTACAGGTAAAACCCCAGGTAAACCCATACAAACCGGGTCAATGTTAGTATTGGGGTCAGCACCAAATGCTGTAGAACTATTAGAGAAAATCTTGGTATTTGTACTCAGTTGACAATGGGTTTCTAGCCCAATAATCGCTTCATACTCAGTTTTTACGGTTGTAGCAGTGGTCATAATATCAATATTTGGGCATAATCCTTCTTAGGGTACTATTGTAGCGGCGTATTGAGTTGTCCTGAAGACGGTTATTTGGGTGAGCAATGCTTACCCTTATGAGCTTGAAAAGGGAGATGCAAACACAAGGTGAAGAAAATCTTAATTATTGGTTCTGGGGGTGCTGGTAAATCTACCTTAGCCCGCGAACTGGGAACCATTTTAGGCTTAGAAGTGATTCACTTGGATACTTGGTATTGGAATCCTGGCTGGGTTGAGACTCCAAAAGCTAAATGGCAGAGCATAATTCAAGACCTAACCCTACGAGAATCTTGGATTATGGATGGTAACTACAGTGGTACTCTCGACATTCGTTTATCGGTTGCAGATACGGTAATTTTTTTGGATTTTCCTCGGATTTTGTGTTTGGCGCGAATTATTAAACGTCGCTTCATGTATGCTGGACAATCTAGGCCTGATATGGCATCAGATTGTCCTGAAAGATTAAATTGGGAATTTCTCAAATATGTATGGTCATACCCAATTATTCGTCGTCCTGAAATTATCAAAAAACTTAGTCAATTAACAGCAAATCAGCAAGTTATTATTCTTTGCGAACCAACAGAAGTCAGAAATTTTTTAGAAAAAGTTTCCCACTATTAAGATTTACATAATTGATTTTTATTAAATTAACTGAAAAAATCGGTAAAGTCTGTATTACTACTTATGTGCTAATTTTTGATAATATTGGTTGATTTGTTGACAAACTTCTGTGTTGTTCATATTTTTGAAGTTACTTCTCTAATTCTGTCAACTTTTTTTTAGCAAACTTCCGCACTTCCTCATGTGGGTCATTCTCTGCCTTGTCGCGCAACAGTGGTAAAGTCTGGGAATGTTGAGGAAATTGCTTAATAATTATCTCCAGTGCAACGCGCCGAGGGTTGGGATGAAATGGGGGATCATATCTACCCTCAAAGGAGTCATTCACAGCGCAGTTGTAGTAAATTTCAAACAACTCAGGCTGATTTCTGAAGTGTTTAGATAATACTTGAATGGCTGCACATCGCACATACCCAGAATTATCAGCAGTAGCGCAGTCTTTGAGAATCGAGTGGGTGTCCGAGTCATTTTTGAAATTGCTAGCTAATGCTTGGATGGCTGCATATCGCACATCCTTATCATCATCAGTAGTGGCGCGGTCTTGGAGAATCGAGCGGGTGTCCGGGTCTTCTTTGAAATTGCTGGCTAATGCTTCGATGGCTGCACGTCGCACATACCCATAATCATCAGTAGTGGCGCGGTCTTTGAGAATCGAGTGGGTGTCTGGGTCATCTGGGAAATTGCTGATTAATGCTTGGATGGCTGCACGTCGCACATCCCCTTCATCACCAGCAGTGGCGTGGTCTTTGAGAATCGAGCAGGTGTCCGGGTCATTTGGGAAATTACTGGCTAATGCTTCGATGGCTGCAACTCGCACATTCCATTCATCATCAGCAGTGGCACGTTCTTTGAGAATCGACCGGATGTCCGGATCATCTTTGAAATTACTGGCTAATGCTTGGATGGCTACACCTTGCACATACGCTTCATTATCAGCAGTGGCGCGGTCTTTGACAAACAATCGGGTGTCCGGGTCATCTGAGAAATTGCTGGCTAATGCTTTGATGGCTGTACCTCGCACATCCCATTCATCAGCAGTGGCGCGGTCTTTTAGAATCGAGCAGGTGTCCGGGTCATCTTTGAAATTACTGGCTAATGCTTCGATGGCTGCACGTCGCACATACTCATGATTATCACCAGTGGCGCGGTTTTTGAGAATCGTGCAGGTGTCCGGGTCATCTTTGAAATTGCTGGCTAATACTTCGATGGCTGCACGTCGCACATCCTTATGATTATCAGTAGTGGCGCGTTCTTTGAGAAACAAGCGGGTACCCGGGTCATCTGGAAAATTGCTGGCTAATGCTTGGATGGCTCGAACTCGCGCGACCCATGTATCATCAGCAGTGACGCGTTCTTTGAGAAACGAGCGGGTGTCTGGGTCATCTGGGAAATTGCTGGCTAATGCTTGGATGGCTGCACCTCGTACATCCTTATCATCAGCAGTGGCGCGGTCTTTGAGAAACGAGCGGGTGTACGGGTCATCTTTGAAATTGCTGGCTAATACTTTGATGGCTACATCTCGCACATACCCAGAATTATCAACAGTGGCGCGTTCTTTGAGAAACGAGCAGGTGTCCGGATCATCTTTGAAATTGTTGGCTAATGCTTGGATGGCTGCACGTTGCACAAACTCATGATCATCAGCAGTGGCGCGATCTTTGAGGCAGTGTAAGGTATCACGCTTATCTTTCCAAATTACGGCAATTGTTGCAACTGCTTGAATGCGAACTTTTAGAACTAGTTTCATTTCTTCTCCATTTAGGTTATGTGGTCTGTAATAGTACCAGGGGTCATATTTAGTTAAGTCTTTTACCTTGCCAAATAATTTATTAGCCACTGACACAATTACCGACCGATTTCTCACTTCTGCAAGACACTTAGCCGCTAAAAACAAGTTGATAAATTTTTCTTCTTCGCCATCTTGCACCATCAAGTAATCAAGAATTTCACCAACAAATTTCGCATTAATCATTCCGGCAATTAGCCGCAATACCTCATGCCAAGTTTCATCTTGCCAGTGTTTGCCAAAAACTTCAGTTTTGAGATCCTCAATTGAAATACTGCCTTCCTTCTCAAACTGCCAGACAAACTCCCAAGCACAGAAATATTCTAAAAATTTCCGATGCAGAAAGGCATTGCTTGCTATCCAGCCAATAAACCATTCCAGCATAATACTCACGCCTGCTAAGTGCTTGACTACGAGTATATCCACCTGCCAGAGAAATTTTTTCAGATTTCTAGGTTTTTAGGGAGTGCGAGTCTATATCCAAAACTTAAGATTACTGAATTTATATGCTGCGATCGCACGATGTAAACCCTGAAGATTTGTTAAAAATAACTATATACTATGCATGGATATTAGGAATACTTTTATGGTTCTACAAGTTAACCCTATCCAAAAAGAACCAACTGTTACTTGGGAAGCACTTCCAGCCGACTTCATTTTACCAGACGATCCAGTGGAAAATATTCAACAACCCGCGATCGCTGCTGCGCTTACCGATGCTTTAGGAAGCACAGGACGCATCCAACCCCAGATGCTGATTGGCTCTAATTTTGGACTTGTAGCCACAGTTAACAAAAAAATCGTTGTCAAAGCACCAGACTGGTTTTACGTTCCTCAAGTGCAGTCTGTGGGAACAAATGTAGTTCGTCGTAGCTATACCCCGAATTTAGAAGGTGCTGCTGTAGCTGTGGTGATGGAATTTCTCTCAGATACAGAAGGTGGAGAACTATGAGTCTGTTCAACTCCACCCTACGGTAAACTCTATTATTACGAAAAGATTCTCCAAGTTCCAACCTACGTAACCTACGACCCTTACGAACCAAGCATAGAACTACGCTGCTTGCAAAATGGACAATATACCTTGCAGCAAGCAGACGCTAATGGACGCTTTTGGATTCCTGAGTTAGAGTTATTCCTCGGAATTTGGCAAGGTGAAAGATTATGCCAAACCATGAACTGGCTGCGCTGGTGGGATAGAGAAGGAAATTTGCTGTTGTGGAGTAGCGAACAAGCCCAACAAGAACGCCAACGTGCCCAACAGGAAAGCCAACGTGCTGAACAAGAACGGCAGCGTGCTGATATATTAGCAGCTAAGTTACGTGAGCTAGGTATTGACCCTGATGCTTAGGCGTAGCCGACACTTTGTCAACCTACTTCGACTCCTTTCGACTTTGCTCTTACTTCGACGCCTCCCTTCAGCTACGCTCAGGACAGGTTCAAGGCAAGTCGCTCAGTACAAGTCAGTGACCATCGTAGACATAGCATAACCTGAAGAAATGCTGGGAATAATAATTTTGGGACATTAACACCAAAATTCTATGAAAAAGCAAAAAAATCAGTTCAGTCATCTTACTGCGATCGAAAGAAATTATCTATCATTTCCAGCACAGCTTTTATTAAATCAAAATCTTTTACAAGGCAAAATACTAGATTTTGGTTGTGGCTTTGGTAATGATGTTAAAGTATTGCGCCAAAAAGGTTTTGATATTACAGGTTATGACCCTTATTATTTTCCAGAATATCCTGATAATAAATTTGATACAATAATTTGCTTTTATGTTTTAAATGTTTTATTTCCTGAAGAACAAACTAATGTCCTTATGGAAATATCCCACTTATTAAAACCAGGAGGTAAAGCTTATTACGCTGTAAGAAGGGATATCAAAAAAGAAGGTTTTAGAGAGCATTATGTCCACAAAAAAGCAACATACCAATGTATCGTCAAACTTCCTTTTATTTCAATTTGTTTAGATGAATATCGAGAATTATATAAGTATGTTCACTATAATCATCAGCGAAATTCATCTAATTATTGTATATTCTGTAATCCCAATAGAACTTTAAAACTATTAACGGAATCAGCGACTGCTTATGCTATATTTGATGGCTATCCTATAAATAAAGGTCATGTTTTAGTTATTCCTAAACGTCATGTAAGCAATTATTTTGAACTACCATTTAAAGAGCAATCTGCTTGCTGGTTTATGGTAAATCAAGTACAAAAAATTCTCACAACAGAATTTGAGCCTGATGGTTTTAATGTAGGAATGAATATCAATCGAGCCGCAGGTCAAAATATTATGCACGCTAGCATTCATATCATCCCTCGTTACAAAGGTGATACTGTCTCTACTAAAAGTGGAATCAGGAACGTTATTCCTAAAAAACAATAGTTTTTCTGTAATAATTCAGGTTCATAATTCTGTTGTAACTTGACCGTTTTAAAGTAATTATGAAAATTGCTGGAACCTCATGACTTACTCAAACTTATCTTATAATGATTCTTCACCATGTTTTTTCAGTACAATCTCTACATTGTTATCCTGAGTGCCTAGCCTTTCATTTTGATGATGCTAGCGATCGCTGGATACGCTACAGTTGCAGCAATGGAATCAACAGCAATTATCCTCCGAAAAAAAATATTTTGGTCAAAGCTAGAGTATATCTGCTCAGGTAGTGTCTTATACATTTCCTGATATTTACTTCAGTTAAGCCAGATTATCTGGATCTATTCCCAGCGCTCTTAATTGTTCTGTCAATTGTTGCACTCTTTGTTCTGCAACTTTAGCGCGTTGTGCTTCTTGTTGAGCGCGTTGTGCTTCTTGTTTTATTTGTTCTGCGGGTGTGAGATACCGTTGTCCTTGCTCATCATACCAATACAACCATTCTCGCGTTACACCGCAATAATTTCCCCTTTCGCAACCAATTCCTAAGCCAATTTCTGGCAGCCAAACGGGGTTTCCCTCTTGCAATTCATACCTACCATTAACTAACTTATGTACTTCTAAATGCGGTTTGCGGCGACGACGAGACGAATAAATCACGTAATAAAGTACACCTAAAGCCTCATATTCAACCAATTTAGTAGTGTATTCCTTGCGATAATTTTGGGAAACTACTTCTAGGACGAAAATCGGTACAACATTTTCATCCCACAGCACATAACTCGGACGCAGTTCTTCATCATAAAATCGCTCTACCCCTAAGCTCAAAAACCCATCTGGAACAATGGCCGGTTTATCGGGGTGATAATAAATACCCATATCTATGCCAAAGAGCCAATCCATACGCTCTGACCAAAGTATCAGCAGGATCGCTTTCAGCAAGCCTGGTATTAATTCTTGTAGTTCATTATCCACAGGTGTTTCATCAGAGTCTGGTAGTTCTTCGGCTGAGGGCAAGTACCTGGGCAAGTTGTACTCTAACATGGCTGGTTTCCCCAAAACTCAAAGGATATTTGGCTCTCTTTGACTCACCAGAATTATAGCGATTTATCCGCAACTATATCATTAGTTTACTAATATATATTAGGTACTCCGCTGATACTAACTGACAGCTTTTAACTACTAGACAATCTTAAATCTGCCAGAATCACGAACAAGAAAATTTATTTGATGCCTAGATTCTAACTGTCACAATCCGATTATCTTAATAATGTAATGTTTTGCTTTGACTAAGGGATACCACTTGTGGTATTGAGAAATAGTCAAGATTCCACGGATATAATAGTTACTAGCTTGTTTGTTGGTAGTGCAGAACATTGCCGAAGCTAAAGTTGCAGCCCAGTCAAGAATGCAGGCATTTCTACTTCAATAAGTAAGTTGCTTAAGATGATAAAATTTTGGTAACTCTTAACTATTAATAAATATATAGGTACTAAGTGCTATTAATGCTTTATATTTAGCGACAGGGTGGTGCAAACTGCCACTCATGTTCCAATACTTAGGAGGCAGTACCGATTGAGAGCAACTTATGCTTCGATACCATTACCACGCAACGTAAGTAAAAGTTAAGTTGATATTAAAACGAATAATTTTTGCTGAATTGTGACAGATAAAGACTAAACTAAAAAGTCTTGTGCAGCAAAACCTGTAGCTTTAAATGAAGTAATCATGTCGAAGGTTCTTGTCTCAGATTCTATTGACCAAGCTGGAATTGACATTCTTTCGCAAGTTGCTACCGTTGATGTCAAACTAGGTCTAAAACCAGCAGAACTGATCGAAATTATTGGTGAGTATGACGCGCTGATGATTCGCTCTAGTACGCGTGTCACCCAAGAAATCATTGAAGCTGGCACTCAGCTAAAAATCATCGGTCGTGCTGGTGTGGGTGTGGATAATGTGGATGTTCCGGCTGCCACTCGCCGGGGAATTGTAGTAGTCAATTCTCCAGAGGGAAACACGATCGCCGCCGCCGAACATGCGCTAGCGATGATTTTGGCTTTGTCTCGCCACATCCCCGATGCTAATGCTTCGGTGAAACGCGGTGCATGGGATCGCAATAGCTTTGTCGGTGCGGAAGTCTACAAAAAAACTCTTGGCGTTGTCGGTTTGGGTAAAATTGGCTCTCATGTTGCGGCTGTAGCTAAGACAATGGGCATGAAACTTCTAGCTTATGACCCTTTTATTTCTACAGACCGAGCTGAACAACTTGGCTGTCAATTAGTTGAGTTAGATTTACTCTTCCAGCAAGCAGACTATATCACCCTACACATCCCCAAAACCCCAGAAACCACCCACTTAATCAATGCCACAACCTTGGCAAAAATGAAACCCACAGCCCGGATTATCAACTGCGCTCGTGGTGGGATCATTGATGAAGTAGCTTTGGCAGCAGCTCTGAAAGCGGGTAAAATCGGGGGTGCAGCTTTGGATGTGTTCGAGTCAGAACCACTGGGTGAATCTGAATTGCGATCGCTAGGCAAAGAAGTTATCCTCACTCCCCACTTAGGAGCCTCTACCGCAGAAGCTCAAGTGAATGTGGCTATTGATGTTGCTGAACAAATTCGGGATGTACTTTTAGGACTACCAGCGCGTTCAGCCGTCAACATTCCCGGACTCGGCCCCGATGTGTTGGAAGAACTCAAACCCTACATGCAACTAGCAGAAACTCTAGGTAATCTAGTAGGACAGCTAGCTGGCGGACGGGTGGAAGTACTCAATATTCGACTGCAAGGGGAACTTGCAACCAACAAAAGTCAGCCTTTGGTGGTAGCTGCCCTAAAAGGTTTACTTTACCAAGCTTTGCGAGAACGAGTAAATTACGTAAATGCCAGCATAGAAGCCAAAGAGCGCGGAATTCGGGTAATTGAAACTCGCGATGCTTCCATTCGAGACTATGCCGGAACGCTTCATCTAGAAGCCACCGGCACTTTAGGTACTCATTCTGTCACCGGCGCTTTGTTGGGTGAACGGGAAATCCATTTAACTGATGTTGACGGTTTCCCGATTAACGTCCCACCCAGTAAATATATGTTGTTTACTCTGCACCGCGATATGCCAGGGATTATTGGCAAACTCGGTTCTCTACTCGGCAGTTTTAATGTGAATATTGCCAGTATGCAAGTAGGTCGTAAAATCGTCCGTGGTGATGCCGTAATGGCTCTGAGTATAGATGACCCTTTACCAGAGGGCATTTTGGATGAGATTATAAAAGTCCCTGGTATTCGGGACGCGTATACAGTAACACTTTAAAAGTCAGGAGCCAGGAGTCAGAAGAAATAATTCCTCCTGACTTCTGAATTCTGACTCCTGAATTCTGAAAGATGGCAAACACCTGGTGGGAACTACAGATTTTATGTGAGCCAGACCTAGAAGATTCGATCTTTTGGCGACTGGAGGATTTTGGCTGTCGTGGAACAGCTAGTGAAAATAAAGGAAATTCATCTTTAGTCAGGGCTTATTTATCGACAATTCAAACGCAGCTGCTAGATTTGGCTGCTCTATCGCTGTGGCTGCGTCAAGATGCTCTCTGTGTAGGAGTTTCATATCCCTCACTGCAATGGCAGTTAATTGATGAGGAAGATTGGGCGACTAGCTGGAAACAATATTGGCATCCGCAAGAAATAGGCGATCGCTTCCTAATCAACCCCGCGTGGCTACCATTACCAGAAACAACGGAACGGTTAGTGATTCGTCTTGACCCTGGTGTAGCATTTGGTACAGGAAACCATGCCACCACTCAGCTATGTTTGGAATCTCTGGAAATGCGGCTAAGTGGAGTTCCTCAGTCGTTTGTGGGTGCTAGTGGTAAACATGAACATCTAGTAATTGCGGACATTGGCTGTGGTTCTGGTATCCTTTCTATTGGAGCGCTGCTACTGGGAGCAGAGAAAGTCTATGCAGTAGATACTGACCCTTTAGCGGTGCAATCAACTATCAGTAATGGTGCGCTCAACGACATTAGTTCAGAACGTTTACTACCAGCACAGGGAAGTGTAGACGTTTTAACAAAACTGCTTGAAAATCCAGTGGATGGTATTGTTTGTAATATTTTGGCTCATGTAATTATTGAATTAATTCCAGAAATGAGTGCGATCGCTAAACCGGAAACTTGGGCGATCTTCAGTGGTATTTTACTAGAACAATCTAAAGGTGTTGCTGATGCTTTAGAACAAAATGGCTGGGTGGTTGCTACCCTGTGGAAACGAAAAGAATGGTGTTGTTTGAATGCACGGCGTTCTTAACTCAGTAGGTAGTACCGCAAGGCGGAAGTCAAAAGTCAAAAGTCAAAAGTCAAAAGTATTATGGAATAAGCTATTTAGGTATTTTAAATGGTTGCTCTATTTACGCCGTGGTGTACTATTATTGCGATCGCAATCTCCGACAACCAAGCCACAAGTCCAAAAAACTGCTGAACGAGTATCAAAGACTCTCGCACGAGTATTAAAGACTCGCTCACGAATATCAGAGACTCTCGCGCGAGTATTAAAGTCTCTCGCATGAATATCAAAGGCTCGCTCACGAGTATCAAAGACTCGCCGACGAGTATCAAAGACTCTCGCACGAGTATCAAAGACTCTCGCACGAGTATCAAAGACTCGCTCACGAGTATTAAAGACTCGCCGACGAGTATCAAAGACTCGTGGATGAGTCAGCTTAACTCAAAATAGACGGATCGCTTACAGAAATTCTTCAAAATAGACGACAGATGCCAACCTAAAAAGCCGAATTAAATTCTAAATTTCTTAATTACGAATTACGAATTACGAATTACGAATTAAATCTTGCACTCTCGCTACCATTTGCCTCACTCCCTCAGCATCAGGAAATTGGATACGCTGCAATATCTCCAATGCTGGCTGTAAATAATCTAGTGCTTTATTGTAATCGCCCTGTTGCTCTGCTATTTCCCCTAAGCACCACAACGTTATTGCCTGACCTTGAACATTGCCGATTTGTTCATCAAGGGCAAGGGATTGTTCATAAAGGGCGATCGCTTCGTTGATTTCTCCTGTATTCTCTTTGAGATATCCTAAGTTGTTCAATATTGTTGCCTTAATTTTGACATCATCGAATTGTTCAATGATGGCAAGAGATTGCTGATAAAAGGCGATCGCTTCGTTGATTTCTCCTCTATCAGCTTTGAGTTTCATCAAACAGACCAAAGTCGTCACCTGACCTGTGACATAGCCGATTTGTTCATTGAGGGCAAGGGATTGTTCATATAGGGCGATTGCTTCGTTGATTTCTCCTGTATTGGCTTTGAGGTTCCCCAATTCGTGCAACGTCGCCGCCTTGCCTTGAACATCACCGATTTGTTCCTTGAGGGCAAGGGATTGTTCATAAAGGACAATTGCTTGTTCTATTTCTCCTCTATCGGCTTTGATTGTCCCCAGTTGGTGGAATGTGCTCGCCTGACCTTGGACGTGGCCGATTTGTTCACTGAGAGCAAAGGATTGTTCATATAGGGTGATCGCTTGTTCTATTTCTCCTGTATTGGCTTTGAGTCTCCCCATTTCGTGCAACGTCGCCGCCTTGAGTTGGACATTGCCGATTTGTTCATTAAGGGCAAAGGATTTTTCATACAAGGCGATCGCTTCATTGATTTCTCCTGTATTGGCTTTGAGTCTCCCCATTTCGTGCAACATCTCTGCCAGTCCTTGAACATCGCCGATTTGTTCATTGAGGGCAAACAATTGTTCATATATGGCAATCGCTTCATTGATTTCTCCTCTATCGGCTTTGATATATCCCAAGTGTTGCAACGTCGCCGCCTTGAGTTGGACATTGCCGATTTGTTCACTGAGGGCGAGAGATTGTTCATACAAGGCGATCGCTTCGCTGATTTGTCCCCTACTGGCTTTGAAATACCCCAAGCTATGAATAATTTCTGCTTTTTCTTTTTCGTCTTCTGCTGGACAGTTATCTAGGGCTTGTTGATAATGCTCTTGGGCTTTACTTACATCACCCAGTTCTTGTTCACAAGCAGCTAATCCATGTAAAACTAAGTAATTTTCAGAAATTTCTAGAGTAGATTTGCACAATTGAACAGCTTCCCGAAATCGGCTTTGATTCCTCCAGTGCCTTGCTAACTTCCCTGCTATTTCCACCGCAATCTTGTCTACCTTTCCTCGCAACGCCAGCCTATGAATTTCTAAGCATTGTTTCTCGGTTGGGATTTCTGTCCCTTCCCACCAAAAACGATACAACACCTCAGCCGCTTGCTTGTGCAAAGCTTCCCCATCTTCCGGTAAATGCACAGGCAAAATGCGCGGCACTCGTAACGCCTCATCATGGCTCACTTCCAACAGCCCCAAGGCAATCGCCCGACTAATATAATGTGGCAAATTGGGGATAGTGTCACAAACTGCGGCTAATGCTTCCCTCGGTACTGGCAACTCAAACACCAAACCCCGTGACAACATCTCCCGCATGGTTGTATCCATCTGTTGCAACAACGCCTCTGCCAAAACTTGCTCTCGTAACTCCACCGGATCTGCTGCTAACCGATTCAAAATTGCCGCCACATCAACGGTTGTATTTTGCAGAATCTTATCCAACCATTCCAGCAAGCAGGGATTACCATCCGCCAACTTCTGCGCTTGTGATTTTAACGCCTCATCCACCTGAGATTTAGCACTAAAGGCTGTGAGGCGATCGCACTTTTTTTGCAAATCTGCGCCTTGTAGTGCATCCAACGGCTGCTTGTGGAAATACTGCAACTGGGTAAATTCAAAATCGTAACGGCAGGTAATAATGATGCGGTGGGAAGTGGAATTTTCTTTAATTGCCCAAACTAAAGCTTTCATTACCTCTGCTGCTTCTGGTTGCAGCACATAACTCTCATTGCGGGTTTCCAAATTCACTTCAAAGTCATCCAGCACCAACAAAAACGGCTTTGCATCCTCATGCAACTGCTGAAAAACTCGCCTCAGCCGAAATCTTAATTCTTCATCGTAATTTTGTAGGCTTTTGCGTTGTTCGTTGTCATCCAACTTTTCCGCCAAGCGACTCACTGAACTAGCTTCATCAACTCTCCCCACCCAGACAACGCGCTCAAAATTGGGCAGTCTGTCGCACAGCCTAGCTGCTAAACTACTTTTACCCAAACCGCCCATCCCATGAATCAACACCCCGACTTCATCGCTTGGTTGACTCAGCACCCGTAAACAATTTTGTAATTGTCGACGACGACCAACAAAACTCTCCCGCGTCGGGACTTTCACCTTACCCGCAGGATCTAGAAACTGGGTAGAAACAGAAAGCGGTGGTGCTGGTTTCCGTCCACGAGTCCGCAAAGGTGTGACTAATGAACTCAGTAAATTGTCTGCTGCATACAGCCGCAATAAATGCCAATCCCGCGCTTTGTTCTTAATTAATGTTTGATAAGTACAAGCAACAGCCTCGATAATTTGCTTTCCGGCTGATAATTCCTGATACAACGCGGCAGCTGCGGCTGTAGCATCAGGATCTAAAACCTTTTGACCCCAACCCAAAACCGCTTTTGCACCCGATTCCAGCAATTCTTCAGCCATTGACGGCACAGAACCGCCATTGCCAGCTTGTCCAGTGCGACAACCAGAGAGGAAAATGAGTTTAGGCAATCGAAATTGTAATTCTTGGGCGATATCCCCAGCACTGGCATAGAAAGCTTCACCTGTTGCCGTTTCTGTAATGAAGCGATGTTGCCCATTCTGAAAAGTAGCATGACCCGTCAGGTGTAAAATATCAAAATATTCCTTGTCGTAAGCATCAACTAAATAACCCAACTCCGATAAACAGCCGCTTTCTTCCACTGTTAGCGCTAAAGGTTGGCGCTTTGTCGCCTCCAAAATCCGTGCTTCCTCGCCCTCAAAATCCAACACAGGTTTGACATCCAAAGGCGAAGTTGCCATAAACAAAACTTGCAGCGCCCGGTTTTCTGGTTCACCTTCAATGGTCAATTTTTTTACCGTGCTATCCGACACCCAGCGCACCGGGACAATAGCCGGGACACGCTGCACTAAAAAAGCATTGCCATCGTGCAACACTTCCCAAGGCAGATGGGCGAGTTTTTCAGATGTGGCGTTAGCGGAGCTTAACGAAGTTATCGCTAACACAATCCCCTCACGCCGATACTTATCTAGCAAGGGTTGCAGCCAGCGATCGCTCCCATCTAACCAGTTATACAACCGCCGTCCAGTTACCGTATAATCCTCTGGGAAAAACGAGACGTAATAATCTCTCTCAGCCAACTTAATCAAATCGGCGATTTCTGAGAGAGGAAGCGATCGCTTTTCATACTGATTAGGATTATTAACAAAGTAACGTAATTCTACGTAATTATCATCAACTGGCTTGAGGTCGAGGTGGAGGGTTTGCACGTTCTCAATCTTGAGACTTCAGTATTTACCCCAAGTCTACCACCCCCAATTCCGTCTCTACCGGATTTGTTCAGCAATAGCGATCGCACCCCCAACAATACCAACGATGGTAGCAACTGTTGCGGTTACTCCTTCTCTTTTTGGTGCATCTGCACTCACTGCATAGTTACCAGATATACCAGGAATTGCCAAAAGCGCCTCTGTTGCTGCGATTGCATCTTTACCCTCAATCGCTAACTGAATTTCTGCCATAGTGTTGATCTGCAAGTAACTCCAGGCTTATTTTAAACAACATCCCAAGGCAATTTCTCAGTTTCCCTGTGCCGTATCTTCTTAAAGCTTCGCTATGCTTCACATCAAATCGTAATGTTCGCTCTCAAGACTGAAGCATCAGCAGTGAGAATAGATAATATCAATTCTGTATGAAGATGCGTCGATAGTGCAAGAAATAAAGAACGAACCGCTTTACATTTAATACCGCCTGTAGCGGTTCGCTGGCAATGAGAACATAGAACTTACTGCTTGCACTTTGTCTACACTAGAACTGGATTAAAGTAGTTAAAAAGTAATAAAAACCTAATGTCTAAAAAGCCCGATTCACAGTTACAAAATCTTTTTGCTGCCCATCACTCCAGCGACTGGCAAGAAAAATTAGTGCAAGTAGCCTATCGTTTTAACCGGGAGTATCAACGTGAAACCTTTGAACTCCCAGCAGAAGTACAGGCGATGCCGATATTCCGGGAGTGGATTGGAGGTAGTTTCTCAGGGAGAATTGCTTCCCCTTTTTGGGAAATTGCTGAACCTAAAAAGAACCAGCACTGTATAGATATTGGCTGTGGTATCAGCTTTTTAATCTATCCTTGGCGGGATTGGCAAGCGTTTTTTCATGGGCAAGAAATCAGTAATGTGGCACGGGATACCCTGAATTCGCGTGGGCCACAGTTGAATTCTAAGCTGTTCAAAGGTGTTGAGTTGGGAGCAGCTCATCAGTTAAACTATTCACCAGAGCAATTTGATCTAGCGATCGCCACAGGATTTAGTTGCTATTTTCCACTCGAATACTGGAATGCTGTACTAGCAGAAGTCAAGCGCGTATTAAAGCCAGGTGGACATTTTGTGTTTGACGTTCTCAATCCAGAACAGCCTTTAGCAGAAGATTGGGCAGTTTTGGAAACCTATTTGGGGGCTGAGGTGTTTTTAGAGTCTTTGGCTAAGTGGGAAAAAACGATTAAGGCAGCTGGTGCTAAAATCGTAACGCACAAATCAGGGGAATTATTTGAGTTATACAAAGTACGGTTTTAAAAATACTATTACTCAGGGATAACTGGACTTAATGGATCTAAAGAAGTTGTAAAAACAAAATAGATTACTCCAGCGCCGAGAATCATCACAGCGATACTGAACAGCAACACCCAACGGTCTGTCGGTTCATAAGTATCTTCTTCGATATCACGACGGACTGCGAAATAATGTGCCGTTGATAGCCACACGGTAATCAAACCCACTAGTGAGAAGACTAAACCTAACTTCCAGCCGTTGCCAGGACGGGGTACTAAAGGTACATGGAAGGCACGCAGACGCACAATGACGACACCAAAACCTAAAAGAGCAATCCCTGTCCGCATCCAAGCGAGGTAGGTACGTTCATTTGCCAAGTGATCTCGAATTCGGGACGGATTTAATCGTCCTGGCTTTTTTTTATCTTTATCTTCTTCTGTAGGTTTTGATTTTAACTGCATCAATAACACCCTTATCCCCAAAGCGGCTCTTCTCAAAAAAATGTAAAGGTAATAGTAAATCTCTTTCCAGATGACTTGCACCCAGCACAATATTTGCGCTAATGAAATATATCTGTTATGATTGTACATTTTTCTCAATTTATTTTAATGCAGATATCTAAATAAAACAAGCCTGAGCTAATAATTCGTAATTGATAGTACAAAGCAAGTGTAAGTAATAAGGTGTAATTAATAAAACAGCCAATATCAGAGAGGTTTGCACTAGTGTTTATCTTGCTTCTCCTCTGAATATTGGCTGTTACCCTATTTAATGAATAATCATTCAAAAATAGATAAATTATACAGTTTTATTTCAAGACTGATTGCTAGGCGCATTCGGAACTCGTGTATTTAGGATAGCCTGCGATATATCTGGGATAAACCAATTAGCCGTTTTGCTGTTAAGAACTTTCACAGTCGGAACATTTAAGTCAATCGCACCAGTATCTGGATTTGTCTTAATCACCAACTGAGTTCCATCAAGTATTTTTAGAGCGGCTGGGCCTGTCAATTCTTGACCTTTCCCATTAGGGCTAGAAGTGAAATTTGCTACTTTGACATCATTCGCTAGATAGATGCCATCACAATCCCAGTTGTTTTGAGTGGACTGACCATTCGCTAGAAAATACAGGTTATTGTCGTATAGGGCATCTTCTTGTTCGTCTTCATCATTTGGTCTTTTGCCATATACAGCTATGGTATTACCTGTTTGGTTTTCGCATTGACCCCAGTTGATTCCCGTCTCTAAAGCATATTTTTGCAGTGTTAATTCTTCGGTTCTCTTTTGAATTTCTTCTGGTGTAAGACCTTCAACTTGAGTTTGGGCATCTTTTGTCTGAGAGAGTTCTTTCAGAGCTTTAGTAACTTCGATATAGTCAGGGTTTTTGCTAAACTTTGGTCGATCAGCAAAAGAAGGTTGAGCAAGGGCGAGATTCACCAAAACCATCAAGACAATTAGCAGAGATTTCCAGATTTTCATGTTTTGACTCCTGTTGATAGATAAGATTTTTTGCAATTTAGAATTCATTTTAGTGAGAAAATTCATGATGCACCTCTTCTTAGATACTTAGTTCTTCTTGTTTTTCACCCGACGGCTGATTATTAAAACCTAAAATTAATGAAAATATATAACTAGAAACTACAGATAAAAGAGTCCAAGTAACATTCTCTGTAACAATAAATATACCGAGTCCAATCAATATACAAGGCACAAAAGTATTGCCATTCTCTGTTAAAAAGTGAGCGATCGCAGGCAAGTAGGTTAATTTGTAAGCGGTATAACACCATACGCCCACCATTGTAAAAAATACACTTAATATTACCAGCAGACTATCTAATTCTGAGTTGGCAAACAGGGGCACGTAGACGCTGATATTATCACTACCATTGGCAAAGGCGATCGCAGCTACATTGCATGTTTGCGGAGAGATAAAACTGGCAAGCACAGAAGGACAAGACGGTTCAGTTTCTTCTTCGGCTTCCTCTGGTGAATCCTCTTCGCGTTTTAGTAAACTACTCATACCAATGATTATTGGCATTAAACCAAGTAGTCTAATCCAGTCTTGCGGTATAATCAGTCCACCGAAGAAACCGGGAAGGCTAGCAACGATCAATGCAGCAAAACCGAGATACTGACCACCAAGGATATGACGACTGCGGAATGTTTTATTTATTTGTGAAAAAAGCAACGTCAGAATGACAATATCATCGATGTTGGTGGCAGTGAATGCGGTAATCCCTGTGGTAATTGCAGTTACGAAATCGCTCATTTGTGGAAGTCCTTATTTTCATGCTTGGGAATTAGACATTGGGCATTGGGCATGGGGCATTGGTTATTTCTCCTCTACTCCTGTGCTCCCTCTACTTTCTCTGCTTTCCCCTGCTCTCTACTTGGTTGTTTGAGTCCGTGCCGAAGCTTTGATTTATACTTTAGTCAAACTAACCGATAGAATCAAATGCTTTTGTTTGTCAGAATGATAAATGAAAGTGATTAAAAATTTTACACCAAGTTGTAGGGACACCATAAATGGCAGGAATGACGTTTGAGCAGTTAAAGATTTTTCTGGCTGTGGCGCAGCACTTACACTTTACTCGCGCAGCAGAGGAGCTTTACATTACACAACCGGCCGTCAGTGCAGCAATCCACAACTTAGAGCAAGAATACGGTGTGAAACTGTTCCATCGGATTGGTCGCCATATTGAGATTGCTGAGGCTGGTAAATTATTGCAAGTGGAAGCACAAAAAATTCTCGATCAAGTTTCCTTAACTGAAAGGGGATTGCGGGAATTGAACAATCTGCAACGGGGTGAGTTGAAATTAGGGTCAAGTCTGACAATTGGTAACTATTGGCTACCAAGTAAGATTAGTGAGTTTAAAAGCCAGTATCCCGGTATCCAAATTAACTGTAGCCTTGCCAATACAGAAGAGATTTGTATGGGAACGGCGACAGGACAGTTTGATTTGGGTTTGGTAGAAGGAGATGTGAAGCCAGCCCTCCAGAGTACTCTAGAGTATGAAATAGTGGGGAGCGATCGCTTACAAATTGTAGTAGGTCAAAAACATCCTTGGTTTGAGTGGGGAGAAATTGACTTAAGCCAATTAACTCAAACCCTTTGGGTGATGCGAGAACCAGGTTCTGGAACCCAGCAAAGGTTTGAGGAAGCTCTACAAAATTGGGGAATCAATCTCAGTGAATTGGATGTAATTTTAGTATTTAATAGTGGAGAGATGACAAAAGCAGCGATCGAAGATGGTGTTGGTGCAATTGGAATTTCTGAGTTGATGGTAAAAAAAGAAATACAGCTGGGAACACTCCGGGCAATTCGAGTTATTGATAATAGAGAAGCTAAAGGTGCAATACCTACGGCAGGCTACACCTACGCAGAAATAGTTCGACCTTTTTTCAAACTCAAACATCGCCAGCGTTTTCAAACTGCTCTTTCCAAAGTCTTTGAACAAATGTTGATATCACCTATGTTAGATGGTTCACATCAACATGTATCAAAATCAGTTATTTAAAGGGGTCTGGGGATTAGGTACTAAATCGAAAAATCATAGTGGTTGCTCTTATCCACCACCAATTTTAAAAAGCTTTTTTCCAGTACCCAGTCCCCAATACCTAGTACCGAGTCCCTTTTACACCTTCCGCATATTTTGACTAATGGGGTCAAAACCTCTAGAAAACCGTGTGCTGTCGTCGTAATAAGCGCCAGTCAAATTCGCTCCATACAACTTAGCATAGTTGAGTTTTGCTCCCCGGAGATTTGCTTCATTGAGTTTGACACCGCTCAAATTAGCTCTGGTCAAGTTTGCTTTGGCTAAGTTAGCTCTACTTAAATCTGCTCCCCAGAGTTTAGCTTTAGCTAAGTTCGCTCCACTCAAGTCAGAACCCCATAAATTTATTCCAGGCAAATAGGCTCCAATCAACTTGTTCCTACTCAAATTGACGGCTGGAAAATATCTTTCTCCTGCGGCAAAACGTCGTTTTAATTCCTCAGCATCCATGCGTTGCGTTTACCTTTTTTAACAATACAGAAGTTATTTGTTCCCATTCCTGGCTTAGTTCTCCTAAAAACTCTGGCTGACCACTGCGCTGATACCAGTAACGGGCATTGTTCAAATCGCCTTCTTCGCGGTGCAGGTAAGCATGAACCCAAGCACTATCGGCATCACTAGCATTTCCAAGTATTTCATGAGCTTTGCTCCAATCACCTTTTTTGTCATACCACATAGCTTGCAGTGCTTTTGGTAGCGTCTGGGGACATGAGCGCTGCTTTTCGATTAATTGCAGAAATTCCTCTGTATTCACGATCGCCACCCAACAAGAATTAAACTTCTATCTCTAAGATACTCTTTAACTTAAGGTATTTTTATTGTAACCGCCATAGTAGAGATTGTTTATTTAATATCTGCAATCATTCCAAATTTACTCGGTTGCACAAAACTAATATAACAATATATTCATTTTAATATTCGGGCAAGGGTTATTTTTTGGCAGCAATTAGTGGAATTATTCTTATTAACTCTTAGAGCTAATTTATTACTACGTAAGCGAGTAGTTAAACTACCGAATTGTTAAAATTGCAAAATAAGCCATTTTTAGCAGCTTTAATTGTAAAATAACCTCAACATGAGATTTTATTTAATTATTCTCTTACAGAAAGAATTATGGCCTTTAAAACAGCAACCGAACATCTGATCGACCTAAAAAATGTCAGCAAATCTTATCAGCAGCCCAATGGTCAGCAGATTGTCATCTTAGAAAATATCAATCTTGAGTTGCGACCGGGGGAGATAGTTGCATTGCTAGGCCCTTCAGGTTCAGGGAAATCTACTTTAATGCGGATTGTTGCTGGCTTAATTCCCGCCAGTCAAGGTGAAGTCATATATCATAATCGTCCCTTAGTTGGATTAAATCCTGGGGTAGCAATTGTTTTTCAAAGTTTTGCTCTTTATCCTTGGTTAACTGTATTAGAGAATGTGGAACTAGGTTTAAAAGCAAAAGGAGAAGCGCCAGATTCTCGACGGCAAAAGGCACTGAAGATGATTGATATTATTGGTTTGGATGGTTTTGAAAATGCCTATCCCAAAGAGCTTTCTGGGGGAATGCGTCAGCGAGTTGGATTTGCTAGAGCTTTAGCTGTAGAACCAGAATTGTTATGTATGGATGAGCCGTTTTCGGCATTGGATGTGCTGACAGCAGAAAACTTACGGTTTGAGTTATTAGATTTGTGGTTAGAACGTCGAATACCGACCCAAGCCATTCTCATCGTCACCCACGGGATTGAGGAAGCGGTAATTATGGCAGATCGAATTATTGTTTTAGGACGCAATCCGGGAAGAATTCGGGCTGACTTACCTGTGACTTTACCCCATTACCGCGATCGCAAACACCCAAATTTTCAAGCCCTAGTAGATCAAGTTTATACAATCATCACCAACCCCGAATTAGAAAAAATTCAGCCTCCAGCTACTACCTCTGTACCAGATGCAACACCACCAGCAAAATATCAGTCTTTACCAGCCGTGCGAATTGGTTCTATTGCCGGTCTTTTGGAAATTTTAGAAGATCGTCAAGAAAAAGATTTATCTCGGCTTACCCAAGAATTGCAACTAGAAGTAGATGATATTTTACCAATTGTGGAAGCTGCAAAATTAATGGATTTTGTAGAACTCGCAGAAGGTGATATTAGCCTAAAGCCAATCGGGCAAGAATTTATTAATGGTAGTATTGACGATCGCAAACAAATTGTGCGATCGCAACTTTTAACTCATATTCGTTTAGTACAGCAAATTTACCGTCTTCTAGAAGCGAAAAATAATCAACGTATTCCAGAAGAACTGATTTTAGATATTTTAGAAAGTCATTTTAGTCCAGAAGAAGCCGAGCGGCAATTAAACAGTGCTGTTGAGTGGGGTCGTTACGCCGAGATATACGGTTACGATGAGCCATCGGGACAAATCTTTTTAGAGCAAGCTGTTGTTAGTCATTAGTCATTGGTTATTAGTCATTTGTGATTTTTGAATTTTGAATTGTTAATCTCCTCTACTCCCTACTTATATGACTCGACCGCTCACTCCTGCTAATAAAACTCTGGGACGTAACAATTGGACTTGGCAAGATGGATTGCTAATTCTAGTGATTTTATCTTTTATTGTGGCAATTATTAGAACTGCTTCACAATTTAGCGGTACTTTTCAACCCGAACTGACGATTTCTACAAACATCAATGCTTTACCAGGATATGCAGCCCAAAGCCTGATCCGTATGGGTCTTGCTTACTTTTTATCTTTAATTTTCACCCTATTGTATGCCTATACCGCTTATCGCTCCCGAATTGCAGAACGGATTTTAATTCCGATGTTGGATATTCTGCAATCGATTCCAGTATTGTCTTTTTTACCAGGTGTGGTGCTGGCTTTGATTGCCCTGTTTCCGGGTCAGAGAATTGGTGTAGAAATAGCAGCAATTTTGCTAATTTTTACTGGCATGACTTGGAATATGACGTTTAGTTTTTACCAATCTCTTCAAAGTATTCCGCAAGAATTACGAGAAGCAACGCGGGTTTATCGGCTTAATCCCTGGCAACGTTTTTGGACGTTGGAGTTACCATCTGGTGTAATTGGTTTGGTATGGAATAGTGTAATGTCGGTGGCTGGAGGTTGGTTTTTTTTAATTGCAATTGAGTCATTTACCTTGGGTAATAAAGATTTTCGCTTGCCTGGATTAGGCTCTTTTTTAGGTACAGCAGCCAATAATGGAGACTTTCTAGCTATACTCTGGGGCTTGGCGCTGCTGATTGGGATTATTGTGGTGACTGATTTTTTTGTGTGGCGACCCCTGATTGCTTGGGCAGAAAGATTCAAGTTAGAGATGCTTGAAACTGAAAATGCACCCCAATCGTGGGTATTAGATATTTTCAGGCGATCGCCTACTTTACGCGCAATTAGCGATCGCGTTTTTCAACCATTACAAACAGTCCTAGACAATAGTTTAATTCGCTCGTTTCCCGTGCGTTCTCTACCTGTAAATACCAAAGGAAACCTAAATTTACCGACTTTTGTAAATTGGGTATTTGTTAGTGGCTTCACCTTAATTGTGCTGTGGGGTACTTGGGAAGCCGTACTGCTGTTACGGACTTTAGGCTGGGATGATTGGCAACAAGTAATGAAAGGCGCTATATTAACGGCCTTGCGAGTGGTAATTGCTTTGATATTATCCCTATTGTGGACAGTACCCGTAGGAGTAGCAATTGGTCGCAATCGACAGTTAGCTCAAGTTTTACAACCATTGGTACAAATCGCTGCTTCTGTACCAGCAACAGCCTTATTTCCAGTACTTTTGCTGGCTTTAACCCGCATCGCTGGTGGTTTGCAGATTGGTGCGATCGCTCTGATGATGTTAGGGACAATGTGGTATATCCTGTTTAATGTCATTGCTGGGGCACAGTCGATTCCCTCAGACCTGATCGAAGCAGCTTGGGTGTATAAACTCTCAACTTTGCAACGTTGGCGAACCTTAATTTTACCTGCAATCTTTCCCTACCTAATTACAGGAATTATTACCGCCGTTGGTGGCGCTTGGAATGCCAGTATCGTTAGTGAGTACGTCACATTTCAAGGGCGAATAATTAGTACTCCTGGATTAGGCGCAACAATTTCTCATGCCACAGCTACAGGCAATTTCTCTCTGTTGTTGGCTTCGACTGTGGTAATGTCTCTTTTGGTAGTACTGACCAATCGTTTGGTTTGGCGACCACTTTATAATCTAGCTCAAGAGAAATATCAATTATTGGTTTAAGAATAAGTAACTAGAACGACGTGAATAATTAAAGGTTTGTAGTTAGCTTGAGCCTCCCTAACTCTCCTTTTTAAGGAGGGAATTAGAGCAATCCTCTTCTTTCCCTTTACTTAGCTGGAATAAGTTCAAACTCGAAAGTACTGATCAAACGGTCATCAATATAAACCTCTATTCTATACTTACCAAGCGGATCGCCAGGAGCGATCGTCCAAAAATTCTCAATCACACCGTTTGGAGCCGACTGTGTGCGCCGTGTCACAGATGTAGTACCATCTGCTGATATTGAGAAGTCTTCACCGTTATCTGTACCCCAAGTTTCTGGAGGTTTTGGTAAATGCAAGACTTCGCGCCATTTCACTTCACCTTGGTAGTCTTTGAGTTTAATCCGCCATCCGTAGGCGTTTCCTTGCTGAAGTGGCACTCTTGTTGTCCGCAAAATGGTAACATTCCCTTTGGAATCAACTCTCTTCAGCCCGAACTCAGTGTTACTAACAGTAATCTGTTTTGTATTCGTTGGCGCAGGAGATGATATAACATTTTCTACCAAAACAGAAGTAGCGTTGATTGGCTTAGAGGCCATGACGCCAAATATTAGCCAAGAAGAAACTAGCACAGCAGTAGTAGCCCAAATTTTCATTAGAATAGTTTTCCTATCAGATTGGTACTTATTCAAGTAATCTGACATGTTTTCCGGGCCAAGGCTATCTATAGTTGGACAAAAACGAAATTGCTTTTAATAATTGATAGATTCAGGAACTCAGGGAAAACTCGAATTTCCTAAATACTTTTACTGAGGCTTGACCGTATAAATTGCGTTAATTTGAGGCGTTGATACAAACTAATTTGGTGATTTCGTGTTTGCTCAAGCCTCAGACAATGACTTTATTGCTTTTAATATATCGTCTCAAGATAAGTTCCAACAAAATCAAAATATACAGAGCTTAACCGAAGTTTCACCTATAGGTAAAATTTGGGACAAGCACAGAAGTAATACTGATAAAGTCCTGCATTATTATGCTAAAGCAGGCGAAGATTATTTTCAGCAGTATGCTTGGCGGATGAGAATATGTTCCGAGTTGCTGAAGTTTCAATTAGTGCCAGAGGAATCGGAAGGTATTCTCAAGTTAAAGCTATCAGATGCACGATTCTGTAGAGTTCGTCATTGTCCGGTTTGTCAGTGGCGGCGCAGACGCAAAGCGGCTTGTCGTTAGACATCGCTCATGTGGAAAGCAAGAGCTTACAAGATTCTCCCACAGGTTGTAACTGATTACCCCAAGTACCGTTGGCTATTTGTTACCTTGACTATAAAAAATTGCCAGATTGAGGAACTCAGAGAAAACTTGGATTTGATAAATAAGGCTTTTAAGCGATTCACTGAATTGAAAGCATGGCCTGCAAAAGGTTGGGTGAAGTCTATCGAAGTAACTAAAGGTAGAGATGGAGTCTCAGCACACCCGCATTTACATATTTTGGCAATGGTGCCGCCTTCGTATTTTAGTCATGGGTATCTTTCTCATGCCAAATGGGTAGCGTTATGGCAGCAGTGCTTACGGATTGATTACCAGCCTCTTGTTCATACTAGCGCGATCGCAAAACATCATAACCCTTCACTACTGATCCCAGAAATTCTCAAGTATCAGGTGAAAGAGTCAGATTTGGTGGGTGATAGAGAATGGTTTTTAGAGTTAACCCGTCAACTGCATAAAAGTAGAGCGGTCGCTGCTGGGGGTATACTCAGGCAGTATATGCGTGAATTAGAGGAGAAAAACCAAGACCTCATTGATGAAAGTGAAGAGACAGATGAGGTAAATGGAGAAAGTTTGTTTTTCCGATGGGAGCGCAAGTTACAAAGATTTAATATAGAGTGACATCAGCGATACAAGAATAGCTTCGCTGATCGAGTTATAAAATCTAAAAATAAAAGGTGTAAAAATAACAATGGCTGATCCAAAGCCTATTCGCACAGTTGTTCGCTTAAGAATATTCTATAATACTCATTAGTCAGAAAAACAAGCTCAACAAGAGGGCTTTTCTTTTATCAACGTTTTTTTGAAATAGATTTTAGAGTTATTGAAACGAATAATTAAATTTTAACTAGGGAGATAAAAAGCTTCTACAACCGCTTTTGGTAATTCAATCAATACGAAATAATTGCTAGGATATAAATAGTCTTCACCTGATTCATCAATAACTCTAATCATTCGGTGCTTAACAGCATCAGAATCAGGAACAGTCTGGTAAATTTTCCGAATTTCTAAAGAAGCAGGATAATCTTTGTTGTTAATGCAAACAACATATTGAGTTTGCGTGTTCGCTGACTGCATAACGACTCCTATAGAAAGCGTTTTATTTTGATTTATTTCTTACCAATTCCGTGGGCTTCATACCAGTGTAACTCAACTTCATAAATGCTTCCGTCGTCTAAGCTAATGGTTGCAAAGCCTTTAAGTTTCCGCCACCGTCCTGAACCATAAATTTTACGCAAGCGTTCTAGTTCACGAATGGAGTTACCAACAGCAATTATTTCAATATTGGTGATGTCTCCGATAATTTCAAAATTCAAGTAAGCATTACTCCTAGTAAATATTGCAACAAAGAACTTTTAACCACAATCCACCGCCAATCTTCGACTAACCAACTCAGCCGCTAAATGTATTGCTGCTTTCATACTCGTAGCATCAGCAATTCCCTTACCCGCAATATCAAACGCTGTTCCATGATCTGGTGAAGTCCGAACGAAAGGAAGGCCAATAGAAGTATTAACTGCTCGATCAAACGCCATCAGCTTCACAGGAATTAAGCCTTGGTCGTGGTAAAGTGCCAAGTAGCCATCAGCAGGATTTTGTACTAAAGAATTTCCATACCAAGCTTGACCAGGTTTAACCCACATCGTATCTGGCGGTATTGGCCCATCTAGCTGTAATTGTGGTCTATTTTGCCGCTCTTGCTCTAACCAGGGAATTAACCAATCTTGTTCTTCATGTCCAAGTTGTCCCTGTTCGCCACTGTGGGGATTTAAACCTGCGATCGCAATTCTCCCATTTTCTATCCCAAAGTCTTTCTCTAAACACTCCACCAGCAAATCCAATTTCTGTGTCAACAATTGCGGTGTCAATATATCGGCTACTTGACGTAGGGGAATATGTGTGGTAACTAGTATTGCGCGGAGTGTCCAATTAGTATGGGGCGATCGCGCCACAAATAACATCCCAAAACGCTCAACACCTGATTTTTCTGCCAAAAGTTCTGTTTGTCCTGGATAATTATAACCTGCGGCTTTCCAAGCAGATTTAGCGATGGGGCCTGTGACAATAGCATCAAATTTACCAGCCAGTGTTTGAGCGATCGCACATTCTATATACGCAAAACTAGCCGCACCACTGGCCGCATTACCTATTCCGGCAATAATTTCATCTTGAATTTTTCCATCTAACTGCACATTAATAACTGATAAATTGTCTGGATTTGCCAAAGGTACTAAATTCTCAGTTAAATTCAGTTTGTAATAAATATGTCCTAGCAAAGCCCGGTTTCCCACCACTGTAACGTCATATTTTTTACTAATTTCCGGTTCTGCTAAAGCTTTCAAAATCACCTCCGGCCCAATTCCCGCCGGATCTCCCAACGTCACCGCTAAACGCGGGCGATTTTTTTTGGTAAAATTCACTAGATTATCTAAATTATTTTGATACATAAAATTTATTCATAATTATTATCATCAAATTTCCCCATCCCCGTGTTCTCCCGCTCACAGTAGGGATTGCCCCCCAAACCAGTAGGGATTACTTGCTAAACTAGTTTAAGATTATTTACACAGGTCTAATTCTACAGCAACAATTCAAGAGCTTCTGATAGACCTAGTTTACACACACTAATTTGCATAAGGAGAATCACACCAATGGGCGGCGAACTTTTGAATGCAGCTCTATTGTCCTTCGGTTTAATCTTCGTAGGCTGGGGCTTAGGCGCGTTGTTACTAAAAATTCAAGGCACAGAAGAATAATCCCTACGGTAATTGGCTATTGAGAGGGAAGAGGTTTTCCTCTGCCTTGAAAAGTTCTGTTCGCCCCAATGTGGCGTTCATACTTTTCGCTAACTGGGAAAATTGCTGTCCGGTAAACGGACAGCAATTTTCCCATGAGTCTGCCCATAACAAACGATTTTCTTAGAAAAGATGTAAAGTTTTGTTTGCATAGGTTATTCTGATAACATTCTTTTCATAAAACAATAAAATTTATTACAACCCTCATGACATTATTAATCGTCGGTGCCACTGGCACCTTAGGAAGACAAGTGGCTCGTCGTGCAATCGATGAGGGATATAAAGTACGCTGTCTTGTCCGAAGCAGTAAAAAAGCAGCTTTTCTCAAAGAATGGGGTGCAGAACTCGTACCGGGAAATTTACGTTACCCCGATACCTTAGTGGAAGCTTTAGAAGGAGTAACCCAAGTTATCGATGCGTCAACATCTCGTCCTACAGATTCACTGAGTATCAAACAAGTGGACTGGGACGGCAAAGTAGCATTGATTCAAGCAGCAAAAGCAGCAGGTGTAGAGCGTTTTATTTTCTTTTCGATATTAGATGCTGATAAATACCCAGAAGTGCCGTTAATGGAAATTAAGCGGTGTACAGAACTCTTTTTGGCTGAGTCTGGCTTAAATTACACCATCTTGCGCCTAGCTGGGTTTATGCAAGGATTAATCGGTCAGTACGGAATTCCTATTTTGGAATCACAGCCAGTTTGGGTGACTGGTAATTCTTCTCCCATTGCTTATATGGATACTCAGGATATTGCTAAGTTCGCAATCCGTGCATTGAGTGTGCCAGAAACGCAAAACCAAACTTTTCCGGTAGTCGGTACTCGTGCGTGGAGTGCAGAAGAAATTATTAACCTATGCGAACGTTTATCTGGAAAAGATACCAGAGTAACACGGATGCCAATAACCTTGCTGCGTGCTGTGCGCGGCTTAATGCGGTTCTTTCAGTGGGGATGGAACGTAGCAGACAGGCTAGCATTTACAGAAGTATTAGCTAGTGGTAAAGAGTTAAATGCTTCAATGGATGAAGTATACACAATTTTTGGCTTAGATCCGCAACAAACCACAACCCTAGAAAGCTATCTACAAGAGTACTTCAGTCGAATAATGAAGAAGCTCAAAGAGTTAGACTACCAGAAAAATAAAAATAAAAAGCAGAAACCTAAAAAAACTCCTTTTAAACAGTCTTCAAAAGCCAATAGTCAATAATTATTACAAAACAGACATTAGTCATAAAAGTCTAGACTTTGGATATTTGACTCTAGATTAATGACTACATGACCAAAATGTGTAAGGATTACATAATACAGAGCATCGCCTAAACTTGGATATTTGAGTGTGCCGAAAGCAGGCATTATCTACAATGACGTTAAACCGATAGCCGGCCGTGTCGCTATCGAGTTGAAAGACAAGCTAACCGCAGCTGGTTGGGATGTGTGTGTCACATCGAGTATCGGTGGAATATTGGGCTACTCTAACCCGGAGAGTCCTGTATGCCACACCCCCATTGATGGTCTAACGCCCCCTGGTTTTGACTCGGATATGGAGTTTGCAGTGGTGTTAGGGGGAGACGGGACTGTTTTAGCAGCGTCTCGTCAGGTGGCTCCCTGTGGTATTCCACTGCTAACAGTGAATACCGGCCACATGGGATTTTTAACAGAAACCTTCCTGAATCAATTGCCTCAAGCACTAGAACAGGCAATGACGGGTGAGTATGAAATTGAAGAACGAGCCATGCTCACCGTCAAAGTGTTTCGGGGAGATTCAGTGCTGTGGGAAGCCCTCTGCTTAAATGAAATGGTTCTGCACCGCGAACCTTTGACCTCTATGTGCCATTTTGAAATTGCCATAGGGCGTCATGCGCCAGTAGATATTGCAGCAGATGGTGTAATTGTTTCTACACCTACTGGTTCTACAGCTTACTCATTGAGTGCTGGTGGCCCAGTTGTTACCCCTGGTGTACCTGCTTTACAGCTAGTACCCATTTGTCCCCATTC
The DNA here is from genome assembly GCF_034531135.2 of Nostoc sp. CmiVER01. Classification (NCBI taxonomy): domain Bacteria; kingdom Bacillati; phylum Cyanobacteriota; class Cyanophyceae; order Nostocales; family Nostocaceae; genus Nostoc; species Nostoc sp. CmiVER01. Next base: position 252,234 of record NZ_JAVRBU020000013.1, read on the forward strand.
CTTAGCTTCTAGAGCATTAGTATTTCCAGATACTGAATCGGTCAACATTTACCCAGTTAACATTCCTCGGCTGGTAATGGTGGTGGATGGTAATGGAGGGTGCTATGTACTACCAGAAGATAGAGTATATATGGAGCGATCGCAATATAGTGTTCGATTTATTCGTCTGCAACCGCCTGAGTTTTTCCGAATTTTACGAGAAAAATTAGGTTGGGGTTTACCACATATTGCTAAACCAACTTCGGTAGAATTGCCGTAGAGATTGGGCAGGAGGCAGAAGTTTTTGAATTTTGAATGGATTATCTCCCTCATCCCCCACTCCCCAACTTACTGATTTCCTTCCAGAATTACTGGTGTAAAGATGGTATTTGGATTTAGTTATTAAGATTGCATCCAAGAATTAGATGGCTGACACCTGAACGTGCTAAAAGATTCTTAGCAGCGTGTCAAATCAGGATTGCTCCATCACTAATAACTCGTAATTGCACTTTATAACTGATGTAAAGATTTTCTCTGGAATATCTTTACAATCTCAAATCCAATATCCCAAATTGTTATGACAGTTGCTCCAAGTCCCTGTGTTTTGGTGATTGAAACCGATGAGAGCCTAGCAAATCAGCTTTCTTGCGATTTGCAAGAAGCCGGGTATGAATCAATTTTGGCTCATGATGCGACTAGTGGTTTACAACACTGTCGCGATCGCCAACCTGCTTTAATTGTTTTAGACCGGATGCTAGCAGGAGAATCAGGACTCTCATTGTGCAAAAATCTAAGAAGTACTGGTATGCGATCGCCTGTATTAATTTTAATGGCAAGGGATACAGTTGATGATCGTGTAGCTTGTCTAGAAGCAGGAGCGGATGATTACATCCTCAAACCTTATCGCTCAGAAGACTTTTTAAAGTTGATTCGGCTCTACTTAAAACCTGATGTGGATACCACGGAGCAGTTACGCTTTGGGGATCTGATTTTAGATATAGCAACTCGCCGTGCCATACATAGCGGACGAGCAATTGACTTGACAATGAAAGAATTTGAGCTATTAAAATTCTTAATGGAACATCCCCGTGAGGTATTAACCCGCGAACAAATTTTAGAAAACGTTTGGGGTTACGACTTTCTGGGCGAGTCCAATGTAATTGAAGTGTATATCCGCTACTTGCGCCTAAAAATTGAAGATGAAGGACAAAAGCGCCTCATTCAAACGGTGCGAGGTGTAGGGTACGTTTTGAGAGAATCTTAGTACACTCTCTACGAGACGCTACGCAAATGCTTAGAGCGAGTCAGACGCTCCTACGTCGCTTACGAGCATCGCGGTACGACGAAGCACAAAGCGTCCCTTCAATCCTACCTTGCATAAGGTGTGGGTTACTCCTGCCTCCTGAAAGGACGAATAAAAGCCGTAAGTTTTTTAGCTTAAATTCTGTAAAATTGAAATCTAAATTACAAAATCAAAAATAATTATGATTCATCGACTAAGTTTGCTTTCAATGGTGCTAAGTATTTTACTGATGGGCTGTTCTGTGCCAACAACAGCTAAACCTCCCAGCCCTACGTCTAATTCTCAAACTCCAGCACCAGAGAGTTTAGGTCAAAAACTACCAATTTCTGCTAAAGCTATTGTTCCTAATGGCACAACAATTCAGTTAGAAGTGGCGCAGACACCACAACAGCAAGCAATGGGGTTGATGTATCGACCAGCTTTGCCAGATAACCGGGGGATGTTGTTTGGGTTCCCTTCACCACAACCAGTTAGTTTTTGGATGAAGAATGTACCTGTGGCCTTAGATATGGTATTTTTACAAAACGGAGTCGTTAAATATATTCAGGCTGCTGCACCTCCTTGTGCTAGTGAGCCTTGTCCTACCTATGGGCCCAATACACCAATCAATCAGGTGATTGAACTTCGCTCTGGCAGAGCTGCCGAGTTGAAGTTGAAAGCGGGCGATATTGTCAAAATTGAGCGTTGAGACTTCGGTGCTTTGCGTAGATAAAGATTTGGATAGTTTCTCTGTTCAGAGTCTATACTATCGAAATCTATGTTTTTTCTGTAAAAAATGGCACGTCTTATGGAAAAAATTCATCTGTAACGCTACTATTTAAAAACTGTGGTGATAATGTAAAATTCTACTGTCTCCAACCCGAAATCGCAGTCTTGAGGTTTGGCAAAAATATTCCCTTGGGCGCAAGTGTAAACAGTCGCCAATAAGAGAATATAGGCTATGGAATCTTTGTTACTCCATGTGTAATTAAATAACGCACAAAAGTAAACAAAATGGAGCCAATTTAACTAAGTAAGAATACTGCTTAACAATTGAGCAGATAATTTGTAAGAAAATTTTTATTTTTCAGAGTTTCTATGAGAAGCCTTTGTTAAAGGCAAATCACAAATACTCTGCTAGGGTGTATAGCCGATAACGGCAAAGTGACAGATAAAATACTGGCTAGTGGCTACCAAGCAATGGTGAACTGATATATGACAATACATTCTGCACAAGGAGGTGAGATACAAATGTCACAATCAAAATATTCTCGACTGATTAATTTTTTGCAAGAAGATTTAGCAATTTCCACGGCATCGCTGGCGGTGGCACTTCGGCATCGAGAGCAAGATCCAGGCCCTTTGGCAATGATTCTTTGGCAATATGGTTTGATTACTCTAGAGCAGTTAGACCAAATTTATGATTGGTTGGAAACGGCATAGTCATAATAATTTTGGATTTTGGATTAAAAGTCTCTACTAAAAGGCTGTTATCAGAATCTGAAAAAATACTCTATTTATACCAATTCAGTATCATGCTGAGTTGCCAAAATTAGTCTTGTTTGGTGTCGAATAAGCTATCTGACTGTCTTCAGAGCAATACTATTTAGAGCAACTTGGTATAATTTATGAAAATTGGGACTGTCACACTATACCTTGTGCAAAGGTTGATATATAAGTTTATTAACTTTGGCGGTTTTTACTTATTTATATACAAATCAAAAGAGCAAGTTGATAATTTAACTCGCTCTTTTGATTTGTCCTTTGTCTATTGCAAATGACCAATGACTATTGTGTAAACACTCTAACTGCCGCCGCTATACCAGATCCAGGGGTGAAATCTTCATAGCCAAGTTCTTTTAGGGTAACTTCTAAGGATGCGATACAGCTAAGAATATCGCGATCGCTCACAAAACCCAAGTGACCAATGCGAAAAATCTTATTACTCAAATGGTCTTGACCACCCGCTAGGGCAATATCAAAGCGTTTTTTCATCAATGACCGAATCTTATCCGGTTCAATTCCTTGTGGTGCTACAGCCGTAATTGCCGGGCTAGCGGAACTATCTGCTGCAAACAAGGGTAAATTTAAGCCTTGAATGGCGGCGCGGGTAGCATTTTTCAGCCGTTCATGTCGAGCAAATATTGACTCCAAACCTTCCTCCTTCATGATTCGCAACGTGGTATGCAGCGCTACAATCAAGTTCACAGGTGGAGTAAATGGAGTTGTATTTTTGGCTGTGGCTTTGCGATATTTGCCTAAGTCCAAATAATATTTCGGTAGCTTTGCCGTTTTGTAAGCTTCCCAAGCTTTGGGGCTGACAGAGACAAAACCCAATCCCGGTGGAATCATATAACCTTTTTGGGAACCGGAGGCGACTATATCCAAGCCCCAAGCATCCACAGGTAGATTGAACGCACCCAAGCTAGTGACGGCATCAACGATAATTAAAGCTTCACCGTGTTCTTTAACATGGCGGTTGATGGTTTCTAAATCATTCAAAACACCCGTCGAGGTTTCGCTGTGGGTAATGATTACGGCTTTAATTTGCTTTTGAGTATCAGCTTGCAGTTTTTCGGCAAATGCTGCGGGGTCTAAGGGTTTTCCCCATTCCACCTTAACTTCTTCTACATTCAAACCGTAGGCTTGACCAACTTCTACCCAGCGTTCGCCAAATTTACCATTAGAACCAACTAAAATGCGATCGCCTGGAGAGAGAAAATTAATTATTCCGGCTTCTACAGCACCCGTACCACTGACATTCAGCGTTAGCACATCACTTTGAGTTTGATGTAGCCACTTGAGGTTTTCCGTTACCTCTGCCAATATATTGCTAAATTCACTGGTGCGGTGTCCAATCGGATGCTTGGCTAATGCCAGTAAGGCAGCTTCTGGCACCGGGGTTGGGCCTGGAATCATCAGCATCAGCTTGTCGTTCATATGTCTATCCTAAAAATCAAATAAAAGTCAAAATTGTGGGAGTTGGTTAAGTCTGATAGCAAATTCTAGATATTCATCTACAAATTCCACTCAGTTCGTCACCAGCCTTGTTGTATATTTTCCAAATTCATAGGAAAAGTATCGTGGGAGTTAATAATCGGTCAGCTTGACCTTTGCAATTTATACGAGACTCCAACTCAAATAAAACCCCTGTTCACAGGCAATCTTACCACACACCTAGACAACAGGTTAAGGCGTTTGCTCGTAGGAGAGCGGCTATTTTAACCAAAGGTGAAACCTCTATCTAGATGAGGCACAGATATAATAAATTCTTAAATCTTACCCATAATCTGCCTCTATTGTTTTTATATAAACACGCGAAATCGTCAGTGAAAAAGCTGTGTTTTGCTTCAATGAATGAAGTAACTGCCTACACTATGCGGAAGCGCTGCATGTTGCCGTTTGATAAGAGATAGAAGATACTTAACCCAAACTTTTCAATCTGCTTAGGTCGAGCATTTGTTCTTCGGTTGCCATCCTCTAAAGAATACTTTTATCCATTGAGGATCTGATAATTTATTTTCCTCCAAATCATTTCGCTGTCAATATTAAAGGCTTATCCTGGCTTACTCAATGGCGATTTTCTACTGATGCTTTCTGGTTCATTTGCAGCCAATTTTGAGATAAGTATGCTGTTACTCGCTGCACATTTAAAACTGTACTTAGTAGTAGGCGATCGCCAATAAACTATAAGTTTTTATACTATACTCACAAAATTGCTACAATCATGCTTAGTCTTGTTAATTACTATTCATGATGAGTCGTTTTTAACTAGTGTTCAGTTCATAAACTGTCACTCATCAGATCCCCGGTATTCTTGCAAAAGAGATATTCTTAATTAGTGCAAGGAGTGATACCATTTCACCACATGTTTGTCACAAGTTATCCTCGCAATGCTCCCTAATAAGGGGGCGTTGCAGATTTCAAATGTTGCATCAAACGAGTGAGTTGGTATAAGCTTTTACGAGGAAACGCTTGAGTGAGCAAAACTCTCAAGCGTTTTTTCGTGTATAAATAAAACAGTTAAACTCTCTGGAAGATCATACAGATGTTTTTAAATACACATATACCAGAGTGATAAATTACTGGTATAACAATTGTTGCAACACATACTTGATGACTTTAGCATTTGTGCATTCCATCAAAACTTTTTAAGCAATTCTGTGGGTTTAAATCCCCTGTTTATAACAAGCCGCAAGTATGTTATGCCAATTCGCAATGACGCTCCTACGGACGCTCGTTCCTCTCTACGAGACGCTGCGCGAACGCTACCACTTCGCTAACGCTAACGCAATTAAGAAACTTAGATGCAGCAAGACTTTCCTGATTTACATCTGTTGCCTCATTTTGGAGAATTGGTATTAGACAGGGTTTAAATCACCATTTCAAAACTTAATTACGTTAGCGCAGCGTTAGCGACGCAGGAGCGTCATTACGAATTATTTTAAGTGACTGGACGTACCACACGAATTAGTTTTCCTTGCAACGGTTCTTCTATTGTCAGAGCTTCATCTATCCGTGCTGCAAACTTTTCCCAATTACGATTGTTTGTGCAAACAATAATACCGAAGTGGTTACAATACTTGTCGGTTAAGGGGAAAAGGGGAAAGAAAAAACCTTTAACCTTTTCCCAGATGTTTGGTCAGGCTATATTTACAATTTTATTGATCGCTAAGTACAATAATTAATTCCTAGCGAATTGTCTGCGCTTCTACCCTGCGCGAAGATGAAGCGCATCCGCGTTGAAATTTCAACCCTCAATTCGCCAAGATTTTAGGCAAAGCTGTACTTAGCTAACTACAAAATTTACCAACTTTCCAGGCACGACAATTACCTTTTTAATCTCCTTACCTTCGATGTAACGTTGGGCAATTTCTGATTCACGGGCATATTTCTCCAACGCTGCTTTATCTGCTTGCGCTGGTACTTGAATCGAGCCGCGAGTTTTGCCCATAATTTGAATTACTAAAGTAATTTCATCAGCTACCAAAGCAGCCGGGTCAAATGACGGCCAAGTTTGAGTGTGAACTGAATTACTTTCACCCAATAAATGCCACAATTCATCAGCAATGTGTGGTGCAAAGGGTGCTAGCAATACCACCAAAGTGCGAATACCTTCTGCGTAAATTGGTGAATTTTTCCCATCGGCATCAGTTAGAGCGTTACTCAACTTCATCAATTCTGATATAGCTGTGTTGAATTGATATTCGTCTTCAACGTCTTCTGTCACTGCTTGAATAGCCGTGTGAATCGCCCGTCGCAATTCTTTTTCTGCCTTAGTTAAATCAGCGAGTTGCACTTGCTTATGGGATACCCCAGCTGCAACATAATCTGTCACCAAACGCCAAACTCGATTTAAAAAGCGGAATTGTCCTTCCACATCGGCTTCATCCCATTCCAGGTCTTTTTCTGGCGGCGCTTTGAACAAAATGAACATCCGCGCTGTATCTATACCGTATTTGGAAATTACATCTTCTGGGGCTACACCGTTACCCTTTGATTTAGACATGGTGGCGTAGAGACGTTGCAGTGGTTCACCTGTCTGAGGGTCGCGGGGGTTAGCAGAATTTACCAGATCAGAAGGAATCCATTTATCTTTACCGCCCTTGTTGGGATTTAGGTAAGTTAAACCCTGTACCATACCTTGAGTTAACAGGCGTTGGAAGGGTTCATCAAAGTTTAACAAACCGCGATCGCGTAGTACCTTAGTAAAGAAACGCGAATACAACAAATGTAAAATCGCGTGTTCAATTCCACCGACATACTGATCAACTGGCATCCAGTCGTTAATTTTACTGGAATCAAAAACCTGTTGTTCATTCTTAGCGTCAGGGAAGCGCAAGAAATACCATGAAGAATCAATAAAAGTATCCATTGTGTCAGTTTCCCGCTTTGCCGGAGTGCCACAAGTTGGACAAGGCACATTTACCCAACTTTCCAACTGAGTCAAAGGTGAACCGCCACGTCCAGTAAATTCCACTTCTTCTGGCAACTGAACTGGTAAATCTTGATCAGGCACTGGCACTATCCCACAGTTGGGACAGTGGATTACAGGTATTGGTGCGCCCCAGTAACGCTGCCGCGAAATTAACCAATCCCGCAAGCGATATTGCACCCGTACTTTACCAAAACCTTGTTGTTCGGCGTATTCAATTATCGCTTGTTTAGCATCTGTGGAAGTTATACCACTAAAAGACCCAGAATTAATTAAAATTCCTGGTTCAGTGTATGCCTGGTTATATTCAATTTGGGTAAGTTGTCTGACTTCATTAATCTTTGATGTTGGAGTTAAGTCAAAACCTGCAACATCATCTGGGGAAGCAATAACAAAATTAATTGGCAAATCGTAATTTTTGGCAAACTTAAAATCCCGGACATCGTGGGCTGGTACGCCCATCACTGCCCCAGTACCATACTCATACAGTACATAGTCAGCAATCCAAATCGGCACTTCTTCCCCTGAAAACGGGTTAATTGCTACCCCACCTGTGGAAATACCCCGCTTCGGTTTGTCTTCAGCAGTACGTTCCAACTCACTTTGATTGGAAACCTCTTTAATAAAAGCTTCTACGGCTGCAAGTTGTTCTTTTGTAGTGACACGCTTTGTTAAGGGATGTTCTGGTGCTAACACCAAGTAGCTGACACCATAAACGGTATCTGGACGTGTGGTGTACACGGCGATTTTTTCATCTATCCCAACGATAGGAAATTCTAAGTAAGCGCCTGTAGATTTGCCAATCCAGTTTGCCTGCATCAATTTAACGCGTTCCGGCCAACCTGTTAACTTATCTAAGTCATTGAGTAATTCTTCGGCATAATCGGTAATCTTGAAAAACCACTGTCGCAACAATTTGCGCTCAACTATTGCGCCACTGCGCCAAGAACGTCCTTCGTTATCGACTTGCTCATTTGCCAATACAGTTTGGTCAATGGGGTCCCAATTTACTGCTGCTTCTTTTTGGTAAGCTAACCCCGCTTGCAAAAACTGCAAGAAAATCCATTGTGTCCACTTGTAATAATCGGGTGAACAAGTAGCAAGTTCACATTCCCAGTCAATGGATAAACCAAGACGCTGCAATTGTTGCCGCATCTGGGTCATATTCTGATAAGTCCACTTTGCTGGCGGTACACCACGGTCAATGGCGGCATTTTCTGCTGGCAAGCCAAAGGCATCCCAACCCATTGGATGTATTACTCGATAGCCTTGCATTCTTTTAAGGCGGGCAATCACATCGGTAATCGTATAATTACGGACGTGACCCATGTGTAGGCTGCCCGATGGATAAGGGAACATGGATAAAGCGTAGAATTTTGGCTTGTTACTAGCTGTGGGTGTTTTATCTAAGCCAAGTTCTACCCATGTTTTTTGCCATTTTTCCTCAATCGCTGCTGGGTTATATCGAGAATCAACATCACGTATTTCCAATGGTTTCATGCCTGTTACACTTTACTTCTACTAATTTTCTAGTATTTGACCCTTACTAGTACATTTGAGCCACTATCTTGAGGGAATTATCTGTATAGCAATTTTTTAATTTAATTTACAAAATCAATTTACTATTTTCTTCTATCCCCTATTCTTATCTATCTTATATCCCTAAAGTTCTTAGACTAAAGCTAATAGTAATTTTATACTACAAAAAGGATACTTCAAAACTATTGTGGTTTTGTGTCCCTATCTTTACGATTCCCGATGCAATATTTATACTCGCACGCCAATCGAGAAATTTTTGTAACCTAAATATCCCCCACAACTTTTACGAAGTGGGGGATCTTGTTTCTCAGCAATGACCAGAAAGAAAAAGGTACAAGCCCATAAATTTATTTATGGGCTTCTTACTTTTGACTTTTGACTTCCCCGTTCGCGCAGCATCCCGTAGGGAAGGGGCTGACTCAGGATTGCTAAATTACGCTAAATCAAAAAGTAAGATTTCGCCGCCGATATTGGTGCTAATTTCTAGCTGTTCTTCGCCGTTGATTTGTACTCCATCGCCTGCTCTGAGTTCTTCACCATTTAAGTTAACTATACCTTGGGCTATTTGTAACCAGGCATAGCGACCAGGTTTAATTTGATAATTAACAACATCACCTGACTCTAAAACAGATGTGTATAAATCAACATCTTGGTGAATTGTCACAGCACCATCGCGCCCATCTTTAGCAGCAATTAAGCGGAGTTTGCCACGCTTTTCTTCCAGAGGAAAAGCTTTTTGTTCATATCTTGGTGTCAACCCTTCTTGGTCAGGAAGAATCCAGATTTGTAACAAGTGTAGTGGTTCAGTTGGTGAGGGATTAAATTCACTGTGGCTGATTCCAGTTCCAGCACTCATAATCTGTGCATCACCGGGACGAATTACTGACCCAGTACCCAAGCTGTCTTTATGCTCTACAGCACCTTCTAAGACATAAGTGAGGATTTCCATGTCACGATGGCTGTGGGTAGGGAATCCAGCACCAGGGGCGATGCGATCGTCGTTAATCACTCGCAGAGAACGAAATCCCATGCGGTTGGGATCGTAAAAACTACCGAAGGAAAATGTGTGATAACTATCGAGCCAGCCCATTTTGGCGTGACCACGGGCGTTTCTATCATGAATTAGATGGCTAATTGTATTTTGAGACATATATTTACCTCGTTGTTAATCAGTATTTAGAGACGCGATGAATCGTAGAAGAGACGCGATGAATCGTAGAAGAGACGCGATGAATCGTAGAAGAGACGCAATGAATCGTAGAAGAGACGCGATGAATCGCGTCTGTACAAGAGTTAGGAATTAGAAGGAAATTAGTATACTTTTTCACTAATCGACTAGCTTATTGAAGTTGAAGTATTAATCTTGAGATATCACTTGTCGAAGATATTCTGGAGTTTTTCGACCTACGTTTTGAACTATTTCAATAGTAAAGTATATACATATAAAAGAAAAGTACGCACTTAAAAGTGTCGTACTTACCAAAAAGATACTATTAGATTTACAAAAGACTACTTTTCTCAAAAGTGCTTATTTTACACCAGCAGGGATCTTTTGAGTTGTAGTAGCACCCGCTTTGCCATTCTCTCCCTTAATTTCTGCTACTTGCAGATGAGCTTCTAAGAACCATAGTCGTTTGTCAATGGCGCGGGAAATTTCGGTGTAAAGATCGGCAGTGTCGAGATCGCTTAAGTCATCTGTTTTATCGATCGCTTCCCGCAGATGTTTAGCATAGAGTGCATAACGATCTGACAAGGCTGTTACATGGTCTTTACCATCCAAAATATCTAAGGGATATTCTGGCAAAATTGAATTTCTAGCTGCGGCACGGGCTGTTCCGAAAGCGTATCCGCCTAAAGCTGTGACACGTTCAGCTACCATATCGATGTACTCTTCCAATTCTCCAGCCAGTTCATCAAATAATAAGTGTAACTGGTAAAAGTCAGTACCTTTAACATTCCAGTGCGCTTGCTTTGCTTGGGTTTTCAAATCCGAAGTGGCTGCTAAAGTTTGGTTGAGAAGTACCACGATTTTCACTCGTGCTTCGGCGGGAATATCAATGCGGGTAGGGTACAAACGTGATGTAATGCTGTTGTCGTTCATGATTCTACGTTGTTAATGCCTTTTATATCTAACTCTACAGAATTATTTGGCTTAACGAAACTCTCTGACGACCGATTGAATTAATGCCTGAATATGTTAAAGTTTATGACTATTAGTTAAATACGGTGGTTTTCTATGGTATTGAATGTACCACCGAAAAGGCGATCGCGAATTACATCATTGTGTAAAAAGTCATGGGGAAAACCCAGTTCAATTTGACTAACTTCATTTAATTGTTGCAAATGTTCTGGCGAGAGGATGATATCTAAAGAAGCTAAGTTATCTTGAAACTGCGTTAATTTACGTGCGCCAATGATCGGAATAATCACACCATTTTGAGCGTGTAACCAAGCTAATGCTACTTGTGAAGGTGTGTGTCCGATTTCGGTTGCAACTTCACTGACAACTTGAGCGATCGCTAAATTCTTCTGTGAAATCTCTCCCCCAAAAGTTTCGAGTCGTCCTTTTTCACCGTCTGCTTGAGGAGGCTGATTATATTTACCTGTAAGCACACCACCACCCAAAGGCGACCACGGTGTTACTGCTAAATCCAAGGCTTTAGCCATCGGCAACAAGTCACGTTCTGGGGTTCGTTGAATTAAACTATACTCAATTTGTAGGGCGACAAACTGCGTCCATCCTTGGTATTGGGCAATAGTATTTGCTTGGGAAACGATCCAAGCAGGTGTATCAGAAATACCGATGTAAAGTACTTTACCTTGGCGGACTACATCATCAAGCGATCGCAATACTTCTTCAATAGGTGTTGTGAAATCCCAAGCGTGCAACCAGAATAAATCAATGTAATCAGTATTCAGTCGTTTCAGGCTACCTTCTAAAGACTGGACTAAGTTCTTGCGATGGTTTCCACTGGCGTTAGGGTCGCCTTTTTTGTTATCCATCTGCAAGGGAAAGGAATATTTTGTCGCAACTACAAAGCGTTCCCGTTCTTTAGCAATCAACTCACCGACAATTTTTTCACTGCTACCATCGGTATAACCGTTGGCGGTGTCAATGAAATTTCCCCCTGCTTCTGCATAGCTATCGAAGATTTTACGGCTTTCGTCAACAGATGCACCCCAACCCCAATCTTCACCAAAGGTCATGGTTCCTAAGGAGAGTTCAGAGACTCTTAACCCGCTTTTACCCAAGAGTTTGTATCTCATGAATATTTTCTCATTAATGAAAAAACTAAGCAAATACCATTCCAAAAGAATGATACAGCAGAATTTAGAATTCAGGAGTCAGAATTCAGGAGTCAGGAGGAGTTAAAACTTAAAAGTTGAGCCTATAAAGGTGAAAGTTTAAATTTTAATCCCTACTCAATGCCTAATGCCCCATGCCTCATGCCTTCGCTACAATAAACTCAAAACAAGACATAATGACCTACACCTCGCCCAAACTACTTACCTTTGAGGAATTTATAGCCGAATATGGTGACAATACACGCTACGAATTAATCGATGGACAACTAAGAGACATGGAACCTACAGGGCCACATGAAGCTGTTGCAGGTAGTATTGCTGGTAGAATCTATGTCGAAATTTTTAATTCTAATTTCAACTGGCTAGTTCCAAAAACTTGTCTGATTAAACCACCTGCGGCTGAAGCTACAGTGCTGCGTCCTGATGTAATTGTTTTAGATAAAGCAGAACTTAGTAAAGAACCGCTTTGGCAAAAGGAATCTATTATTTGTAACGGCAGTACTATTAAACTTGTTGCTGAGGTTGTGAGTACAAACTGGCAAGATGATTATGCAAGAAAGGTGGAAGAATACGCTTTTCTTAACATCCCAGAATATTGGATTGTGGACTTTAGAGGGTTAGGTGGCTTGCAATTTATCGGCAATCCCAAACAACCCACCTTCACTGTTTGTCAGTTAGTTAACGGTGTGTACCAGCAGCAACAATATCGTTTAGGAGATACTATTTCATCTGAACTTTTGCCAAAGTTACAACTTAAGCTAGACGACATTATGCATATTTAACAAATTAAATTTTGTTTTGGCTGAGGTAGATCAGATTATTTACTACTGCGTTACTTAAGCAAGAGCGATCGCTACAGTTTTCTAAGCTAAAATACCAAAGTTGTATTTAAACACATCTGATAACTCAGTTATTTTTATGAATTACTACGTAATCTACGATGGGAATTGTAATCTCTGCGTTACCTTAGTGCAATTGCTAGAAACCTTAGACCAAGGAAAGCTATTTCGCTACAGTCCTATGCAAGATGAGCAGACACTTTTACGCTGGGGAATTACAGCCCAAGACTGTGAACAAGGGATGATTTTAATTGATGCCAATGAACCTCAGAGACGTTGGCAAGGTAGTAATGCAGCTGAAGAAATTGGGCGGTTATTGCCAGCAGGAAGTATATTTGTAGACGCTTATCGAGCATTACCGGGGATGAAATGGGCAGGCGATCGCTTTTACGAACAAATCCGCGATAATCGCTACACTATATTTGGTAAGCGTTCTAATACATATCAATCGGCATATTGTGTGGATGGTAGCTGCAAGCCGTAGAGTCTGGGGCAGGGGGCAGGGGGATGAGGGGAAACCCTATAAATAAATGTATTGGGTCTGAGACAATTACGCATTATTTATCGTCGCACTTTCCGCTTAAATAAATATTTTTCCGTTGAGCATAAATACATTTATTAGCTCGTAACCCTAGACTGCTGGGGAATTACAGCATCTTTCTCCCCCTGCCCCGCCCTCTGCTCCCCTGCCTGTTTGGTCATTGGAGAGAATTTATTCTGGTCAAAAATCCGCCTACAGGTGCTAGCTAAGAGCTTGGTAGACCAACCATTATGCTATCTGGCGTGTTTGTAAATATTGTGCAATCAATGACATTTGCGATTGCGCCACAATTCGGCACAACAAACTGGAACTGATGGGAGGATACTGCGTGAGAATAGGTGCTAACTACTTGGGTGACGGAGAGTGTGAATTTACAGTTTGGTCTCCGCTATTAGATGGTGTCACGGTACAAATTTTGACGCCAGAACAGCAGTTAATTCCACTCAAGCCTCAGTCTGAGGGATACTGGCAAACGAAAGTCAACGATGTATATCCAGGCACGCTTTATCGCTATGTCTTAAATGGGCAAGACGCTTTTGCCGATCCGGCGTCGCAGTATCAACCAGAAGGGGTACATGGGCCGTCGCAAATTGTCGATCAACACTTTGAGTGGACTGATGAAGGGTGGACTGGGATTCCTGTGGAATCGATGATTTTCTATGAAGTTCACGTTGGGACTTTCACGCCTGAAGGAACTTTCACTGCCATTATTTCCCGCTTACCGGAACTCAGAGAACTCGGAATTAACGCCATTGAAATCATGCCTATCTCCCAGTTTCCGGGAGATACCCATATTGAAGCAACTCTTGCATATCGCAACTGGGGTTATGATGGCGTTTACCCTTATGCGGTGCAAAATTCCTACGGTAGCCCAGCCGAACTGAAGCAACTAGTAAATGCTTGCCACCAACACGGAATTGCCGTTGTGCTGGATGTGGTGTATAACCACTTTGGGCCAGAAGGCAACTATATGAGTCAGTTCGCGCCCTACTTTACTAAAACCTATAAAACGCCTTGGGGCGAAGCGTTGAATTTCGACGATGCCCATAGTCAGGGTGTGCGAAATTATTTTATCGAAAATGCGCTTTACTGGTTGCGCGATTTCCACATAGATGCATTGCGGTTGGATGCTATTCAAGCAATTTACGACTTGGGGGCGAAGCATTTTTTATGGGAACTGGCGGAAGCAGTTCATCATTTTTCCCAACAAGGGCAAAAATGGAAACGCCATCTAATTGCTGAAAGTGACTTGAATAATCCGCGAATAATTCGTCCAGTAGAATTGGGTGGATATGGTCTTGATGCTCAGTGGAGTGATGATTTTCACCATTCATTGCACGCACTGTTGACAGGCGATCGCCAAGGATATTACCAAGATTTTGGGCAAGTAGCTCAGTTGGCAAAAGCTTATGAAGATACTTTTGTCTACGATTGGAAATACTCACCCGATCGCAAACGATTTCATGGTCTATCTTGCCGCGATCGCCCTTTATCACAATTTACAATCTGTATTCAGAATCACGATCAAATCGGCAATCAAATGAAAGGAGAACGCCTCAGCCAGCGAATCTCTTTTGAGGGATTAAAGTTAGCTGCTGCTGCTGTGCTACTGTCGCCCAACTTACCCCTGTTGTTCATGGGAGAAGAATACGGTGAAACAGCACCCTTCATTTACTTTGTCAGTCACTCTGATCCAGATTTAATTCAAGCAGTTCGAGCCGGACGCAAACAAGAATTTGAAGCATTTCACTATGCAGATGATCCCCCAGATCCCGAATCGTCAGAAACTTTCCTAAAGTCTAAACTCAATTGGGAATTACGCAATGACGGTAAACACAAAGTTATCTGGGATTGGTATCGTCAGTTAATTAATTTCCGCAAGACGCATCCAGCACTTTTGAATCAAGACCGTAACTCCATCAAAGCGATTAGCGATGAAGAGAAGCAGTTGGTCATCGTGCGTCGTTGGTGCGAATCAAGTGAACTAATATTTGCGATGAATTTCAATTCGTCTCCAGTGACAGTGACTCTGCCGTTTGAGCAAAACGCTAATAAATTGTTAGACTCTGCTGATAAATCATGGTCTGGGCATGGTTCTGAAGCCCCTGAACATCTGTCTGTAGACCAAGAATTCAAATTGCAACCTACTAGTTTAGTACTCTATGAAAAAGGATGAGGGGAAGAGTTAGAACTTAAAGTTTCAGCCTCATCACCTCAATGTTTGAGCAATAAGACTTAAGGTTTGAGCAATAAGGCTTAAGGTTTGAGCAGTAAGGCTTAAGGTTCGAGCAATAAGGCTTAAGGTTTGAGCAATAAGGCTTAAAGTTCGAGCAATAAGGCTTAATGTTCGAGCAATAAGGCTTAAGGTTCGAGCAGTAAGGCTTAAGGTTCGAGCTAAAAGGTTGCTTTAAAAATGGTTGACTGTGATGTTAGGTACTTATTGATCTCCCCTAACCCCACCCTAACCCTCCCCTTTACAAGGGGAGGGAACTAGATTTCTTGTTTCCCCCCTTTATAAGGGGGAATTAAGGGGGGTAATACGCTTTTGCTAACGAGAAAAGGACTTTTCAAACATCCTCTAAAAGGTTCAGCGTTTATCCTCAAAACCTCATCTCTCTCCCTCATTCCCCTTACTCCCCACTAAAAAATATGCGAATTCCTACCGCTACTTATCGAATCCAATTTACACCTCAGTTTGGCTTTGACAATGCCAAAGCGATCGCAGCTTATCTAGCAGATTTAGGTATTTCCGATTTATATGCTTCCCCCATTTTCAAAGCACGATCTGGGAGTACCCACGGCTACGATATAGTAGATGCCACTCAACTCAACCCAGAACTGGGAACTAATGAATCCTTTGATGCATTAGTTAGTGAAATTCAATCCCTTGGTATGGGCTGGTTACAAGATATTGTGCCAAACCACATGGCCTATAGCAGCGAAAACGATTACTTGATGGACGTATTGGAACACGGCCCAGATTCTAGCTATACCGACTACTTTGACCTTTCTTGGAACGCTCCCTTTGGCGATCGCCAAGAGCGAATTCTCGCTCCTCTCTTAGGAGATTTTTATGGTACATCCCTAGAAAACGGACACATTCAACTGCAATACGAACAAAACGGTTTAACCGTCAACTATTACAGCTTGAAACTACCACTGCGGTTAGAATCTTACACAAAATTTATCACCTACAATCTAGGTAAACTCACCCGTACACTCGGACGCAATCATCCCGATTTTATTAAGCTATTGGGAATTCTCTACATTCTCAAAAATGTGCCTTCAGAAGTTGCCGGAAAACAGCGACAAGACCAAATCGCATTTATTAAAGGATTGGTTTGGGAACTTTACACCACAAATGATGCCATCCGCGAGTTCATCGACGAAAATCTCCAAACATTCAACGGAGAACCCGGTAATTCAGAAAGCTTTAACCTCCTAGATGATTTACTGAAGGATCAATTTTACCGTCTCGCCTTCTGGAAAGTTGGCGCGGAGGAAATGAACTACCGCCGTTTCTTTACTGTTAATGAATTGATTTCCGTGAAAGTTGAAGAAGTGCGGGTTTTTAATAATACTCACGGACTGATTCAGAAGCTAGTTGAAGAAGGAAAATTTACTGGTTTACGAATTGACCATATTGATGGACTTTATAACCCAATCCAGTATCTCGAAAGGCTGCGGGAAAAGATGGGAGATGTTTATATCACCGTCGAGAAGATTTTAGAACTAACGGAAGAATTGCCAGAAAACTGGGGAATTGAAGGTACATCTGGATATGACTTTCTCAACTATGTAAATGGCGTATTTTGTCAAGTTGAAAATGAATCATCCTTCGATAAAATTTACCAAAACTTTATCAGTTCTAGAGTAGATTATGCTTCGGTAGTGAAGGATAAAAAACACCTAATTTTAGAAAAGAATTTAGCAGGTGATATTGACAATCTGGCACTTTTGTTAAAGAATGTTTCCAGCAAATATCGCTATGGCAATGATTTTACACTGAATGGATTAAAAAGAGCGATCGCCGAAATTTTGACACTGTTTCCGATTTACCGCACCTACATTACACCAGATGGAATTGGAGAAAGCGATCGCGCTACCATTCAGCAAGTAATTAGCCAAGCCAAAGAACAAGTACCCCTATTGCAAAACGAGCTGAATTTTATTGAAAAGTTAATGCTGTTAGAGTTTGATAATTCTCTGACTCAAACAGAACGTGAACAGTGGATATATTTCGTCTTGCGGATGCAGCAATACAGTGGGCCGTTAATGGCAAAAGGCGTAGAAGACACCACATTATATGTTTATAATCGGTTACTATCGTTGAATGAAGTCGGGGGAAATCCTGGTCATTTTGGCATCGACTTAGCCAAATTTCATGCATTTAACAAACAGCATCAAGAAACCTGGCCTCACACAATGAACACCACAGCCACCCACGACACCAAACGCGGCGAAGATGTGCGGGCCAGATTGAATGTCCTCTCAGAAATCCCCGATGAATGGGATCAGCAGGTAAATACCTGGAGTGCCATGAATCGAGGACATCGTAGCCATCGCCACGGGTTCGCTATGCCCGATCGCAACGACGAGTATTTTCTCTATCAAACCTTGCTAGGGGCGTTTCCTTTTGCAGAACAGGAACATGCATCCTTCGTGGAACGGGTGAAAGACTATATAATAAAAGCAATTCGAGAAGCGAAAGTGCATACAGCATGGTTGCGGCCAGATAGCGAGTATGAAGAAGCTTGTACCTCCTTTATTGAAAAAGTACTCGATCCTTCTCTCTCCGGGGAATTTCTAGAAGCCTTTCGTCCCTTTCAAGCGCGAATTGCAGAGTATGGTATCTTCAATTCCCTTTCCCAAACTCTACTGAAGATTACCGCCCCAGGCGTACCCGATGTATACCAAGGAACAGAACTTTGGGAACTAAGCCTAGTCGATCCAGATAACCGCCGCCCGGTAGATTTTGAACAGAGACGCACCTACTTAAGCGCCATCCGCGAACAGGTGAAAACCGACACTCTGGCTTTAATTCAAGAGTTGCTGAGTGATAAAACCGACGGCAGAATCAAACTGTTTTTAACGGCTCAATTACTCCAAGCCAGAGCAAACTATGTCTTATTATTCCAAGACGGCGACTATCTCCCCCTAGAAGTTCAGGGAACCTACGCCAATCACATAATCGCCTTTGCGCGACGGGAAGGTAATCAAACAGCGATCGCGATCGCCCCTCGCTTTTTAACCAACCTGATCCAGCCAGGAGAAAACCCCTTAGGCGAGTCAGTATGGCAAGATACGCACCTGTTATTACCCCCTGGAACTCCCTCCACCTGGAAAAACGTCATCACTCAACAACCCTTACAAACCACACAAACCCTATCTATCGGATCTGCCCTCGCCCATTTCCCAGTTGCCCTATTAGTTAGTAGTGCCGAGTAAAAAGATAAAAAAGAAGGGAAAAGGGGAAAGGCATGGATTAGGTTGCCCACCAGGGGCGAGGTTTTTACCTTTCCCCCTTCCCCCTTCTTGATAAATCTATCTCACGCAGAGAAACGCCGTAAAATCTCTACGTGACGCTTTGCAAATGCGTTCCTCTGCGTTAAAAAAATTCCTCCAACCTCCTCACACCCCGTCAAATTAAATCATGATTACCTTACCAGTACTTACCACCACGCAGATAGACGCCGTGCGGGCCCATATCAAAAAAACCTGGAAAACCTTAACCCGATCGCACGAACACTTATTACAATCCGCCAAAGATACCAAACTAGACCACAAAACCGATACTCCTTGGCTTGTCTACATTTCCCCCTTAGAAGATTGTCCCGACATTCAGACAGTATTAGAGCGATCGCTATCTTCCAAAGATATGCAAGAAATTGAAATTCGCACTTTGCCCTCAGAAGTCGAAGCGATTAAAGAGCATGGCTTACTATACCTACCAGGGCCTTATGTCGTACCAGGTGGTCGATTTAACGAAATGTATGGCTGGGACAGCTACTTTATATTACTAGGACTTTTGCACGATGAGGAATGGGAGCTAGCGCAAAACCAAGTAGATCAATTGTTGTACCAGGTGAAGCATTACGGCGCTATCCTCAATGCCAACCGGACTTATATGCTGTCGCGATCGCAACCCCCCGTCCTCAGCATGATGGTTTTGGCATTATTCCAGCACACCCAGGATGAAGAGTGGTTGAGAGCAACCGTACCACTGCTAGAACAATTTTACTATTACTGGGTAGTACCGCCCCATTTGAATCCCGGAACCGGCTTATCCAGATTTTATGCCTTTGGCGAAGGCCCCGCGCCAGAAGTTGTATTCTCCGAGCGAGATGAGGAAGGAAGAAGCCACTACGATCGCGTCAAGGAATATTACCAAACCTTTGAGGTTGAAGATTACGACGTTGATCTTTACTACGATCGCGAAAATGACAAACTGACCCACCTATTTTACAAGGCTGATCGCACCATGCGCGAGTCCGGTTTTGATATCACCAACCGATTTGGCCCCTTCTGTGCTGATATCCTCCACTACGCTCCTGTGTGCCTCAATACTTTGCTATATCAGGTAGAACAAGACTTAGCGCGAATTAACGCTATTTTGGGGAACGAACAACTAGAAAAACAATGGCGCGATCGCGGCGCATATCGGCGCGATCGGATCGATCAATTTCTCTGGAATGAAGAACGAGGACTCTATTGCGACTATCACTTCCAGAGTGGAAAAAGTCGTTGCTACGAATTTGCTACCACATTCTATCCCCTGTGGCTAGGAATTTCTTCTCAAGCCCAAGCCCAGCGCGTCGTGGAAAATCTCTCTTTGTTTGAAGCCCCAGGCGGAATTCTTACCAGTACTCATATCACCGGGAACCAGTGGGATGCTCCCTTTGGTTGGGCACCATTGACATACATTGCTGTCCAGGGACTTCACCGTTATGGGTTTCATACAGAAGGCGATCGCATTGCCAACAAATTTCTGGCTATGGTAATTCAAGAATTCGAGCGTCACAACACCCTAGTTGAGAAATATGATGTTGAACGCTGTTCTGCCAACGTTTCCGACGAAATTTCCTTTGGATATAGTTCTAACGAAATTGGCTTCGGCTGGACAAATGGAGTCATTCTGGAACTATTAGTAGGTGGCGGGAAAAAAGTTTAAAAAAAAAGGCGTGAGAAAAAACCTCACGCCCTAATCTGACTCACTTTTTAAATGTCTATGACTGATAAAAGAGAAAACAAAATTGATAATTAAGCTTTGAATTTGACTTGTTTCGATTTTTTATCATTATTGGCTTAAGATTGAAGGTCAGCCAATACGGTTCGGTTAAAGGGGAAAGGCGAAGGGGGAAAGGGGAAGAAAAAACCTTTAACCCTTACCCTTTAACCTTTTCCCCAAACCAATTCTTAGTTCAAAATGCTTATCCGAACCGTATTGGAAGGTCAGCATCTTATTTTCATCTTTTCAAAGATATAAAATACCTATAAATAAGTAGTGGGAGCATTTTGCTCCCACTACTTTTAAAACTATGGTTCTCAAAATAGTCGCTTTTAAAATCTGCGTAGTGCCGACATCTTGCCCACTCCTATCAACAGAGATTTTTATATTCAGCACCTAATTATAATCATCTTTACGCTTATCGTAAGGTTCGCCTGTAAAAGGTTGTACGCCTGTAGCAGGATAAGCGTCATCATTAGGCCCAAAAATCCGCATTGCAGCTTCAGAAATATACTTGGTTATGTTCGCAATGATATTGGAAATAGCCATAATATTGGACTCCTTCTTTCGAGTCGCTTTAATTGTGCTACCTATACTCTAATACTGATATTCAAAGCTGGCTCTTGTTCTCAATATATTGAGAATATATGCAATGTTTATTCAGATAACTTCGCAATACTTTAGCTTGTCAGAAAAACAAACTTTTCCCTTTGATTCTAATTTTAACATAGTTGTTTCTCCAACCCCAGTTAGGGCAACGAAGTAAAACAAAGAATATTGTTTCCTTTTATTAACCACCTTATTTGATTAACATTATTGCTAACTAATACTATTAAAAAATATTAAATATTTTATAAAGCTAGTATAAATTTGCCATCAATCTACTGTTATACGGCAATCTCAGAAAATATACTTGCTGATAGTTGACATTATTTATGGTAAATATTACCATAAATAACAGAAGCATCTTGTAAGGAAGCTCTTGCATGACAACTTTGCCAGATTTGGACTATGTATATAAACAGCAAAGCCAGCAGAACCAGGAACTAAACCTCTCTGCGGATGACTACAGCTTATTGACCGACCTTTACCAGTTAACAATGGCAGCTTGTTACACAGGCGAAGGTATAGAACAACGACGGGCAAGCTTTGAGTTGACTGTTAGGCGATTGCCAGAGGGTTTTGGTTATTTAATTGCAATGGGACTGACGCAGGCATTGGAATATTTAACTAAATTCCGGTTTAGTTTGGCGCAAATTGCGGCATTACAGGCAACAGGAATTTTTGCTCAAGCAGGCGATCGCTTTTGGTCACTTTTAGCTGACGGAAAGTTTACGGGTGATGTTTGGGCAGTACCAGAAGGAACAGCTGTATTTGCCAATCAGCCACTATTGCGAGTGGAAGCACCACTTTGGCAAGCACAACTAGTAGAAACTTACCTGCTGAATACGATTAATTACCAGACTTTGATTGCTACAAAAGCAGCAAGGTTAAGGGATATAGCGGGAGAATCAGCAACACTTTTAGAATTTGGCACAAGACGAGCATTTAGTCCTCAAGGGTCTTTGTGGGCGGCGCGGGCGGCCTTGGCAGGTGGTTTAGATGCCACTTCTAATGTGTTAGCAGCGCTACAACTAGGACAAAAGCCTAGTGGTACTATGGCACACGCCCTGGTGATGGCGTTGTCAGCAATAGAAGGCACTGAAGAACAAGCTTTCAGTGCATTTCATCGATATTTTCCGGGTGCGCCATTGCTGATTGATACTTACGATACCATTACTGCTGCCGGGCGCTTGGCCGAAAAAGTAAATTCTGGGGAAATGCAATTAACAGGAGTGAGATTGGACTCAGGAGATTTAGTTACCTTATCAAAACAGGTGCGATCGCTCCTTCCCGGTGTACCAATTTTTGTCAGTGGCGACTTGGATGAGTGGGAAATTGCCAAACTAAAAGCTGCTGGGGCCCAAATTGATGGTTACGGATTGGGAACACGATTAGTTACAGGTTCGCCAGTAAATGGAGTTTATAAACTTGTAGACATTGATGGTATCCCAGTGATGAAGCAGTCTAGTGGTAAAGTTACTTATCCAGGGCGCAAGCAGATTTTTCGCTCGTATACGGGAGGTAAGGTAAAAGCAGACAGGTTGGGACTCTTAGGTGAAATTCCTTTGGAAGAAGAACCTTTGTTGCAGTTGGTAGTGCAACATGGTGAACGGATACAGCCGTTGGAATCGTTGGCAACAATTCGTCAGCGTACCGCCGTATCAGTTGCTAGTTTGCCACAACAGACACGCCGTTTGGATGATCCTGTCTCGGTGCAAGTGGAAATTTCTGCCGCGCTGCAAGAGTTGACAGAAGAAACTAAGAAACGAACCGCCAAGGACGCCAAGGACGCAAAGTAAGATGATGAGAGTTGCTTTGTTTGGAACTAGTGCCGATCCACCAACTGCTGGACATCAAGAAATTCTCAGTTGGCTGTCTGAGCGTTATGATTGGGTAGCTGTTTGGGCAGCAGATAATCCATTTAAGTCTCATCAAACACCCTTAGAACATCGGGCGGCAATGCTGCAATTGTTGATTGCGAATATAGACGCACCACGGCACAATATTGCTTTGGAACAAAAATTGAGTAGCTTCAGAACACTGGAAACAGTAGAAAAAGCCAAGCTTACTTGGGGTGAAGACACGGAATTAACGTTGATTATTGGTTCAGATTTACTGAGTCAGCTACCACGTTGGTATCGCATTGAAGATTTGTTACAGCAAGTGCAACTACTGATTGTACCGCGACCGGGATATGCAATAGATGAATCTAGTTCAGAGGTAGTGCAAAAGCTGGGAGGCAAGATTGCGATCGCTAGTCTGACCGGTCTAGATGTTTCCTCGACAGCGTACCGCGAACATGGAGATTCTCAAGCCCTCACAGCCCCTGTAGTTGCCTATATTAATCGAGAGCATTTGTACGAATGCCAGGACGTTCACAAAAAAAGATACCAACTCCGTTAAACCAACAACCTTTGGCCGATTTCAAGGTTGGTGTTGATAATGTAATTTTTTCTGTAGATACTGTACAAAATCGGCTGTTAGTTCTACTAGTAATGCGACAGCAAGAACCATTTCTAAATCATTGGAGTCTTCCCGGTACCTTAGTACGTCCAGGAGAGTCTTTAGAAGATGCCGCCTATCGCATTATGGCAGAGAAAATTAAGGTCAACAATCTCTATTTAGAACAACTCTATACATTTGGCGGGCCGAATCGCGATCCACGGGAAGCAACTGATAGTTATGGTGTGCGTTATCTATCAGTTAGTTACTTTGCCCTAGTGCGATTTGAAGAAGCCGAATTAATTGCCGATCGCATGACTGGTATAGCTTGGTATCCGGTAAAACAAGTGCCGCAATTAGCTTTTGACCATAATGAAATTTTGGCTTATGGACACAGGCGATTGCGAAATAAATTAGAGTATAGTCCGGTGGCTTTTGAAGTCTTGCCAGAAATGTTCACCTTGAATGATTTATATCAGTTATACGCCACAGTTTTAGGTGATAATTTCTCCGATTATTCTAATTTTAGAGCGCGTCTACTCAAGTTAGGTTTTTTATCCGATACCGGAATTAAGGTATCACGAGGTGCTGGTCGTCCAGCTAGTTTGTATAAGTTTGATGCTGAAGCTTTTGCTCCCTTAAAAGATAAGCCTTTGGTATTTATTTAACGAGTCTCTACCCAAAGTCCAGAGTTAAAAGTTTTAAGTTCAGAGTAACTTATAACTCTTAACAAATGACAAATGACCAATGACTAATGACAAATAATATGAAAATTGCGATCGCTCAAATTAATCCAACAATTGGTGATTTGCTTGTAAATGCCCAAAAAATCCTAGAGGCGGCACAACTAGCAGCATCTAGCGGGGCGCGTTTATTGCTAACACCAGAACTTTCTTTGTGTGGCTATCCACCAAGAGATTTACTATTAAATCCTAGTTTTGTGGAAGCGATGGGCATCACTTTACAAAATTTGGCGCAGGATTTACCACCAAATTTAGCTGTTTTGGTAGGAACTGTTGAACAGAATATCAAAGCACATATTAGTGGTGGTAAAACCTTATTTAACAGCATGGCTTTGCTAGAAGATGGTAAGGTTAAGCAAGTTTTCCACAAACGGCTTTTGCCTACTTACGATGTATTTGACGAACGTCGCTATTTTGAACCAGGTTTAGAAGCTAATTATTTCACTTTAGATGATATCCATATTGGCGTAACTATTTGCGAAGATTTATGGAATGACGAGGAATTCTGGGGCAAACGTAGTTATGCAGTAAATCCGATTGCTGACTTAGCAATTTTAGGTGTAGATTTAATTGTAAATTTGTCTGCTTCCCCCTACACTGCCGGTAAGCAGCAGTTTCGAGAAACAATGCTTAGGCATAGTGCAATACGTTTTCAACAACCAATGATTTATGCTAATCAGGTTGGCGGAAATGATGACCTAATTTTTGATGGGCGGAGTTTTGCCTTGAATCGTCAAGGTGAAGTGATGTGCCGCGCCCGTGGGTTTGATACTGATTTAGTAGTAGTTGAATTTGATGAAGCGCAACGGGATTTTCAATTAGGTTCTATAGCACCTGTCTATGAATCGGAAGATGAAGAAATTTGGCAAGCGTTGGTTTTAGGAGTGCGAGATTATGCTCGTAAGTGTCGCTTTTCTAAAGTAGTTTTGGGTTTAAGCGGCGGGATTGACTCTGCAATAGTAGCTGCGATCGCAACTGCTGCACTTGGTAAAGAAAATGTCCTTGGTGTTCTCATGCCTTCCCCTTACAGTTCGGAGCATTCTATCAGTGATGCTGTGGCATTAGCCGAAAATTTGGGGA
Source organism: Nostoc sp. CmiVER01 (assembly GCF_034531135.2). Lineage (NCBI taxonomy): Bacteria > Bacillati > Cyanobacteriota > Cyanophyceae > Nostocales > Nostocaceae > Nostoc > Nostoc sp. CmiVER01. The sequence goes on from NZ_JAVRBU020000013.1 coordinate 277,751, forward strand.
TTAAGACTCATCTTTTACCAATTGGCGAGTTAATGCAAGGCTTTGATCAAACTTTAGATGATTTATTTGCAGGTACTGAGTTTGGGCTGGCAGAAGAGAATATCCAATCTCGGATTCGCGGTAATTTATTAATGGCGATCGCTAATAAATTTGGCTATCTTCTCTTATCTACCGGTAACAAATCAGAAATGGCTGTTGGTTACTGTACTCTCTACGGCGATATGAATGGCGGGTTAGCGGTAATTGCAGATGTTCCTAAAACGCGTGTGTATTCACTTTGCCAATGGTTAAATCGCAATCATGAAATCATCCCGCAAAATGTCTTGACTAAACCACCCAGCGCCGAACTCAAACCAGGCCAAGTTGATCAAGACTCTCTACCGCCTTACGAAATTTTGGACGATATTTTGCAACGCCTGATTCATAATCACCAATCAGCAGCGCAAATCGTTGCAGCCGGTCACGATCCGGTAATTGTAGACAGAGTAATCCAAATGGTAGCGCGGGCTGAATTTAAACGGCGACAAGCACCCCCTGGTTTAAAAATCACCGATCGCGCTTTTGGAACTGGTTGGCGAATGCCAATTGCTAGTAACTGGGTTGGTGTCAAAAAGGCTTACCAGGCTAAAATTACAGCTACACCTAATCTTAGTTTGTTGTGATGGACAAGATGCTCATCCGCGTTGTCCAAGCGCGGATAAGCATTAAGATTGAAACTAGAGTCTCAAAGAAAATTATGTTAGATGAAGCAAATCTTGAACAACGTTTAGCGACTCTTGAACAAACAGTTGCAGATATCAAACATCGAGTCATTGATGCGTCTACCTCTAGTAATTGGCTAGAAAAGGTTATTGGCTCAATCTCTGATGAACCAGCATTTTTGGAAGCTTTAGAGTATGGTCGGTCATTACGCCACGCTGACATATTGACAGAAGAGATTGGCAAACAACTGTGAGATATCTACTCGACACTGACCATATCAGTTTTCTTCAAAGACGTTCAGGAATATAAAAAGTATTTAGGCGTTATCTTCAACTTGATATGAGCGTAGCAGATTTATTTCCAACCTTGCACAACCTATCTCGTGCAGATAAACTCAAAGTCATGCAGTTTTTAGTTCAAGAACTGGCGACTGAAGAAGCATTGTCGTTACAGCCTGGAGTCACTTATCATGTGTGGTCTCCCTATAATTCTCATGAAGCTGCGAATAAACTAGCGGCACTGTTAGAAGAAGACAGACAGGTAAACGATGCTTAATTCACAAAGATTTCCCTTTGTTGAAAGTCGTGATGTGTTCGGGGATATCGATGCAGTGCCAATATTACCTCTGACGTTAAGCTACAAAAATTCTGTCATGAACGTTTTAGGTTTATTGGATACTGGAGCTAGTATTAATGTTTTACCTTACAGTCTAGGTATTCAGTTAGGGGTAGTTTGGGAAGAACTAACAACCTCAGTGCAACTGGCTGGAAACCTAGCACCAGTTGAGGCAAAAGGGTTAGTTGTATCTGCTCAAATAGCCAGTTTTGAACCAGTGCGATTGGTGTTTGCTTGGAGTCTCACGGATAATGTGCCGTTACTTTTAGGACGCATGAATTTTTTCTTAGAATTTGATGTCTGTTTTTATCGTTCGCAGATGGCGTTTGAACTGTCTTCTAAGTCGTAAGATTGAACCAATCATACGATCTTGATCGCTCCACCTCTGAAGTTGAAGCTTGCACCTTGGAACATGAGTTATCGAGTTAAAAGAGCGATCGCTTAACCTTTAACCCTCGTAATTGCACCTTTTATCCTCGCCGTTGCGTCTTTTATCCTCGCCGTTGCACCTTTTATCCTCACAGTTGCGTCTTTTATCCTCGCCGTTGCGCCTTTTATCCTCGAAGTTGCGCCTTTTATCCTCGCTGTTGCACCTTTTATCCTCGCCATTGCGCCTTTTATCCTCGAAATTGCGTCTTTTATCCTCGAAGTTGCACCTTTTATCCTCATCATTCTGCTTTTGCACTTAAAGCTAGCATCTCAGAACACAAATTATCGAGTTAAAAGGGTCTAGACATAGCCTGTTGGAGACATTGCTCTATCTCAAAGCGTCACTAATAGTCTAGTTTTACTCATCTAAACGGTGTGCGATCGCATTCAGCAATGACTCAAAGCCTGATTCGCTGTGAATATCAGGGGTGAGCGTGTTCATATCTCTTAGCAGGTTGGTGAGTTCTGCGATCGTGTTGCGAATTTCGGTGTATTGGTCAATTTCTTCACGAATTCCCTGTAATCTAGCTGCACTAACTTCTTTCATACCTTTATCTAATTCTTTAATTTCGTCTTCCCAATGCTTGATATATTTAAGTCTTCCAGTAGCTTTCATAATATTGGCATCTGCTAAAATAATTGGAAATATTCGTTTATAAAATTCTCCGTTTTTGGCGATTTCAACCAGTTCATACATACAATTTTCTGACTTCAAGTACTCGTCGCTAATTACTAAAATTACACATGTACCACGGCTCAAACGCTGCATGAATTCTTGAAATCTTTCTTTATAGACAATTGCATTGGTATCACGAATAATTTTAATGCCTTTGGCTTGAAATGCTTGCTCTATTTTTTCTACAAGTGGCTTACTTTGTTGATCTCGCCAAGTGTAGGAGATAAACACTTCCTTTTGATTGCTATCTTTTAGGCGATGTTTTAATGATTCCTCTCTTTGTTGCTCCAGTTCGTTTTGTAACTGTGTAACTTGGGGTTTGACTTCTCCATCTGCTCTAATGTCTTGGAGCATGACATTATCAATTAACCTACGGACATCTATCATTTCATAGCTGGTTTCGCACTCAATTTGGTAACGATCATCGTTCAAACGTTTGTTGAGTTTTTCCAGAGAATAGGAATAAGGGGTGGGCAGATTTTTACATTTTCCGCAGTTACAAGGAACTAGTGTTTCATATTGCAAACGCTCATAAGAGTTATGGATTTTTTCGAGTTCATGGGTGATGACAGCCATTAGTTCTTTTTTGCGGTTTCCGTCTACACGGATTTTAATTTCCCGTTGATTGTAGTTTTCAATGACTTCTGCACGAGTTTGGTCTTTGTTGAGAACAACACCGTTTTTCCAAACAAATTTTTGCTCTTCAATCCAAGGGTGCGTCTCGACAATAAAGCGGGTGAGGATGCCTTTGGGCATGAATGTATAGCTGTAGCGCAGGATAAGGTTGTTGCGATCGCTCCAGGTATAATCAGGTTTTTCAATAGAAAGCAATTGAGGCGCAATATAATTGTCACGGCGATCGCGGATTTCGTAGCAAAGCTTGAACTGCATCATTAATTGCAGGAGTTCATCTCGCATATCTGCATATTCGTCGTCTTGCCAAATATTTTTGAGGTCGTCTTTGGTAAAACAACCTAGCTTTTCCTTGACAGCTTGATTATCCAAAACTTTGTAAACGGCTGTTGTCGCCCATTCCGGTTTGAGGATGATGTAGTGTTTGAGTGTAGAATCGTCTTGAAAGTGGAGACAAACGCCGAGGTCATGGAGATAGCTACTCAAGGGCAGCATGTCTTTACGGTCAGTTAAATTATTAACTCGGCAAAGGGTACAGTATTCTTCAAAGGTGATATAATTTCGGAAATTGTTCTCTAGCGCGGCTCTGACTCTTACCCAGAGTTTTGGTAGAGGTGTAGTAACGTGGTCAAGATTGCTGATGTAAAGTTGAATCGTATCTTTAATCTGGGCTAAACCGCGATTAGTATCTAAATTCGTTGCCAGTATTTTCTCCAGATTGCTAAATTCTCCTCGTAACTGGCCTTCATTAACTTCGCACTGACGGTCTTGTTTTTCGTTTTTGATGATGAAAACTGGACTTTTGTCGCTCAAGAGTTCGACAACTTTCAGCCACCAGTAAAAATCAGTGTTTTCTTTGCGAGTATCGGCAACTAAAGCATAGAGAGAACGTTTGCTAAGGAAAAACTGATGAGTTTGGTGGTAGATTTCCTGACCGCCAAAATCCCAGATGTTGACGCGAAAATCTTTGCCATTGGGCTGTGTAAAGTGCCACCGGATCACTTCAATGCCTTGAGTTGACTTCTCTTCTGGCTGGAGTTTATAGGTTTCGTTTTTGATTTTATTAGCTAAAGAGGTTTTACCAGCTCCTCCTTCGCCAATAATTAAGAATTTTGCTTCATAGAAAGGTTCGGTTTCGGCTGGATCTTGCACCCGAAAATAGAAATCGAGAATTTTATTTACATCGCCCGGATATTCGGATAAATTCTTCGGCCCCAAAATCTCTGGTGGAATGGGGACTGGATTTCTACGAAGATCCAGCTTTTTCAGGTTTGACAGTTGCCTGATTTCCCTTGGCAGACTGCTCAGTTGATTACTGCGGAGGTCGAGGATTTGCAGGTTGGTGAGTTGGACAATTTCCGGTGGCAGACTGCTCAGTTGATTACTGCCCAGGTCGAGGGATTGCAGGTTGGTGAGTTGGCCAATTTCCGGTGGCAGACTGCTCAGTTGATTACTGTCGAGGTCGAGGGTTTGCAGGTTGGTGAGTTGGCCAATTTCCGGTGGCAGACTGCTCAGTTGATTACTGCCCAGGTAGAGGAATTGCAGGTTGGTGAGTTGGCCAATTTCCGGTGGCAGACTGCTTAGTTGATTACTGCCCAGGTAGAGGAATCGCAGGTTGGTGAGTTGGCCAATTTCCGGTGGCAGCGTTGTTAAGCGTTCCTCTGACAAGCTTTCCTCAGAAAGGATTAATCTTGTCACATTGTCTCTGACAGCTTGTTCAATAATTTGCAGCAGTTCTTCGTTAGTCATTTCGGGTTTTACAGAGGCAATGTCTGACGACGAGTTGCTGCTTGGACGCGCAGCAGAGAAATTGAGCTAATTAATAATGTAGCCTGTATCAGCGATCGCATTAATACAATGTGCGTGCGTTAGCGCAGCTCGTCGTAGACATCGCAGACTCCAGATGACCTCATATTTGAGGTTAGAGTATGGTTTTAGACGATATCAATTTTTAAAATGATGTTTAATATTTAGAACTTAGTAAATGAAAGCAAGTGCATAATGAAACTACAAGATTTCTTGGGAAAAGATGAGAAATGGTCGTTTGATGCGATCGCAGAAGATGCAGACTTGGCTCGTCAGATTCAGATATTGTTAATCGGTTTAGGTTTGCTAGAACCTCCAGCAGATGGCAAATTTGGCCCTGTTTCTGTGATATCTCTAAAAAAATTTCAAGAATTAATAAGGACTGAAGAGAATGGCTTTTTAGGAGCAGTCACAGCCAAAAAACTAATTGAAACCAAAATAGACGATCTTCCTAAACCCCCATTAAAACTAGGCAATGACATCGCTAGTAGGATTGTGAAATATATGCTATCCAAAGGTTATCAAGTATTTACCAATCCAAAAGAATACAACATTGTTTATATAGAGGGCATAAATGCAGACTGGAATCTCAACAGTAATATACCTAATCAATTTAACGATAGGCGGATTGTTATTGAAGTAGTAAATGGCGTTCCCAAAATCGTAGATCACTGGGAAGCTACTACAGAACCAGGGAAGTACTACACTTATAATCCGATGAATCCCAAAGGAGCCGCTAGAATTCAGTTTGGACAATACAAAGCTTGGGCTGTTGGTATCCACGGCACAGCAGAGCCTCACGAAGCATTAGTGCAAGTTGGAAATATAACTGTTTGCAGAGATTTCAACAAAGATTTTAAACGAACTGGCGATAAACTTGATACAGGTAATGATTTTTATGTGAATCAACACTACGGCTTTGATTTTCCTCGGAATGATATTCGCCTTGCTAGCGCGGGTTGTTTAGTAGGACGGACTCGTAATGGACATAGAAACTTTATGGCTATTCTTAAACAAGACCGCCGTTATGTCGCTAATCACAAATATACTTTTTATACTACCGTGATTCCTAGCGATGATTTACTGAGAAACTTTCCAAGATGAGCTAATGGGTAGCATTTGTTGTTATGATGCAACCTTTAGTAAGGTAACACAGATGTGCTACCTTATTTTGTCTAACTTTGTTCTTGTGGTTGTCCTATTTGTGCCGTCAACTTCTCTTTATCTTGCCTGCGTTTCTTAGCGTAAAGTTGAATAGTAACTGCCATCAAAATAATCATGCCGAAAATAGCCCAAGCAGCAATATCTGTAGGTAGATTATTTTTAAACACAGCCAGCAACACGATCGCTACTAACATAACTGTGGGTGCTTCATTTAAAGCACGTAATTGCTGACCAGTCCAGCCACATTCATCTACTGCTAATTTCTTCATCAGTCGAGCGCAGTAATGATGATAGCCAATTAAAATAGCAACAAACAGCAGTTTTATATGCAACCAACCCTCTTTTAAAACGTCCGGTTCAGTGGTTAATAAACCGATGGCCATTGCGATCGTTACAAACATTCCTGGGTTAGTGATGATATAGTAGAGACGCTTTTCCATAATTTGATACTGATTTTTCAGTATCGTTCGGGCTGGTTCAGGTTCAAGGTTCGCTTCAACGTGATAGATAAAAAGACGAACTAAGTAGAACAAACCAGCAAACCAAACTACAAATCCGACAATATGAAAGGCTTTAAACCATGAATAAGCCATGAATACTAATCTCCTTTACTTGTGGTTGTGAGGCATTTTTAATGGTAATAAAAAGTAGTCAGGAGCGAGAATTCAGAATTCAGAATATTCCATCTATTAAAGGATGGACTTTTAACAATAAACAAATTTGAATTCCGCCACTGAGTCTTCCATTTAGCGGACTACAGTGATGATTTTGCATCCTCTACTAATTGATTCTGATTCCTGAATTCTGAATTCTGACTCCTGAATTCTGACATTCATTTTTATAATATCGATTTTTGCCAAAAGTATATTGTCAATGAGCATCTTTACGACGCACAAAGGGTAAAAGGTCTTCTAAAATCGCTTCGTGGTAGTGTTCTTGAGGATAATGTCCGACGTTATTAAGTTTTATTAATTCGGTATTTGGTAAGGAGTTGGCAAAATTTTCGGCAATGTCTACGGGTAGCCAAGGGTCAATCATACCCCATTGAATTAGAATTGGCTGTTGCCATTCTTTAAAGCCAGATTCGATTTCTTTCATTGCTGAATCAAGCTGTAAATTGCGAATACTTGATAACAGACTCCGCCCAGATGAAGAACTTTTTAAAAATGGTTTTCGATAAACATCTAATTCTTTATCTCCTATGCGATAACGGCTTCCACCTTCTAGCGTTCGGTCAACTAAAAGTGGGTCTTGGGTCATGACTTCACCTGCTAAAGGTAAACCCATTTGTTTAATTTTCCAGGGTAATTTGGCAGCAGTTGAAATTGGTGCATTTAAAATAGCTATATTGGCAATTTGTTCTGGATGACGCAAGGCATATTGTAGTCCTACAGAACCTAAAAATCCTTGGACAACTAAAGAAAAATGTTCAAGTTCTAGCGCTTTAACAAATCCTTCTAAAGCTGTGATAAAAGCATCGGGAGTGTAAGCAAAATCTCGTTTTTCTGGTTTTGCAGAAAAGCCGTAACCAATCCAATCTGGAGCGATCGCTCTTGTACCCTGATTCGCCAAAGCAGGTATAATATTACGCCAACTATAACTTTGTGAAACCAAGCCGTGTAGCAACAACACAGGCGCTAAGTCACTTCTGCCGATTGGTAAAGATTCCCGATAAAACCATTCCAGTGAATCTACATTGATTTTATGTTCTGTTATTGACACGCTATTTTCCTATATTGGGCATTTGTCATTTGTCATTTGTCATTTGTCAGGAATTATTATTCTCTTCTGCTTCCCCTGCTCCCCCTGCCTCCCCTGCCTCCCCTGCTCTCTCATCCCCCTATTCCCTGATGAATAATCATCTCACGAATCGCATAAGCTGTAGCGGGTGCTAGTAAAACGCCGTTGCGATAGTGTCCCGTAGCTAGGAGGACATTACTAAACCCTGGTAACTTACCAATAACTGGGGCTGGACGACCTTCAGGACGGGGACGTAACCCCGACCAAGTGCGGAGAATAGTTGCTGTGGCTAATTCTGGGCAAAATGCGATCGCTTGTTCTCTAACAGATTCCAGCAATTCTTGATTTGGCGGTATCTCATCGCCATTGTTGGGAAATTCTACTGTTGCACCCACCCAATAATCTCCACCACCCATAGGAACAATATGCACATCGTTACCTGTTATCGCTGGCTGAAAGTCTGGATTACCTAACGGATGTCCTACATGCATTTGCAAGGCTTGCCCTAGCACGGGGCGGATATCAATTATTTGATTTAATTTTGCTGTTAGTGGTGTTGAACCTAACCCTGCTGCGACTACAAACCAATCTGCGGCTGTTTTTCCTTCTGTAGTCTCAAGTTGAACGCAAAATTGGGGAGAAGAATCAGGTGGTGAGGTTTGGGCATCCAAAACAGCCACACCAAATTTGAAAGTTACACCATTTTGCTGGGCAGCCTCAACTAAAGCTAATGTCAGAGCAGTTGGATCGAGTTGACGGTCTTGAGGAGAATAGACAGCGCCAGTAATTGTTTCGCAATCAACTTGAGGACAGATATTTTTGAGTTTAGCTGTATCCCATATTTCTAAATGCCAGCCTTGAGAGTGGCGAACTTCTACAAGCTTTTCCCATGCTACTAAATTCTCCTCTTCCAAACCAAGACTGAGAATTCCCTGGCGATTAAAGGGGATTTTACGACCTGTTAAAGCTTCTAGTTCAGGAATCAAAGTTTCATAGCGTTGGATGCTAGTTTCTCGCATCTGCCAAGCTTTGCCCTTAATTTTTTGGCTGATTGCGCCCATTAAAACGCCAAGTGCAGCGCCCGTGGAAGCTTGTGCTGGTGGTTGGCGATCGCAAACCGTGATTTTCAGCCCTTTTACTAGACTCAGTTCGTAAGCGATCGCAGCCCCAACTACGCCACAACCGATAATAACTATATGACTCATTGCTGTTTTGAGGCGAAGATGGGAGAGATGTGGGAGATGAGGTAACAGGGGGAGCAATTTTTACCCTCCTGTTCCCTCATCCCCTTTGCTCATCTTACCTTGCGCTTAACTTGCCTCTGATTCACTGTTGGTCTCAGGAAGCAGATCGAGGAATTTGTCAATCTCTGCAAAAGCAGCTTGGGATTGATTTAAGGCAACTAGAGGATTGCCTGCACTAGTAGCTTTATCAAGCTTAACCAAGTCATTAAACAAATCTCGTGTTATTTGACGTGCTTTGGGTTGGTCATTGGGCAGAAGGTTGGAAGTGACATAAGTCAGGTTCAGCCTTGCTTCTGTTATGGGCCCATGTATAAAGTTACGCACATTGATCCAATCACCTCTTTGGATCAGGGTTTTCAACTCTTGTGAGCGATCGCGCACAGCCTGAATTTCAGGAACATAAGCCTGAATTTTTTCAAGTTGTAATGCTGTGTAAGTCGGAGGTGCGATCGCAACACCAGGGCCACCACAACTAATCAGGAATGTGGCCAATAGTACTAGAAAAAATGAAAAAATCGAGCGTTGACGCACCATATATTGAACTTAATTGCTTTTGGTTTACCGATTCACAGTGTCATTTTAGATCGCTAGCGCAGTCAATCGTTCTTGTCAGCCAAGGATTTTGCAGAAAATCTTGATATTTTCTCTAAAGAGCAGAGTTCCGTCTGCTTTTGAAGAATTTTTAAGTACAATTACTTAATAGGTGTTAGCCAGTCCCAAAAAGAAGCGATTTTTGGCATCTGCTTAGTAACGATGATTGTTAGGGAAGGATGATTTAGAGTTGCTAAATATCAAAGCTCTTGATAAGCTGAAACACCAATAATATAAGCCTTCTGGCGGTTTTTCTGTCTTCACATCCTTGAAGATGCCGACGCAATATAGGAGTGTTTTTTAGTGAACGCAGCTGAACAGGCAACGAACCTTGAACTCGCCAGCAACATTGCTACGGTGGTTAATTTGTTCAAATTCGAGTTTCCTGATGCCAAATCCGATCTCAAACCCTGGAAGAATGACCCGGAAACCAGGGAATTGGTAGATCCAGATTCTATAGATATTGGCTTTCACTTTCCTGGTATCAGCAAATCTTGGCGAAGTCGCAGTATTTTAATTCAAATTCGATTTTATCAAGATCCCATCAATAATTCCCGCCGTGCGATCGGCGTGGAGGTAGCTGGATTCGATCATCGCGGTGAAGCGTGGCGACTCTCTACGGTAGAAAACTGGAGTGTTGTCGGCGCATCTTCGCCTTCTGATGAAATCAAGGATAAGCTCAAACAAATTTGCCGACAGATTTTAGAAGTTTTTAATAAACCAAGTGAATGAAAGAGGTAGAAAGCAAAAGGAAACCTCTCCCATGTTCGTGCAGCTTCTTGTAGAGAGCATCTTGCAATTTTTAATTAATAATTTTTAATTTTTAATTGGAGCGAAGCGACTTGACCACTGTAATATTTGTACATGGCACAGGCATTAGGGAACGAGAATATAACGAAACCTTTCAGATAATTGAGCAAAAGATTCACGCCCAACGTCCTGATATCAAAGTTTCTCCCTGCCTTTGGGGTGCATTAGGTGCAAAGTTCAATGATAATCGGGCATCAGTACCCTTAGAGGATGCGACACTGGCTTTATCTCAAGAAGAAGAGGCAGAGATTGTACTGTGGGGGCAATTATACCGCGATCCTTTGTATGAATTACGGCTGTTGTCTTTGAAACCTGTTGAGGCAGGAAATCCCTTTGGGGAAGAACCAGGGGATGTTTTACAATCTCGTGTAGCCAGTCTCACTCCGGGATCTCAACTGGAAGCTAAGTTGCAAGAAGCAGGAATTGCAGAGGTATTTGAGCCAGCACGAGAGGCGGTTATCCATAGTGAACCGTATGAACACGCGTTGCTCACAGTTTCCGAATTTGATTTGAGTGAATATTATGCACCAATAGCTAGAGCAGTTGTGGCTCAAGCAATGTTTATTAGCGAACTGCAAGAAAAATTTTCCCCCATACTCACTGATGCCCAATTGCGCGATAAAGTTGTGGAATTGCTGACTCTAGCTTTGACAGACGCGGAATTAGGATTGGGTGGTTGGTTATTAAAGCCACTTGTTGAACTAGCGTTACCAATGGGAACAAATTATATCACAGGAAACCGCCTTGAGTTAACTGATAAAATTTCGCCTATGCCTGGTGATATTTTGTTGTATCAGACGCGGGGTGAAAAAATCAGGGCGTTTATCCAAGAACAAATTGCCCAAGCAGAACCGCCAGTGGTTTTAATCGCCCATAGCTTGGGAGGCATCGCTTGTGTAGATTTGCTAGTGCAGCAGCAGTTGTCTCAAGTGGAATTATTGGTAACAGTTGGTTCCCAAGCACCATTTTTATATGAGATTAACGCCCTCTACAGCTTAGAATATGGGCAGTTATTGCCAGAGTACTTCCCGGAATGGTTGAATATCTACGATTTACGTGATTTTCTCAGTTACGTGGGTAATAGAATTTTTCCTGATAGAGTGCAGGATGTGGTAGTGGATAGCAGACAACCGTTTCCCCGTTCCCACGGTGCTTATTGGACAAATGCTAAAACCTGGGAGGCGATTATTTCGAGGTTGCCATAATGGTTTACCCCACCCTAACCCTTACGCCACTTGCTTTAAGTCAGGCATTGCCCGCCCAACGCAGTGGCTCCCCTTGTAAAGACTATGGTGTACACACAAGTCTGAAGTTGTTCTTTGAATCTGGGTTTTGCTCCACCTTAACCACTGCTTGAATTCAATAAACGACTACCCGAATTCAATAAACGACTACCCGAATTCAATAAACGACTACCCGAATTCAATAAACG